>CAURQH010000055.1:0-2571 GCA_963526885.1 uncultured Veillonella sp. | reverse complement strand
AAGTTCAGTAAATACCGTATTAGTCAAAAAAACAAACTTTTTGATTGTTTGGTTTAGTGAGGTATGTCATAGTGTGATTCGGATAAAGGGAAGAGCACGGCACATTCCTCCACAAACTGATCCTACGGTAGGTTTGCTCCGGAACATGCCGTGCTCTTCTAGGGTTGTCATTAATTAGACTATTAGCTTAACACATCTCATCAACACATCCACTCGGAGTAGCGTTTGGCGGGATGCCTTAATTTTCATAACAAAAGAATGCGACACACTCCTCCACAAACTGATCCTACGGTAGGTTTGCTCCGGAGTATGTCGCATTCTTCTAGTAATATCATAATTAATCTAAACCCGTGACATACAAGTCATCAATATACAGTATCCTTTTTATATGACATACCTCACCGACACATCCACTCCGAGTGACGTTTGGGTGGGATGGTGTTATTTATCCTTTCAAATTGTCTCGGCATAGAAATGATAGTATAATGATATTAAGATTAAATATTAGCAACTATTAAGATATTAGGCTTTGTAAGATGCTAGGATTTAGCTTAGTCTCGTTTTAGCTTAATAATTTCTGTAAAGGAAAGGTCGTATATGAAATTTATTGTATTACAACGTGATGATATTGAAAATTTTATACATGTCGAGCAGGCACAGGTTCATGATTTAATAACCGAGAAACATCATAACGAATTAGAACACATATTGGACCATGTAAAACACAGAGAGCAATTACAGTTCATCAAAAAAAGTAGTACACTGTTGCCAAATGCATTACGTCTTTTATACATTCCACCGTTGACTGAACTAGGTATTACAACAGGTGAAACTTCAGTTACACTTGAGTGGACTGGATTAGAAGAAGACACGTTATACATTATTAAAGATGATAAACCATTAAAACTACGTATCACGAATCCAAAAGCTGGGGTGTATTATAAGACTATTTAGGGACTAACTAAAATTGACTTTTATTTCTTCGTTTATTATACTTAATGTAAGATTAGTGCAACAATCCCTACGGGGACCTGTGCGAAAATAACCTCCTCTATTATCTAGAGGGGGTTATTTTTTACAGTCATTACTGACAACTTAGTCGCAAGTCCAGAGGAACGCCATTAAGTGTAGTAGATCTTGTGACTCTCTTTACTACCTAAAGCACATAAACATAAGAAGAGCACGACATGTTCCGGAGCAAACAATACAACCTTCTCTCTGAGGAACGCAGTTAAGCGTAGTAGCCTGTGGCAAATTTTACTAACTAAATAACACAAGTACTAGAAGAGCACGGTGTGCTCCGAACAAACATTATGAAATACCGTTTGTGAGGAGTATACCGTGCTCTTCCTTTTAGTATATTCAGTTGAATCAGCCACAGGCTACATAGCATCATAAGTGACGTTTTACTGGAATGGATTCCCCAATCGTTGTAACACATGCTCGAACTTCTCTTTTGGTTTCGCATTAGTGCTATACCATTCTAAGAGCTCCGAGATTTTTTGTTCTGCTTCTTCTGGGGATAGTCCTTCTAGCAAGGTAATTGCTTTTCTAGGTAAGGCACCGCTTGTGCCACCTGCTACTAAGGTAAAGCCATTTGGTTTTCCCACGAGGCCGATGTCTTTGATCATAGACTCTGCGCAGCATCGTGGGCAACCGCTGATGCCGATGCGAATTTTATTCGGCATATCTTTGCCGTAGTGTTTTTGGTCTACCATAGTCGCCATCGGAATGGTTTCCATAAAGGCATGGCTACATCCATCTGTACCGCGGCATGCCACGATGGAGTTCACCGATTTATGTTGTACTTGCACCACTCCATCTGGTAAGTGTTCCAAGATGGATTCCTTTTGTTCTTTTGTAATGTCATAAATTTGAATGCCTGTAGGAACGATACGGAACTTTCCATTATGTTCTTTCGCTAGGCTAAAAATTGCCTCCATTTGCTCGTATGTGAACTCACTAAATAAGGCATGTAAAATAACTGCTGTTTTCATAAAACTCTCCTAAATTAACTGTATGGGCGTACATTCCTACTTAGGACGTAAGGAACTGACTAAACACATGATTGCCGTGCTTGGCCCCTTCCTTAGTGAGACGATATGCATCATCTTCATAAACAAGCAATTGTTTACGTATTAGATCTGTTACAACAGATCCATATATATTGTGAAAGTCTAAATTAAATCGACTTTCAAACAAACTAGGTAGTAAACCCCACTTCGTGCGCAACGCAAGAAAGCAAAAATCTTCATAGTCACGAGGACTAGTGATGATTTCTTCTTCTATGCATGGACTTTCACCCATTTCAATCTTATGGATGTAAGGCACCACGTAAGGAGTATTCTGAAATCGCCGATTCTCCACAAAGGAATGGGCACCGGCACCAAAGCCGATGTAATTTGCGCCATGCCAGTATTTGATATTATGACGGCTAAAAGCCCCATCTTTGCCAAAGCTAGAAATTTCATATCTATCGAACATCTGTTTTTCTAACTCTTCCACAAGGCAGTCGTACATCTGTTCGCATATATCTTCAGACGGTAATATGACCGAATGGTCCATGACTTG
>CAURQH010000054.1:0-2879 GCA_963526885.1 uncultured Veillonella sp. | reverse complement strand
GAGTGAAGATACCACCCATAGTTTCGATACCTAAAGACAATGGAGTTACGTCAAGTAACAATACATCTTTTACTTCCCCTACTAATACACCACCTTGAATAGCAGCACCGATAGCTACACATTCATCAGGATTAATGTTTTTAGTTGGTTCTTTACCTAATTCACGTTTGATAGCTTCTTGTACTGCAGGAATACGAGTGGAACCACCAACCAATAACACTTTATCGATATCGGATGCGGATAAACCAGCATCTTTCATTGCTTTACGAGTAGGCTCGATAGTTGCTTCTACAAGGTCACGTGTCAATTCATCGAATTTAGCGCGAGTTAATGTTACGTCTAAATGTTTAGGCCCTGTTGCATCAGCTGTGATGAATGGCAAGTTGATTTGTGTGCTTGCTACACCAGACAATTCAATTTTAGCTTTTTCAGCAGCTTCTTTTAAACGTTGATCAGCTAATTTATCATTGGATAAATCGATACCAGTTTCTTTTTTGAATTCACTGATTAAATAATCCATAATGCGTTGGTCAAAGTCGTCACCACCTAAATGGTTATTACCGGATGTTGCCAATACTTCGAACACGCCTTCCCCTAATTCAAGGATGGATACGTCGAATGTACCACCACCAAGGTCGAATACAAGGATTTTACCGTCTTCACCTTTATCTACACCGTACGCTAACGCAGCTGCTGTAGGTTCGTTGATAATACGTAATACTTCTAAGCCTGCTACTGTACCAGCGTCTTTTGTCGCTTGACGTTGAGAGTCAGTGAAATATGCAGGAACAGTGATAACTGCTTGTTTTACTGGTTCCCCTAAATGAGCTTCTGCATCAGCTTTAATTTTTTGTAGAATCATAGCAGAGATTTCTTGTGGTGTATAGGATTTACCTTCTACATTCACTTTGTAATCTGTACCCATATGACGTTTAATAGAAATGATTGTGTTTTCAGGATTGGAAACTGCTTGACGTTTAGCCAATTGACCAACTAAACGTTCGCCATTTTTTGCAAAACCTACTACGGAAGGAGTCGTTCTAGCTCCCTCTTGGTTTGTAATAACAGTTGGTTCCCCGCCTTCCATTACTGCGAAACAAGAATTTGTTGTACCTAAGTCAATACCAATTACTTTTGCCATTTAACATGACCTCCTAATACTTCTTCTAAATATAGTAATTAAAATTATTTAAACATTATCCATTATGAACAACTTTCACCATGGCTGGACGTACCACACGGCCTTCTACAGTATAGCCTGTTTGTAATACTTCACATACTGTGTCATCCTCCATATCTTCCGCTGGCACACGCATGATAGCTTGGTGGTAATTTGGATCAAATGGTTGACCCACAGCTTCGATGACTGCTAATCCTTGTTTGGAAAGGCTCGCCATCAAGCTTTGGTGAATCATTACAAATCCATCCATGAAAGCCTTCGTTTCCGGTGTTTCCGGCGCTGAAAGTGCTCTTTCAAAGTTATCTAACACAGGGAGTAAATCTTCAATAACATGAGATTTAACAAATACCCCTAGTTGTTCTTTTTCTTGGTTCGTACGACGTCTGAAGTTTTCAAAATCTGCTTGCAAACGCATGTATCGTTGCTCCCATTCTTTTGTAGGATCTACTGCTTCAGGAGCTTCTTCTTCCAAAACTTCCACTTCAGGAGTGACAGTTTCTTCTTGTTTATTTTCTTCCATACTTCACCTCTTTACAATTTTTATTGTTTTCCTTGTAACTCTTCCATACACTTATTAATATAAGCGAGAATACCCATAATACGTCCATATTCCATTCGTGTAGGTCCTACAATAGCGAGAGTACCTACTTGATGGGGAACATTGAAACTTGCTTGGATGACACTGATATCTTTTACCAGTTCGTTGGAGTGACCTATTTTTACATCGATAGGACTACTAGAGTTTGGCGTTAATAATTGGATTAACTCATCTTGTTGTTCCAGTAAGGCTAACAGTGGTTGTGCCCGTTTAATATCATTAAACTCTGGCTGTTCTAATAGGGATGTAGTTCCTATTGTATAGAATAATTTACGCTTAGCAATAGCTCGATATAATGTGTCGCAGAAAATAATATACGTAGTATCTTGTAAATCTAAAGTTACTCGCATTTTGTCTAAGTTTTCTTGCGTAATATCCTGGATGGATACATCGTGAAGCACGCTATTAAAACGATGTGCATGCATAGCTAATTCTTCTGTATTAATAGGATCGGTAAAATAAATTGGCTCATTATCCAATGCACCTGTATTCGTTACCACCACCATAACCGCTCGATGTTCATCAATAGGAAGCACATGGATATAGGTTATGGTAGATGAATCATGGGCGGGAGCTAAAAACATACTCACATTATGACTGATTCTAGAAATTAGCTTTGCTATCTCTACGAAGAAATCATCTAGTTCTTGTTGATGAGCCTGCCATAACTCTCGAATTACAGGAATATCTTCAGCAGCATCGTCTTCAAATCCTTGTAAGGTATCTACATAGTATTGATAGCCTTTAGCAGAAGGTATGCGACCTGCTGATGTATGAGGTTGTTCAAGAAAGCCAAGATCTTCTAAATCAGCCATCTCATTTCGTACCGTCGCAGGACTGATACCTAAATCATAGTTTTTTGCGATCGTACGAGAACCAACAGGTTCGGCTGTTTTAATGTAATCTTGAATGATAGCACGCAGAATGCGTTCTTTCCTTTCATCCATAGTATCACCTCGTTATTATTAGCACTCACTAAGGTTGAGTGCTAACTACAAGATATATAGTATCACATTTACAACATATGTCAAGTGAAAAATTGGTGAAAGTTCAGTAAATACCGTATTAGTCAAAAAAACAAACTTTTTGATTGTTTGGTTT
>CAURQH010000053.1:0-3234 GCA_963526885.1 uncultured Veillonella sp. | reverse complement strand
ATAGGAGGGAATCCATTGAACACAAAAGCAGCTTTACGCTTTTTCGGCGTAGTAGCAGTGATTTTAGGCCTATTTATTTGGCTCATTGGACCACTTGCTAACTCCATTAAACAAGGGTTGGATTTACAAGGTGGTACTCATATTGTATTAGAAGCGCAAGATTCTGGCCCTAACGTGGTTACAGATGATGCAGTAGAACGAGTTATTCAAATCTTAGGACGTCGTATTAATGAAATGGGTTTAACTGAGCCTATCATTCAACGTGAAGGTAAAAAACGTATCATTATCGAATTACCTGGTGAAAAAGATCCGCAAAAAGCCATCGAAACAGTTGGTAAAACGGCGGTTCTTGAGTTCCGTGATGAAAATGGAAAAGTCCATTTAGATGGTAATGACTTAAAAGATGCAAAAGAACAATTAGAAGGTAAACAAGCATCCGTTAATATCCAATTAACAGATGAAGGTGCGAAAAAATTCGGCGCTTTAACAACAGCTAATATTGGTCGTCACATCGGCATTTATTTGGATGGTGAGCAATTGACAAATCCAGTGGTCAACGAACCAATTACTGGTGGTAGTGCTCGTATTACTGGTAGCCGTGACTTGGAAGAAGCGAAAAGCTTAGCTATTTTACTACGTTCTGGTGCATTGCCTGTAAAAGTAGAAGTTATGGAAGTACGTACCGTTGGTCCTACCTTGGGTCAAGATTCTAAAGATAAATCTGTCGTAGCTTTTGGTGTTGGTATTGCCTTAATCATTGTATTTATGCTTGTGTTATACAGATTATCTGGATTCGTAGCGACGATCGCTTTGTTAGTGTTTGTGTTAATTTTGGTAGCGATCTTAGGGCCGCATGCTTTGAATGCGACCATGACCTTGCCAGGTGTAGCTGGTATTATCCTCAGTATGGGGGTTGCCGTGGACGCGAACATCCTAATCTTTGAACGGTTCAAAGAAGAAGTGGTGGAAGGTAAAACATTACGCATGTCCATGGAATCTGGTTTCCGCCGTGCTTTTGATACGATCTTTGATGCGAATACATCCGTTATGATTACAGCAGTGATTCTAATTGTCCTTGGCAGTGGCCCTGTAAAAGGTTTCGCTATCAACTTGGCATTAGGGGTTATTGTATCTATGTTTACAGCTGTATCCATGAGCCGTACCTTAATGCATATGCTTATTGCAGCGCAAATTACGAACCGCCCATTCTGGTATGGTTCTAATGTATCGCCATCTGTTACCATTGAAGCATTTAAGAAAGGAGATAAGAAAAAATGACATTTGATGTAATAAAACGTCATCGTTGGTGGTTTAGTATCTCCTCCATTGCGGTTATTCTAAGTATCATTTCCATGTTTATGTATGGATTTAACTTTGGTATCGATTTTACAGGTGGTACCATTGTAGAAGTGGAATTTAGTAAACCGGTGCAGGTATCTGCTGTACGGGAAAATTTGAAAGCTTTTGAATTGGAAAATGCAGTGATCCAATTATCTGGTGCAGATGCTACTGAATCAGAAGGTAAAACGGTAATGATTCGTACTCGTAACCTTGAGGCTAGTGAAAGTCAAGCTGTGGTAGCGGCGTTGAATAAAAACTTAGCAGAAGGTACGGTAAAACGGATTGAATCTGTAGGTGCTGTGATCGGTTCTGAAGTCACAGAGCATGCATTGATTAATTTGCTCATCGCTTTCGTAGCGCTAGCACTATATATTACATATCGATTTGAGTATCGTGTAGCCTTGTCTTGTTTGTCTGCTATCTTCCATGACCTTATCATGGTATTAGGGATATTCTCTTTCTTCCATTTAGAAATTGATTCCTCCTTCTTGGCAGCGATTTTGACAGTTATCGGTTACTCTATGAACGAATCCGTCGTAATCTTTGACCGAATTCGTGAAAATACACATACTCATAAACGTACAGATACATTTGCAGATCTTGCCAATGCAAGTATCCACCAAAGTATCCATCGTTCTTGTTATACATTGTCTACAGTATTGTTCGCATGTTGCTCCTTGTACTTCTTTGGTGGGGATACAACAAAGAACTTTGCTCTATGTATGATTGTTGGTTTTGTAAGTGGTGCGTACTCCTCTATTTGCGTGGCTACATCTTTGTGGGCAATTTGGAAATCCAATAATAAAAAAGATGCACGAAATGTGCGTGCCTAAAGCGTCACTTGCGATGCTATTTAGCTTTGTGGCTTTATATTGAAAACAGGTGAATGGCAGACCGCAATACACCTCCTCAGAAACGGTATTTCATAATGTATCGTCACTTGTAACTCTATGTAGCCTGTGGCTAATTAAACTTAATATGATAAATTGAAGAGCACGGTATACTCCTCACAAACGGTATTTCATAATGTTTGTTCGGAGCACACCGTGCTCTTCTTGTATTTGTACAATTTAGGTAGTAAGAAACGCCACAAGGCTGCTACGCGTAACTGCGTTCCTCAGAGGAAGGTTGTGAGTGGTTGTTCGGAGCACACCGTGCTCTTCTTGTATTTGTGGAATTTAGATAGTAAGAAATGCCACAGGGCTGCTACGCGTAATTGTGTTCCTCGAGTAAAAGTTTGTGAGTGTATGCTCGGGGGACGTCGTGGTCTTCTTGTATATGTGGAATTTAGGTAGTAAGAAATGTCACAGGGCTGCTACGCGTAATTGTGTTCCTCGAGTAAAAGTTTGTGAGTGTATATTCAGGGTACGTCGTGGTCTTCTTGTATATGTGTAATTTAGATAGTAAGAAATGCCACAAGGCTACTAGGCATAACTGTGTTCCTAAGAGAAAAAGTGTGAGCGTTTGATCAAAGTGCGTCATGCCACTCTTGTATTTGTATAACTTAGAGAGTAAGAAACGTCATAAAATGTTATACATATAACTACGTTCCTACGGTAAAAATTTGCAGGTGATTGTTCGGAGTACGCTAAGCTCTTCTTATGTTTGTGTAAGTTGGTTAGTAAAAGTACTCTGGAGTTACTGCGTAATGGTTGGTTAATTATTAAAATAAAATTCTATAGTGAATACATGAAAATTTTATGTGAAAGAGGGGTTGTAATTTATTTGAAAATGTCATATAATACATTCAGTGCTTGAGACACAAGCACTTTTAATTTTCCTAAAATCGTAGATGAAGGAAATTAAAAAAGATTAAAAATAACTGTTGACACGAAATTGTGAATCTGTTATTATAATCTAGTCGCCACAACACAGTGTTGTGAACGACAAAGT
>CAURQH010000052.1:0-3541 GCA_963526885.1 uncultured Veillonella sp. | reverse complement strand
TGTAAGTTGAATTTTTCAACTAAGATGCCAAGTACTGTGTTGGACAAGAATTTTGGCAAGGATGGTCCGATGTAGATGTTGCGGATGCCTAAGGACAATAATGTTAATAGGATACATACCGCTTTTTGTTCGTACCAAGACAATACTAATGTCAATGGTAATTCATTTACGTCACACTCGAAAGCGCCTGCTAATGCTACAGCCACTTGGATTGCGGAGTACGCATCGTTACATTGACCCATATCTAAGATACGAGGCAAACCACCGATTTCACCAATGTTAAGGTCGTTGAAACGATATTTACCACATGCTAAAGTCAATACCATTGTATCTTCTGGAGTTTGTTTTACGAATTCAGTATAGTAGTTACGGCCTACTTTTGCACCGTCGCAACCGCCTACCAAGAAGAAGTGTTTAATCGCGCCAGCTTTCACCGCTTCGATTACTTTATCAGCTACGCCAAGTACTGTACCATGACCGAAACCAGTTGTCACTTCTGTACCACCATTGATACCTGTGAAGTGTTGTGGCTCTTTATAACCGCCTAATTCGATAGCGCGTTCGATCACTGCAGAGAAATCTTTTGTGCCATCTTCGTTGTGTTCCACATGACCGCAGCCATCGAAACCAACCATGTCAGTTGTGAAGATGTTTTTGATGTATGTTTGTTTTGGTGGCATAATGCAGTTTGTTGTGAACAAGAATGCACCTGGAACGCCATCAAATTCTTTTTGTTGGTTTTGCCATGCAGTACCGAAGTTACCTTTCAATTGAGGATGTTTTTTCAATTCAGGGTATGCATGACATGGAAGCATTTCACCATGTGTATAGATGTTAACACCTTTGCCATCAGTTTGTTCCAATAACATTTTAAGATCGTGTAAGTCATGGCCTGTTACCACGATGAAAGGACCTGGTTCTACTGTCAAAGGTACAGTTGTTGGCACTGGAGTACCGTATGTAGTTGTGTTGGCTTTGTCTAACAACGCCATGCAAGCAAGGTTGATGCCACCGAATTCCATCAATAGGCCTAACCATTCTTCTGCGCTGTGGTCTTTTGCCATTTCAACAAGGCCTTTTACAAACCAAGCGTCAACTTCTGGATCATTGTAGCCCAATACTGCTGCATGCCATGCGTACGCAGCCATACCGCGCATACCTAATAACAATGTGGAACGTAAGGAAACGATGTCTTCATGACCTTTCCACAATTCTTCCCAATCAAAGTTAGGAATGTTTGCATCTAATTTATTATGAGCGTTGTTGATTACATCGATGAACTCTTGTACACGATCTTCGGAGAAGTTTACATTTGTTACGCACATGAATAAACCACGTTTTAGCAATTGTACGTTTTCTAACGTTACTTCTGTGGCTTGCATTGCACGCGCTAAACCGATCAACGCTGCTGTTAATTCGTCTTGTAAATTCGCAACTGGTGCTGTTTTACCACATACACCTTGCACTGTACAACCATTTGGTTGCGCTGTTTGTTCACATTGGAAACAGAACATACTCATCATAAACCTCCTTGGGAACTTTGCCCTTAAACATATTTCCTACAACATACTTGTATTAGATATCTCTTCTATACACGAATCCCCTGTAACAGGGGGTGCATAGCATTCTCTTGTTATCTATACATGTAGTATAGTATACTGAAAGCAGAAAAAACGTATCCTTGGCTACACTTTAAAAACATTTTGAGAAACGAAGAGGAAAGTATATGAGATTTGAAGTTGAAAAAATACGGTGCAAAAAAGAAGGACGAGCTGCAGGTAAAGCCGAAATAGTTCTTGGCATGTTAGAGGATAACTGGTCTTTAGAATTGATTTCGAAGTATACTAAGCTAACCGTAGAGCAAATTATAGAAATTGGTCGTGCCCATGGATTGATATAGTGATGTAAGTAAATACGCTCCTACACTCCCAGATCGAAAGCTCGGAAGTCATAGGGGATTTTATCTTGGAGATATGAGAAAGAGCAATGTTATATATCTAAAATGTATGGTATAATCTGAATAAGAGCCGGAGGTGATTCTATGCATATTAAACCCTTTGAAGAACTAACTATTCAGGATAACTTTATGTTTCAGAAGGTAATGCGAAATAAACGTATTTGTAAAGCAACACTAGAACGGCTGTTAGATATCCAGATTAAAGATATCACCTATCTCGAAGAAGAAAAGTCACTTCATATGAACCCAGACAGTAAAGGTATTCGACTCGATGTCTACGTCAACGATGTGGATGGTACTGTCTTTAATGTGGAAATGCAAACTACTAAAAATATGGAGGAATTAGTAAAACGAGTCAGGTACTACCAAAGTATTATCGATTTACACAACATCGAAAAAGGTCAAGATTACACCGAGCTCAATGATACCTATATCATTTTTATATGTACGTTTCCACTATTTAGTGGCAATCTTCATAAGTATACTTTCAAAAATGTTTGTTTAGAAAATCATAATATCGAATTAAACGATGGAACTACGAAATTATTTTTAAGTACTAAAGGTACTGCCAATGATATATCTAAACCACTACAGTATTTTCTAGATTATGTAGATGGTAAATCACCTGCTGATGAGTTAGTATTGGAAATGGATTCTGTCGTAGATAAAGTACGACATTCTAAAGAATGGAGGGTAGAATATATGACACTCGAAATGGAATTAAAACGCTGATGGAAAGAAGGCATGGCAGAAGGTACAGCTAAAGGTAGAGCCGAAGGTAAAGCCGAAGTAGTCCTTGGCATGTTAGAAGATAAACTATCCTTAGAAATGATCGCCAAATATACTAAGCTTACTATAGAACAGATTACAGAAATTGGTAAAGCACACTCTTTAATTTAATGTTTGCAATATAGCGATTCGTATGACAGTATATACTGTCTTGGTACGATACAAAAAGGGTCCCTTTGGACCCTTTTGCTATACATCACATACACCGCCCTATAGTATATGGTTGTGTCACACTATCATTATATTCCTAATACCACATTATAATTTTCTAGTTATCGGAGGTCCAATGTCGACATTACATCCAACGTTAGAAACATACATGCATACGATTCAACAATCCCCATTATGTGCACATATTTCGCCAGAAAATTTGTCGCTTTTCTTATCGCAAGCGAATGTAAAAGTGCAGAGTTTCAAAAAAAATTCATTCATTGCCATTGCTGGGGACCCTATGGAAGGCATTGGTATCTTGCTAGAAGGGCGTGCCTTGTTAACACGAGAGAATATGTTAGGACAACGAACCATTGTAACAGAGTTACAGCCGTCCTCTATGTTCGGGGAAGCCTTACTCTTTAGCAACCATCCTCTGTGGCCTGCTACCATTGAAGCCACAAAAGATGCGATTGTTTTATTTTTACCAATCGAGACTTTCACGAAAGCCTTTCCAGACTGTCAATTCTGTCAAATCCAGCTGCTTACGAACCTCATGCACGACTTGTCTGAAAAGGCCATGCAGCTGACCCGCAAAGTGCACTATCTATCCCTCAAAGGAATGCGCGAGAAAATTTTTGCCTA
>CAURQH010000051.1:0-3549 GCA_963526885.1 uncultured Veillonella sp. | reverse complement strand
CATCGCAGGTATTATTATGTTTAGTTCATCAGTGATGTTGGCTCGTTTGAAAGAAGAACAAGCTCACACACGGTAGTCAATCAAGAAAGAGGTATGACGATGAGTGAAAATTTATATCAATTTGGTCTAGTCGGTTTGGCTGTTATGGGACAAAATTTGGCCCGCAACATTGCCCGTCATGGATTCAGTATTGCTGTGTACAATCGTACACCACAAAAAACAGATGAGTTTGTAGCAAACTATAGCCACGAAGGAACAATCGGCGGAGCACATACACCAGAAGAATTTGTAGCAATGCTAGAAAAACCTCGTAAAATCATGTTCTTGGTAAAAGCAGGCCAACCTGTAGACGACATGATCGAAGCGTTCTTGCCATATTTAGACCAAGGCGATACATTAATCGATGGTGGTAACTCTCATTATCCAGATACAATCCGTCGTACAAAATACTTAGAATCTAAAGGATTCCGTTTCTTAGGCGTTGGTGTATCTGGCGGCGAAGAAGGTGCCTTGAATGGTCCAAGTTTGATGCCAGGTGGTAACGAAGCGTCTTACAACGAATTGGCGCCGATCTTTACATCTATTGCAGCTCAAGTGGCAGACGGTCGTTGCTGTACATACGTAGGCGATGACGGTGCTGGTCACTATGTAAAAATGGTGCACAACGGTATCGAATACGGCGACATGCAATTGATTTCCGAAGCCTACTTCATGATGAAAGAATTACTTCGCATGAGCGATGATGAAATCGGCGATGTATTTGCGAAATGGAATACAGGATTATTAGATTCTTACCTCATCGAAATCACTGCTAAAATTATGAAAGTAAAAGATACTGATGGAACTCCATTGGTAGAAAAAATCTTGGATAAAGCCGGTCAAAAAGGCACTGGTAAATGGACAAGCCAAGAAGGCTTAGACCTTGGCGTGCCAATTCCAACTATTGCTGAAGCGGTATTCGCTCGTGCTATGTCTGCTTACAAAGCGGAACGTGTGTTGGCAGAACCAGTATTAGCAGGTCCTACAGAAGTATTTGAAGGTGATAAAGAAGCCCTGATCGATGCAATTCATTCCGCCTTATATGCATCCAAAATTTGTTCCTATGCACAAGGCTTTGCATTGATTAAAGCAGCGGCAAAAGAATATAACTGGAATATCAATTTCGGTGATATGGCATTATTATGGCGTGGTGGTTGCATTATCCGTGCAGCATTCTTAGAAGATATTAAAAAAGCTTTCACTCATAATCCAGATTTGAACAACTTGATGTTGGATCCATTCTTCGCAGAAGCATTGCAAACACACCAAGAAAAATGGCGTGAAGCGATCATTGCGGCGAAACGTTATGGTATCCCAACACCTGCTTTCAGTGCATCTTTAGATTACTTCGATTCTTATCGTCGTGGTGTATTGCCAGCTAACCTAATCCAAGGACAACGTGACTTCTTCGGCGCTCATACTTACGAACGCACCGACAAAGAAGGTGCATTCCATACAGAATGGGCGGAAGCGTAGGTACTATATTGCATCTTTTCCTGAAAATACTAACATATAGCTAGATTTTGTGAAATGAACATGTAGCAAACATCCCTAGGTGGTGGCCTAGGGATGTTGACTTTTGTAGTACAATGTTTTACTATATACATAAGAAGAGCAATTGATGTCTAACAGCGTCAAGCTCATCCCGGGTAAAAGATGAGGCCTAATGTGCAGAGTACGGCGAATACTCTACATATACGTTAGGCCTTTAAACTTATATATTACTTGATCAATGCTATGATCATGACAATACATGTGATTAAAAGTACCACTAAGGTACATGAAGTTAATGCGAGCATTAAAGCTTCAAATACAGTCATGGCACTCACCTCCTTTCGAGGGGGATTTAACAAGTAAATCCGAAGTCTACTAAGAGATGAGCCAAACGCATATCGCCCCTAGGGGCAACATCAATTGCTCTAAGTTTAGTATAGCACTTTACAACTGGATAATACATAGCAAAGCGACTACTTCTCACAGTGAATGTGAGGGGTAGTCGTTTTCTATTGCGCAGATAAATTGTCTTTTATAGGAGAATGTTTTGCTAAAAATGTTGACGGGGGGACATTTTGTATAATTTAAATATATTTCGATAAACGTATAAAAGGAGGGATAATGATGGAACGTTTGGAAGTTAAAAATCAAAATGAGATGACAGAGATTACAGAAGAAATGATATCTGAATTTGTTGAATTTTTGAAAAATAAAGAAGAATATTTGGATACTGGTTTAGGGGTATTTCATACTGATAATCACGGAAATTGGTAATTTTATAAGACATGTATTTAAGGACTGTAGATCAAAGTCACTGTATAGGGCTTTGCTACAGCCCTTTTTAATCATATAGGTGAGACTGAAAATGTATAGATTTCTTCCGAGCGGAAATGATGTAAGTAATTTTATAGAGGGGACAGAGTTTAATGTTGCAGGGTTGGGAATATGTTCTAAGCTTATAATTAGCTTAATCGATATTGTACAAAAGAAATTTAATTATACATTACCAATAAGATATGTATATGGATCTCCATCTGTTCTTTGGAATGGTGGTAGATTATCCTTACGCAAAATAAGTGTCAAAAATAAGATTAATCAAATAAAAGAAGAAATTACTTTATTAAAAGAAAATGATATTGTGCCATTATTTACTTTTTCAAATGTTAATTTGGAGAAGATAGATTTAGAAGATGATATGTGTAATCTTTTATTAGAGATAATAGAAGATTATGAATGTGAAGTGATTGTCACCAGTTTGCTCTTAGAAAATTATATTCGAATTAAAAATCCTCAGATTCCGATTCATGCATCTGTTATAAAAACTGCTTTTGAAACAAACAGGACAATTAATTATTATGAAAAATTATCATCTGGATATAAATGCTATGTAGTACATCCAGACGATAACTTTGACATAGAGAAGTTAAAATTGATTCCTAAAACTAATGCAGAGATTATATTAAACGAACGATGTAATTATGGTTGTAGTATAAGGGATATGCACTACTTAGCTATATCAGAAGAACAACGATTAAAAGTTAGCAACAAGTATAAAGACTCATGTTTTTTAGATAGATGTCAATATATTCCTGAGTATAAACAGGCACACCATCGTGAAAGAAACATCTCATTAACCCTTAATGAAACGAAAATAATCAATGAGTTAGGATATAGATTGTTAAAAATACAAGGTCGTACAGATAATTTTTATACATATTTTTTCGATTTATTACGTTATACACTTGAACCGAATCTCGCATTTCCCAATATATATCCTATTTTCTCTCATGAGATTTATAAATTTATAAAGGAGAATAAACGTGACTCATACTAATTTTCATATAGATGAAACCGTTGTTAATTTAATTGTAAAAACAGCAGGAAGCTTATGCAATATTGCATGTACATATTGTTTTGAACAGGTGAAAGATGTTGATATAAATTGCTTAACCGCTGAGAATTCTTGAATTGTCAAGTCAAATGCAACTCTACTGAATGATAAACCTCGTATGGAGT
>CAURQH010000050.1:0-3589 GCA_963526885.1 uncultured Veillonella sp. | reverse complement strand
TGTTCCCAAGTATTTGTATGTAAGCAAAAAAAGAAAGCCGATACACTATCATCAGCTTTCTTTTTGCAATTTTCATTTTATAAATAGGTATAGAAAAATTACATCAAGGCATTTTCTTTGGCAATACTCATTACTTCTTCTACTGTAAAATTAGTAACTTCTGCAATCATTTCTAAGGACAATTGCTTACGCAACATCTGAATGACAACTTCAGCCTTGCCTTTTGCTTCACCTTGAGCAATTCCTTGAGCAATTCCTTCTGCAATGCCCTCAGCCATACCTTCTTTCCAATATTTATAATGATCCATGGATAACATCGAGTATTCCTCCTTCCACGCTTCACAATGCTTGACCTCATGCACAGCATTGTCAATATCTCTTAACAACTCATCCGTTGCTTCCTGTCCACCAATATAATCTAAAAATGCTTGCAAAGGTTTTGACACATCATTTTGCGTTCCCTTTGTACTTAAAAACAACTTGGTGGCATCATCATTCAAGGCAATGTCATAATCTTCTATACAAACGTTTTTAAACGTATACTTATGACGATTGCCCATAAATACAGTATTTCTTATAATAATCCATGAGATTTTCCAATTTCAATAATTTCTTCTGCGGTAAAATTAGTAATCTCTATAATCATATCCAAGGACATTTCTTTCTTTAACATTTGGACAACTACTTCAACTTTCGCTATAGCGGATCCTTGCGCTATTCCTTGCTCTATTCCTTGCGCTATTCCTTGTTCTATTCCTTCGGTTACGCCTTCTTTCCAGTATGTATAATGATCCATTGATAGCATTGAATATTCCTCCCTCCAAGCCTCACAATGTTTTGCTTCATCTACGGCACTTTCAATATCTCGTAGTAAATCGTCCGATGCAGTGTGACCATCCACATAATCCAAGAATCGTTGCAGAGGTTTCGAAATATCATCCATTTTACCTTTTGTACTTAGGAACAATTTAGTAGCCCCATCATTCAGCAAGATATCATGTTCTTCTAGGCAAACATTTTTAAAAGTATACTTATGACGATTCCCAGTAAATACAGGAAACGTACAAATAAAAATGATATACGAATCGTTCAAAGTCATGTACTTCTGACCTTTTTGTAGGTGATACATATCCAAAATACTTTGGTAAAAGCGTGTGCGCTTTACCAATTCTTCCATATCCTTGCTGGTTTGCATCTCGATGTTGAACACAGTCCCCTTGTCATCATTCACATACACATCTAAACGAACACTTTTCGTTTCCAAGCTTACATCTAGAGTTTTCTCCTCATGAATGTAGACAATATCCTTAATAGAAATATCTAACAACCGTTCCAATACAGCCTTACAAATCGGTTTCTTTAACATAACCTTTTGAAAGATAAAATTGTCCTGAATGGTCAGTTCATCGAATGATTTAATACGCATACAATGCCTCACTTTCATTCTTACTAAAAGTATACCACAATTAGACTCTAGGTTGATATACCTATACATTCTAACGTTACACTTCTATTTAAGAACAATTTACCCTTTAAAATTTCCTAACAGTGAACATCTCACAAATAAAAATGATGCGACCAGCCCCCACTAGTCGCATCGTTTTTCTTATATCTACCTATTTTCTTACCAATATGTTCTGCTCTCCAGCCCTACACCCTTGCCGCCTAGAATCAAAGTATGTTCTCCAAGTATTCTCCTTCATCAATCCGTCTATGGTGCAATACGTTTTATCGTTCTACTAAGTAGAAAACTCTTTACAGTTTCACTCCCAACAGTGCCAGCTGTTCTGCAATTTCTTTTTCCAACGCCGCAATATCACGGTTATCTTGCTCGATCATGCGATTGATTTCATCAAGATCCAGTTCTTCCTCTTCTTCGAAAGTGTCTACGTAGCGAGGGATATTCAAGTTATAATCGTTCTCCTTGATTTCCTCTAGGCTCGCTACATGCGCATATTTCTCCACGTCCACACGGTTGCGGTAGGTGTCAATAATCTTAGCGATATTCTCTTCGCTCAAGTTATTTTGGTTTTTCCCTTTTTCAAATTCGTTGCTAGCATCGATAAACAACACATCACGGTTCGTACGGTTCTTTTTGAACACTAAAATCGTAGTCGGAATGCTCGTGCCATAGAACAAGTTCGCTGGCAATCCAATGACTGCATCCAAGTAATTTTTCTCGATGATGGTCTCCCGAATTTTACCTTCCGCTGCGCCACGGAATAGCACACCATGTGGCAATACAATGGCCATCGTGCCTTCTGTGTTCAAATGATACAAGCTGTGCAAAATGAAAGCATAATCTGCTTTAGACGCTGGCGCCAACTTGCCATAATCGCTGAAACGAGGGTCTTTCAATTTACTTTCATTATTGTCCCATTTTGCAGAGTACGGAGGGTTCGCCACCACCGCATCAAAGGATCGCGGACGGTCAATGCCATCGTGGTCCACACCATCTGGCCAATCACTTTCAAGGGTATCCGCATTGTGCAAATTCATGTTGTTATAGGTCACGCCGTGCATCATGAGGTTCATGCGCGCCAAATTGTACGTCACCGTATTCAGCTCTTGCCCGTAAAAGCTCACCGCCCCTTGACGGGAACCATCAGGAATCTCGTTACGCACGGTTAGCAGCAAGGAACCAGACCCCATAGTCGGGTCATACACCGTGAAAGTGTCCTCTCGGTTCTCCAAATTCGTTGTCACCAGTTTCGCCAAAATGATACTGACCTCGTGAGGCGTGTAGAATTCGCCACCTTTTTTACCCGCATTGGCTGCGAACTTGCCGATTAAATATTCATAGATTTCACCTAGAATATCTTTGCCGCTTTCATCCTTGTACTCGATTTCATCGATTTTGGATACTACCGCATTCAACGTTTTCGTACGTCCCGCTGTGGTAGCACCCAACCCAGAATCGCCTAAGTTGATGTAGTTAAAAATACCTCTGAAATCTGCAGATGCTTCTTGATTGATTTCCGCATTTGTATTAAAGTTTTCAAAAATGCGTTGGTAATCCCCTGGGACGACCGTACCATTATGAATACTTTCCGTTAAAGACACCCAAGTATCTTCTGGATTGATAGCATACCCCAAAGAACCTGCAATATCCATCAGGCAATCTTCCAAGCCCTCTTGCTCTACAATCTCCTTATACAGTTCGTTGACAGATTTTCCTTCAGAAGGATCTACCAAACCGCTGTCCACCAAGTATTCTTCTTGATGGGTAGACAAATATTTATAGAATAAGAAGGGAAGAATATAATCTTTGAAAGAACTTGCGTCCATTGTGCCACGTAAATCGTTGGCAATCGCCCATAATTGGCTAGAAATCGTTTGCGCTTTTACATTTGCCATAAAAATCTCCTTTGTTATATCTCTCTTGTATCTGTTTTTGTATGTTGAATTTCACATTTTGTGGAAGCATTTGAACGTAGGCATACTAGTTTACTCACTGAAAGTAAGTCTAAATAGCTTACCATCCAAAACTATCTGTATATTGCTAGTGACAAGCCTAAACAAACATCTGCTGAAGAAGAGCTTTCTTCTGAAGTTGTAGGTGTTCCAACTTACGCTGATGAAGGGTGAT
>CAURQH010000049.1:0-3783 GCA_963526885.1 uncultured Veillonella sp. | reverse complement strand
ATGGCCATTGCCTTGGAATCGAGCTTTCAAGAGTTGTGGAATCATTACTGTGAAGAGCCGGGCATGGTGGAACGTCTAGAAGAAGCGTTGACTCATATTATGTTGCACATTGCATCGAAAAGCCATGGGTTTATCGGTATCATCATCCGTGAAGTGCTGCAAAGTTTGAGTACAGAACGATTCATCCATTTTATTGAAAGTAAGGTGGAAGAAGACCTCGCTTGGATTCGTATTAACGGTGCCCTCGTAGGTGGCGTAGCAGGATTGGGAACATGGTTGTTCCTGTATTATGTGTATGAGCCGGTGTTACGTAGTTTTGGAATTTTATAAAACATACAAATAGAGGAAAGTTGATGCTTTTAGACAACTTTCCTCTATTTTTTGTTTTTTGTCAAATGTGGGGATACTTATATTTGATGTGTTTTTGGGCGTAATGCTATAAGGAGTTAAGAGTGACTAAAAGGCATTTGAAATAGTCTATCGTGTGTGATAATATGAAAATAAGTATTGTCGCTAACAGGCCCTATGGTATCGTCATGAACGTAATTTAAAAACTATGTATGAGCCATAGCAGAGAGAGTTAGATACTGTATATGTAAATAGTTGTGTGTCTAGAAATGGGGTATGAGTATGAATAAGGTGATGACAGCATTGGCTGTAACAACTGCGTTGGGTATGAGTACGGTATTAGGAGCTAATCCTTTCACGGATATAACACCACAGGATTGGTCCTATCAAGCGGTGGCTCAATTGGCAAAACAAGGTGTGGTGAATGGATATCCTGATGGTACGTTCCAAGGGGATCACAACATCACTCGCTTTGAGATGGCGCAAATGGTGGCGAAAGCTTTGCAACAGCAAGAACGCATGAATGGGGAGCAACAAGAGGTGTTGAATAAATTGCGAGACGAGTTCAGTGAAGAGTTGCGCAATCTAGGTGTTCGAGTAGAAAACTTAGAACATAAAGTGGGCAATGTGAGTTTTACTGGAGATATACGTTTACGATTTGATGGACAAAAGGAGCATGGACTTTACGTTAATGTGCCAACGGATAATACTATCCTTAAGGTGAATGGTAATGATGTGACGTTTAATAAAGGTATGCATGAAGTGCATTTCTCTGAGGAGGGCATCGATGCGGCTAGACGGTTGACAATGCAGACGGATCTAGATGCTCTGCGAAACAGCGTCGATAAGAGTGAAAGCGCTACCGCTCTAGCGGAAGGTATATACGTAGAAGAGGCAGATATAGGATCTGTTTTTCATAACAACAGTATGGGACTTGTGACCTATTATGAAGATTATGGAAAATTACTTTCAGATGATGAAAAACATTTCTATTCTGAAACAGAAAAGAGAATAAAGTATCTCACTAGAAAGTATACACACACACCAGAAGGGATGGGTTTTACCTTTGATTTACCAGATTCTATCCCTGCTCATGATGCGGTAAAGCTAGCCTATGATAAGTGGAAGAAAGCAAAAGCGGAATTTATAAAGCAATACCCTGATGCGAAAGATGACAGTTCTTTGGCTATAGATGATTTTAATATAATATTTACCCATTATCTGTATCACGAAGCTAGGATACTTCCAGAATACATTTATTATTTATCTCAACAATATGGTATCAATGGTAAAAAGAAATCTGCTACATCCTATCGTGTGCGTGTGAATGCAATGGCAGATGTAAATAAGAATACGAAGGTTGGCATCCGCTTGGCTCAGGAAAGTGAGTTTGGAACAGGTGCGCAAAAGAAAACAGAGGTAGACCGGTTATGGATATCTCATCGCTTTGGTAAATCTCAAGTGGTGGCTGGCCGTGTAGGGGCTATGTTTGGTGATGGCTTAGTGTTTGAGGGGGACTTCGATGGTATCGTAGGAAGCGCTAAAATTGGCGCAACGAATCTTACGGTAGGGTATGGATATCCCACTGAATTGACAACAAATGCGAAAGACATGGGTCAAACTATGGCTTATGGTCAATTGCAAGTACCAATTACGAAACATATTTCCGGTAAGGTCTACATGGTATCCTTGAATTCCCATACTACTGCAAAGGATGGGGTAGAGAATGTGTTAATGGGTAGTCACGTAGGGTTGTCGCATCGTGTGTATGGAGTGGCCTTGAGTGGTGACCACGGTCGTTTCGGTTGGAATGCAGAATATGCAAAACGTACTGTAGGAGAAGATAACCAAATGTTCTCGCCAGTGCTTCGGAGTGGCAAAGGTCGCAACGCATGGATGGCAGGTGCTAATTATACGTATGGCAAGACTACCGTAGGATTGCAGTACTTCTATTTGGGACAAAATAGCCCAATTTTGGCATCCTCCGTATATGACACGCGGTACAGTAAAAACTGGAAAGGTTACGTAGCTACGTTGAACTATGCATTTAATCAACATGCGAGTGCTAAAGTGGGATACGCTTTTAAAGGTACCCCAGTAGAAATCTATCATGGTGCTGTAGCCCCAGCTTCAAAATACTTTGCTCAAGTGGAATACAAATTCTAGGAGTTCTAGATCGTTTCCATAGGCAGGATATACATAGAAAATAAAACAGGGGACCCAGATTCGTTGGAATCGGGTCCCCTATTTCTCATTTGAAAGTTCTATATGGTTGCAGCTCTCTAATTGAGACATATAGGTAATGAAAAAGTTTCGTTGTTACAGGTATATGATTATGCTTGTTGTACAGTGTTAAGGCTTAGCTCTAGGTCTTTGATCATTTGTAGATCATCTAATGGAGAGCGACCAGCTGTTGTTAAGTAGCCACCAACCATGATACCGTTCAAGCCACCTTTTAATGCGTAAGCTTGTAAGTCACGAAGGTTGACTTCACGACCACCAGCGGTACGGATCAATGCATTTGGTAATACGAAGCGGAACACAGCGAAGGTACGAAGGATTTCCAATGGAGGAATTGGTTCGTTATTTTCGAATGGTGTGTTCTTGATCGGGTTAAGAATATTCAATGGAACGGAGTCTACCCCTAATCGTTTTAATTCGAATGCCATTTCAACACGTTGCTCTTTCGTTTCGTTCAAGCCTAAGATACCACCGGAGCAAACGCGAATGCCAGCTTTTTGCGCATTGGAGATAGTGGACATTTTATCTTCATAAGAATGTGTGGTACAAATATCTGGGAAATGGCTTGGTGCCGTTTCAATGTTGGAGTGATAGCGTGTCACACCAATTTCTTTCAATTGCACTGCTTGCTCGTAAGTTAATAGACCAAGGGAGCAGCAAATTTCTAAGCCAGTTTCTTTACGAATGCGAGTGAGAGCACTCAAGATTTGCTCAAACTCTTTAGGATTGTTTGTGTTACGGCCACTTGTTACGATGGAGAAGCGGATAGCACCAGCTTCTTTCGCTTTTTTAGCGGCGTTCACAATTTCATCCTCTTCCATGAAAGGATACACAGTAACACCAGTGTCATGATGGGCGGATTGGGCACAGAATTTACAGTTTTCTGGGCATTTACCGGAACGGGCGTTCACGATGGCACATAGGTCTACTGTATCGTCATTGAATTTTTGACGGATTTTGTCAGCCATAGCCAATAGTATCATAGTGTCTTCGTCAGATGTGTGAATGAGTTGTTCTGCCTCTTCACGAGTGATCTCGCCACCATCTAATACTTTTTGTGCGTATGCTATGATTGTTTCATATGAAATAGATTTTGATACAGTTTCCATAATTACACCTCGTAATTTTCATTTGATTTTAATGACTACATCATAATGACTACATTATATATCCATTGTTAACTTGAGTCAATAG
>CAURQH010000048.1:0-3845 GCA_963526885.1 uncultured Veillonella sp. | reverse complement strand
AATTCGATAGCCACTTCACGAGCGCCTTCGATTTCATAAATAGAACGAACTGTATCCGTAGAAGTGATGAAAGCTTCGTAAGCAGAGTCGAACATCAAAATCGCTTCGTTTTCTTTACACCATTGCACCCATTCTGCTAGGCGAGCGCGGCTTAATACAGTACCAGTTGGATTGTTAGGGCAGCAAAGGTATACGATATCTACTCGCTCTTTTGGAAATGCAGGAGAGAAGTTGTTCTCTGCATTCGTTGGTAGGTATACCACTTTTTCATAAATACCATCGATAGCTTTGCCAGTACGACCGCCCATGACATTGGAATCTAGGTATACAGGATATACAGGGTCAGTAATAGCAATGATGTTGTCTTCGGAGAAAATTTCTTGGATGTTACCCACATCAGATTTTGCTCCGTCAGACACGAATATTTCATCTGGTTGGATTGTGATGCCTAGGGGAGCGTAATCACCTTCAGCGATAGCGTTGCGCAAGAAATCGTAGCCTTGTTCAGGACCGTAGCCACGGAATGTGTCGGCAGATCCCATTTCATCTACTGCTGCGTGCATAGCTTCAATGACAGCAGGCACGAGGGGACGTGTCACATCACCAATGCCAAGGCGAATGATGTCTGCCTCAGGATGGCTTTCTTTGAAAGCTTCTACTTTACGAGCAATATTAGCGAATAAATAAGAACCTTGTAGGTTTTCATAATTTGGATTTACAGTAGCCATAGGAGCTCCTTATCTTAAAATATAACAATAGTAATCTATAGAGAAGTAAAGGCCCTTCAAGAGAACCTTTAAATTGCATCTCTATATTCTATAGTATTAATAGCAATATGTCAAAGCAAAAAACAGGGCCGTTTTAAGAACGGCCCTGTAAAGGTTAATAGTTATATTTTTAATAGGGTTTGCTGTACTTTCCTTAAACGATACATATAGCACAAGGCAGCGGTAGAGGTACTAGTTAATAGCCCAATCCATACAGAATAGGGACCGAAGTCTGTGAATAAGAAACAAAGATAGGCCACAGGGACAGTTACGCCCCAGTATGTGCCAATAGCAATAATAGATACACTTGTTACATCTCGATAGGCACGTAGCACTCCCTGCAGAGGGGTACCTAAAGCATCGATAATAGTGAAGAATACGGCGTAAGAAATGAAACTTTCAATGAGAGGAATCATGTGCTCTTCATTGGTGAACAGTCCTGCCAAGTGATCGATGTGCGTAAAAGAATAGGTGCCAATGCAAAGGGCGATAAAGATAGCGACGCCACGAGTAATCCATGTATAGGTAACAGCCTGCTCGTATCGTTTGGCACCTAATTCATAGGCGATGACAATAGTGGAAGCCATGCTCAAACTAAGAGGGAAGGAGAAGGTAACACCTAGGAAACTAGCCGCAGCTTGATGGGCTGCAATGATGTCTGTGCCGAAGTTCGCCATGGAAATGCCAGCGGCGCTGAAAATGCTAATCTCAGCGAAGATAGATAATCCGATAGGAATGCCTAAGGACAATTGGTCGCGAATAAGTACCCAACTAGGTCCTGTGAAAGAGGTCCAAAAGTGATAGTGCTTAAATTTTTTGTGGTACGTAATCATTCCAAGATAACAGAACATCATATACCAATAGGCGATGACTGTTGCGATGCCGGCACCGAAGCCACCGAAGGCAGGAATAGGGCCAAGACCTGGAATGAAAATAGCGTTACCAATGGACTGAATCAATACGCTGCTGCTAATGATGTATAAAGAATAACGTGTATTGCCATGAGCGTCGACGATGTAGCGGAAAGCGGACATGATCATCATGGCAGGAAAGGCTACGCACATTGCATACATATATTGCAGACATACTATTTTAGCAGCGGGCTCAATGCCGAGTATGTCTAGTAAAGGAGAAAGACCGCTGAAGGTGGCTATAATAAGACATATTGCGAAGATAAGCCCTAAGTAGACATTTTGCCACATAATAGAAGCAATAGATTCTGTTTTTTTAGCTCCTAAAGCGTGAGATATGATAGGAGTGACCCCAAGTAGAATGCCGGTGAGACCAAAAAAGGCTGCTACCCATAAATTATAGCCCATAGCCATGCCGGCTAGATCCACTGTACTATATTGCCCCGTTAAGGTGACAGCTACAAAGCTGCCGAGAATTAATGAAACTTGTGTTGCTGTGACGGGGGCGGCCACTAAACAAAAGTGTTTAATCATCGAAAGTAAAGACATAGTGCCTCCCAAAACAAACTTACATATCTAATTAATAATGTTGATAACATTTAATTTTATCATTAATAATACTACTTGTCTATAGGTGTTAGAGGGTATTGTCTCTTAAAAGGATGTGGTATATAATGATGACAATTCAGTTATATCAATGGATATAACGTGGTATATTGCATGGAAAATATAGGCATATATAATTTTCGCATAGAACTATATTTTTAGTGCAACTGTTATGGTGGAGACACCAGAAAGGAGTTATATGTTAGGAGCAATCATTGGCGATATGGCGGGCTCTATCTATGAGTTTGATAATATCAAAAGTCGAGACTTTGAGTTCTTATCAGAACGATGTGAGCCTACAGATGATTCAATTTTAACATGTGCTATTGCACGGGCTTTGATTGATGTAAAAGGAAGGGGGACACAGCTAGAACGAGTGATTATGTTTCGCATGAAAGAATATTTTCTTGCCAATCCGTTACCAATGGGTGGATTTGGAGCAAAGTTTTTTCAATGGGCTTTGTCGGATGTAACTGAACCTTATGGTAGTTGGGGAAATGGAGCCGCTATGCGTATTAGCCCTGTAGCGTATGTAGCGAATAGTGAAATGGAAGTCAAACTATTAAGCCAAATTGTAACAGGCACCACTCACAATGATCCAGAAGGATTAAAAGGGGGAGAAGTGACAGCATTAGCGGTGTTCAAAGCGTTGCATGGAGCTACGAAAGAGGACATCCAAAAGATGGTAAAATCCTACTACCCTGGTGAGTACAGCGTAGAAGAACTGCATAAGACGTATACGTTTGAGCCAAGCTGTCAGAAAACTGTGCCAGAAGGAATGCAGTGTTTCTTTGAAAGTGAAGATTATGAATCGGCTATCCGCAACGTGATGTACATTGGTGGTGATTGCGATACATTAGGTGCTATTGTTGGTGCTGTAGCAGGAGCCTATTATGGTATCCCAGAATGGATACAAGAAAAAGCCTTGTCAATGATACCAAACTACATGGTGGAAGATTATGAAGATTTTAAAACCATGTATATGGACAAAGAAAAAACCCTCTAAAGCTAGCGCTGGATACGCATATTGCCTTTGAGGGTATAATACAAGGGGCCGGAATCCCCATGCAATTGTATTGTACCATGTGAAAGGCAATGACGATAGAGAGAAAATAAAAAAAGAACCTGCCCGCCGGCAGGTTCTTTTTAGGATGATGATGTACGCCCATACAAAATCATGACAACTATATCAACACTTTGAGTGCTAATACCATAATGGTAAGTTCACTTGGCCATGATAAGGCGATCATCAATATGTGACGTATCCCATACTACGCATATTGCAATAAAAAATCCTTTTTCTTGTGTTTGGAGTATCAGAAAAAGGCCTTTGATTCTCCTCCCTATCTCTCGTAGGTCAAGTGGTGAATGATGAATAGGCAGTTCTCCTGACTTAGCTTCAATGCGCCTCCAGCCTTCCCAGTTTCCCAGTGACATAATTGGATTTGCTCTGCTTTACAGTGGCGGGACCGTGCCAGACTTTAACTGGCTTCTCTATTATGCTTTCGCACCTATTCCCGAATGTTTGATTGTATGTGTGTATTGTACTCTTTTGTTTTTT
>CAURQH010000047.1:0-4218 GCA_963526885.1 uncultured Veillonella sp. | reverse complement strand
AATCACTATGGATTTTTTATATTCTATTGTTCAATTTCATTATACAATTAACCAACAAAAACTTGACACCGTCCTTGGGAGGATTCTTTTTTACGAGGAGGCCCCAAATATGGTATGATATAGGGTACAGATAATAATGCATAAGATATTCCTACATAGATAATAGGAGGGACCTACGTTGAGTAGTATTTTTGATATCATTGGGCCGGTTATGATTGGTCCATCTAGTTCACATACAGCGGGGGCAGCGCGCTTGGGGAAGATGGCGCTGTCTATGTTTCATGAACGCCCAGACAGTGTGACAATGACATTATATGGTTCCTTTGCGAAAACCTATCGGGGTCATGGTACGAATCGTGCGTTGGTGGCAGGTTTACTTGGCATGGATGCAGATGATGCACGCATTCGTGACTCTTTGGAAATTGCAGAGCAAGAGAACTTTCAGTATACCTTTATCGAGTCCGAAGTGGATGCAGGTCATCCGAACACGGTACGGTTTAACATGTATGGCAAAGATGGCAAGCATATGTCCGTTACAGGATCCTCTCTTGGCGGTGGTCGAGTGGCGGTGACCAATATTGATGGTATCGATGTGGAGATTACCGGAGAAGAGCATCAAATTATTGCATTCCACACGGATCAACCTGGCGTGATTGCAGGAGTGACTCATATTTTAGGCCTAGCAGGTATTAACATTTCTAGCATGCGCGTATTCCGCAAAAGAAAAGG
The DNA here is from genome assembly GCA_963526885.1 of uncultured Veillonella sp. Lineage (GTDB taxonomy): Bacteria > Bacillota > Negativicutes > Veillonellales > Veillonellaceae > F0422. The sequence continues at coordinate 3,489 of CAURQH010000047.1, read as the reverse complement.
ATCAGAAGCGGTCATGCTCATTTCCACAGACTCTGATGTAGATGCAGTGGCATTGCAACAGATTAAGGAAGTAGCGGGCATTTCTTCAGTGATGTATTTTGAGCCATTGGAATAGAGGAAACTATGAGTTATTTATACGATACAATTGAAGATATTGTGCGCCTTGCAGACCGTGAAAGCATTTCCTTTTCCGAAGTGGTCTTGCGGGCGGAAATAGAGAGTACAGGTTCTACGAAAGAGGGCGTGCTAGATGAGATACGGCGTCGTATTCAGATTTTCAAAGAATCTGTTCGTGACGGTATTGAAGATACAAGAAAAAGTAAGAGCGGTATGTCTGGTGGGCAAGCCAAGCAATTAGATGAGCGGAAGCCAGCCTTTTTGAGTGACCTTACATATCGTGCATTACGCTATGCTATTTCCGTGAATGAAGCGAATGCGAAGATGTTCCGTATCGTCGCATGTCCTACGGCAGGGGCCTGTGGAATTTTGCCAGGGGTCATGCAAGCAGTAGGAGAAGTGTACAACTGTGACGACCAAGCATATATCAATGGCTTCTTAGCAGCGGCTGGGGTTGGTAATGTAGTGACGAATCAAGCTTGCGTAGCTGGTGCTGTGGGCGGCTGTCAAGCCGAAGTTGGTACAGCAGCAGCGATGGCAGCGGCTTGTGCTGTGGCTATGATGGGCGGCACTACGGAAGAAGTGGTAACGGCTATGACCTTGTGCATGAAAAATGTGCTTGGTTTGGTCTGCGACCCAGTGGCAGGCTTAGTAGAAGTGCCCTGCGTGAAGCGGAATGGTATCTATGCGATCCACGCCTTAGCAGCTGCAGAAATGGCGATGGCGGGCTTGCGTAGCCGTATCCCTGCAGACGAGGTCATCGGTGCTATGGATTCCATAGGACGAGCGTTGCCAGAAGCACTTCGTGAAACCAGTGAAGGCGGTTTGGCGCGAACAAAAACGGGAATGGACATAACCAATCGCTTGGCTCATCAGAAATAGAGAGGGTTAGTATGGGACGTTTAGCATATAGAGAAACAAGTGCGTATCAAGGGGCTCTACGTATTTTGCAAACTTTACAAGAAGCACAACAGGAAGCGTATATTGTAGGTGGTGCGGTACGAGATATCCAGATGGGACGCATGCCCCATGATTACGACATTGTCACCTCTGCTATGCCAGAGGTAGTCATCGATGTATTGCGAACGGCTGGTTTTACTACCACCAATGTAGTAGGCGCCTCTTTTGGCGTTGTGGTCGTGGCCTATGAAGAGCATTCCTATGAGGTGGCTACCTATCGCAGTGAACAATATGGCGATGACAGCCATCGACCTGTAGCTGTACATTATCCATCTACTTTTTTGGAGGATGTGCGGCGACGAGATTTTACAATAAATGGTCTCGCTCTTACTGAAAGTGGGCAAATCCGAGATGAAGTCGGTGGGTTACAAGATATAGAACATCGCCGTTTATGTACGATTGGTTCTAGCAAAGAACGCTTTCAAGAAGATGCATTGCGCATGTTCCGATTATGCCGATTTGCGGGACAGTTGGGATTTATCATTGACCCTAGCACATGGGCGGGGATTGAGCCGAACTTGTATCGAGTGGCAGGCTTATCCCTAGAACGAGTGCGTATAGAAATAGAAAAAATGTTGCTTAGTGATCATGTGGACCTTGCTTTAGATGCGATGGTGCGAAGCCATTTGAATGAACAATGTTGCCAACAAACGATAGAAGGACAGTCTCGAAGGATTCCTATATTGCCGGAGTTAACCCATTTAGTAGAATTACCACAAGCGCCAGAACATCATGTATATGATGGGTGGTGTCATACCTTAGCCGTGGTAAAAGGAGTGCCCCCCAATCTAGTATTGCGATGGGCGGCGTTGCTCCATGATGTGGGCAAAGGTGTGGACGGCGTTCGAGGCTTTCACAATGGGCGTATTACGGATCGCAACCACGATACGGTAGGAGCCAATATGACGCGAGATATATTGACTCGTTTGTGCTATGCCAAAGAGTTTGTAAACCTTGTGGTGTGGCTCGTAGAGCGACATATGCGCTTTCACTTTTACGTGGCCAATGCCTCTGCTGATTTGTGGAGATGGATGCAAAAAGAAGCAAGAGATGGTGTATTTCGAGAGAACAAAGATCTGGTAATCGCCATGGAATATTTAAAGGTATTGGGCGTGGCAGATGTGATCGGCGGTGGCACGAAGGACCCAGAGCCATCAGATAGGTATGGCAGTCGTATGGTGTCATTGGCAAAGACCATGCCAGTACACACGAAGGATTTACATTATGATAAAGGACTACCGAGTATGGTAACTCCTTATGTAAAAGAAGTGATGCAAACCTTGTTACAACGTGTACAAAGTGGAGAAATTTTGAACACCCCAGAGGCGTTACAGGAGGCAGGGCTTTCCAAGTATCGTCGACTGAAAGAAAAGGAGTAGTAACCATGACAGTGCAACAAGCACGGAAACAATTAGATGAGTATGCTTTGCGATGGTTTGCGTTTATATTTGTGATCGCGTCGCTCATCGTATTGCGCTACGGATATATACAGATTGTAGCTAATGATACGTATTCTAAACGATTTTCCAATCAGTTTATTACAGATAGAGTATTACAATCCCCACGAGGAACTATTTTTGATCGTTCTGGGAACCCCTTGGCATTGAGCGTAACAGTGAACTCGGTTAGTGCTGACCCAACGATGATGCGTGTAGTGGCTAAGAAATCCCCTGAAGAAGTGGCAGATGTATTAGCTCCTTATGTGCGTATTTCCAGAGAGGAAATTATTAAAAAATTAAATGAAGATACCGCCTTTGTGTGGATTGACCGCCTCTTAGATGTGCCGAACTCCAATGGTATAGAAGCAGCCATCAAGGAAGCAAAGTTCAATTTTATTACCTTACATAAAGAGAGCCGTCGCTATTATCCGAATGATACTTTGTTAGCGCAGGTCCTTGGATTTGTGGGATTCAATGAAGATGGCAAAGCCGATGCAGAAGGTAAGGCAGGATTAGAGGCAGACTTAGATGATGTGATTCGCAGTAATGAGGTAAAAGTCAGCATTTATAACGATACAGCAGGTAGACCTGTCTTTGAGTCCGTACAGTCTCAATTTTTACCAGATCAAGAAAAATCTGTAAATCTCACCATTGATACTACGGTGCAGTTTATTGCAGAGCGTGCACTGGATAAAGCGATGGCAGATACAAAGGCTCGCAGTGCAGCCATGATTATTATGGACCCTAAAACAGGGGAAATCTTGGCAATGGCGAACAAAAATCGTGGTATGGCATCGGATGTGAATAAATTAAAGTTTGAAGATTATCGGAATAATGCGGTGGTAAGCATTTATGAACCAGGGTCTACTTTCAAACCGATTATTGCCGCCTCGGCTCTGGCAGCTGGAAAATGGCAATTAGATACAGTGTACAATGATACGGGTACCATTCTAATCGATGGGCATACGATAAA
>CAURQH010000046.1:0-4367 GCA_963526885.1 uncultured Veillonella sp. | reverse complement strand
GCTTGAATTTCTTCAGCAATTTTCTTAGGCACTTCTTCGTAATGATCGAATGTCATGGAGTAGTTACCGCGACCTTGAGTTTTGGAACGTAGGTCAGTAGCATATCCGAACATTTCGCTCAATGGAACATATGCTTTGATATGTTGGGAACCGTTGCGAGCTTCCATTCCATCCATACGGCCACGACGGGAGTTCAAATCACCGATTACGTCGCCCATGTATTCTTCTGGAACTTCAACTTCAACAGCCATGTATGGTTCAAGTAATGCTGGGTCAGCTTTACGAGCACCCTCTTTGAAGCCCATGGAACCTGCAATTTTGAAGGCCATTTCAGAGGAGTCAACATCATGGTAGGAACCGTCAAATACGATAACTTTGATGTCAACCATTGGATAACCAGCGATAACACCGGATTCCATAGCCTCTTTAACACCGTTCTCAACTGGTCCAATGTATTCACGAGGAATAGAACCACCAACAACTTTATTTTCAAATTCGAAACCAGCACCTGGTTCTTGAGGAATAATTTCCAACCAGCAATGGCCGTATTGACCTTTACCACCAGATTGGCGAACGAATTTACCTTCAGATTTAACTGCTTTACGAATTGTTTCGCGGTACGCTACTTGAGGTTTACCTACATTACATTCAACCTTGAACTCACGATTCATACGGTCAACGATGATATCAAGGTGAAGCTCACCCATACCGGAAATGATTGTTTGGCCAGTTTCTTCATCAGTACGAACTTTGAAAGTTGGATCTTCTTCAGCCAAACGAGCTAAAGCCATACCCATTTTTTCTTGGTCCGCTTTAGTTTTTGGTTCAACCGCAACAGAGATAACTGGTTCTGGGAATTCCATGGATTCAAGAATAACTTGCGCTTTGTCATCACAAAGTGTATCACCAGTAGTAGTATCTTTAAGACCTACTGCAGCAGCGATGTCACCAGCGTACACGCGTTCGATTTCTTGACGGCTGTTAGCATGCATTTGCAAGATACGGCCGATACGTTCTTTTTTACCTTTAGTAGAGTTGAATACATAAGAACCAGACTCTAATGTACCGGAGTACACACGGAAGAACGCTAATTTACCAACATAAGGGTCAGCCATGATTTTGAAAGCTAACGCAGCGAAAGGACCGTCATCTGTGGAAGGACGAGTAGTCTCTTCACCAGTGTTAGGGTCGATACCTTTGATTGCTGGTACATCTGTTGGAGCTGGCATGTAGTCAACTACAGCATCTAGCAACATTTGTACACCTTTGTTTTTGTAGGAAGAACCGCAGAGAACTGGGAACAATGTGTTTTCACACACAGCTTTACGAAGAGCTGCTTTAATTTGTTCTTCAGAAATTTCTTCGCCTTCCAAATATTTTTCCATCAATTCGTCATCAGTTTCAGCAACTGCATCAACTAACATTTCGCGACGTTCTGCTGCCACATCAGCATATTCTTCAGGAATTTCAGTGATTTCGTATTCTTTTCCGTCATCACTGATGTAGATTTCAGCTTTCATAGTTACCAAGTCAATGATACCTTTGAAAGTGTCTTCAGAACCGATAGGCACTTGGATAGCTACGCTATTTGCACCTAAACGAGATTTCATCATATCAACTACGCGGAAGAAGTCAGCACCTACTGTATCCATTTTATTTACATAAGCAATACGAGGTACGCCGTATTTATCCGCTTGACGCCATACTGTTTCAGATTGAGGCTCTACGCCACCTTTCGCACTGAATACAGCTACGGATCCGTCTAGTACACGAAGGGAACGTTCTACTTCTACTGTAAAGTCTACGTGACCAGGAGTATCGATAATGTTGATGCGATGACCTTTCCATTGAGTAGTAGTCGCAGCGGACGTGATAGTGATACCACGTTCTTGCTCCTGCTCCATCCAGTCCATCGTAGCAGCACCTTCATGTACTTCACCGATTTTGTGAACTCGACCAGTATAGTAAAGGATACGTTCCGTTGTGGTTGTTTTACCAGCATCGATGTGAGCCATGATACCGATATTACGAGTTTTCTCTAAAGAAACTTCTCTTGCCACTTGTATATCTCCTTAACTAATTACCATTTGTAATGAGCAAATGCTTTATTAGCTTCTGCCATTTTATGAGTATCTTCTTTTTTCTTAATAGCTGCGCCAGTGTTATTGAACGCATCCATTAATTCGCCTGCTAAACGTTCTTTCATAGTACGTTCACCACGAAGACGAGCATAGTTTACCATCCAGCGAATACCTAGAGATAAACGACGATCAGCACGAACTTCAACCGGCACTTGGTAGTTAGCACCACCGATACGGCGAGCACGTACTTCTAGTACAGGCATTACATTTTTTAAAGCCTGATCAAAAACTTCCATAGGGTCTTGACCCATTTTGGAACGAATAATTTCAAATGCATCATATACGATGGATTCAGCAATGCCTTTTTTGCCATCGTACATTACTTTGTTAATGAAACGTGTTACTAATTTGCTATTGTACACCGGATCTGGTAGTACATCGCGTTTCACAACAGGGCCTTTTCTTGGCATGTCAATTCCTCCTTTAACGATGTGTGTTCTCTAATCTTATGCTAAATTATTTTTTAGCACGTTTCGCGCCATATTTGGAGCGGCTTTGCATACGATTTTGTACGCCAGCTGTATCCAATGCACCACGAACGATGTGATAACGCACACCAGGAAGATCCTTAACACGACCGCCTCTGATAAGTACTACGCTGTGTTCTTGTAAATTGTGACCAATGCCTGGGATGTATGCAGTTACTTCAATACCGTTTGTCAAACGAACACGGGCAACTTTACGAAGCGCGGAGTTCGGTTTTTTAGGCGTAGCAGTGTATACACGAGTACAAACACCACGTTTTTGTGGACACTCTTTCAAAGCTGGAGAGTCAGATTTACGCACTAAAGATTTACGGCCTTTACGTACTAACTGGTTAATAGTTGGCATGTGGGCACCTCCTTTCCAAACAATTAGATTTATAATTGATCCGCTCGATAGGATGTCGTTCGGATATTACCAAAACTAGCGAAGCACGCCGATTGCGGCAGCTCCTACTTTAATGTGAGCAGCATGCCCAAGCTCTTCCATCGTGTGATTTCGATCTACAGGCACATTGTGCTCTAAACAAATTTCCAGAATCGGCAAGATAAGTCGGTCATCGCTATCAAGACCTACAAATACACACTCTACTTCATCACGAGCCACAGCTTTTCGCGTTTGCTTCGCTCCAATTGTGAGATTTGCATTTGAAAGCATATCGATTGTCATATGCGTCTCCTTCTCATTCGTTACTTACTTTAGGGCGCACTACCCCTTAAGCACTTTACTAGTTTACCATTCTTTATATGCCATGTCAAACGATTTTATCCCTTATAAATCGCCACAACAAGGCATTTTATATGTACATGCATCCGTGCGATTCAAAAATAGTTTTTTCTGTATATTTTACGTTAGTTTTATACAGATTTTATATTTTATTTGTATGTATATGCACTATATTTTTCTTCCAGTATTTTATCTATGCAAAATTGATATAGTATTTTTCTATATTTCCTTATAAAAATAACGGATAACTCCCTTATAGGTTGTTATCCGTTATTCCTTTAAACAGTGTTAACTTGCTATCTAAGCTCGTCTTACTATCTTATATTATTCTGCTGTTTCTACTTCTGTAGTTTCATTAGCTACATCTGCATTGACAACTTCTGTATCTACTACTAGATCTTCTAATTCAGGTGTATGTTTCACTACTTTAATCTTGCGATAACGGCTCATACCTGTACCAGCTGGTATCAATTTACCAATGATAACATTTTCTTTTAAGCCAAGTAATGGATCAATTTTACCTTTGATAGCCGCTTCTGTAAGAACACGTGTTGTTTCTTGGAAGGAAGCTGCTGACAAGAAGCTGTCTGTTGCCAAGGCTGCTTTGGTAATACCCAACAGTGTGCGAACACCTGTGGCTTCTTTTCTACCATTCAAGCGTAAACGACGGTTTTCATCTTCAAATGTATTTACATCGATAGAATCTCCTGGTAATACATCTGCATCGCCAGCATCTTCAATTTTTACTTTATGTAACATTTGACGAACGATAACCTCAATATGTTTATCGTTAATTTCTACACCTTGAGATTTGTATACTTTTTGTACTTCATATACTAGGTAACGTTGCGTCGCTTCTGTACCCATGACACGCATAATATCATGAGGGTTAATGGAACCTTCTGTTAAACGTGCACCTAAAGATACTACATCACCATCTTTCACAATGATGCGAGATCCGTAAGGGATTAAGTAATCAAACTCTTCGCCCTCAGCTGTTGTAATGAAGATCGTATT
>CAURQH010000045.1:0-4522 GCA_963526885.1 uncultured Veillonella sp. | reverse complement strand
ATGATTTATTCAGTTTGCAACCTCATGCGTTGCAGATTGGCTTTTTAAAATTATTGAAAGGATCCGGCGTGCGTTCCATGGCGGAATACGAGTACATTGCCAACCCCAAAGCACCTTACGAAGTGTTACAAACTCATGTCTTGCCGTATAATGATGTGCGGATGCTGAAACATTTTGAAGATGTGTTTGAACGTTTTTATAATAGTGAACGGTATCGGACCGTTTTCGGATATATTAGTGAAAGCTTAATCCAAGAGGGCTCTGCCTTTGCCTACTTTGAAGAGATGACTAAGCTATGGTTAGACAAAGGAAATCAGGACCGCAAATTAAATGATGCTGACCAAATTGCTTTTCTCTATGAGTTCTTTACCTTGAAAGGGGACCGAGTGGCCTGTGATTTACTGCGCTATGATGTATTGACTTCCTTCAAGGGTAAAATTCGAGATGAACGATTTGGTTTATCTAAAGATAGAAAACAAGAAATGCAAGATGCCGAGGTATTTTGGCGTGAGGAAACACTGGTGCAACGATACATTCCTAACTACTCCTTCGTAGAATGGCGGAGAATTCGACAGGATTACCATACCATTGAGGTGTGTGGTGAGGCATTGCCATACTTGGGGATACAACAGTATACCGATTCTACAACTCATACAATATCAGTGTCTGATTATGAACGTTCTGATTTGTATCTAAGTTCTGTAGAAACTGCTAGAGAATGCCATGGTCAAGAAATACTTGCTGGTGCGAGTTGCCAAGGGGTGAATGACAGTAATATCCATGTATTGAATGGTACTATTCCTAGCCAAGACAAAAAATATACTATCATCATTGATGTCAAAGGTGAGACGAAACCATTTATACGCCCTCAACAATATGGAGATGCTGATCTAAATAATTGTGAACATATTACTAGTTCAATTAACAGCGAGGAGGTGTGACATGAGTGATACGACAAAGCCAAAGCGATATCGTATGATATCTGCGTTTTATAAAGAACGATATGGAGAAAAGGCCTATAAAATTCCAGTGGCACTACCTTTGACTTGTCCTAATCGTGATGGCTCTGCCGGTGTAGGAGGATGTACCTTCTGTGGTGAGATTGGAGCAGGCTATGAAAATCGACCAGCCTCTATGACGGTGAAGCAACAAATTGATGAGACTGTGGTGCATATTGCAAAAAAGTATAAGGCTTATAAATATATACCGTACTTTCAGAATTTTAGTAACACCTATTTACCACCTGAGAAGTTTCGCCAGTATGTGGAGGAAGCTTGTTTAGAACATGTGGTAGGTATTGCCATTGCCACACGCCCCGACTGTGTGCATGATGCCTATTTAGATATTTTAAAAGAAATACAACATAAATACGGTGTTGATATCTATGTAGAATTAGGCTTACAATCGGTGAACTATCATACATTACAAAAGGTGAATAGAGGGCATACGATGGCGGAGTTTATCGATGCAGTATTACGCATCAAGCGCTATGGATTTGAAGTGTGTACTCATATGATACTGAACCTGCCGTGGGATACCATGGATGATGTCATTGAAGGGGCGAAAACTTTGTCAGCTTTACAAGTAGACCAAGTGAAGCTTCATGCATTATACTTAGTAAAGAATACGAAAATGGCACGAGATTATGAAGCTGAAGAGTTTACCTTAATCAGCGCTGAAGAGTACGCCCGTCGTGTGGTAGAATTTTTACGTTACCTAGATCCTAAGATTGTATTACAACGATTGGTGGGACGTGCGCCAGAGGAAAATACGATTTTTACGAATTGGTCTATGGGCTGGTGGCGCGTGCAAGATTTGATTGACCAAATTATGGAAGACGAAGATATTTCTCAAGGCAGTGCTTATAACTACTTACATGGTGCTGCGGTACAAAAGTTTCTGTGAAAGGGAGCATATGGCTAATCAGAGATTTACCATACCTACCTATGATATGGTAGGACCTATTGTGGGACCTCAAGGGTCTCACATAAAAGTATTGGAAGAACTAGTAACAGTAGATATATTACATCGAGATACGACCATAGATGTGACGGGGTCGGAAGAAGATGTACAGGTGGCAATGGAAGTATTAGATGTACTGTTATACTTGTTTAAAAATCATATTAAAATTACTGACCATCACGTACGAACAGCTACGAATATGATTTTGAAAGGCGAAAAAGAGGCTCTTCTTCAACTTTATGAAGATACTATCAATGTGACGGTAAAGGGGAATCCCATTATTCCTAAAACAGTGGGTCAAAAACAATATGTAGATAGTATCCGTCGCAATACCATAACCTTTGGTATTGGCCCTGCCGGTACGGGTAAGACCTATTTAGCAGTGGCATTAGCTGCATTTTATCTGAAAAATCGTGAGGTAGATCGCATTATTTTAACGAGACCAGCCGTTGAGGCAGGGGAAAAGCTAGGGTATTTGCCGGGTGATTTACAAGAAAAGGTAGATCCTTATTTGCGCCCTCTTTATGATGCCTTACACGATATGTTCGGTGTAGATCGTGTACAGAAAATGCTTTTACAAGGGACCATCGAAGTAGCTCCTTTAGCATATATGCGGGGACGAACCCTAGAACGGTCCTTTGTCATCCTTGATGAAGGGCAAAATACGACACCAGAGCAGATGAAAATGTTTTTAACGCGCTTAGGGTATCAATCAAAAATGGTGGTCAATGGAGACCCTACACAAATCGACTTACCGCCGAAAATGACATCTGGTTTGATTGAAGCAGAGCAAGTGTTACAACGCATCAAAGGGATTCGATCTATTTATTTCTCTGACCAAGATGTGGTGCGTCATGATTTGGTAGGTCGTATTGTGAAAGCTTATGAAGAGTATCAACTTTCAGAGAAAGGGAAAGAATCATGATTGTAAGTATTTCCTATGATGAGGGGGTAGAACAGAATAGCACTTACGAAGAGGTTATTCAGCGGTGCTGTAATGAGGTAGCTCGTGTCTATGGGTTACATGAAGAAGATGAGTACAGTGTACTCCTTTGCAATAATGGAAAAATTCAAGAGTTAAACCGTGAATATCGTGGCAAGAATATGCCTACGGATGTATTATCGTTTGCTCTTAATGAGGGAGATATGACCTATACCGAGGAAGAGGGGCAATTACTAGGAGATATTGTAATATCCTTAGAGAGAGCAGCCGAGCAAGCGAAAGAGTATAATCATGATTTTATTCGTGAACTTGCCTATTTAACTGTCCATAGCTGTTTACATATTTTAGGTTATGACCATATAACAGAGGACGATAAGAAAGAAATGCGCACAGAAGAAGAATTTGTGCTTGGTAATTTAGGTTATGTACGAGAGGATATGCCATATAATGAATAGTGGAAAAGGATTTAAATCAGGTTTTGTAGCAGTCGTAGGGCGTCCCAATGTAGGGAAGTCTACCTTAATCAATGCTTTAATTGATGATAAAATTGTCATTGTTTCAGATAAAGCACAAACGACGAGAAACCGTATTGTTTGTGTCTATACAGATGAAAAGAAACAAATCGTATTTATGGATACACCGGGGATTCATAAACCAAAACATAAGTTAGGTGAATTTATGGTGGACCAAGCGGTAGATTCTTTACGTGAAGTAGAGGCTGTCTTATTTGTGGTGGCAGCTAATGAAAAACGTGGTCCTGGTGACAATTTTGTCATTGAACAGCTAAAAAAAGTAAACGTACCAGTATTTCTAATTGTGAATAAAATTGATACCATGGAAAAACAAGACTTGTTAGAGGCTATTGTATCTTATGAAAATAGCTATCCTTTTGAGGCTGTGGTACCGATTTCTGCGAAGGAAAAAGATAATATTGAAGAAGTGGTCAATTTGTTGGAGAAACATTTGCCAGAAGGTCCAAAGTATTTCCCAGATGATATGATTACAGATCAACCGGAACGTTTGATTATCTCTGATATTGTGCGTGAAAAAATCCTGTTACAGACCCATGATGAAATTCCTCATGCCATTGCTGTCGATGTGGATGAAATGAAAACAAGAGACGATGGCACTACCTATGTACGAGCTACTATTTATGTGGAACGAGATTCCCAAAAAGGGATCATCATCGGCAAACAAGGTGCTATGTTGAAAACTATTGGTAGACAGGCCCGTGGTGATGTAGAACGTTTATTGGCTACGAAAGTATTCTTAGATTTATGGGTAAAAGTGAAAAAAGACTGGCGCAATAAATCTGGTATGTTGTCTGAGTTAGGATACCGGAATTAATACTGATATAATACATCTAGTATATTTTCTGAGCTTGGATACCGGAAGTAATGCGTAAGACAGTTCTTTTATGGAACATCTATAAATTTTTAAGGTTCTTAGTGTATAATACATTACGTATAAAAAAGCACATGCCTCGAGATGGTGTATGCTAGCACTAACAGAATATGTATAGAAAGGAATGATTCTTATCGATACCCCCGTCACGGGTGGCATGATTCTATTTGCCATCTTTTGTATTTTAATTATTAGTGTATTTGTGATTAGTAA
>CAURQH010000044.1:0-5316 GCA_963526885.1 uncultured Veillonella sp. | reverse complement strand
TCCATACGAGGTTTATCATTCAGTAGAGTTGCATTTGACTTGACAATTCAAGATACATAAAGCCACCGTCTCACCATGAAATGTCATAGGCAAGATGGTGGCTTTCTCTGTCAGGTATTACCTGCTATACATTATGCTACTTGTTCTATAATAGACTGACATTTTGTATCGATTAATGCTTTCACAGTCGTCACATACTCTTTCATCAGTAACTGTACCTGCTCTTTTACATATAGGTTTAAATCGCTAAGTTCCACTGAAAGTGCCAAGTCCTTCGACAGTTCAAGCGCTGCATCTCCCATATCACCATAGATATAACAAGTATCAAAACCAAGTAAGGATAAAAATCCTTTATCGCGTATCATATCGTGTACTTCAATATAGTCGATATATCGCTCAGGTTTATGATAGTACCCTTTTTCAAAGTCTTGCACGATGGTGTTCACCCAATAAGCATTCGTATCCAAGCCATTCAAGTTATCCAACACATCTTGTAAGGACGGCACCACAAAGCATTGTGTAAACTGACTATCCAATTGAATGGTGTCGCCACAAGTAGCCACGATAGTATCCTGCAACTCTTGTAAAATCTGACGAATGTGTTCGTTACATTGTTGATAAATACCATCCGATTCTAAGGAAAGATAATTGCGTACAGGAAACTTTGTTTCTCGTAGGATTTCTTGATATGCTTCTGTATCCTCATCCTGTCCTAGTGGGTCCGCTACATATTCCACTTCATAGGTCCAGTCATATCGTTTTATTGTCCGATCTACATAGGTAGCAATCATCTCTTTCACAGCTTCTTTTCGTTGGCTATACACTTTCTTTGTAAAATACTCTAGCCCCGCTCTTCGTGCGCCACCTTCCGTGCTATGCTCATCTTCTCTGGACTCCACCGCCGCAATCGTATCTACACCGAAAAAGTACTGTAAATCCTTATTGCCTGCATCGAATTGACCACGTTCAAAACGGCTCACATCGTCTAGCAGCGCATTCATTTTCTCCTTTGCCTGTTCCACAGCAGACAACACTGTTTCTTTTTGTTCCATACATCCTCCTTAAATGATTAACAATATTCTAACTAGAAATCACATGTTCTCTCTCTTCTAAATCCCCAAGTATTAGAACTATGTGCTCTATGCTATTAGTATGCCATATTGAAAGTGACATATTTTGTCATTGGCAACACTTTTTTAAATAATATTTCGATTATTTTCCAATTCACTTTCTACTGTGAAAGTCCCCAACCACTGACCAGCTTGTAAGGACGATACCAAAGTAGATACTGCTTCTTTCACCATATCGCTAGTGATGACCAATGTTTTATCTGCTGCATGGTTAATATTGTTGCGAAGATGGCGAATGTAATGGAATTCCACCAAGAATTGTAGCGCTTCTAATTGTGGTAAATCTGTTTTTGCACTGCCACTGATTCCAAGGATTCCTCATCCTCTTCATCAAAGCAAATTCCTTTGTATAAATCAAATCGTTCTACCAATTCTGCTGTCGGTGCTTGTAAGAATTGACGAATGAAAGCGCCGTAGTCGGAAGCACTTTGTTGTAAGAATTGATAATATTGTTTATGGTAGCTGATGCTAGTGCATTGGATTTCATAGTATTCACGCAAGTAGCCTTCAATCTCTGGGTATTGTGCTTGAAAATACATGACATCCACAACAGATCGTATATTTTGCTGTACATGTAAATAGGCTGGGTACAAATCAAGCATGAACTTTACAATTTTTTCTTTGTTATAGGAGAACTTCTCAAAGGCTTTTGTCACTTGGTTTTTGTTGATTGCTCCACGCAATTCATCACGGATCACAGATAATTCTGCTCCTACTGTATCACCACCAGCCACACTGACTGCTTTATTCCCTGCATAATCACGGTAGGTAATGACAAAACACTCTTTCCACGTACGTTGCATAGACTCGATTTCTTTTTTGAATAGGATTTCCATATCCGTACGATCGGTGTAGTAAACTCCTTTATTGAATAAGATCGTTGGCACCCACTCCGTACTTAAGGTCACCGATTGTTGGTATAAACCACATTGTAAGCACCATTGAATCATAGCTAATTGTAATTCTTGACTATGAACAGTCGTATCTAATAAGTCTCCTAAGCTTTCTTTTAATGTTGGTAAGTACTGTAAGAACGCTGTATCCACTTCGCTATTAGCTGTGATAACTTCACAATCTTTGATACCTTGACGAATAGCATGAACTGCAAAATCCATATCATCACCTTTACATAAATGGGCTGCCTCCGCAAAGTCGCCTAAAGAACCTACTAAGTATTCAATCTCTTTATGGACTGGATGTTCCTTCACTAATTGAGCTAACATATCTACTCGACCAAATCGTGCAAAAGCTTCCACTGCACAGTGCACCGCTCCAGATAATACTGAAATCGTGTTGCTTTGAGCTGACTCTGATTCCACTAAGTCCTTCGCTTGTACAGATAATTGAGTTGTATCTTCACCATCAAGATGCTTCCCTTGAACTAAATCTAGACCTTCTACAGATACATGTGAGTGAGCCATCACATCACCTTGTGCTAGTTCTACTGGCATAGATACCGTAGGCTCTTCCACAAGCCCCTCTGTAATATCTATTTCTGTTTGCACACTAGTACAAGGCACTACTTGGGATTTTACTACCTCATTGATTGCAGTAACTGTAGATTGTTCATCTACATTAACTTCCGTTCCAAGCCGACTAGGATATGCCATAGGCACGACTACCTTTGATGTGTCTTGAGATACATCAAACCACTGTGTCCCCATGTGTACATTCCGTCCCTTTTGTTGTTGCTTCGCTGTAATTGATTCCATTAATACTTTCCAAAAATTCATAATCATTTCCTTTCCGTGGTCTTATAGCACTTGTAAAACACTAAGTATGAGTACAATATACCCATCAGCAATGACATATTTTGTCATTGGCAATAGAGATTTTAAAATTCTTTTGCCTCTTTTAGTATATAGAAATATGAATCTTTGAAATGATAAAAATCCCGATAGTTGTGGATCTAGAGTATATTTTGGGCTCTATATTAAACGTGGCCCTATAATAAATTTTGAGGCTACTTATATAATAGTAGTCATCAACATCTATTCTAGAGCTCTATTTTTAGGGTCTACAATATATTTTTAAAGGATAGCAAAAGCCCTGTCGCAATATGTTAACTGCAACAGGCCCTGTATTAACTGATAAATCTACATCCAAAACTGTACAGTTTCAGCTTCAATCCCTTAACTCAAACATCTCAACAAGCACACAAAAAGCAACAGAACCAAATGATCCTGTTGCTCTTATCATAGTTTATTCTTTTGTTTTCCGGCTAGTATCGCCCATACGGGTCAGTTTCACTTCTCCTAATGCTACCCCACGGGTATGTTGCGTATGGGACCATACTTTGTCGTGGCGATTCAAATATCCTAAGAAGGTAACAGGTACCCAAGAATAAATGAACAGTGGATACAATAGATAATAGATCCAAACTTTTGGCGGCACTTTAATTTGTGCTAGCACAATAAGTGGAAATAAATATTGTCCAATACCGATAATCTGCCACACTTGTACTGGCAAGATTTGGTAAATAATATTCGTATACAACGGCACGATACCATTGATATAGGTCATAATAATATAAAAGGCTGACAGTAACAAGAAATAGGGTTGTGTAATCTGCACAATCCCGTCTAGGATTGTCCATTTCCCTTTCTTAATACCTTGTACAAACAATTTTGGAATATACCGTTCCCCTGTATCAAAATGACCTTGGGCCCAGCGTTTTCGCTGATTCCATGACTGCATGAAAGTCAATGGCTTTTCATCATACACAATAGCATTGTGTGCCCACGTAGTTTTCACACCATGTATCAACAATTTCAAGGAAAATTCCATATCTTCCGTCAAGCTATTACAAGACCAACCATAATCGCGGATAATATCTGTACGAATACACATACCTGTGCCACCCAAGGCTGTGGAAAGTCCCAAGTTATATTTCGCCAAGTGCCACATGTGATTCACCATCCAAAAGGCAATGGCAAAGGTACCAGCCACCCATGTATCTGTTGGATTCTTCGCATTCAAGTATCCTTGGATTACAGGCTCCCCTTTTTCTAAATGACGATTCATTTCATAGAGGAAATGAGGATGCACCAGATTATCCGCATCAAAAATGACGAAGGCATCATACTTGCGTTCCATGGCGAATACTTTATCAAACATCCAGCCCATGGCATAGCCTTTACCCACTTCTTCAGTATTAAAGCGTTCATACACTTCAGCACCAGCTCCGCGAGCAATCTTGGCCGTATCATCTTTACAATTATCTGCCACCACAAAGATGTCATATAAGTGGCGAGGATAATCTAAGACTTGTAGATTATTCACCAATTGACCTATCACGGCACTTTCATTATGAGCACAGACAATGATGGCAAAAGAATGTTTCGGCGGACATTCCGTTTTGTCATTTTTATGCCACATGCCACAGACCATCAACACAAAGTAATACAAGGTATAAAATACGATAATTACTTGTATGGGAATCATAATTAGGTCAAACCAAACGTAATTCATCCTAGATCCTTCCTATTTACGAATGTTGTTGATGATAGTATTACTAATACCATATACAGCATATAATACAAAAATCAATACCGGCCAAGAACGATAGTCCATCAATAAGCAAAATACGCCACAACCTACCGTAATACCTACCGCAATCGGTTGCACCGGATCGCTACCTTTTCCTTTGAAATCTGGATGATGCACATTGCTGACCATCAAATAACCTACCAATATCATAGCTAACATCAACGCCACATCAGGAATACGAACACCACTTAACACATAGGTAGCTGCCATACAACCTGCTGCAGGAATAGGTAACCCTTGAAAATAACCATGTACTTCTTCTGTCATAATATTAAATCGTGCCAATCTGAAAGCTCCCAACACAGAGAATACCAACAATGGCACATAGCCTAACCAACCATAGTGATCCAAGCTCATCATATACAGCATAAAAGCTGGAGATACGCCAAAGCCAACTACATCGGCTAAAGAATCTAATTCACGGCCAAAATCTCCAGAAACACCCAAAGCACGAGCAATACGTCCATCTAAGCCATCGGCTAATAAGGACAAAAGCACACATACGGCTGCCCCAGTAAAATTACCTGTAGCAGATAAACTAATGCCGATTACACCGAAGGCTAAATTTGCTGCTGTGCAAAGATTGGGAAATATAGACTTATTCATCTTTCACCCTCCCAATAATCGTTTCTCCACC
>CAURQH010000043.1:0-5648 GCA_963526885.1 uncultured Veillonella sp. | reverse complement strand
TGCAGATGGATTGCAAAGTATACAAATTTTCTTTGCTGAAAGTGAAGAAGCATAAATAATGAAAGGGGCTGTAGAATCGTAACAGCCCCTTTTCTGTATATAGAAAAATTGCTATATACACTCCTAAAATGGTATAATATAGTATTCATTGAAAAGGAGATTGCTGTGAAACAATATGTAAAATACATCTACGGATGTGTAGCGATTCTGTTGGTGGCCGTACTAGGTGTGCTAGCAGGTATGTATTATATTCCTTGGACAGGTGGTTCTAAGGAGGATGTAGAAACGGTTGTCATTGGTGAGGACCAAACCGGTGCGGAGATCGGCGATGTGCTCTATGAAAGAGGACTTATCACGTCCCCAACGGTATTCCGTGCAGCCTTACGTTTGACGGGGACCATGGATAAATTACAACATGGGTATTACCAAATCCCACACCATTCTAGCTTGAGCAAAATTATCGGTTTGCTCCAACAAGGTAGATTACAAACGGTGAAGCTTACAATCCCTGAGGGATTTACCATTGGTGAAATTGGAAAGCGCATCGAAGAACAAGGTATCGATACGCAGTATGCTTTCATGGAATATGGCAAGACCTATACGCCATATGAGTACATGGTAGGGACGAAACCTGTGACCTATCGGGTAGAAGGATTTCTATTCCCTAGCACGTATGAGATTCCTGTAGGGAGCAAAGCAGAAGATGTGATGGCTATCATGGCGGATGAAATGAATCGCCAATTGACGCCGAAAATGCGTCAAGATATTGAAGCCCAAGGGATGACTATTTTTGAGTTCATCACACTAGCATCGTTAGTGGAAAAAGAGGCGAAGTTCGACGAGGATCGCCCCATCATTGCAGCTGTATTCCGCCAACGCTTAAAAACCGGTATGCCTCTAGAATCTTGCGCTAGTATCCAATACATTTTAGGTTATCCAAAACCGCTCATCACCATTGAAGATACAAAATTAGAAAGCCCATACAACACATACCTTCATAAAGGATTGCCACCGGGGCCAATTGCAAACCCAGGTATCAAATCCATGGAGGCTGTTCTCTATGCACCACCGACAGACTATCTATTCTTTGTGGCTGATAAAGAGGGGCACCATCATTTCACAAAAACTTATGAAGAACATTTGAAAATAGTGGATCAAATTTATGAAGATTAAAGAGATTTTAAATGAACAACGCATTTATGCACTCTTGCATGATGTGCCAATTTTGCGAGAATCGGAAGTAGAACTGTTTGAAGACTTAATTGGCTTATATAAGCCAAAACGTGTCTTAGAAGTGGGAACTGCTATCGGGTATTCTTCCTTGTTATTGGCAAAACATATGGATAAAGAAGGTCAGCTTATCACCATAGAATTAGATGATGTACGTCATGGTATGGCGACTCATTTCATTTCACAATCAGACTATGCAGAGAAAATCACGTTGTTGAAAGGCGATGCCACTGAGTTATTAGATACTGTGGAAGGTCCATTTGACTTAGTGTTTTTAGATGGCCCCAAAGGGCAGTACTTAAAGCAACTGGAGCTGATTGAACTTAAACTAGCCGAAAATGCCGTAGTGCTAGCAGATAATGTACTGTTCCGAGGCTATGTGCGGGGAGACAAAGAGCCACCACGCCGCTTTAAAACTATTGTGAAACGCTTGCAAGAGTACTTAAACTATGTAGAACAAAAAGAACACTACAACACCACCATTTATCCTATGGGAGATGGTATGAGTGTCAGTGTATGGAAAGGATAAATCAATGACGAAACGACATATGGAATTACTAGCGCCAGCTGGTAATATGGATAAATTAAAAATGGCCATTCGCTACGGTGCGGATGCTGTATATTGTGCAGGCCGTGCCTTTGGCTTACGTGCTGCTAGCTCTAACTTTGACAATGACCAATTGAAAGAGGCTGTAGAATTTGTACACAGCCATGGCAAAAAAATCTATGTCACTTGTAATATCATTCCTCACAATGAGGACTTAACAGGCTTAGAAGAATACTTAAAATTCTTGGAAAGCATCAACGTGGATGCGATTATCGTTGCCGACTTAGGTATTTTCTTGTTAGCTAAACGTGTGGCTCCGGGCTTAGAATTGCATGTGAGCACCCAAGCGAATACAACAAACTATTTGACAACGGAGTTCTGGAAAGAACAAGGGGCAGCTCGTGTGGTTGTAGCCCGTGAAGTGAGCATCGAAGACATCAAAACAATGCGTGAAAAAGCAGATATCGAAATTGAAGCCTTCGTCCATGGTGCTATGTGTATTTCCTACTCCGGCCGCTGCTTGTTGAGTAACTATATGACAAACCGTGATGCAAACCGTGGTGCTTGCACACAAGCGTGCCGTTGGAAATATAATTTGGTGGAAGAAAACCGTCCTGGTGAATATTACCCAATCGAAGAAGATGAACATGGCACATATATCTTTAACTCCAAAGATTTATGCTTGTTGAAATACATTCCTGAGTTGTACAAAGCAGGTGTAGATAGCTTGAAAATTGAAGGTCGTATGAAATCTGTACACTATGCAGCGACTGTATCTAAAGTGTATCGTGAAGCTATTGATACATTCTTAGAAGAAGGTGACGATTGGTATGTACGTGATGAATGGTATGCAGAATTAGAAAAAATCTCGCATCGTCCATACACAGAAGCCTTTGCCATGGAAAAGCCAGGGGAAGAGGCGCAAAACTACGGCAAATCTTCCAATACACAAACCCATGATTTTATTGGTCTGGTAGAAGGATACAATGCAGAAGAAGGCTATGCGTATATGGAGCAACGAAATAACTTTAAGGTAGGTGAAGAGGTAGAATTCTGCCAACCGAATGGTCCATTAGTAAAACATGTTATCACACGCATTACCGATGAAGATGGAAATGACATCGATGTGGCGAAACATGCACAAATGAAATTACGTCTATACATCGACACACCATTGGAAGAATACTCCATGATGCGCCGTGAAACAAAGCAAAAATAATTCTTGTTGTAGAAGGGGAGGACCAAGATGCAAGAACAGGACATTGTCTATGATCCGCAGTATGTGTACTTTCAGATTGAGCGACAGCATACGAATTATGTAAATCGAATTCTAGAAGGGTATGAATACGTAGGTGTGATGACAACGGTGAATGCAGATGGGTTGTGCATGGTCCGCACTACTGAGTCAACCCGTGAATTAGCAAGACAAATTTTGAAATCCCTACCCGTTTCTGTGACTCTCTTGGATGGAGTAAGTTTTGAAAGAGAGCCCCACGTATTGGATCTATAGTATTGATTGGTGACTAGAGTGGAGAACTAAGAGATATGGCAACAGAAGAAAAGAAACAACAAATCTCGTATGAACTATATATTCCAGCCCAATTTGACGATTCTTGTAGGGCTTCTTTGGAAGTACTGATAGAACATAAACTAACAGATGTGGGTACTATCCATGAAGGAGAATCCGTGTATAAAGAGAATGGTGAAATTGACCATTGTATACTACGGTTTTCCATGGATGAAGGGGATGAACTAGTAGAAGAAATACTCATTTCTTTAGAAGAACTAGGTATACCGTATGGTGCTAAGTTATATCAAAATGGGAATGTCATTGCAGAATTAGGTAATTTACATCATATTCATGTCGTATTGGATGCCTCTTTAGGGGATGCGAAACAATTTAAACGATTGGATACAAAGATCTCTAGGGCCATGGAAGAGAATAGTGTTGTCAGCAGCACAACGCTACATATTCCAGAGGGAGTGGCTACCTTTACCTATTATGTGGCGGATAAAGACCTTGCAGTTAGCACTATTGAGAAGTATCTTCGCAGAAGCTCGCTGGGAAAGGGAGCTACTATTGATGTGGTAGACTCCGGTCTTACGATTCATGAACGATATATGACGGATATATCTCGTGTATATCGTGGGTTAGTACCGGATGTATGGAATGTTATCCAAGGTGAGTGGAAAGGGATTTCATCTCAAGAGTGGATGAACCTATTACGGCGATATCCTCACACACCAGAGGGACTTAGTTTCATGCTAAATGTAGTGAATGGCACCTACCAAAAGGAATATACGTCCTTGAAAGTTACATTCCCTGTGTTTATGTATGATGATAAACAATTCTATTTATTATCGGCACGTCAAATGTTGGAATTTGATCTTCACGGACGAGACGTGATGAATATGGATATACTGGGTCCTGATACAAAACCATCGCAAGTACGAGCACTTTCTAAACAGAGAGACGTATGTCTTTTTGCAGCTACTGGTGAAGGGGAACAGGCGTCCCGTTTGTACATTGATTATAATCCAACAAAATCTGGTACTGTAGGGCAAGTCATCTATTTTGACGGAGATACAAACACATTGACTTTGTTGGGATCTTCTTTCAGCGAAGCCTTGTTAGTACTTATGAGAGGACAATCCGATAGGGTAGGTGATTACTTAATTGAAAGTATCATACAGAAAACGATGAGCCTAGATATAGATATGGCTGATGTACAAAGTGCAGAGAATCAACTATTGTTTGATGCAATGCGGAATTTGGCGGAAAAAATTCTAGAAGGTACTGGTGGCATTGGACCTATGGTCGGTAAACGTGGCTTTATGGGTATGGTGCTGTTGGACAATGCAGAATTTGATGTGAATCGTTTTAAAAAGGACTTGCTCACTAAATGGGATATTGAGTCCATTACGAGTCCCGAAGGGATGAAAGTTCGTGCAGCCATTGCCACAAAAGATGTAGATTCTGTGGAAGAAGAGGATATGGAAGAAGCACACTTTTTAGTGATTGATGACTATAAAGTAGTGGTGGCACCATTCTCCTTTGCTATGCCGATGGAAGCAGTTATGCAGGGTGCTACACGGAATTACCTTTGGGATGATGCATTGGATGTGGTACTTAATCATACGAGCCATGTGGCAATTAGTATTGTAGAAGGACCTGGTAACCCCTTGGAAGAGGGGATTTTGCTCGCTAAGCTTTTGGCAGTGGCAACGGAGCAAGCTGGAGTTAGTGCCATATATACAAATGGCGTTTTGTACGAAGCTAGTAAGTACCATGAAGAGACGGAACAGTTGCGAGATGATATGCTGCCTATGGCAAATTTAATTTGGGTAGATATGGATTTTGAAGACGATGACACCATTTCCTTATCAACTAGTGGTATGGAATTATTTAAACAATTAAATGTAGAGTTTATACATTGTCCGTGGCATCCAGAGAAAGCTTGGAATTATATACTAAGCGTGGCAGACTATGTCTTGACATCAGATACAACAGTAGAAGATGGTGATTCCGTTGGTCGGACCGATGACGAGCAAATGACAGTTCATATTAATGAGCCGATCCATGCGGATGGATTGCAAAGTATACAGATTTTCTTTGATGAAAGTGAAGAAGACTAAATACATGGTAAAAGGAAAAAATATATAAATACATAAATGATGCAGGGGCTTGTAGAATACCGACAGCCCCTTTTGTTGTATAGATAGTTGTATAGCCTTATGCATATATAAGAGGGATGTGTATTGTTAGTAAAGGGGAAAACTATTGCCCTTTTATTTGTATTTTAAGTTAGAAAAAAGTTCTTAAATTGCAAGTAGAAATTGAACACTTTAATATAAATAATTAAACATCTCA
>CAURQH010000042.1:0-6287 GCA_963526885.1 uncultured Veillonella sp. | reverse complement strand
TTCTCAAAAGAAACGGGCAATGATAAACCAGTAGCTGTATTTGCTGTTTCTTTAACGAATGATGCGAATGCATTAGAAACAATCAATGCTGTAAAAGAGGTTATTCACCAACAAGAAGAAGCATTCCCACCGGATATGCAAGCGAAGATTATTGTAGATAATACAAAATTTGTAAAAGCTTCTATGAAAGAAGTAGTAAAAACCTTTGAAGAAGCCTTGATTCTCGTAGCGATTATTGTGTACTTGTTCTTGCAAACATGGCAGTCTACAGTGATTCCAATGATTGCAGTGCCAGTATCTTTGATTGGTACTTTTGCGGCGTTCCAAGTAATGGGCTTTACTGTTAATACATTGACTTTGCTAGCCATGGTGTTAGCGATCGGTCTCGTCGTGGATGATGCGATCGTCGTAATTGAAGCCGTAGAATATGAAATGCGTTACAACGGGTTGAAACCAAAGGATGCCACGGTAGCAGCTATGGGAAAAGTTCAAGGTCCTGTTATTGGTATTGCCTTCGTATTGATTTCTGTATTCGTACCTGTAGCCTTCATGGGTGGTTTAACAGGTGTATTGTATAAACAATTTGCTTTAACAGTAGCGGTTTCTGTTATTATCTCTGCTTTTGTAGCGTTGACATTAACGCCAGCTTTGTGTGGTGTTATGTTAAAACCGCATGCACCGAAATCCACTACTAATATTGTGGGGCGATTCTTGGAATGGTTTAATGGATTCTTAGACCGAAGAATTGACCAATATGGTATTCAATTAGCTCGTTGGTCTAATCGACTATGGGCTACTTGGTTGGCGTTGGCTATTTTCTTAGGAGCGGCCTTTGGTATGATGCGTATGGTCCCTAGTGGATTCGTGCCAGCAGAAGATAGTGGTTACTTTATGGTAGCGGTGTCTTTGCCTCCAGGGGCTACTTCTAGTCGAACAAAAGAAGTGTTAACAGATTTGGGTCATTTCTTGAATGAAGATAAAGATATGGATGGTACCATCACTGTACCTGGTTTCGATATCTTAGCGGGTGCAGCACAAACTAGCGGCGGTGTTATCTTTACATCCTTAACTGATTGGGGTGAAAGAAAACAACCAGATCAACAACTTGGTTTGAAAATTCTAAATACTTTCATCCATGGTGCTAAAGATCCACGAGGTACGATTATTCCATTGAATCCGCCATCCATTCCAGGACTTGGTAACACAGGTGGTTTCTCCATGTACCTTATCAATAAAGCAGGTCATACTACAGAGCAAATGAATGCAGTAGTACAACAATTCTTGGCAGAAGCTCAAAAGCGTCCAGAATTCAGCAGCATTTATACCACATTCAATACAGCCACACCATCTTATAATTTCGATGTGAATCGTGATAGAGCAGCTCGTGATGGTGTAGCATTAACAGACATTTATACAGCGTTGCAAGGTTATTATGGTGGCATGCAGTTAAATGATTTTACTAAGTTCGGTAAAAACTATAAAGTTATGTTGCAAGCGGATAATCAGTTCCGTACAGATCCTAGTATGAATCATTTATTGACTGTTCGTAACGCAGCAGGTCAAATGGTGCCTGTAGATACATATATTACTCCACAGAAGACAACCTCTGCCTTCGTGGTAACGCGATATAACAACTTCCCAGCAGTTAGCATTGATGGTAATACCAACCAAGGTGTTAGCTCGGGTGATGCTATCAAAGCCTTAGAGGCAGTGGCAAAAGACACATTACCTCAAGGATATACTTATGATTGGGGTGGACAAACTCGTGAGGAAATCAAAGCAGGATCTCAAGTGTTGATTATCTTCGGCTTTGGTATCGTCTTTGTATTTCTCGTATTGGCTGCCTTGTATGAATCTTGGAAAGTACCATTTGCAGTACTATTATCTGTGCCAACAGGTATTTTTGGCGCTGTATTTGGACCATGGTTATTCAATATAATTGGCGCTATGATGCATTCTACACATTTCTTTGCCTTGGATATTTACTTCCAAATTGGGTTACTTACCTTGGTGGGCTTGGCAGCGAAGAATGCAATCTTGATCATTGAATATGCTAAGATTCGTGTGGATGAACAAGGTATGAACTATGTGGATGCTGCTATAGAAGCAGCGAAGATTCGTTTACGTCCTATCTTGATGACGTCCTTAGCATTTATCATTGGATGTTTGCCGTTGATGTTGGCAAGTGGCGCTGGTGCTGGGGCCCGTGCATCCTTGGGTGTAACAGTAGTATTTGGTATGATTACAGCTACATTCTTTGGGGTGGCTATCATTCCTATGCTGTTTATCATTATGGAAAAAATGGGATTTAAACGTCACTAATTAGGCTATGCAGCCTTGTGGGGCGTCACTTGTAAGGCTATGCAGCCTTGTGGCGGTTTTAACTGAATAGGATAAAGGGAAGACCGTAACATACTCCTTCTCAAACTGATCCTACGGTAGGTTTGTTCAGGAGCATGTTACGGTCTTCTGTATTTGTGTGATTTAAGTAACAAGGGAACGCCACAAGGCTGCTACGCCTAACTGCGTTCCTATTGTTGTTGACAAAGGTCCCGCTTTTTGATATTATTGAATCACAAAAGAGGTGTCCCACTACCGAAAAAGGTGGAACATTAAAGAAGGTGTCTCACTACCTATATACCAAAGGTGAAGCGTTAAAGTAAGCAGAGAGGATTACCTCTCTGTTTTTTTTGAGGAGGTTCTATGGGTAAGGCTGTAACCTTTGGATTTTACACAATTTCAATAGATTACTTACAATATCTACATTCAATAGACTCTGAGGTGTATTATAACGCATCTTATGGTACAGCACTAAAGCCGTTTGTAGGGATTTTAGTGATAATGGATACATTTAGATATTTTATTCCTTTGTCATCAGCTAAAGAAAAACATAAAAAGTGGAAAAATGTAACTGATGAGCATTTTTTGATATATGAAATAGTAGATAATAAAGAGCTTAAAGATGGATCTATTTATAAAATATACTCTAATGACAAATGGATGCATATAATGTCTATATTAGATATCAAAAAAATGATTCCAGTTCCTGAAGATTGTTATAAAAGAATAGACTTTAAGTTGCTAGAAGACTCGAAGTATAGAGATTTATTTGAGAAAGAGTATAAATTTTGTTTAAGCATAAAGTCCAAGATTTTATTGAAAGCAGAAAAACTGTATCAAAAACAGAAAGCTTCGGGTATTGTTAGAGCTGGTAATTGTAGTTTCGAAATATTAGAAAGTGCGATGTTAGAATGGTCTAGCAAAAACTAATAAATTATTTAAAAATCGTCACTTGTGAGTCTATGCAGCCTCGTGGCGGTCTTAATTAGATAAAGGGAAGAGCACGACATATTCCTACGCAAACTGATACAGTGGTTAGGTTTGCTCCGGAACATGTCGTGCTCTTCTTGCGTTTGTGTAATTTTGTCAGTAAGGACCACCACGAAGGCTGCTACGTCTAATGGCGTTCCTCAGGGGGAATTAATTGTAGATATGTATCGTTTCTTTAACTAGAAATGACAAAGCCTAACGTAAATGATAAGTGTTAGCAGCACTTATACACGTTAGGCTTGTCATCTTTTCACTGTTTTTTAGATGAGCCTAACGCCTGCACACGTTGATGGCTCTTCTTTTTTACATCTCAAGTATACCATACTTTGCAATAAAATACTACTTGTTCTTTATGGACTGTATGACAGATTTAATTCATAAAGGAAGAGCACGACATATTTCGACCCGAACTGATACAGTGGTATAGTGTAAGTGAAGTGTATGTTATTGTTATGAGTACACTTATAATATGCAATTCATGTAAAAATCGGGGGGGGCAGGATAAAATATTGAGATATATGAATATTTTGATATTGCATAAAATAGATGTTATACATTATAATGGATATAGATTTAAAAGTGTGAATATGCAAACTAAGCGGGTATGTGCTACAGGAAATGGCTCATGCCATATTGGTGTTATAGGAGTTTTGGAAATATAAAATCGTTAGATATTTTAAACTCTATAATACAGATAGCTGATATAGCAATGCTTTCACATCTATTATGATGATTCGATATGTATAAAGCATAAACGTTATTATATGATTATATTATGGTACCAATTGTGTAAGGTAAGATGAAAGGAATAGAATGTATGAAAGATAAAATTTCAAAAAAACATAAAAAATACGCTGTTGCATTGTTGGCTGCAACGGCAGCGACAGTAGCCACGTCATTTTCTCCTAGTGCACCGTGGGTGATGGCTAGTAATACGGACTCTGATGGGCCGGATCCTAATTTACCACCTGACTTTAATCCTCCAGTGTATAATGATGTTGACCCGAAGGCTTATTATTACCACGTACAAGGAAGTGAGAATGTCACTGTTGAACCGAATACTTTTAAAGCAGAGGATTATAATGGAGACGTGGTAACGTTTAATAATTTTATTGTAAAAGCCAATGATACTCTTGTTGAGGATAGCGATGATATCGTTGTTGATCAAGGTAATAGTGAACATGCTACTCACGATGGCACAAATGGTGTGACTCGTAAATATAAATTAAAATTAAGTGACTCTTTAAAAGAGGAACTTAAAAATGCTGCTGGCGGTGGTGGCGGAGAAGCCCCATCTAAACTTGAGAACGGTACGAATACAACTGTTGATGGCGATGGAACAGATGGTAATAAATATAAAGTCAATATAAAACCTGATTTAACAGGTATTACGTCGATTACAGGTAATACATTGACATTACATGGCGGTACAACAGCTGTTACAATCAGTAATGATGGCGTGAATGTAGGCGGTGCTAAGGTGACTAACTTAGCAGATGGAGCTGTTAATAAGACATCTACTGATGCCGTAACAGGTAAACAGTTGGACGCTACAAATACAAAGGTTACTAACTTAGAGACTAACAAATTAGATAAAACAGCAGAACGTCATATCAAGGCACAAGCGTACACTGTGGAGAATGGAACTGTTACATTAAACTATGTAGATGGTGAAGGTAAGGACATATCAGAAACAGCTACCATTACTGGTTTAAACCCAGTGAAATCTGTTACTTCTGGTGATGCGAACACATTAACTGTTGCTAACAATGATGGCGCTATTACGGTAACGCCAGTAGTGGCTACTAATGTTACAGATACTGGCAATGCAAATAAACTTGCCACAGCAGGCATAGTTAATACAGCCATCAATAATGCAACAAATCCATTGGCGAATAAAGACTTATCCAACATTACAAATGCTGGTAAAAAAGTAATTACAGGATTAGCCACAGAGGTCGTACAAGGTGATGGCGTTACTGTTACTCCTGCAGAAGATGCAACAACAGGTAAGAAAACATACACTATCTCTGCGGTAAAACCAAACTTTGACAAAGGTACAAATACAACTCTTCAAGGCGATGGTACAGTAGGTAATCCTTACAAATATAATGTAAACTCAGCGTTGACAGGTATTACATCTATTACAGGTGATAATGGATTAACTTTCACTGGTGCGGGTACAGCAGTAACGATCAATGGTAATGGCGTGAATGTAGGCGGCGCTAAGGTGACTAACCTAGCAGATGCTGCATTAACAAATAGTTCTACTGATGCTGTGACAGGTAAACAGTTGAACGCTACCAATGAAAAAGTAGAAGGCAAAGTAGATAAAACAGCAGAACGTCATATTAAAGCACAGGCATACACTGTGGAGAACGGAACTGTTACATTACACTATGTAGATGCTGAAGGTAAGGACAAATCAGAAACAGCTACAATTTCTGGTTTAAACCCAGTGAAATCTGTTACTTCTGGTGATGCGAACACATTAACTGTTGCTAACAATGACGGCGCTATTACGATAACGCCTGTAGTGGCTACTAATGTTACAGATGCTGGCAATGCAAATAAACTAACGACAGCAAGCGTAGTCAATACAGCCATCAATAATGCAACAAATCCATTGGCGAATAAAAACTTATCCGACATTACAGATGCTGGTAAAAAAGTAATCACAGGACTAAGTACAGAAGTCGTACAAGGTAATGGTATTACAGTTACGTCCAATGAAGATGCAACAACAGGTAAGAAAACATACACTATTTCTGCTACTGCAGTACAACCAATGTTTGCAAATGGTACGAACACAACTGTTGAAGGTGATGGCACAACAGCTAAACCTTATAAATATAATGTAAATCCAGCGTTAACAGGTATTACGTCGATTACAAATGCAGCACCAGTAGATCCAACACAACCTGATGCAGCGAAAGTAGCAAGCACTACATTAACAA
>CAURQH010000041.1:0-6554 GCA_963526885.1 uncultured Veillonella sp. | reverse complement strand
TTGGTCACAGTCCAGATGCAGAACGTTTTGGAGATATGGGTGCTAATACATTGGGCCATATTGAAGAGGCAGTAGGGCCTTTACAAATTCCAAATTTACGAAAATTAGGCATCGGTAGAATTGCAGATATTACGCCGCAACAAGATACAGTGGTGGGCGCCTTTGGTCGCATGCATGAACAAAGTACAGGAAAAGATACTACAAGTGGTCATTGGGAGATGATGGGGCATCCTGTGAAAGTTCCATTTCCAACATTTTATGACGGGTTTCCGCAAGAGTTGATGGATACTTTCACTAAAGAAACTGGCTATGGATTTCTAGGTAATGAAGCGGCATCGGGGACGGAAATCATTGAGCGCCTAGGGGAAGAGCATATGAAAACGGGGAAACCCATTGTGTATACCTCTGCTGATTCGGTGTTTCAAATTGCTGCTCATGAAAGTGTGATTCCCTTAGAGGACTTATACAAGATGTGTCAAATTACACGAGACCGTGTGTGTATTGGGGAGTATTATGTAGGGCGTATTATTGCTCGTCCTTTTGTGGGAGAACCAGGTCATTTTGTACGCACCTCAAATCGTCATGATTATAGTCGCTTACCAGAAGGGCGATTCGTGTTGCAAGCTTTACAAGATGCGAAAGTGCCGACCATCGGGGTAGGAAAGATTGGTGATATTTACGCTCATATCGGTTTGGATCAGTCCTGTCCAACGAAATCTAATTCTCATGGTATGAATGTAGTAGCTGCTTTGTTGGGACATAACGTGAATGGTGTAGATAGTGTACATAATACAGATAGTACGCATAATATACATAGTACTCATAGTACACCTGATACGGGTACTATACCTAATACTGCGGTGGATGGTAGATTTACGCATGGGTATCTAATGGTGAACCTAGTAGAGTTTGATAGCTTGTATGGTCATCGTCGTGATGTACAAGGCTATGGCCGTGAGTTAGAAATGTTTGACTACCAGTTGGGTGGCTTACTAGAATTATTGACAGAAGATGACTTGCTACTCATTACGGCAGATCATGGTAATGATCCGACTTGGATGGGAACAGACCATACACGGGAACTCGTGCCACTCTTAGCATATTCACCAGCTTTCACAGGCCCCATTGACCTAGGTGATAGACGCAGTTTTGCGGATATTGGACAAACTATATTGGAAAACTTTGGGGTTACAGAATCATTTATGGGGAAAAGTTTCTTATGTGAACTAGGAAACTAGTGGTTTTACTTACTTTTTTGTAGAGTTAGGCGTATAATGAAAATATGATACATGTGAAAATGAGGAGGTGATAAAATGTGTACTATAAATATAAGTAAAAATGAAGAGCTAAAAGCCCTTGTAAAATTGCTAACCGATGGAGCAGCAGATTCCATTTTTTTACAAGATGAGGATACAGTAGCAGAAATAAAACTAATAAAAGATGTACCACAACCGATACAGTTTGGATTAGGAAATGGATTGTTTAAAGTTCCAGATGATATTCATAAAGGCGATGACGCAATTCAAGAAGTATTTAAGGAGTACATATGAATATTCTATTAGATACACATATTTTATTATGGTTTTTATTTGATGATAAAAAGATTTCAAATACTTGTAAAGATATTTTAAGAGGGCAAGATACCCATACATATTTTAGTGTTATTTCTCTTTGGGAAATTGCGATTAAGCATAATAAGTATCCAGAAACATTCCCTTATGACGCAGAAATAATTTATAAACTAGCTAAGCAGTCGGGATTACGATTATTATCGTTATCTCCAGAAAATATTTTTATGATTAGGACTTTAACTAGAATGGAATCGTCAAAAGCACATCATGATCCATTTGATAAGATTATGATAAGTCAAGCTAAATCTGAGTCGATGCAATTTATAACACACGATGAACTATTATTAGGGTATAATGAACCCTGCGTTTTGTGGGTCTAAGTATACAGTACTATAATAAAGTTATACATAGCAAAAGAGGCTATCAGTATTGAAGAATATTCTTCCTGACTGATAGCCTCTTTTTTGAGTACATGTACCTTCAAAGTCTTACGCGCGTGTAATTTTATCAGAACGAAGGCAGCGTGTGCAAACGTTAACTCGTTTAGTTTCGCCGTCTACAATTGCTCGTACTCTTTGGATGTTTGGTTTCCAAGTTCGTTTGGAACGGATATGGGAATGAGAAACATTCATACCCGTAGTAGTGGATTTACCACATACTTCGCAAAGGTTTGCCATTTGTTTCCACCTCCAAAGTGTTTACTACTAATATAACATATGTATTTTATCATAAAAGGGCAGAGTAATGCAAGTGCATTTCTCTCTTTTAGATAAGATTATACTAGCCTATTAACTATATACTAAAATTGTAAAATCTGTCAAATTTTACAAAAAACGGCTTGCGTTTAATTTTAACAAGGTGTATAATTTAAATATAATTAAATATAAGAAGGACACTTTGATACAACGCCTAACACACGTGACTCTTAAAAAAGTGTCCTTCTTTTTTTGTGTCCATTTTTAGGTGGGATTCATATTAGATGGTCTTTCTATGGTATAATAGAAAGCATCAAGTTTCTGATACCTATGACAGGGTACTATATGTAGTGAACTTTCGGAATTGATAGAATAGAAATTGTTACTAAAACGGCGTGGATAGGAAAGAGTGCGGAAAGAATATGAACGAACAATTGCAATCGATAAAGAGCGTGGGGCCGCAACGAGTGAAACAATTGAATAAATTAGGCATCTATACGGTAACAGGTTTGTTGCATTATTTTCCGCGTACTTTTGAAGATAGACGGCAAGTGTATACGATCTGTGAAGCTCCTATGGGCGAAATGGTAGGTGTGACGGGGCAGGTAGTACGGGTTAGTGAAAAGCGACCAAGACCACGCATGCATATTTTAACAGTTACTCAATCTGATGGAATACGTCAATTGAATTTGACATTTTTTAACCAAGCGTATAAGAAAAACTTTTATAAACCTGGTCAACATATATATGCTTATGGGAAGATAGAACATGCCTATGGTGCGTACCAAATGAATACACCTCAAGTGGAAATGATAGAAGAAGGACAAGTCATAGAGCGTGGTATTGTACCTGTCTATGGTTTGACGGAAGGTATGAAACAATGGGGTATCAGACTAGCTATAAAAAACTGGTTTGAACATAATGGTACGTTAGAAGATGTGGTTCCTCAAGATGTGATGGGCGATAAGTTTAATATGAGTCGCTATGATGCCTTTCGAGAGATGCATTTTCCTACATCTTGGGAACGGTATCAAGAGGCACGTAAGCAATTAGCCTATGAAGAACTATGGATTATGCAAATGGGGCTATTACTCCTTCGTGCTCATGAACAGGACCAAGGGGGATTCCCTATGATAGAGAATGGATCTTTGGTGGAACGAATTAGACAAGGCTTACCATTTACTTTGACAGGGGATCAAGAGAAAGCATTAGAAGAGATTGCTAAGGATATGGAACAGCCCCAAGCTATGCAGCGGTTAGTGCAAGGTGATGTAGGTTCTGGTAAAACGGTAGTAGCGGCTTTGGCGTTAGCGAAAGCAGTAGAAAACGGATTTCAAGGGGCGATTATGGCACCGACAGAAATTTTGGCAACACAACATTTTGAAAGCTTTCAGGAGCTATTTCAAGATGCACCAATCCGAATGGCATTGTTGACGGGTTCAACGAAGAAAAAGCAAGATCTCTATGATGCGTTAGAACGAGGAGATATCGATGTCATAGTAGGCACTCATGCATTGATTCAAGATAAGGTAGTGTTTCATCAACTAGGACTGATTGTAGTGGATGAACAACATCGATTTGGTGTAGAGCAGCGGGCGAAACTACAACGCAAAGGAGATCACCCTCATGTGTTAATCATGACGGCGACTCCTATACCACGGACGATGACCTTATCCATTTATGGAGATTTGGAAGTTTCTTTGATTAAGGAAATGCCCCCAGGTCGTAAACCAGTGAAAACCTACGCTGTAGATTCGTCTTACAAGGAACGGCTGCTACATTTTTTTGAAAAAGAAATGCAAGCGGGTCGTCAGGTCTATGCAGTGTGCCCATTAGTGGAAGAGTCTGAAAAAATGGATTTACAAGCGGCAGAACAAATTTATTATGAATATAAAGAATACTTTGAGCCACACTATCGTGTAGGTTTGGTGCATGGTCGTATGCGTCCAAAGGAAAAAGAAGAAATTATGGATGCGTTCTATCGTCGAGAGATTCATTTGTTAGTATCCACAACGGTGATTGAAGTAGGCGTGAATGTTCCGAATGCGACGATTATGTGTATCCATAATGCGGAGAGGTTTGGTTTATCCCAGTTGCATCAATTGCGAGGTCGTGTAGGTCGTGGGTCGGCACAGGCCTATTGTATTCTGATTAGTGATAGTAAAAACCCTGATAGCAAAACTCGACTTTCACTGATGGAACAAACGCAAGACGGATTTGAACTAGCAGAACAAGACTTGCTCATTCGTGGTACAGGGGAATTATTTGGCTTGGCTCAGTCGGGATTGCCAGATTTGAAAGTGGCGAATATCATCAAAGATATTCCTATTCTTGTGGAAGCCCGGGAAGATGCTAAAGCGTATTTACAATCCCACGGATTTGATGAAGTGCAATCGACTTTGCGTCATCAAATGGAAGCACGCTTTGGACCACAGTATATGCGTATTTTATATAGTTAATCTTACCTACTACATGTTGTTTAGTAAGGGTCATCTATGATACAATAAGGTGAGATTTTATCTGTAGCACAGTGCTATAGATGCGTAGTGGTGATGGAGGAAAGACTCATGCCTATTATTCATGTAGAACTTGTGGAAGGTCGTACTTTTGAACAAAAGAAAGCTCTTGGTGAAGCGATTACAAAAGCAACTGTAGAAACTGTAAAAGTACCGGCAGAAGCGGTAAAAGTAATTTTCGTAGACATGAAAGCTGACAACTATATGGAAGCTGGCGTTATGCGCTGCGAAAAGAAATAATTAGGAAAATTACCTACCAGAAGGATAGGTCTATGATAGGGTGTAAGCTCTTTCATATGTCCTGTCCTTCTTGTTTACATACTAGAGTAGATGAGGTGAATGGTGCAGAATCAAATACATGTGCTATCCGTCCCAATTGATGTGGTAACGATGACGGAAGCCGTAGATAAAGTGCTTTCATTAGTGGGACAGCCAAAATTACATATGGTGGCAACAGCCAATGCAGAAATGATTATGATGGCACAGGATGATCAAAGATTGTTAGAGGTTCTGCAACAAGCGGATCTTGTTGTACCTGATGGAGCAGGTGCTTTATGGGCAGCTGAGCAACAGGGACAGCGTTTTCCAGAACGAGTGACAGGTTGTGACCTATTGCAACAGTTATTGAAGGCAGCTAAAGCACATAATATTAAGATATACTGCTTAGGTGGAGCTGAGGGTGTTGTCAAAAAAGCTATCGAAAATATGACAGCAGAACTTGGAGAATTACCGGTAGTGGGATATCATTCTGGATATTTCACAGCGGAAGAAGAAGTAGACATTCTTGATGAGATTCAACGTAGTGGCGCTCAATTAGTGTTTGTTGCCTTTGGGGTACCGAAACAAGAGTTTTGGATTCAAGAAAAATTAGCCCATTTAGATGGTGTAGTCGCCATGGGCGTGGGCGGTTCTTTCGATGTATTAGCGGGCATGTTGAAACGAGCTCCTGTATGGATGCAAGAAAACCGCTTAGAGTGGTTATATCGCTTGGCATTACAACCGAAACGTATCATTCGTATGTTAGCATTGCCTAAATTTATGTGGACTGTATGGCGTCATAAACATTGATACAGTACAGTTGTATCTTGTTGGAGCTATCACTAGTTAAGAGAGGTTTAGTATGGGTTTGATTGTTAAAGAAGGATATCCTTTAATCGGTGCCTGTCTTGTTGTGACGGCACTGGTAGGCTACTTTCTATCATGGTGGTTAGGAATTATACCATTTATACTGGCATTATTCTTTACTTATTTTTTCAGAAATCCTAATCGCCGTATTCCTCATGATCCAAAGGTGTTAGTATCACCTGCAGACGGAAAAGTGATGGAAGTAGTAGAGGTGTTTGAGGACACATATTTACATCAACAATGTAAAAAAGTAACGATTTTTTTATCTGTTTTTGATGTCCATGTGAATCGGGCGCCAATGGCAGGTGAAATTACATTCCGTCAATATACAGAAGGTCGTTTCTTACCTGCCTATAAAGATTCAGTAGGCTATGAAAATGAACGACATACGATTAGCATTAAAAATGACAAGATGGAGATTGTGGTGACACAGATTGCGGGCTTGTTGGCTAGACGTATCGTGTCTTGGACAGATGTAGGAGATACCTTAGAGCAAGGTACCTTGTATGGTATGATTAAATTCGGATCTTGCACAGAACTATTTGTTCCGTTAGACGTAGAGATTTGTGTCACAAAAGGGCAACATGTAGTTGGTGGAGAAACGATTATTGGGAGGGTGAAAGATGAATAAGTCTATATTTCCCAAT
>CAURQH010000040.1:0-6643 GCA_963526885.1 uncultured Veillonella sp. | reverse complement strand
GCAATGCAGGCGATAAGATTCATAAAAACTTAGGTGATCAACTCGACATCGTAGGTGAAGGTACAGTAGCAGCTGATGCAACAACAGCAGCGAACAACATCCGTACTAATAATGTTAATGGTAAGCTAGAAATTGGCTTAGTAGATAAGCTGACAAATATTACATCTATAACAGCTAAAGATGGACAAAATGGCATTACAATTACTAGTCCAGGGAATGGCACAGATACCGCTAAAACTGAATTGAAAGTAACCAATGAAGCTACAACTTTCACACATGTAGAACCTGGTCAAGGTGATGTTAAAGACCGAACAACAACAGTGACAATCGGCAAAGATGGTATCAATGCTGGTGGTAAAACAATCACTAACGTGGCAGATCCAACAAATGACTCAGATGCAGCTACTAAAAAATATGTGGATGATCAAGCATGGAGTTTACATGTCGATGATGGTACTGGAACAGGTACTGCAGTAGCACCGAAGAATAAAGTAATTACTTTCAAAGCCGGTACTGGTACAATAGCACCAACTAATTTACCAGCAGGTAAAGATAGCCCTACGAAAGATACTGATGGTTTGACACCTAAAACAGGTGTGGTTGTTGAAACTGATAAAAATGGTACAATTACGATTGGTTTAGAGGAAACAGCACGTAAAACATTAGCCAATGCAGCTAACATTGGTAACACAGGTTCTGACGGACGTGATGGAAAGGCAGGAAAAGATGCAACTGGTGTTGTAGCTGGTTCTGCAGGTGCACAAGGTCCAACTGGTAAAGATGGCTTAAACGGTAAAGACTTAACAAATAAAGTCAATGCACTTCGTAACGGCGAAGCTGGTACAGTAGTGTATACAAATGCAGCCGGTGACCGTGTAGTGAAAGCTAACGATGGCAATTACTACAAAGCGGATCAAGTAGAACCAAATGGAGCTCCAAAAGCAGGTGCTACAGCAGTTCCTACTAAAGACGTGGTGACAAGCTTAGTATCTCCAGATGGCACAACAACTGGAGCAACGACTAAGTTATCTAACATTGCAGATGGTACTGTATCCGCTACCTCCAAAGATGCTGTAAATGGTAGCCAATTGTTTAAGGAACGTGAGACAACTCCAACAATCTTCGTAGACAAAGATGGCAACCAAGTATTCAAAACAACAGATGGTAAATTTGTAGATAAAAATGGGGCAGAAGTTCCTGCAGCAGATACAGATAAAATTCATACAAAATTGAATGCGGGTGCTCCAATGACATTGGATAATGTGGCGTCTGCGTTGGGTAAACCAGCTGAAGGTATAGATTACTTAGCTAAATTGAAAGAGGCTAAAGAGGGCACTACAGTTAATAACTCTGCGGTAAACGTAACAGATTTACATAACACTGCGAATGCGATCGTTGAAAAAGGTCTTTCCTTTGAAGGTGATACAGCCAACGATACAGTTAAACGTAAATTGGGTGAAACATTAAAAATCCATGGCGATAACAATATCACTGTAACAAAAGATGCTACCAATAAAGATGCAGATACATTAAAAGTAGCATTACAACCTACATTGACTGGTATTACGTCGATTACAAATGCATCAACAGCAGATGGAGCTGGTACTAAGTTAACAATCGATGGAGATAAAGTATCCATTGCCAACAAACAAGCTGATGGTGCAACAAAAACAATTACTATCGGTAAAGATGGTATTGATGCTGGTGGTACAAACATCACTAACGCGGCAGGTATCACCCTTACACCAGCCACTCCGGGCGGAGCCTCTGTGAGTCTAACATCTACAGGTCTTGATAATGGTGGCAATAGGATCACTAACGTGGCAGCTGGTGTCAATGATACAGACGCTGTGAATGTGGCACAATTGAAAGGAATTGTAAATGTAGTTGGTGATGTGAATAGCCGTATTAACCGATCAAGTGCACAATCTGCGGCATTGGCAGGGTTACAAACATTGCAATATGATCCGTTGGAGCCAACACAAATCTCTGCAGGTCTAGGTTATTATAAAGGAGCTACTGCCTTGGCGCTTGGCGTGGGTCATTATAAAAATGAATCTACTTTGTTCCATGTCGGTGCTTCTGTTAATGGACATAAAGATGAAGTGATGGCGAATGCAAGTGTCACATGGAAATTTGGTTCTCGAGCAGCAGAAAGTGCTGTGAAAGATACATATCGCCAAGGTCCTATCAGTGCATCTTATACATTACAGGATAAAGTGTCAGCTTTAGAAGAACAAAACCAATTACAAAGCGAAAAAATTAATGCTCAAAATCAAGTGATAGAAGATTTGAAGGCACAATTAGCAGAAGTGCTTAAATACATTAGAAAATAATAGGTTCTGGTCTATTAATTTTTAGTGTAACAGCATAGCTATTAGTCAAAAAGGGGCTGTAACAAAATGTACATTTTACATTTTTGTTACAGCCCTTTTTGCAAGCAGAAGTGAGTACACTTTATATTATTCGATTCGTGTAAAAAATCGGGGGGGGGGGGTAGTATATAATAAATAATTTGTTTAAAATGATAGTATCTATATGTAAGCTTGTAAGTATTTTACCAAACACAGGATAAAGTGTTCAAGCGTTCTAATATAAGATTTTGGTCGGACTGTATGGTTAAGTGTGTGTATGTATATGGGGTGTATTATGAAACGATATGACGTATTGCTATCTTGTATTACTCTTTCATTATTGACAAATGTGTGGACTGTATCCGCAGAGGTGATAACAAGAGACAAGTATACTGTGGTGTATTCAAATCCTGGAAAGGAAACGTCTTATACGTACGATGCAACTAAGGCAGATAAGCCGTTGAATTTTTTAGCAATTTCTGCATTGGGCGGCACTAATAATATCACGATTAAAGGTAAATTAGGAGATTCCAATGGACCATCTAGTACGTTCAATACCAATGAACCAGTTACAGAGATAAGGGATGGGGACTATCATTTATTACATGGTGGTGATATGTATTCCGTATTATCAAGTATCATGATATCCGATGGCGGTGTTATGGGAAAGAATAATATTGTGTTTGAGGATGTTACTATTGATAATCATGCTGTGCCAAACGGGATTCAGACACTTGATCAAGGAACAAGTGTGAAAGATCTCGCAGGAGAGGGCCTTGCGGCTGCGTCGATTACATTTAAAGGGGTGAATACCATCAACACCTTAGCTGCTCCAAGGCTTTATGAACATACAAGCGGCATTCATTTGTACAATAATAGTACAACTGTGGGACACTATCATATACATTCCAAAGTAGGATCTACATTGAATGTGAATGTTACGTCAGCTTATAAGCGTGCTTTTGGTATAAGTGTGAACCATTATAATAATAAGGCTAATTTTATGGGTAATGGTTCAACGGCTGTAGATAAAAGAACCCCCACAGTGACGGTGATGGAATTTGATGGTGATGTAAATGTAAAAATAGATAGAGATAGTCAAGAAAAGGCAGAAAATTATGGCATTGGTCTCACTTCCAGGGCGATTAAAGGAGATCGGGATACAATTCCCGATGATTCTAAATTAGAAGCTATATTTAGGGGCAATCTCAAGGTAGATGTAACACCTGTATATGATGCACAGGGTAATCCTAAAAGCATTGGAGACGCTATTAGTGTGGTCGGAAAAAATAGCAAAGTTGATATTGTAGGTGGACCAGATAAAGTGATTCAAATCAAAGGGGATATACACGCCTACAATAGTGGTATCGTTAATTTGAATTTGGGCAATAAAGACTCTTATTTTGAAGGCGAGGCTCATATAGGCAAATCAACATTTGCACCAAAGCAGAAACTATTTGATGAAACTGTCGATGCTGATGACAATGTCATCCTACCGGCAAGGACTATTAAATCTCGTGAACAACTAATTGCGGCCTGGAAAAAATCACTAGAGAAACCTAACCTAACTGCTACACAAAGAGAAAATCTTATGAAAAGGATTGCAGAGAATGAAGCTTCTCTCGAGAAAAGCAAATTCTATTTTGATGAGCATGGCATCATAAAAAATGATGCTATTGATACCACAAATAATGCGATTAACCTTACTATGAGTAATGGCGCTCACTGGAAAGTTACAAATGATTCTATGGTAAAAGATTTGGATTTAACCAAAGGTGCCATTGTAGAATTTGGAGGCCCTAACAAGTATGTCAATGTATCTGTAAAACATTTAATGGGGGATGCAGGAACACTGAAAATGAACGGGAATATAGTCAGTGGTGATTCTGATAGATTGGTGACTCGAAAAGGCAGTGATGGGGTTCATAACATTGACTATAAAGACGATGGAGCAGCCAAAACGAAGGGCCATGAGCATTTAAAACTTGTAGAAAACCTAGCAGATTTGACAGACAATAAGGCCAAGTATAAATTACTGTATGGTACTACAGATCAAGGGGCCTATGAGTTCATTGTATCTAATTCTGAAACTTCAAAGATAGCCAAAATTGAGCCAGATGGAAAAAATGATTTTTACTTAAACCCTAATGGTCGATTGAGTTCTGGAGCTCAGGCTGTTGAAGTGCTACATAATATGATATACCAAAGTAATTTGGCTACTATGGGTACAGTGGTACAACGATTAGGGGAAATACACCTAGATAAAAAGATGCGCAAGTCTGATGACATTTGGGTAAAGTTAATTGGTGGTAAATATAGTAGCGATGGAGATGTAAAGGTAGGTAAATGGGGCAATAATTATCAGGGCATACAAGGTGGGTTTGATTGGCAAAGAAAGCATGGAGGATGGATTGCCTATCATGGACTTAATGTAGGTATGTTACAGGCCCGTGGCACACTAGATGAATTCAGTGGCTCTATTAAACTCACACAAGCTGCAATAGGTGGGTATTCCGCTTGGGTGCATCCAAAAACAAATATGTATGTTGATATTATGGGACGTATCGCTAATTACCGTGGTGGGTTCGACATGATAAACCGTTCTCATACAGATGTATCTTCTGATACTATGCACACTGTATCGTATCTCGGATCAGTTGAATTAGGTAGACGCTTCTATTTCAAGAAAAATGATACACGCAAGTATTATATAGAACCAGAAGTACAATTGACGTATCAAAGCATTGGTGGTTATCCTATGCATATGAAACATGGATTAACATCAGTGACAGATGATTTTAAAGGATTAGTTCGACGTATCGGTGCCAGAATCGGTATAGACAGTATCACACCGGGGCATATTAATTCATATATTAAGATTATGCATGAACGAGAATTATGGGGAGATACAACACATACCTTTAATGAAGTGGCTGTGGAAAAACCATCGAAACAAGATAGTTGGTTTACTTATGGATTTGGTGCAACCTATATCAGTAAAGATGAACATAAACAATTTTATTTTGAAGCACAAGGGTCAACAAAACATAAGGTAAAACAAAATTGGCAAATTAATGCAGGATTTAGACATCGATTCTAATCGTAATACCTCACTATTGGGTCTCCAGTAGTGAGGTATTTGCATTGTATGGTATAATAGAACAATAGCCGATGAACTAGGTTCATTCGATGAGTGAGGTACAAATGAAAGTTATCATTTCAACATTGAATTCAAAATATATACATTCTTCTTTGGCGTTGCGCTATTTGCAGGCTTATGGAAGAACGAAGGATGAGGCATATGAGATAGTGGAGTACACTATTAATATGCCTATTTTAGATATCTTAAACAATGTGACTACTTTGGATGCAGATGTAATAGGGTTTGCTTGTTATATTTGGAATATTGATATGACATTGCATCTTTGTTCTATGATCAAAGCGGTTCGTCCTAACACGAAAATTATATTAGGTGGCCCAGAGGTGAGTTATACAGCGCGGGAGCTATTAGAAGACCACCCGTATATTGACTATATTGTACAAGGGGAAGCTGAGGAGGCTTTCACTTCCTTTGTGAAAGCGATTCGTACAGGGCAATCTCCTGTGAATCCTATCATACCTGGTATTTTAGGCCGGGAACAAGGGTATATTCAGGGATCTGAAGAGGCTGTAGAGGTGAAGGACCTAAGTACGATACCATTCCCGTACACGGAAGAAGATATGCTTACCTTAGGGAATAAAATTGTTTATTACGAATCTTCTCGAGGCTGCCCGTTTTGTTGCCAGTATTGTTTATCTGGTAATCGGAACACCGTACGATTCTTTCCCCGAGAACGGGTATTGCAAGAGTTGGCTTGGTTCGTAGAGCATAATGTAAAACAGGTGAAGTTTGTAGATCGTACGTTCAACTGTGCGTCTCATCATCATATTCCATTAATGGAGTGGATGCGCGACCACGGAGGCAATACAAACTTTCACTTGGAAATGGAATCCATTTTAATGACTGAAAAAGAAGTAGACATTCTGAGTTCTACTCGTCATGGGCAAATACAAATTGAGGTAGGCGTTCAAAGTACGCATGAGAAGACATTGGAGGCCATTCATCGTCGCAATGATTGGGGTCAGATTCAGTCCGTCATTCCTCCGATTATCAAGGCAGGGCGCACCCATGTGCATATGGATTTAATTGTAGGTTTGCCCTATGAAAGCAAAGCTATTTTTGAAACATCTTTTAATGATTTATTCAGTTTGCAACCTCATGCGTTGCAGATTGGCTTTTTAAAATTATT
>CAURQH010000039.1:0-6727 GCA_963526885.1 uncultured Veillonella sp. | reverse complement strand
AACAGATTTATCAAGGAAAAAAGTACATCTCCCCCCTCTTCTTCTGCTTTTTCTACATCTTTTTTGAATATTTCCTGCTTAAATTCATCTATTTCTTCATAAAACTTAGCCCATACCCCTTCTTCCGTAGGCCAATCAAAACCTACCTTACTTGCTTTTTCTTGCAATTTTTGAGCTCGCAACAAAGCTGGTAAGCCTGGAGAAATTCCATCCAAAATAGATGTACGTTCGTGCCCTTTTTCCTTCGCCTTCAATTCTTCCCAAGTGGCTAATGTATCCCCTACAGTTTCTCGGTCTGCAGTTTGGAATACATGGGGGTGGCGCCGTACCATTTTTGCCGTAATATCATCCACTACATCTTGCATGGTAAAATTTCCATTTTCTTCCGCCACTCGTGCATGGAATACAATTTGTAGCAACAAATCGCCTAACTCTTCTCGTAAATGTTCTACATTTTTTTCGTCAATTGCTTCTAGAGTTTCATACACTTCTTCTAATAAATATCTCCGCAAGGAACTATGAGTTTGCAATTTGTCCCAAGAACATCCATTAGGTCCCCGCAATTCAGCTAGTACGTCCACTAAGGGATCCAGCGTAAAAGGACTCATTTCTTTTTGACTCACTTAGATCCTCCTTTCTTCATGGCTTGTTTTGCCAAACTTTTAAATTCTTTCAACTCCATCGTTTTCGTGATGCCTAATGCTACCACATAGAATAGAATTCCCAGAACGATAGAAAGTGCCACACTCATCGTATTCGATAGGATAGTGCTTATAAAATTATAAACCATCACCGTACCGCCCCCCATGGCTAGGGACGAGAATAGTATTTTTCCAACTTCTATGAAAGAAACCTGAAACGATGTACTGCGATACAGTATATATACATTCGATATTGCCGCTATACCAAAGTCTACGTT
The DNA here is from genome assembly GCA_963526885.1 of uncultured Veillonella sp. Taxonomy (GTDB): domain Bacteria; phylum Bacillota; class Negativicutes; order Veillonellales; family Veillonellaceae; genus F0422. The sequence continues at coordinate 5,808 of CAURQH010000039.1, read as the reverse complement.
GGTAGCCCACGCAGCTCCTTCAATACCCCATTGCGGTGTTAAATAGAGGTTTAGTAAGATTTTCAGTACGGCCCCTAATAACAATGTAAACATAGGGATTGCCGTATGTCCTAAGCCCTGTAAGGCACCTGTAGTGACCTGTTGTACCCCTAATAGCCAAATACTAGCACTAAGAACCGCAATGGCACCACCTGCATTCGGTGTGTTGAACATCATCTGAGAGATGGGTGTAGCTAGTACACATAATCCTACAAAGGCAGGGATGGTCACAATATTTGTCATCCGTAGTGCCGTTCGCATACGATGATGAATTTCTTCTTGATCTCGTTCTCTATGTAGTCTAGATATAGCAGGTACCAAGCTTGTAGCTAAGGACATGGTCACGATGACAGGTAAACTAATCAAAGAAGTAGCCATCCCCGTCAAATACCCAAAGGCTGTGGTCGCCTCTTCCTTGCCATATCCCGATAGCATCAGCTGCTGTGGTACTAACCACAAATCGATAGCTCCTATGAGAGGTATCATAATATTGGCTAGTGCCACTGGAAGAGCCAATGCGATTAGTTCTTGTATGATTTTGCTCGGTGATTCTAAGGGGTATACCTGCCCTTCTAGCCTAGATTCTCGCCCATAATAATACAGCAACACTACAAGCCCTAAACCGACACCGATGACAGAAGATAAGGCAGCTCGACTGGATGCTAGTTCAATGCCTTGGGGCAAGAAATAGATAGCTGCCCCTACCATCACAAGTACACGTCCTAACTGTTCACACACCTGTGATATACCGGTCGGTAACATATTTTGAAATCCCTGAAAGTAGCCACGAAAACACGCCAACAAGGATACAATCCCAATAGCAGGAGCTACCGCTAATAAAGCACCTTCTGCTCGACTATCTGCAATGAGGCCCACATCGATGACATAAGGAATGGCTAGGTAAAATCCTATACTCATCAATACACCTATAATCCCCATAGTGGTCAAGGCGACCTTAAAGATATGCCGTGCCCCTCGAAAGTCCTCTTGTCCTACTTTACGAGCGATCATAATGGAAATAGCCACCGGCAAACCCGCTGCGCCAATGCTAATGATAAGCTGATACAGGGAATAGGCCATTTGGTACAGCCCTACCCCTTCACCGCCCAAAATACGGGCTACAATGACCTTACTAATGGCGCCTATGACTTTCACCAGTAGCCCTGCTACGGTTAAGATCATAGCTCCTTTCATAAATCCTGTCATATTAGCCCTCCTTTGGAAGTTTTCGTTCAAACTCACTCATGACTTGTTCTACTTGGCGGATGACATCACCAGTTTGCAGAGTGTATGCCCATACTGTTGGATTCGACCCACGATGTTTCATATGTTTCCAAATATCTTCACTGATAGCGCCCATATCCCAGTCTTCCATTTTCGATTCATCTTGCCAAGTAAATAGAATGTTTCCATCTTTACGAATGACACTCTTCATGCCTAAAACACGAGCACGTTCTTTAATGCTTGCTAACCTGATGAGGCGTTCCACTGGTTTCGTAGGAGATCCAAAACGATCAATCAATTCATCTACAAAATCGTCTAAACTAGCTTTTGTATCAATTTGTAACAATCGTTGGTACACAGAAATTTTACGAGCTTCATCATGAATGTAAGCACTGTCAATGAAAGCATCAATACCCACATCCACCACTGGAGCTGGCAATGGTCGTTCTGGCATATCTTTTTTCTGTGCTTTGGCGATGGCTTCTTCTAACATGGCAGCATACATAGCAAATCCAACGGCTGCAATATTACCATGCTGTTGAGCTCCCAATAAATTGCCCGCTCCACGTATTTCCATATCTCGCATGGCTAACTTAAACCCTGCCCCCAATTCAGTAAATTCTTGGATGGCTTTCAGCCGTTTTTCGGCACTTTCATTTAACACCTTATCGGGGCGATACATGAAATATGCATAGGCCCTCTGGCTGGACCGTCCTACTCGTCCTCGCATTTGGTACAACTGTGAAAGACCCAAATGATCTGCATCGTAGATAATAATGGTATTGGCATTCGGAATATCTAAGCCTGTTTCGATAATGCTGGTACATAAAAGCACATCATATTGCCCTTCTGTAAAGTCTTGCATCACATGTTCCATCATAGCCCCTGCCATTTGTCCATGTGCCACCGCAATGCGTAAGTCCGGCATAGCACGTTGTAATTGCTCTTCCATATGCGTAATGGACTGTACCTTGTTATATACAAAGTAGATCTGTCCACCTCGTTGCAACTCACGGCGGATGGCTTCTGTCACTACTTGCATGTCAAATTCGACCACATAGGTTTGTACTGGCAATCGCTCCATTGGCGGTGTATGAATCACACTCATTTCTCGAACCCCTACCAAGGACATATGCAAGGTCCGTGGAATCGGCGTCGCACTGAGAGTCAAAATATCGATATTCGTAGCCCATTGTTTCCATTTTTCCTTTTGCGCCACCCCAAATCGCTGTTCTTCATCCACCACTAATAGGCCTAGCTTTTTGAACTGTATTTGCTTACTCAATAAGGCATGGGTGCCGATTAAGATATCTACTTGACCATCTTGTACGGCTTTAATGATATCCTTCTTCTCTTTCGCAGAACGGAATCGGTTTAATACTTCTACACGAACTCCAAATTGTGAAAATCGATACATGAATGTTTTAAAATGTTGCTCTGAAAGCACCGTTGTGGGCACTAGCATGGCTACTTGCTTTCCACTCATGACAGCTTTGAACATAGCTCGCATAGCCACTTCTGTTTTGCCAAATCCTACGTCACCGCATAACAATCTATCCATGGGACGTGGAGATTCCATCGATTCTTTAATTTCTTGGATAGCCTGCAACTGGTCATCTGTTTCTTCGTAAGGGAATTGATCTTCAAATTCTTGTTGCCAAGGCTGGTCTGGTAAGAATGCATAGCCCTCTATAAGCTCCCGTTTTGCATAGAGTTCCACCAAGGTATCCGCTAAATCATCAATGGATTTTTGAGCTTTCGCTTTTGTTTTAATCCATTCTTTACCGCCCATTTTATGTAATTTAGGAGTAACCCCTTCATTACCAATATACTTTTGTAGTTGGTCCAAATGGTCTGCTGGCAAAAATAGCCGATCCGTACCAGCATAATCAATTTCAATATAGTCTCGATGAATGCCTTCCGTCTCAATCGTCTTGAGCCCTCGATATTTACCAATACCGTGTATGCTATGTACTACATAATCACCTACACTAATATCAGTAAAATATTTAATCTCCTGCCCTTTTTCCACTTTCTTCCGAATTTTTTTCTTCTGAAAGCCGAATATATTGCCTTCTGTGATAACAGTCAGGTTGGAATGAGGTAATTCAAATCCCTCTGAAAGAATACCGTCCACAATAAGCACAGCCGGTGCTGTCCATTCCCATCGCTCACGATGCACATAGGAAATCTTATTCTCTAATAACGCATTTTCTATGGCTTCACGGCGTTGCTGATTGTGCAATACCAATACAATTTGTCGTTCTAAAGAGGCATTAAACTTGATGTCATCCATGAGCATAGGAATCTGCCGTTCATAAGAGGCGATAGATTTCCCCATCATACCGATAGTTTTCACCTTCCCCCATCCAGCAGAACGTTGCATCATACTGAATAAAATAGTTGTATGTGCCTTAGAAGATGCTTTCCAATCTTTCCACAGCATATATAACTCTTCATTCGTCGAATCTTCTTTATGGGCCTTTCCTAACGCTTCTTCTAACCGTTTTGGCTCATCTAAAATTAGTAAACCTTCCTCTAAATAGGAAAGGATAGAATAGGTCTCCTCATCACTATCTGCATGGATAGGCAAGATCATACATTCCTCAGTTTCCCCCATAGACCGCTGTGTATCCACATTGAATTGGCGCATCGTGTCTATAGTATCACCGAAAAACTCTAGACGATAGGGGTATTCACTTTGGATAGGGAATATATCTACAATATCTCCACGCACGCTAAAATGACCACGATATTCCACCTGTTCCACTCGTTCATATCCGATTTGTACTAATTGTTCCAATAGATGTTGTTGATCGATATCTTCCTCTACTTGTAGCGTTATCATACGATCTAACACAGTAGATGGTGCACCTACAAACTGACTTGCCTCTTCTACAGTAGCCAATACAATCACTGGTTTACCTAACGCTAAGTTTCCTAAGGCTTCCATCCGTTTTGCCTGTGTATCTAAACTCTTTGCTGTCCACTGTGAAAGTGCTCGATCTACTATGGGATACGATAATACCTTAACCTTAGGTAACAGACATTGTATATCTCGCTCCCACATGTCCTTATGTACTTTATCATGGGTCACAATCAAAGTAGGTCGCTGTGTATTTTGTAGCATAGCTTGGCTATACATAAACGATTTCTGAGAACCTCCTAAACCATAGATTTGCGTAGCCCCTTTTTTATAAAAAGCATCTATGGTATCTTTCATTGTTCCCTCTATATCTAATACAGGTTTATATGTCATCGACATATACCATTTCCTTTCCTATTAATTATAATACTGTAGCCCTTGCTACACTAGTAAACTTATTCAGTTCTAAACCACAATACAAAGCTTATTTCTTTTGAATTCTATCTACTTTGGCAGGACTATATATAAGTCTAAAAACTAATTTTTCAATACTACCTAAATATAGTTCGAAAACTATACTGTGAACAAAAGAATTCAGAGATTTAGATATATCAAAAATATAAGAAAAGGGCTATAGATAACTATAGCCCTTATGATTATTCTAAGTTTTCTTTAATCGCCGTATTTGTGGATTCTTCAATATAATGAAGGGCTGCATATATTAAATACGCACCTACTGTAAGACCGAAGAAAAAGGCTTTGAATATTTCTTTGTTCCAACGAGTTTCACGTAAACCAGAAACCGCAGATGCTAAAAAGCTTAAATCTGTAACTTTCATAGCAACCTCCTTGTACCAACACTTGTACTTGCCATATTTGTAATACATATACAAAAAAAGCGAATATAACTATTCGCTTATCTTCTAAATTGGTGCGGGAGAAGGGACTTGAACCCCCACGCCAATGGCGCCAGATCCTAAGTCTGGTGCGTCTGCCAATTCCGCCACTCCCGCATAAGATGGTGACCCAGGAGGGATTCGAACCCCCGACCTTTTGATTCGTAGTCAAACACTCTATCCAGCTGAGCTACTGAGTCATATGTAATTTAGTTGGCAGGGGCAGTAGGACTTGAACCCACAACCAACGGTTTTGGAGACCGCTACTCTACCAATTGAGCTATACCCCTATCTTTACGACTTTATTAGTATAACGTAAAGTTGATACTTTGTCAAGTGATTCTTGTAGCAGAACCAAGGTATTTAGCTGGGCTAGCATTTGCTAGCCCCCGCTAATCCAAATCAGCGACTTCCTATCCTCCCAGGCCGTTTCCAGCCAAGTACTTTCGGCGTTTACGAGCTTAACTACTGTGTTCGGGATGGGAACAGGTGGTTCCTCGTAGCCATCATCACTGAATTTGTCAGGGTGTTCCCTGAAAACTACACAGAAGAATAATTTTTAACTTACAAGTTTTAGTATTAACATACCAGTTCATATCGTAAATCAGCTAAAGTTCGTCGGTTTTATGGAATTTCTTCACTCCCTTCGGTCGTGGAAATTCTTACAACCGACATACTGATTCACACAACTTTGTGCGTCGCTTTTGCTCCTACAAAGTTGGTTCTCTAGTAAAGCCCTCGATCTATTAGTACCAGTCAGCTCCATGCCTTACAGCACTTCCA
>CAURQH010000038.1:0-6807 GCA_963526885.1 uncultured Veillonella sp. | reverse complement strand
AACCCTCTTTTAAAGCAAGGCAATTATTTTTCCAACAAAAACTTGACACCGTCTTACCACATCATTACATTTACCTTTTTTGCAAAATATGTTATCCTACAGATAAAGAAGAGCAAAACGTGTGGTGCGTTAGGCTCATCAAAATATGTTTGTTGTGCCTAACGTGATGAGATACTTCTCTTTACATTAGGCACGGTTTCTTTTATAAGAATACTACTTATGTCGTAGCATTACATATAAGGTGATAATCGCTACATATGAGCATTAGAAAATTAATCCCGAGGGAAAGTATTTCAAATAATGACATAGCATCACCCCCTTTCGGAGATGAACCTAAACCACGTTTTACTCTTCATTAATAGTATAACATATGTTTGTCATAATGTGTATTATTTTCGAATAAATAAATATAAAAGCTGTAACGCAATCATACATTGTGTTACAGCTTTTTGCTATTTCACATATATCTATTTCGGGTAACATTATATATTCATCCCTCTTTCACATCAAGATATTATCATATATAATTGTGTTATCTATTATCATTAATTGTATTACGAGGTAATCTATGAATCTCAAAACATCTATCATCTGTGCATTAGCTGTAGGTTGTACTGTACTTCCTTTCACAGGTCAATCTGTACAAGCGAATGCTCCTACTAACATCACTGTATCTGCACAGGAGGAAACATCCCATATGTATACATTAGATTTTGATACATCAGCCTATACACAAGAAACATACACGGTGAACGGTAAGTCTATCGCAGTTCGTGCGTATCGCAATATTGTGTATGTGCAAAAACCAAAAAGTGTAAAACAACAATCTATGAATATCTTTATTCCAGAAGCCTATTTTTCTAAGGGCACCATCAATGGGTACACAAAAGATACGGCTCCTATTTTCTTACCCAATGCAGTCGGCGGGTACCTACCTGGCAATGCGGACGAGCCAAAGGAACAAGATCGTATGACTGGCGGTAATAACGCTACTTTAGTAGCCCTTTCAAAGGGGTATGTAGTAGCGGCACCTGCGATTCGAGGGCGTACCACTGTCGGCGATGATGGTACAACCTATGTAGGCAAAGCACCGGCTTTCATCGTCGATTACAAAGCAGCTGTACGCTACTTGCGTCACAATCAGCATCTACTTCCTGCAGGGGATACAGAAAAAATCATTTCCAATGGTACTAGTGCTGGTGGTGCTCTATCTGTCTTACTCGGTGCCACTGGTAATGCTAAGGAGTACGAACCGTATTTGAATGAAATTGGTGCAGCTCAGGAGCGAGATGATATTTTTGCATCTAGTGTCTATTGCCCAATCACTAATTTAGACCATGCTGATATGGCCTATGAATGGATGTTCAATGGCGTGAATAATTACTATATGGCGATGTGGCAATTACAGGATTTAGCGGCTCGTGGTAAAAGTAAAGATGGCGTCCATACTGGTCCTCCTCAAGCGGTAGATGCCAATGCTGCTAACAATCCTACGCAAAGTAAACAAGAGCTCTTTATGACAGGCGAAGAAATTGCCATTTCCAAGGTACTGAAAGACGCTTTCCCAATGTATGTCAACAGCCTATTCCTAAAAGACAGCACTGGCAAACGTCTGACATTAGATGACAATGGCGATGGTTCTTTCAAAAATTATATCAAAAGCAAATATATAGAATCTGCTCAAGATGCTCTCGACAAAGGAATCGACATCTCCACTGCTACCTGGGTAAAAGTGAAGGACGGCAAAGTCATTGATGTGGATCTTGCTGAATATGCTAAGGTAGCTACTCGTATGAAAGCAGCTCCTGCCTTTGATAAACTTGACATGAGTTCTGCTGAAAATGATGAGTTCGGTACGGACAATAATACACCAAAACACTTCTCTCGAATCTCAAAAGAGCATAGCACAACACAAGGAACTATGGCAGAGGAAGAGATGATTCATTTACTAAATCCAATGCACTTCATTGGCACTGCAAACACGGCGCAACATTACCGTATCCGTCATGGCGCTATCGATCGTGATACGCCTATTGCTATCCCTGCTATCTTGGCATTGAAGCTAGCTGAAAGCGGCGTAGATGTAGACTTCTATTCTCCATGGAATCGTGGACATGGTGGCGACTACGACTTACCAGAACTATTTGATTGGATCGATAGTATCGCGAAAAAATAAAGCTCATATAAACTGTTGCATATCTTATACTATGATAATAGTTACCTATAATAATTGGCACATATATGAACTGTTATATTTTTCAGAAAATTTATATAATATATAAATATACTAAAATACACTGATACTAAGCATGCAAAACCTATATGCTCCTATCTAAAACATGAATGTTAATTCAATTGACATTATTCTCACAGCTTGTAAAATGATTGTGTATATCACTAATAAATAAGGCTACATTATATACAGGTAATTTAGTACACTCTCCCCTTATATATAAGTAGCCTTTCTTTATGTGTAAGGTTTATGTAAATTATAGAGCCTAAAAAAGAACCACCCCTCAGGATGGTTCTTAGCTATGGTGGACGATGACAGGATCGAACTGCCGACATCCTGCTTGTAAGGCAGGCGCTCTCCCAGCTGAGCTAATCGTCCATATGGTGACCCGTGGGGGAATCGAACCCCCGATACCGCCGTGAAAGGGCGGTGTCTTAACCGCTTGACCAACGGGCCTTATATGGCTCCTCGAGTAGGACTCGAACCTACGACCGATCGGTTAACAGCCGATTGCTCTACCTGCTGAGCTATCGAGGAATAATACAAGAGTTATTATATAGTACTTTCATATAAAATGCAAGTATTTTTATCTATTTTAAATTTTCACTTCGTGTAAATCAATTATATTCGATAAAAACTCGGAATGATCTACCCTACTAGCTCGGATAGCATCTTCGATGGCGTCACTCATTAGCTCTGCTGCCAAAGTGCCTACCACATTCACATCAGCTACTACTTCTTTTTCTATATTACAAGTAGACTGACTTTCAGCTATTCTCCTCAAACCATTTTGTATTTCAAAATGATGGTCATCGTTGTTCCCATTAGCCCCTTTATTAGCATCATACTCTACTAATGTATCTGACTCAGATACAGAGAACGCATAGATTGTATCTCCATCAGACAGGGTCCCCACGGGGCGAATAGACCGCGCATATCCATTGGTAGCCATCATAGCAATTTTTGTTAACTCCCCTTTAGTAAACTTAGCATTTGTCACAACAGCTCCGATAGTGGTATTCCCTTTTTCCATACCTAGAACCGCTTCACCTCGAGCATCGCTATCCTGTAACGGTATATCCCCCATACTGCCTATTACAGGTTTCCCCACCAGTGGCTTACTTTCAATTACACCTACGTATTGGTCGAACATCAACTGACAAGCGTCCAATATGTGCTGGCGTTCTTCATCCATGACGCCTCCTAAGGCTTGTCCATGACGATCATAGACATTGCCGAAGGCATTCACCACAACCACAGCGCCTACCACAAGGTCCCCTAGTTTCGCCGCTGCATACCCGATGCCACCCTTCATAGCTCGTTCCATACCACACACCTTACCTACGGTAGCTCCTGTACCAGCGCCTATATTGCCAGAGATCGGTTCCGTTCTTGTGAAAGTCCTCTCACAGGCATCATATGCCATCTGTACTGTGGGACGTACTTTCGGGTTTCCGTAGGATAAGTCATAAATATCACTTTGGCAAACAATGGGTACCACCCCATAGGCTGTGGGAAAGCCAATATTCCGTTCCTCTAAACATTGCATAACCCCGTCGCTAGCGCAAAGGCCAAAGGCGGATCCACCACCTAAGACCAAAGCATTCACCGGCGTTGGCGCTGTCGTTGGATCTAGGACGCCACTTTCACGGGCAGCAGGACCGCCGCCGCTAATATGCATCCCCCCTTGGGCACCCTGAGGAAAGCGTAATACGGTCAACCCTGTTTTATCTACCGCATCCGTAGCATTCCCTACCTTTACAAAATCTATTTCATTCCATGATATTCGTTCCATAGCCACCTTCTGCTCCGACTTACTTTTTTAAGTATTATTCTACTCATGTACAAACCATCTATCTCATTTTATAAACAACCATTCCTGTTATATCTAATGCTGTCATTTGATAAACACAAATTTTGACTCATATCCCTAGCATATGCCATGCCTATCCAATTCATAATATAATATCCCCATCATAGCACAAACAGGTATCTCTTTCTACTGGAGATACCTGTTGATAATTAGTTATGCGCTTCTACTTTCAAAATCGCTTCGGTCAATAATTCTTCTGTCACCACATAAGGGCTAATCACTACATCACGAACGGAAGCTGCTTTTTTCACGATCATTGGGATATGTTCTTTTGTTAATCCCATATCAGAAAGTTTCGTAGGCCATCCAATTTGACGGTACACCGGAAGCCAGCGATCCAATTCCTCATCTTGCTTATCTGCTGCAAATAATACTAAGAGACCGTAAGCCACCATTTCCCCATGAAGGTGGTTTTCTTCTGTATGAGGGTCTTCGGCACAACCGTAGCAAACAGCATGTGCGATAGTACTGTTAAAATCCCCTGGCATGCATCCAGAAACGATACCTGTCGTGAGCACTACAGCCATCACCAATTCATCAAAGAGACGATTGCGTTCCCCTTGCTCATTGGCAGTAAGAGCTTCACGACCATGTGCAAAAATTGGTTCTGCACACATCTTGGATAAAGATAAGCCTACTTGTACATTATAGGATAAATCCCGTCCCCGTGTAGCCATATGCGTTTCATAATGTTTCGCAATGGTGTCACCCATACCTGCCCAGAAATATTGACTTGGAGCTTTCACTAAAATGTCTGCATCAATGAATGTATGCACTGCAGGACGTTTTAGGAAGGCTACGCTGTCAAATGTATGGTCCAAGGTATAAATGGCAATCGCCTCGGATGTAGCCGCACAAGTAGCGGCAATGGTAGGCACTGTGATGACAGGAATGTCCCCTAACGTTATACTCGTTAGTTTTGTAGTATCTAGGGCCTTACCTCCGCCGACACCAATTAAAAAATCTGCAGATTGTAATGTCTCTTTTTTAGCTAGCGCATCCGTTACAGCATAGGCACATTCCCCGCCAAAATGTACTACTTCTAATACTTCAACTCCCGCTTTCTCTAGGGCTGGTTGTAAGAAAGGTAATGCCACAGATAAAGATGTGTCTCCCCCAATAATGACAGTTTTCTTGCCTAACTGTTTCGTATAATCTCCTATTGTATCAAAAATTTCATGTCCCCCAAAGCTATAACTTGGTAGTGTATGTACAGGTCTCATCCAATCACCCTTTCTGTGAGTCCATATAGAATGTACTATTGTATATTAAAACGTAATACAAAGTATTATAGGACGATTGAAGGGAAAATGCAATCACTATAGGAGAACTATATACATAGTACTATGGTTATATGTCATATCTATGAACATTTTAACACACCCGATTTACAGGCTCCCCTTTCAAAAATGCCACAATATTATCCATCACGATGTGAGCCCGTGTGACAAAGGCCTCTTGGCTAGCAAAGGCAATATGCGGTGTTAATACTGTACGAGGTGCATCGCATAATGGATGGTCTGTCGGGATTGGCGGTTCTACTTCAAATACATCGATGCCTGCGCCACGTAATTTACCGGCATGCAAGGCTTTCGCCAAAGCTTCGTTATCCACCACAGGTCCACGCGCCGTATTGATTAACACGGCTGTATCTTTCATCATATCAATGCGTTTCGCATCGATTACATGGCGTGTCTCTTCTGTTAATGGTACATGTAAGGATAGAATATCTGCTTCTTGTACCACTGTGTCTAGGTCTGTAAAAGTAATCCCTTCTGCCGCTAGTTCAGGTTTTTCTGAACGGTTATAGGCGATGACCTTGCACCCAAATGCTTTTGCAATGCGTGCCACAGCACTACCAATCGCACCCGTTCCCACAACGCCAAAGGTTTTACCGTGTAGTTCAAATCCAGGCAAACCATCTTTTGTTCCGCCTGTGCGTGTACGGTCATCACAAGGCAACACATTACGCATTACGGAAATAGCTAGCCCAAACACTAACTCTGCCACCGCTTGTGTAGAATAACCCGCTGCATTACTCACGATAACACCCTTTTCACGGCACGCATGCAAATCCACATGGTCAACACCTGTAAAAGCCACAGAAATAAATTCTAGGTTTGGACATTGGCGAATGATCTCCCCTGACAACGGTTGGTTCGCCAAGATAATGATAGACGCCTCACGAACACGGTCTAGTAACTTCACTTGGTCAGTTTCTTTCGTAGTATGCACGACTAGTTCATAGCCTTGTGCCTTGAAGGGTTTCGCTAAGGATTGTAATAACTCTTCGGATACCCCTAATGGTTCCATCACACAAATTTGTTTCATAACCTTACCTCACTATATTCTATAACATGTAACTACTATGGAAGATTCCACATAGTTTAGACTCATTAGTTCGTCAAACTTCGTACTGGTGCAGGAATGCGACCACCACGACGAATGAGCTCTTCCGAACTAAATGGATGCACTTTTATAATCGGTGCATATCCCAAGAGTCCACCAAACTCTACAATATCCCCTACCGTCTTATTTGGTACAGGAATGAGTCGTACAGCGGTCGTTTTATTATTAATCATACCGATAGCTGCCTCGTCTGCAATGATAGCTGAGATAGTGGCTGCCGACGTATCCCCAGGGACAGCAATCATATCTAGTCCCACAGAGCAAACACAAGTCATAGCTTCTAATTTATCTA
>CAURQH010000037.1:0-6933 GCA_963526885.1 uncultured Veillonella sp. | reverse complement strand
AAAGGTTGACCTTCTTTTTCTATTTTATTTTTCCCACAAACATTTTACACTAACTCATTATTTGCTTACACCATATGGATGTATTACCTGAGTATTACCTTCGATTACATATACTATCATCCAATGTTATAATCTAGCCTAATTAGGCGCTACAACTAATGAGTGCCTAGTCATAATAGAACAGTTCCGTTTCTATTATAGATCCAGACTTTTGATTTTTAGAAAGAAAAAGAACCCCCGAAGGAGTTCTTTTTCTATTCTTACCGTTCAAATTAGAATTTGTAGTTAAGTTCTGCACGATAGGATTCTGCTTGACCTTTATTATTTTGATCTTTTGTATCAATTGTAGCAGTTGCAGCAAGACCTACGTTTTTAGCTACCGCATATTTAGCAGTTGCCAATACGCCTTTTTGATTTTTATTCGCAAAAGTCACCGAGGAATCAACTACAGGTGCATCTTTTTTGATATCATAGTATTGACCTTTTACAACCCAAGTACCTTGTTTTGCCATGTTGTAGTTACCATAACTTAAGCCAGCTGTCCATGCTTCACCATTCGCACCTTGAGTTTCAGTTTTTACATATTCACCGCCAACCCAAACTTTGTTGCTAAGTTTAAGATCTAGAGATGCACCATATGCATTATCATTTAAAACGCCTTCAGCACTTTCATGTGCTGCTGCATAGAAGCCTTTTACAGCCACTTTTGCAGTAGGGTTATAGTTCAATTGATAAACTGTGAAAGAATGGTTCGCTTTACGTGTCAAGTCAGAAACGTCTGCATATTTGCCATCTGCATTTTTTTCACCATATGTTCCACTTTGTAAGTAACCAAATGCAACGGATCCATTTAATTTATCTTTACCAGCCGTAGCAACCACACCTTCAAAGGCCCCATCAAATGCAAGGCCAGATCCTACTGTTAAATCTTGACGACCAGCTGTTACTGTTGCATATTTGCCGAAGTTGTGTTGTACATATACACGATCAATGCTAGCTTCTGGAGTACCTTTTCCGCCAAATTCTTTGCTACCCGCTAGGCGTACTACTGCTTTAGTATTATCATTTACTGTTGCTTCAAATTTGACGCGACCACGATAATCGAATTTAGATTTGCGTGCATCATTGGAACCAGTGTAACGAAGGCGAGCATCACCAGTGAATTTGAAGTTACCTACTTTGTTTTCCAAAGTGGAAACACGAACGCCTAATGTGTTCAATTCAGCGGAGAATTCGTTAGCTAAACGGTTGATGATAGCATTTTGTTCACCGTCAACACGTTCTTGATGAGCCATAGCTTTAGCAACCATTTGTGCCATTTCATAACGAGTGATGTTGTGTTGGCCTTGGAAAGTGCCATCTGGGTAGCCGTTAACTACGCCTTGTGCTGCCAATTGAGCTACTGCTTGGTATGCCCAATCTTGTGGAGTTACATCGGAAAATGGGTTTGCTGCGAATGCAGAAGTCACACCCAATACTGCTGTTGCAGCTAATACTGCTAAATGTTTTTTCATGATAATTACCTCTCAATGAAAATAAATAAAATAGTGTGAATACAATTACGTCTCAGCATACTTCATACTTGTTCATTGGAGTTTCCACGTTTCCTCACATAGATACAATTTTCAGTATACCTTTCCCCTCATCTTATATTCACCTTATACACGGCAATCATATCATACAAAGTCAATAATTGCAAATATTTTTCAGAATTTTTTTCTACTTCCTCTCCTCTAATTCCAACCAACGCAAGGTACTCATTTCTAATTCTTCTACCACTTCTTCTCGTTCTTTAATAGTGTTTTCAATGGCACTATAATCACTGCCACCTTGGGCAATCATGGCATCATAGGCTTTCACTAGGCCTTCTAATTCTGTAATGCGGAGTTCTAATTGTTCAAGTTCTTTCATTTCTCCTAGGGTCAATTTCTTTTTAGTCTCTAGGTCCGCTTCACGGATGGATACCACCGTTTTCTCATAGTTAATACTACCGTGCGTATCCGAGTCCGTCCCTACCATAGTTCCTATACCGCTAGCATCTTCATATACCTGATTTCTTTCACCGAACGCAGTATTTGTACCACCGCTTTGTTCCGCATTACGCAATGCACCGTTTGCCTGTACCTCACGGTCCATCATACAGTTTATCTGCACAGCATGGCGTAGTACCCCACGTTTTGTATCCCCACCTATGGAACCGGCAGTTTCCTTATCCTCTACATAATCAGAATATCCCCCATGGTAGACCTCAATATGACCCGATCCGGTAAATACAAACAGTTTGTCCACCACTCGATCTAGAAAGTACCGATCATGACACACGGTAATCACAATGCCACTGTAGGAATCGAGAAAATCTTCCAGCACTTCCAAGGTAGGAATGTCTAAATCATTTGTCGGTTCGTCCAAGAGGAGCACGTTCGGTGCATCCATCAAAATGCGTAGCAAGAAGAGGCGCCGTTTTTCACCGCCAGACAGTTTACGGATAGGCAAGCCATGATGGGATGGTGGAAACAAAAAGCGTTCTAATAATTGACCTGCACTGATAGAGGTACCATCGGGCAAGTGCAAGTAGGAGCGATTTTCTCGAATATAGTCCAACACCCGTTGGTCCTCTTTAAAGGTTGGCAATTGTTGAGAGAAATATCCGATGCGAACGGTTTCCCCTCGTCCCATAGTGCCCCTGGTCGGTTCTAATGCACCTTGGAATAACTTCATCAAGGTCGTCTTGCCAATTCCATTAGGCCCCACCACACCGATACGGTCATGGCGCACCATATGATAGGTAAAATCTTTAATTACCTCTCGCCCCGTATCATAGGAAAACGATAGATGTTCTATGTCGAAGATTGTATTTCCCAAACGAGAAGCTAATACGATAGGATCCACAGTGCCTACTTTTTGTCGTTTTTCCATAGCTTTCAATTGCTCAAATCGTTGCAACCTCGCCTTTTGTTTCGTGGTCCGTGCCTTCGCGCCACGGCGTACCCATTGTAATTCACTAGCAATGAGTTTTCTACGCTTTTCCTCGATGGCATCTAACTGTGCTTCTCGTTCTTCTTTCAGCGATACATAGGTTTCGTAGGTCTCTTGAAATTCATATATGGTCTGATTCGATAGTTCCCAAATGGTGTTACATACAGCATCTAAGAAATATCTATCATGAGTGCTCAATAAGACGGCACCTTTTCTATCTTTTAAATATAGCTCTAGCCATTCAATGGTCGCCTCATCCAAATGGTTCGTCGGCTCATCCAATAATAATAGGTCACACGGATAGACTAAGGCTCTAGCTAATGCTAATCTTCGCAGTTGTCCACCAGATAAAGATTTCGCTGATCCATGTACATCATGAAAGCCTAGTCGGGTCAATATCATCTTCGCTTCTTGTTCGACAATCCACCCGTCTTCTTCATCCATGCGCGCTAGTAATTTCATATACTGCGGTGATTCCGGATCTTGTAAGGCTCTTTCAAACTCTCGTACAAGTGAAAGTTTAGGATGGTCCCCTAATAATACATTATCTAGCAATGTGCTTGTTTCATCAATATACGGATCTTGTTCCAATCGATGGATGGTGGCCTTCCCATTTCGTTCTATACTCCCCTTATCTGGTTCTTGCGTTCCTTCTAAGACCTGTAATAAAGTTGTTTTTCCTGTCCCATTGACACCAATTAAGCCAATGCGATGATGCGAGGCTATGGTTACATTTACATTTTTAAATAATAACCGTGTGCCATAGGATTTTTCTATGTTTTGTAATGTTAAGATGTTCATGCTGTCTATACGATTCCTAATTCTTGTTTTAACGCACTTTGTAAAATTTTAGAAAAATTTAAATTTTTCTCTTCTGCCTTATGATTTAGCCAACTAGGAATGGTAAGTGTTTTTTTCACAGCTCGATTATCTGTTTTTCTCAAATATGCTTCTTCATCCCATTTTACTAATCCTATAAACTCTCCCGGACTACATTGAATATCTGTTGGGTTAGTAGGCGTTGGAAATGTTTCTTTATCTTCACTTAATGAATATAAGTAAAGCCCCAAAGCATCTTCTGCCATTTCTACAGCTTCTGCCAATGTATCACCTTCTGTAACACAGCCTAACAAGTCTGGAAAACTTATGGTGTATCCTCCATTTCCATCGCTACTAAAAATAGCTGGATACATTTCTTTTCTCATCATATACCTCCTATATAATATATTCTTCTTATCTGTTCTCTACTATAATTATTTAATCCCTGCTTGTTTCAGAATCGTATGTAATGTTTTGGGTTTTAAATCTTCTTTATGTACCGGTACTGTAACACGTCCAGCTTTGCTAGTATGCTTTAACATATGATGAGACCCTCGTATTCGATCAACATACCAACCGTCCTTTTTTAATACTTTCAGTACTTCTTTGGGTGTTACCAATACAATCACCAGCTTTCATTTAGTTATATACGAAATTATTAATTGCACACAAAACGTAAACCTTATACCTAATATAGTACGTACTTACACGTATGTCAACTATAGATTCGCATTGACACACCTACTTTCATGGATTAGAATGAAAGTAATCTATTCATTATTTTATAAGGAGGTTGTCATGGACACTGACACGGTTCAGCAAGAGTTTGAACATATTGGTTTTGAAATTGTAGAAATTGACGAACGGGACGTTCTATTGTACGAGCTATCTGATGGTAGCGAAGAGGAAGATGGTCAATATGCCATTGTTTCCGATGAGGATGGACGCATTCCTGTTTCAATGGATACGCCAGTCATTGTTTCTGTGTATGATGATAATGATACATTTCAATGGAGCGTAACACTTCCGAATGGCGAAGAATTGAAAGAATTATTCCTGCGCGTAGAAAGTGCAGAAGAATTGCTAGATACATTGCAAGATATTCGCAATGAAAACATCGAGCGTTACGATTCTGAAATGGACTCCTATAGCGAGTAATGCAGCAAAAGGCTGTCATCCCATGTACTCTGTACATGGTGTGACAGCCTTTCTTATTCAACTTATATAGCTAAGAGAATCGTTGCTACTCTAGCCTCAACAGTTTCCTATTGTATTTAATTTTTCTCTGTCTTATATGCAATCATTTCTTCACAAGCAGCTACGATTTCCGCAGCCCCATCGACTTTCCAAGCTTTGGCCGCTTCATGCATGGCTTGCAACCGTTCTTCATTTTGTAACAAAGCACCGACTACATCATCCAAGTTTTCAATATGTCGTGCCCACTTGCCACAGCCCTTTTGTTCTAACAGTTCTGCGTTGGCTTCTTCTTGCCCAGGGATGGCATTAAAGAATACCATTGGAACCCCGATGGTGACCCCTTCCATACAAGTCAATGCTCCTGGCTTTGTCACGAGCAAGGTCGCTTTCCGCATCAACTGCGGAATCTCATTGGTATATCCATAAATAGAAATCGGTGTGCGTAAGGAATCTTTCATATGATGTAACGAGTTGTACAATCCATCGTTCAAGCCAGCCACTACATGAATTTCATCGATGCCCGGTACATGGTCTAACCGCTGTAACGCTTCTTCTACACAGCCTAAGCCGAGGCCACCTCCCATGAGCAATACACGCTTACACTGATCACTACCATAGGGTTCTTTTAAAGGTTCAAAGAAATGACGCATAATAGGAATACCTGTCACATGGATTTTTTCCAAAGGCACCCCCATATTCAATACTTCGTACACCATAGACGGCGTTGCCACATGGTATGCATCGATTTCATCATAGCGCCAGAATTGATGGGCTGCAAAATCTGTGAGTACTGCTGCAATAGGAATGTCGATTTTCCGATGCCGTTTCAATACACTGGCAGCCCCGCAGGGAAAGGGATGAGTACAGACAATTAAATCTGGTGCTTCCTTTTCAATGAGCTTTTCCATTCGATTTTTCAGCATCCAAGACACTACGGTCTGTGCTACACTACCTTTCCATTCAGTCCCCGACCATCGATATACGATGTCATAGAGGAAGGGAAACAAGTCGAGCATCTTGAAGTACGTTTCTTTCAGCAAATTATCAAAAGAGAACGTATCTGTTCCAAGGAAGTCCACATGATGCACCACAGCAGTCGGATCTTTCTGCTGCCAATATTCTTGAATAGCTAGCGCTGCTTGCGTATGACCTGTACCGATAGATGCAGATACAATTAAAATACGTTGTCCCATGTGACCTCCTTTCTTTAGATACGTCGTAATAATTGGTTCAGTCCTAATGAGCTTCACTAGAACACTACATTATGTCTATTCTATCACAAATTAAAAGAGATACAAAACAACGCCACCATTCCAAACCATATAGGCATGGAACCGTGGCGTTATTACATCTCTTAGGAATGACCTGAATTATTTTTTGCGAACTGGCGCAGCTGGTCCATTAACAAGATCTTTTAATTGTTTACCTGCTTTGAAAGCTGGGGATTTGGACGCTGGAATTGTCATTTCTTCTTTTGTACGAGGGTTGCGACCAGTACGTTCAGCACGAGTACGAACTTCAAAAGTACCGAAACCGATAACTTGTACTTTTTCTTCTTTTGCTAATGCTTCGCCGATTGTGTCGAATAAAGCTTTTACTGCTTTTTCAGCATCTTTTTTTGTCAATTCAGCTTTTGCTGCAACGCTTGCAATTAATTCAGTTTTGTTCATGATTGAACCTCCCTTAAAAATAGTATTCTTTCAACTTAATCATGCGAGTTAAGTTTCGCCTTCGCCGCCTCCCAAAATGTATCCAACTCTTTGAGAGTAAAGTCCTCCCATTGTTTCCCACTCCGTTGAACCTCTTGTTCCACGTAGGAAAACCGCTGTATAAACTTTGTGTTTGTGCGGTGTAGTGCGTTTTCTCCGACTATTTTATACCATTTAAACAGATTTATCAAGGAAAAAAGTACATCTCCCCCCTCTTCTTCTGCTTTTTCTA
>CAURQH010000036.1:0-7661 GCA_963526885.1 uncultured Veillonella sp. | reverse complement strand
CATATTCCTTCTCAAACTGATCCTACGGTAGGTTTGTTCAGGAACATGTGGTGCTCTTCTTGTGTTTGTATAATGTAGTCAGTAAGGGATCGCCACAAGGCTACTACGTCTAACTGCTTTCCTCTAGGGGTGGTAGAGTACCACATATTCCTTCTCAAACTGATCCTACGGTAGGTTTGTTCAGGAACATGTGGTGCTTTTCTGTGTTTGTATGATTTAGTTAGTAAGGGACCACCACAGGGCTACTACGTCTAACGGCGTTCCTCTGGGGGGAGCGTGTGGTTCGACGTTTACCTAGTCAATCTATTGATAGCACCCGTATAGGGTGCTTTTTTATTTGTACTATACTAATTATGGGATATCAGTTATAAGATGATTGAATGCGCATTTAACCTTAACTTATCCTATTATATGGAGTTTTCTATTAATAAATTGGGTTATATAACAGTTATTTTACTAAATCACCTTTCCTTACATTCTTAATAATGCTTGACTATTTATTATATGTGTTGTACTATATAATTAAATTATGAGTACTATTTCTGATGGAGGGATAATCATGAGTCGTGATACTGCATATGTTCTTTGGTTTGATGAATTGCATCGTGAGGATGTAGATATTGTTGGTGGTAAGTCTTCTTCTTTAGGAGAAATGACTTCTTCTACGAATGTTCCTGTTCCTTATGGCTATGCTACGACAGCCCATGGCTATCGTTATTTCATGGAAGAAACTGGTTTGGTGGAACGTATTAAAGCTAAATTAGAAGAATTACATGATGTAGAGAACTCTGCGTTGTTACGTAAGGTCACTGCAGAAGTCCGTCAAATGATTATGGATGAAGAAATGCCAGCTCCATTGGCTGAGGCGATTCGCAAGGGTTATGAAGAGTTAGCTCAAAAGGTAGGGGAGGAAAACCCATTTGTAGCAGTTCGTTCTAGTGCTACTGCAGAAGATTTGCCAGATGCTAGCTTTGCGGGTCAACAAGATACATATTTAAATGTTCGTGGCGCAGATATGATTATTGCGAAAGTAAAGGAATGCTATGCATCTACTTTCACAGACCGTGCTACGTACTATCGTGTAAAACAAGGTTTCGATCATATGACAGTAGCATTGTCTGCAGCCATTCAAATGATGGTATACTCCAAAGCCGCAGGGGTTATGTTCTCTGTGAACATCATGAATGGAGATGATAAATCGATCATCATTGAAGGTTCTTGGGGCCTTGGTGAATATGTAGTACAAGGTACTGTGACGCCAGATAATTTCACTGTAGACAAAGCGACTTTGCAAATTACAGATCGCATGATTAATGATAAAAACTTAGCCTTGGTTCGCAAACCTGATGGAGATTGTGAAGAAATTCAGATTCCTCATGAACAGGCTCGTGCGCAAGTTATCACTGATGAGCAAGTTATCGAATTAGCAACGTATGCGAAGGCGATTGAAAAACATTATGGATGCTACATGGATATGGAATGGGGTATCGATGAGCGGGATGGAAAAGTATGGATTTTACAAGCTCGCCCAGAAACTGTATTTTCACAAAAGAAAGAAAAAGAAGAGACTGTAGTGGAAGCGACAACAACAGAACGTAAAATTGTTGTAAAGGGGCTTCCTGCGAGCCCTGGTAAAGCAGCAGGTCGTGCCCATGTGATCGAAAATCCAGAAGATATCGATGATTTCAAAGAAGGAGAAATTCTTGTTACGACTATGACCGCACCTGATTGGGTACCAGCGATGAAGAAGGCAAAGGCTATCGTCACCGATGCTGGTGGTATGACTTGTCATGCATCCATCGTAAGTCGTGAGTTGGGGATTCCATGTATTGTAGGTACAAAATCTCGCAGTGAAGAGGCTACAAAAACGATTACTGATGGTCAAATGATTACTGTAGATGCTACGAATGGTATTGTCTATGATGGTATCTTAGAAGAAGTTACGAAAAAAGTAGAACCAGTTGCAGAAGCTCGTTATGTTGAGCCAACTCCTATTACAGGCACAAAAATCTACATGAATTTAGGTGATCCAGACTTGGCTGAAAGATATGGTGTATTACCTTGTGATGGTATCGGATTAATGCGTGAAGAGTTCATTTGGACTACGTTCATCCATGAACACCCAATGCATTTAATAGAAACTGGTCGTCGTGACTTTGCTATCAATACATTAGCAGAAGGTATGCGTAAAGTATGTGCAGCCTTAGCACCTCGTCAGGTGGTGTTGCGCTTGAGCGACTTCAAATCTAGTGAATACCGTGACTTGAATGGTGGTGACAAATACGAACCGGAAGAATCTAGTGCTTTATTGGGATTCCGTGGCGCTTCTCGCTATTATGATGAACGCTATGCACCTGCATTCTTGTTAGAACTAGAAGCCATCAAAAAAGTGCGCAATGAATTTGGCTTTAAAAACTTACAAGTCATGATTCCATTCTGCCGTACTGTGAATGAAGCAGCTGAAGTGACTCGTATCATGGCAGAACATGGTTTACAACGTAATGCAGATTTCAAAGTATGGCTGATGGCTGAAATCCCTGCGAACATTATCTTGGCGGATCAATTCAATCAATATGTAGATGGTTACTCTATCGGTTCCAACGATTTGACTATGCTCGTATTGGGTTGTGATCGCGATAATGAAACAGTACAACATATTTATGATGAAAGAAACTTGGCTGTGAAACGTGCGATTAAACATTTAATTGAAACGGCACACAAAGATGGCAAAACTGTATCCATCTGTGGACAAGCGCCAAGTGTATATCCAGAGTTCTGTGAGTTCTTAGTTCGTCATGGCATCGACTCTATTTCTGTAAATCCAGATGCTGTGGTATCCACTAAAAAAATGGTGGCACAACTGGAACAGCGCATTATGTTAGATGCTTTGACAGGTAAAGGACGTCAAAATACAGAAGCTTTAGATTGGTAATCCATAGGGAGGCTCTGGCGGGAGCCTCCTTTTTCATAGAAAGGTAATATGATGAATCTTTCAAAACGACAAGAATCGATTGTACAAATTGTACAACAAGAAGGGCCTATCACAGGAAAAGCTATCGCTACAAAATTAGACTTAACAAGGTCTGCGTTGCGATCGGACTTAACAGTTTTGACAATGATGGGCATTTTAGATGCACGGCCAAAAGTTGGCTATTACTATGTTGGTAAAGTGGCAAATAATCCTTTAGCGGCAGAAATTAATAGTTTTACAGTGGCACAAGTTATGTCCAGTGTGGTAGCAGTCAACTCTACAGCATCCGTATACGACACAATTGTCACTATGTTCACAGAAGATGTAGGAACTATCTTAATCTGTGATGATGGCATATTAAAAGGGGTGGTTTCCCGTAAAGATTTATTGCGGGCCTCTCTTGGTGGGTCTGACTTAAATACTATGCCTATTTCCATGATTATGACACCTACTAGTAAAGTGGTAGTAGCATATCCAGATATGCCTGTTGTGGAAGCCGTAGAACGGATGATTGATTTTGAAATAGATTGCGTCCCTGTGGTAGATAAGGTATTATTAGAGACAAGCAAAGAATATCGTGTAGTAGGTCGTATTTCTAAAACAACAGTAACACGTTTATTTTGGGACTGTGGAAAACGGTAGGAGTAATTATGGCTAAAATTATTTATGCAATTTCTGACTCCCTAGGGGAAACAGCTGAATCGGTGGCACGTGCTACGGCAAGCCAATATGATAAAGAAACGATTGATATCGTTCGCGTGCCTTATATTAATGATGAATTACAAATCAATGAAGTGGTGAAAGAAGCAGCTACAGGCGGACATGTCATCTGCCATACTATCGTATCGCCAACGTTGCGGTCTTATTTGGATACAGCTTGCAAAGCACAAGGGGTAGAAGCCGTAGATATTATGGGCCCTGTGATGAATGCAGTAGGAACTATGACAGATACAGAGCCTAGATTGGCCCCTGGTATGATTCATAAGCTAGACCAAGAATATTTCAAAAAGGTGGAGGCTATTGAATTTGCCGTGAAATATGACGATGGTAAAAATCCAAAAGGCTTTGAAAAAGCCGACATTGTGATTATCGGTATTTCTCGTACCAGTAAAACACCATTGTCTATGTTCTTGGCATACAAAAAAATTAAAGCTGCCAATTTGCCATTAGTGCCAGAAGTACCTTTGCCAGAAGAATTATTTCAAATTCCAGGCCGTAAAATCGTGGGATTAATTATTGATCCTTTCAAATTAAACAATATTCGTGAAGAACGTCTTCGTACAATGGGACTACATGCAGATGCGAATTACGCCAATGTAAGCCGTATTGAAGAAGAATTAAATTATGCAAAAACTGTGATGAGACGGTTACATTGCCCTGTTCTTGATGTGACGAACAAGTCCATTGAGGAAACAGCAGGTATGGTGATGCAAATCATACAGAAAAATCGAGTTATGGAAACACGCTAAGTGAGGAGGTGTCATATGAGTATTCGAGAGATGTTGGAAGAGCGGGAATATGCTATCTTAAGTCCTTATGCAGCTAAGAGTAGAGAAGCTGTGCGTGATCGTGAGGAAGAGCCTGACCCATATCGAACGGACTTTCAACGAGATCGAGATCGTATTTTGCACAGCAAATGTTTCCGTCGATTAAAACATAAAACGCAAGTATATATTGCTCCAGGAGACCATTATCGGACTCGTATGACACATACCTTAGAAGTGGGTCAAATTGGACGCACTATCGCTAGAGCGTTACGTTTGAATGAGGATTTGACAGAAGCTATAGCGATGGGCCATGATGTGGGCCATACACCATTTGGGCATGTAGGGGAATATGCTCTTCGTGATATGGTAGGCCACTTTAATCATAATGAGCAAAGCCTGCGCATGGTGGAAAGTATTGAAAAGAACGGTCAAGGGTTAAACTTAACCACGGCGGTTCGTGATGGAATTTTAGGTCATACAGGTTCTCATATGCCTGTCACTTTAGAAGGGCAGATTATACGGACTGCTGATCGCATCGCTTATTTATGTCATGACTTTGATGATGCCTTACGGGCACATATGCTACGGGTGGATGATTTACCGAAAGAAGTGGTACAAGTCTTTGGGGATACTCATTCTAAGATGATTACCGCTATGGTCACAGATATGGTGACGTCTTCGATGGACCAACCAGTGATTTCTATGTCTGACCGTGGTGTGGAAACCATGAATATTTTCCGTCGTTTCATGTTTGAACGGGTATATCGGGCACCGTCATTAATTCCAGATCGGAATAAAGGTGATTATGTGGTGAAACACTTGTTTATGTACTATAAGGAGCACCCTGAGGCGATTCGTCATGAAATCCACCATGACAATCCCATCACAGACCAAGATATCGTAGACTATGTGGCGGGTTTGACGGACAACTATGCGATCAAATTATTTACAGAATATTACATACCGAAAGTATGGGATAACTAATCTGCTTTTACAAAAATGCTGCGCTATGACGTGGCATTTTTTTATTTATGAATTTGGGCTATCCATGCTCTAAACTCTAAAAAATTAAAAGTTTGGGGTATTAATGTTAAAAACTTTGTAAAAATAGAAGTTTAGGGTATAATAGATAAAAAGGAGGGTGACTTATGAACCGTAGAAAACCATTAAAAGTACGTCAAAATTATTTAGATCAGCTTATTTCGTTTAAAGATACAGAACCTGTCAAAGTCATCACTGGAATTAGACGTTGTGGAAAATCTAGCTTACTGCTTTTAATGCAAGAATATTTAATAAATCAAGGAATCCCAGAAGAGCAAATTATAGCTATTAATTTTGAGTCCTTAACATTTCAAGAAATGACCTATAAGGATTTATACAATTATGTAAAAGATAAAATTACGACAGACCAAACATACTATTTATTTTTTGATGAACTTCAAAAGATTGATCAATGGGAACTAGCTATTAATTCATTCCGAGTAGATTTTAATTGTGATATTTATATTACTGGGTCCAATTCCTACTTGTTATCATCGGAATATTCCACTTATTTATCTGGCAGATATGTGGAAATTAAAATGTATCCCTTATCTTTTAGCGAGTTTATAGACTTTCACGGATATTCAATGACGGAATATAAGACTCCTTTGGGACATCTTAAGAAACGTGCTGTCAATGAGCAACAAGATATTGTAGAACTAAGTGATTTGTTCGATGCCTATATGCGGTATGGGGGCATGCCAGGGATCGCTGATGTAGGATTAGAACAGGACAAGGCTTTCATATTGTTAGATGGTGTATATTCTACTGTAGTGGTGCGGGACATTTTAGAGCGTGAAAAAAAACGAAAAGGACGACAAATTACAGATGCAGAACTGCTTAGAAAAATAATTTTATTTTTAGCAGATAATATTGGAAATACAACATCATTTAACTCTATTAGTAATACTCTTGTATCCGAACAGATGATAACAAACCGTGAAAAACAAGGAAAACCAGCCAATCAAACTATTGCTGCCTATATAGGTGCGTTAAAAGAAACCTATCTATTTTATGATGTAAAACGATTTGATATAAAAGGCAAAGAATATTTACGTACATTGGGTAAGTACTACATAGTTGATATGGGATTGCGAAATTATTTACTAGGCATTCGTGATAGAGATAGAGGTCATGCGTTAGAAAATATAGTATATCTTGAACTGTTGAGAAGAGGATATGATGTAGCTATTGGTAAGGTAGACACATTAGAAGTGGACTTTATAGCCACAACTGCAACGGAAAAGCTATATATCCAAGTCACTGAAACAATGAAGGATGAAACAGTGAGACAAAGAGAGTTAAAACCATTACAAAAAATTCCTAATAACTATAAAAAAATAGTGCTTTCTATGGATTTAGCTTTAGATGATGATTATGATGGTATACATGTAGTGAGTCTAGTTGATTGGCTACTTTCATAGTTTGACATTTGTTCCTATTTTAAGTACACTAAAGAGTGGTACTGAGTAGTATGCTTTGAGTTTTAATAGATATAAAAGAGAGTATGAAAGGAGGGCTATATTGGTTACTGTTAAAAAGAAAATTTTAGCAGCGGCGGCAATAATGATTGAAGAGCAAGGTATATCATTCCGGATGGATGATTTAGCCAAAGCACTGACCATTAGTGAACGTACGCTGTATGAACAATTTCGTTCTAAGCATGAAATTGTAGAAACCATTTTAGTCCATGGGGCGGAAGATTTTTACAGACAACATGAGAATATAGTGGCAAATCAAAAACTTACTTTAGAAGAGGTGCTAGTTAAGTATTTCTCAGTACGGTCTAATTTATATACAGCCTTTAATGGGGGATTTTTTAAGGAAATTTTCTTATCCATACCGCAATTACAAGAGACTATGAACACTTTGTTTAAGAAGGATTGGGACTTACTTAAACACTATTTAGTGCACCAACAGGAGCAAGGAACTATTGCTCAAAACATAGATATTGATATTATCATTATGATGTTACAAGGAGCTTTACGACGTATCGTATTTGAAAGTTCTACTCATCATGAAGATATATATAGATATATGCCAAAAGTTATTTCAGTCATATTACAAGGTATTACAAATAAGGGTGAAACGAATGAAAAAACAAGCGTATAATGGTTTAGTGGCAGCTAGCTTGGCAGCCCTTGTACTTGTATCTGGTTGTG
>CAURQH010000035.1:0-9012 GCA_963526885.1 uncultured Veillonella sp. | reverse complement strand
TCATTGTCTACTTAAATAGATCAATGAGCTGAATTGCTAAACTAGCAATAGAAATCATCAAAGAGATTTTTTCATACTTAGTCATAGCAACCACCTCCTCCCATACTAGGAAGAGATGAGCCTAACAACACGTCAATAGCTCTTACAATTTTTATTATAACACAATCTATTCGTACTGTTTACATAAATGTACAACCAACAAACTAAGCAAAACGCAAGTTTGCAAATGACACTATCCCCTGAGGAACGCCGTTACGAGTAGTAGCCTTTGTGGCGTTCCTTACTACCTAACTCACATAAACACAAGAAGAGCACGGTGTGCCCCGAACAAACATTATAAAATACCGTTTGTGAGGGGTATACCGTGCTCTTCCCTTTTCCCTATGTAGTCACGAACGCCACAAGGCTACATATCGTCACAAGTGACGATTGTATTGCACCTACAACCTGTGCTATAATAAAACCAACAAAAGAAGAGCCATCGACGTCTGCTGGCGTTAGGCTCATCTCTAGAAATTGCAAATAAGAAATGGCCTAACGTGTATAAGTACTGCTAATACTTATTGTTACGTTAGGCTTTTTCATTAATCGATTTATTTAAACCAATCAATGAGATGAACTAAAAACTTTAGAATTAAAATCAATACATCAATTTTTCTAAACTTTTTATAGTACCACCTCCTCCCATACTAGGAAGAGATGAGCCTAACAACCAGCAAACTAAGCAAAGCGCAAGTTTGCAACTGATACCGCCGCAAACACAAAAAGACCACAACACACTCTTAAACAAACTTACCATAGGGTTAGTTTAAGAAGAATTATGTTGCGGTCTTTCCTTCCTCTGAGGAACGCCATTACGCGTAGTAGCCTTGTGGCATTCCTTACTACCTAACTCACACAAACGCAAGAAGAGCACGACATGTTCCGGAGCAAACCTAACCACTGTATCAGTTTGCGTAGGAATATGTCGTGCTCTTCCCTTTACTTCTATTTAGTTACGAACGCCACAAGGCTACATAGCGAAACAAGTAACGACACATAGCGGAACAAGTATTTACTTATTTAATAACAAAAGTCGTTCAATTTCTAATACATTCGGGAAAATCAATCGTATCCCTTTTCTTTGTAACGCTAAAACTTTACGAGCCTTTTTTGTAATTCTCTTTCAAATCGACCGTCAACTCTGACAGGCTTTTTGTAAATTCCATCTACATATTCATTTTTAATATATAAGATACTAACTGGACACATATTCTGAATTAGAAAAGCCTTTTCATGCCCAAGGACTTCCCCGAATAGAATAGTGTCACATTTTCCATATTTATCAATTTTTGTATTATATATTTTCTGAAATTTATCTACTTGCGATGAAAAAGGTATCATCCAATATAACTTAGTTACTGTATCTAAAAAAGCATAAAAACATGGTCTATCATGTGGCTGACCATCTATAGTTTCTTTATTTTTCATTAAGTGTGGATCTGGAAAATCTATAAAATATTGATCTTTTATATAATAAAAGTGACCTGTATTCATAAACTCCTCCCTAAAAAATAGACTCCATTCTTTTGAATGGAGTCTAACTATTTGAGCTCGAACACTTATTGAGTCGCATATCGAGTAGCGACAACCATTTGAACTTAATCTTATTTTAGTTGCTTATTAAGTAACAACAAATATTAGAGATACTAGTATCTCTAATAACAGTATACGCATTGAAAAAGATAAAGTCAATCATAAAATCTATATCCATCCCCTGAGGAACGCCGTTACGAGTAGTAGCCTTTGTGGCGTTCCTTTACTACCTAACTCACACAAACACAAGAAGAGCACGGTGTGCCCCGAACAAACATTATGAAATACCGTTTGTGAGGGGTATACCGTGCTCTTCCCTTTGCCCTATGCAGTTACGAACGCCACAAGGCTACATAGCGGAACAAGTGACGACTTACTTTTTGATCCAAGGCATCAATTTACGTAATTCGCCGCCCACTTCTTCTACTTGATGTGCTGCCGCTTGTTTACGTTGTTCTGTCAAGTATGGATATCCTGCTGCATAATCATTAAGGAATTGATCAGCAAATTTGCCGTCTTGGATATCTTTCAATACACCACGCATAGCTTCTTTCGCTGCTGCTGGGATTACTTTTGGTCCTGTTACATAGTCACCGAACTCAGCTGTGTTGGAGATGGATTTACGCATTGTTTCGAAACCACCTTCGTAGATCAAGTCGATGATTAATTTCATTTCATGAACACATTCAAAGTATGCATTAACTGGATTGTAACCAGCTTCTACCAATACTTCGAAACCAGTTTGCATCAACGCACATACGCCGCCGCAAAGTACTGCTTGTTCACCGAATAAGTCAGTTTCAGTTTCTTGACGGAAATCAGTTTCCAAGATACCGGAACGGCCACCGCCTACACCAGATGCCCATGCCAATGCCACTTCTTTAGTGTCTCCGCTTGGATCTGCGTATACAGCGTACAAGCAAGGAACGCCAGAACCTTCTTGGAATGTACGACGTACTAAGTGACCAGGGCCTTTAGGAGCTACCATGAATACGTTTACGTCAGCAGATGGTTTAATTTTACCGAAATGAATATTGAAACCATGAGCAAATGCCAAGTACGCACCTTTTTTTAGGTTAGGAGCGATGGATTTTTCGTAAGTTTCTGCTTGTAATTCATCTGGAATCAAGATCATCACAACGTCTGCACCTTTTACAGCATCCCCTGTTTCTTTTACTACGAAACCAGCTTCTTCTGCTTCTTTCCAAGATTTGGAACCTTCACGAAGACCGATTTGTACGTCCATACCGCTTTCTTTCAAGTTCAACGCATGCGCATGACCTTGGGAACCGTAGCCAAGAACTGTAATTTTTTTACCTACTAATGCTTGTAGATTGCAATCTGCATCATAAAATACTTGTGTGCCTAAAATGTTACCTGCCATTGTGATAACCTCCTACTTTGTAATACATAATGATGTTTATAATTTACTAGATTTTCTAGTGAAATTCAACTGATTTTAAGCCATTCGGCTTACGGATTTACCATACTTAATATGATAAATCGGTATAAATAAAAATATCTTTGTACACTCTATAAAAACATTTTATGAAAGCACCTGCAACCAAGGTCGATCTTGGACCCAAGCCACTTTCACAGAGAGACCATAGAGTGCTGATAATATCTTATCGGTAATGACCTCATATTTCGGCCCCGCTTGGAAGATTTTACCTTCTTTTAACAGTGCCACATGGGTCACTGTGGGAAGGATTTCCTCGATTTGGTGCGTCACGTAGATAAACGGACAAGGACTGTCCTCAGTCCCATGTTGATTGAGATGACGGAGCAATTGTTCTCGGCTCGGTACATCTAACCCATTGCATGGTTCGTCTAAGATGAGCAAGTCAGGACTTGTCATCAAAGCCCGTCCGATAAGGGCTCGTCGTTGTTCTCCTGTGGACAATACTCCAAAGTGACGATGTTGTAACTGTTGCAAGCCCATACTGGCTAGGACCGCATCACAGCGTTGTTCTTCTTCCTCTGTCACCTCTCGGTACACGCCAATGGTCCCATGTGCTCCAGAGAGCAGAATTTGTCGAACCGTTTCGTCTCGCATGGTTCGCTCAAATTGCCCCAATGTAGAGCTAACAAAACCAATACGATCTTTTACGTCTTTCCACACGCATTGCCCAAAGGTATGCCCTAGGACACGGACCTCACCACGAGTGGCGCAGGTGTAGGCCATAATCATACCCAGCAAGGTAGACTTGCCCGCCCCATTGAGGCCCAATAGCGCCCAGTTTTCCCCTTCTTTCACATGCCAGTCGACACCTTGTAAAATCGCCTCTCCATTGCGGACGAAGGTAACGCCCTCGTAATGTAACAACTCTCCTTGCTTTGGTATAGTCATTACATTTTTTCTCCACGGCTCATAGCGGTGCAACCTGTTTTCGCAATTTCCAGAATGCCATATTCTTTCATAATTTCTATGAAAGCATCTAGCTTCTGCGTTTCTCCTGTAATTTCTATGACGATGGAGCTAGGTCCTACATCGAGTACATTGCCACGGTACACATCCGCTAATTGGATGATTTGTGGTCGTACAGACACGTCGGCTTTTACTTTGATGAGCATCAATTCACGGCGCACCACTTGTTCTGGAGAGAATACTTTTACTTTGATGGCATCCACTAATTTGTAAATTTGTTTTTGGATTTGGTCCAATTGCACTTCGTCTGTTTCTACCGTTAAGGTAATCCGCGCTTGATCCTTAGGAATGGAAATGCCCGATGTCATTTGGGTCACGGAGTAGCCACGACGATTGAACAAGGAAAGGATTCTTGCCCCGATACCTGGTTTATTTTTTGTAATCACTAACACTTGGTGTTGTTGTACTTTACTCATTGTCAGGGCCTCCTTTCAATCCCATCATATCTTTCGCTGTGCAACCAGCTGGGATCATTGGGAAAACATTTTCTTCTCGTTCTACCACGCAGTTAATCACCACTGGTTCGTCAGATAAGATGAGGTCTCGCAATTGGCTGCGCAAGTCTTCAATGGTGGATAATGTCACCCCTTGTACACCATAGGCTTTTGCCAAGGTTTCAAAGTCTGGATTTACCTCTAAATCTACGAAGGAATAGCGACGTTGATTGAACAACTCTTGCCATTGACGAACCATACCCAAGAAACCATTGTTGATGATCACAACTTTCACAGGAATATTGTAAGCCTTCAATAAGAGTAATTCTTGGCTATTCATTTGTAAGCCCCCATCACCTGTAATGAGCACTACTTTTTTGTCTGGTTGTGCCACTTGTGCACCGATGGCTGCTGGCAAACCAAAGCCCATAGTACCGGCACCACCGGATGTGATGATGGTATTCGGTTTGGAGAAAGTAATGAATTGAGACGCCCACATTTGATGTTGTCCTACGTCGGTCACAACGATGGCATTGCCTTTTACGATATTGTCGATTTCTTGAATGACCTTTTGAGGTAATAAGGAATCTCCCTCGTGAGGGCGTACTCGAATTGGATACTCTTCACGCCATTCACGGATGCGTTCTAACCAACTTTCATGCGTTTGTGGAGTCAATTCATGATTCATTTCATTCAACACATGTTTCAAATCCCCAACGATAGGAATATCGATGATTTTATTTTTACCAATTTCTGCTGGATCAATATCTACGTGGATAATGGTAGCATCTTTGCAGAATTCCTTCGGAACCCCTGCGATTCGATCGTCGAAACGAATGCCTAAGGCAAGTACTACATCTGCCTCATTGACAGCATAGTTGGCATACACCGTACCATGCATGCCTAGCATACCTAGCGATAATTGGTGTTCTCCTGGAAAGGACCCTAAGCCCAATAAAGTATTCACCACTGGAACTTGGCATGTAGTCGCCAATTTATAAAGTTCTTCGGTAGCCTTCGATAAGAGTACTCCATGGCCTGCTATGATAAGAGGTCGTTTCGCACCTTTCAACAGGTCAATGGCTTTTTTGATTTGTTTTGGATGTCCGATGTAATTCGGATCATAGCCTTCGATAGAAATTGGTTCATTGAAGATAGCTTCAAATTCTTCATAGGAAATGACATCTAATTGTGCATCTCGTGTGATATCTACGAGCACCGGACCTGGGCGACCTGTAGTCGCTAGGTAGTAGGCTTCTTTCACAGTGCGAATCATATCTCGGATATCTTTCACCAAGTAATTATTTTTCGTCACCGGCATCGTAATGCCCACGATATCCGATTCTTGAAACGCATCTTTTCCCAGCAAGTGGCTGCACACCTGACCTGTAATGGCCAAGAGAGGAATGGAATCCATATGAGCCGTCATAATGCCTGTCACAAGGTTCGTCGCCCCTGGACCAGACGTCGCTAGGCAGACCCCACATTTGCCAGACGCACGGGCATAGCCGTCCGCTTCATGAGCCGCCCCTTGTTCATGACGTGCCAAGTAATGATTGATACCTTCAAAATCATAAATTTCATTGTATATAGGAATTACGGCGCCGCCAGGATAGCCAAATATATCTGTTACTCCCAAGCGCTTCAATGTTTCTAGGAGTATGCGAGCTCCTCGAATCATTTTCTGTTCACTCATAGTGTATCCCTTTCTATATCTATCGTATTCATTAGTCATGTTCATTAAATTCATTAGAACTGATACGGTGAATCGTATATCCACGGTCCGCCATGGCTGCCGTGATTTTCTTGATATGCTCTTCTCCGTTCGTTTCTACGGTTACCACCAATTCCACTTCATGGAATCTATCCAAGTTTTTAAACTGATTATGTTCCAGTTTGATAACATTCGCATTTTGTTCCGCTAAGATTTCAGACACCGCCACTAATTGGCCCGGTTTATCTGATAAATTCACAGCAAAGGTGAAAATACGGCCCCGTACGACTAAGCCTTTAGTAATCATGGAAGCAATGGTTAATACGTCAATGTTGCCACCGCTCAAGATGCTGACTACGGTTTTGCCTCGCACTCGTAATTTTTTCAACCCTGCTACTGAAAGTAACCCAGCATTTTCGCCGATGATTTTATGTTTTTCTGCCAATAATAGAAAGGCTTCCATCAATTCATAGTCGGATACGGTGACGATTTCATCCACATAGGTTTGAATATATTCTAAGTCTCTTGTACCAATTAATTTCACAGCTGCCCCATCGGCAATGGTACTTACAGATGGTAAATTCACTGGTTTTCCTTCTGCTACGGCTGCTTTCGCGCTGGCCGCGCCTTCTGGTTCTACACCGATGATCTTCACTTGTGGATTTTTCAGCTTCGCTGCTGCTGCCACACCGGAGATCAATCCGCCACCACCAATTGGTACTAAGATGATATCTGCATTTGGCAATTCTTCTAAAATCTCTAAGGCAATCGTCCCTTGCCCTTCGATGACATCTTCATCATCGAAAGGATGGACGAATACATAGCCATGTTTTTCTTGTAGTTCACAAGCTTTTTCATAGGCTTCGTCATAGACTTCGCCAGCTAGCACCACTTCTGCTCCGTATTGGCGCGTCGCCTCTACTTTGATGAGCGGTGTGTGACGTGGCATAACGATGACGGCTTTAATCCCTAAGCGTTGAGCTGCCAGTGCCACCCCTTGCGCATGGTTGCCGGCGGATGCAGCAATAACACCGCAGGCCTTTTCTTCTTCTGTTAATTTGGAAATTTTATTGTACGCGCCCCGCAATTTGAAAGACCCTGTACGTTGTAAATTTTCCGGTTTGATATATACTTCATTGCCTGTTTCTTGGGAGTACACAGAGCTATGAATTAATTTTGTTTTCACCGCGATCGTAGCGAGTCGCTCTCTAGCCTCCATGAAATCGTATAATTTATGCATATAAACGTCCTTTCCTAAGTATCTAGTCTATGTATGGAACTGTACTTCCCTCATAGATATGTCTATCCCGACTGCGTTCCCTCATAGATAATTCTATATCCTGACTACATTCCCTCTTATGCTTCGTCTAGGATTTCGATGGCACCTTGTGCAGCAGAGGATACATGCATAGCATATTTTTTCAAGTATCCTGTGACATCTGATTTATGCGGTGCTAAGTTTGCTTTTCTTCGTGCAATTTCTTCCTCTGAAAGTTTCACATTCAAGGAACGATTTGGAATGTCGATTTCGATAATATCTCCATCTTCTACGATAGCGATAGTGCCACCAGAGGCTGCTTCTGGAGATACGTGACCAATGGATGCGCCACGGGTAGCACCAGAGAAACGACCATCTGTAATTAAGGCCACGTCTTTACCAAGACCCATACCTGTAATCGTCGCTGTTGGTGTCAACATTTCACGCATACCTGGACCACCTTTTGGACCTTCGTAGCGAATGATGACTACATCGCCTTTCACAATTTTGTGACCCATGATCGCTTCTACTGCCTCTTCTTCGCTATTGAATACTTTTGCTGGACCAGAGTGCACTAGCATTTCTGGATCTACGGCGCCTTCTTTGACAACGGAACCATCGGGAGCCAAGTTACCTTTCAATACAGCGATACCACCTGTGGTATACACTGGATCGCTCCAAGGATGGATCACATCTTCGTCTAGGACTTTCACAGTTTTAGCAATCGTACCTTGGTCCACCAAGCTTACAGATTTCGCACCTTCGTGTAAGTGACCTTGTTCTTGTAAACGGTGCATTACCGCATACACGCCGCCTGCGGCATGTAAATCTTCGATGAAATATTTACCAGATGGAGACAGTTTCGCCAATTGCGGTGTGTCTCCTGCAATGCGGTTGAAATCGTCCAATGTTAAGGATACGCCTGCTTCATGAGCGATAGCTGGTAAATGTAACGCTGTGTTGGAAGAACCACCTAATGCCATGTCTACAGCGACTGCATTTTCAAAAGCCTCTTTCGTCAATACATCTTTTGGACGTAAGCCTTCTTGTAAGACTTCCATCACTTGCATACCTGCACGTTTTGCTAAGCGCAAACGCTCAGAGTAAACTGCAGGGATGGTACCATTACCAGGTAACGCCATACCCAATGCTTCTGTTAAGCAGTTCATAGTATTCGCTGTGTACATACCAGAGCAAGATCCGCAAGTCGGACACGCTACATTTTCAATATGTTCTAATTCTTCTTCGGAAATGAGACCTGCTTCAAATTTACCAACCGCTTCAAACACGTCGGATAAGCCAATTTTTTTGCCATTGTGCACGCCTGCTAGCATAGCTCCACCAGAAACGAACACAGATGGTAAGTTCAAACGAGCAGCGGCAATCAACATACCTGGTACTACTTTATCGCAATTAGGAATGAACACCATCGCATCGAATGGTGTGGCCATAGCAGACGCCTCGATAGAATCAGCAATGATATTACGTGTGACCAAGGAATATTTCATACCGATATGGTTCATCGCCAATCCGTCACAAATACCAATGGTATTAAATTCCATAGGAATACCGCCAGCTTCGCGGATGCCATCTTTCACAGATT
>CAURQH010000034.1:0-9050 GCA_963526885.1 uncultured Veillonella sp. | reverse complement strand
TAGATACAGTGTACAATGATACGGGTACCATTCTAATCGATGGGCATACGATAAAAAACTGGGACGGTAAAGGCAGTGGTAAAGTTCGCTTACTAGATATTCTAAAATATTCCATTAATACGGGCATGGTGTACTTGGGTACGACTACCGGTGGAGATATTTTGACAGATTATGTCAAACGATTTGGGTTTGGTAAAGCCACAGGCATTGAACTGCCGGCTGAGGGAGATGGAATCCTATTTGATCCGAAGACAATGAGTAAATTAGATACTGCCACTATGTCTATCGGACAAGGGATTGCGGTAACACCATTGCAAATGGTACAAGCCTTTGGGGCCTTGGCAAATGGGGGCAAAATGATGAAACCTCATATTATTAAATCCATCGTGAACCCAGATGGATCTACTTTCAGAGAAGCACAAGATATAGAGCAAGGCCAACCTATCCCTGAAAGTATTGCCAAACAGATTACAGATATTTTAGAGAAAGAAGTCTCCGAAGGTGGTGGACATAAGGCGTATGTAGAAGGATATCAATTTGCTGGTAAAACTGGTACGGCGCAAAAACTAGATGCTGAACATGGAGGCTATTTGAACGGTCGTTATATTGCGTCCTTTATTGGTTATGGACCGGTAGAAGATGCCCAATTTGTAGCATTAGTTGTGATTGATGATCCAGCAGGTACTTACTATGGTAGTCAAATTGCGGCTCCTGTTTTCCAAGATGTGATGACGCAGTTAGTACGATACTATAAACTTTCACCAACTCGTAGTAAACACAATGACAAAGATAAGGCAAAAGGTGGAACTAACGTATTAGTAGTACATCGTAATAAAGATGGATCTGTGATTGTGCCAAACTTTGTGGGACATGCCTATGGGGAGGTTCGTGATTGGGTTCATGAAGCAGGATTAACGTTTAAACCAAATGGTACTGGCTATGCGATTTCGCAAGAAGAAGCGGTAGGTAGTACAGTGGAACAAGGGGAATCTATAACGGTTCATTTTAGCCGTTAATGTAGATTGGATGTTTACACAGACTCTGATAAGTGTGACATCTTAATGTAATAGAAAATTCTGAATGTGAGGATACCATGATAGAATTATTAGGAAAACCAGTAGCACAGGCACGTAAAGCGGTGTTACAAGAACATATGCAAGCTTTTGTGGATCAAGGTGTGACTATCACGCTAGGTATTTTGTTAGTTGGCGATGATGGTGCAGCCAAAATGTATGCTACGTTCATGGAAAAAGTAGCAAAAGGGGCGAACTTTGGCACTGAATTGGTAGAATTACCAGAAACAGCTACGCAAGAAGAGGTAGAAGCTGTGATTCATAAATTTAATACAGATGAACGCATCTATGGTGTGTTGCCGTTAATGCCGATGCCGAAACATATCGACAGTGAAGCGGTCATTGGTGCCTTAGACCCAGCGAAGGATATTGATGGATTAACCACCTATAACATTGGGCTGGTGAGCTCTGGTAAAGGTGGATACGTGCCATGTACACCGAAAGCGTGCATGGCGATTATCGACCATTATGGCATTGAACTAGCAGGTAAAAAAGTGGTTGTCCTAGGTCGTAGCCAAGTAGTGGGTAAACCAGTGGCGCTATTGGCACTAGAACGTAATGCGACAGTGACGATTTGTCATTCTAAAACGCAAAACTTAAGAGCTGAACTAGCACAGGCAGATGTAGTTATTGCCGCTGTGGGCAAGGCTCATATAGTGGATGGATCCATGCTGAAACCGGACTGCGTGGTGATTGATGT
The DNA here is from genome assembly GCA_963526885.1 of uncultured Veillonella sp. Taxonomy (GTDB): domain Bacteria; phylum Bacillota; class Negativicutes; order Veillonellales; family Veillonellaceae; genus F0422. The sequence continues at coordinate 7,277 of CAURQH010000034.1, read as the reverse complement.
AGGTATCAACGACCTAGATGGGCAAACCGTTGGGGATGTGGACTTTGCCTCTGCTAGTGAGGTGGCGTCTGCCATCACTCCTGTGCCAGGTGGCGTTGGGTCTGTGACGACTACTATGATGTTAGAAGGATTATACGAGGCCTATTATGCACGAAATGGCCATTGCTGAGGGAATTGTGGATGTGGCGCTAGATACTTTGAAAGCTAACGAAGGCACCATCATCCATGCTATACAAGTACAAATCGGAGTACTATCTGGGGTAGAGCCAGAGGCATTACATTTTTGTTTTGATGCGGTCACACAAGGAACAGCGGCAGAGGGAGCGAAGCTAGAGATAGAAACAATCCCTATGAAAGGACGTTGTTTAGATTGTCACCAAGAATTTTCAATGGAACAGTATCGCCATGTATGCCCACACTGTAATAGTTTTGCTGTAGAAGAATTGCAAGGTCGAGAATTGCGTGTGGCATCGATTGATATGGATTAAAGGAGTACTATGGAAGTACAAGTAATGACAAATGTATTGGCTAAAAATGATGCCATTGCAGAAACACTACAAGAACAATTTAAAGATAAACGTATTTTGGTAATGAACTTATTGGGCTCTCCAGGGGCGGGGAAAACCTCCCTATTAGAGGCGACTTTGCAAACCTTGTCCAAGGACTATCGTATTGCTGTTATTGAAGGCGATTTGTTCACGGATAAAGATGCGGAGCGTATTCATGCCACAGGCGTACCAGTGATTCAAATTAATACTGTCGGTGGTTGCCATTTAGATGCGAATATGATTCGTGAGGCTATCGCCGAACTAGATTTGGACGCCTTGGACCTCATCATCATTGAAAATGTAGGTAACTTAGTATGCCCAGCAGAATTTTTCATCGGCGAAGATATGAAAGTAACGGTCCTCTCTATCACTGAAGGGGAAGATAAACCGTTGAAATATCCATTGATATTCAAAGAATCTTCTGCAGTTCTATTAAATAAAGTTGATTTATTGCCCTACGTGCCATTCAAAATGGATGAGGCCATTCGAGATATTCAATCTTTACAACCAGGTGTACCTATTTTCCAAGTGAGCTGTACACAGGCAGAAGGGCTTTCACCATGGATTACTTGGGTAAAAGAACAACTAGAGGAGCGACGTAACCATGAAAACTAATTGGAAAGCAATCTTGGCAGCTATGGCAGTAATAGGCATGATGGGGTTACAGACGCAGGTTGTGCTAGGGGCCGATGTAGCGAACCCGGTAAGCAAGAGCGTTGTGCCTGTTTCTGAGCAAGATACTATATCGGATGTGGCACAAGGAAAAACCCTAGTAGAGACGAAGAAACATAGTGCTGCGGTGCAACGAAAGATGACTGTAGGAACGGTGACCCTTGATTTGACGCCAGAACAGGTGGCAGAAGAACTAGCATTGCGCAAGTTCTTGCGAGAAAAGAAAGCGTCCTTTGTGGAAGGGGACGAGGAAAATCTAGATGCAGTAGGCACGTCCTTTACGGCGAAACGGATTCCACCAATTGTAATCACAGACACCTTTGTGAAAGCACTCGAAGCAGAAGCAAAAGCGCGCATGGATGCAAAACAACGTGAACCGTGGACATTCCCAGACGTGGATTTATTGAAAGAAAAACTAGAGGCCATTAGTAAGAAGAAACCTACAGAGGCAAGGGTGAAAGATGATGTCGCATCTGATGCAAAGAGTGATGTGAAAGAAGAGCTAGATGAGGGCTATGCTGAGGGCAGTGAGGATGCTGAGAGCCGGGAGGTGACAGATAGTGCTGATACTAGTGGTGTAGGCGATGCCCCTGATACCGAAGTTGCAGAATCTGAGAAGTCTAGAGATTCCAAGGGTTTCCGAAGTTTTGAAGATAATAAGCCATCTGGTGAAACCTCTTCTAGGGGTGATGATACTAAAGCAGTAGCGAAAGATAAAAAAGATAAGAAAAAAGCCTCAGCTCCAAAATATCCTATCAACCTACTATGGACCGATAAGGTGAATATCTTCTTACACGAGGACGTACATGTAGGCGCTACACGTGGAGAAGTGCTCTTTGCTTGGGGCGCACCACAGGCTATGTGGCGTGATAACAAAGATGGTTCATTGCTATGGCTATATGCTGGTGAACTTGATAAAGAAAAAACTATAACAAATACAAAAAAAAGTTCTATGCAAAGGGAGGAGTTTTCACATTCGGTGAAGAATACTTATACTAGTGACTCTTTAGCAGGTTCTAACAGTTCTGTGGGTTATGTGTGGCTTTCATTGAAAGATGGGAAAGTGACACATTTGGGAATGATTACGGGTCAAGACTGGCCTCGTTTTGCTATACCAGCCACTACATTAGAAAGGTTTAAGCCTAATACAATGACGGAGTCAGATTTCTCTTTGATGGGTTACCGATTAGGTGACACATTTACCAATGATCCTAATCGATCTTGGGAAGAAAGGGGAAAGCTGTACGGTCAGGAATTTTTAGGGTATAAGGATGTAGTTATCGCATATAACAAGGAACACGAAATCACTCGTGTCATGATCAACTCATCGCTTGGTACGACGAAACGCGGCATTTCACTGGGAGATTCTAAATACTTACTGCTCTATCTCTACGGAGTGCCAGATTTTGAAGAACCTGCTAATCATCATGATATCACCAAAGGTGTTGTGTATGGATATCGTCATCCGGTGCTAGAACATACCTACCTATTGTTTACATTAGATGACAAATTTGTTAGAGAAATTATGTTGTCCAACCAAAAGAAAAGCGAACTTGTTTCGGCTATGTAGTCTGTGGCGTTCTTAATCGAATATTGGGTGAAAGGGAAGAGCACGGCATACTCCTCACAAACGGTATTTCATAATGTTTGTTCGGGGGCACGCCGTGCTCTTCTTGTGTTTATATGATTTAGTCAATAAGGGAACGCCACAAGATTACTACGCAAAATTGCGTTCCTGTGATGGGTATATTGCGGTCTTCTTGTATTTGCAAATGTGAGTAATACAGAACGCCACGCTATTTCTATCCACAATGGCGTTCTAGGGGGGAGGAGCACACCGTGCTCTTCTTGGGTTTGTTATGTGTTAGTCATAGCACTTTTAGATTTACTATATAAGTAATGAAAAAGCCTAACGGATAAGGTCAAGTACACCTTAGCACGTTAGGCTTCATCAGATTTTAAAGCTATTTGAGATGAGCTTAACGCCGATCAAACGTTGATGGCTCTTCTTTTTGGTATGCTCAGTATACCATATTTTACAATAAAAAATTACTATAAAATGCATCTTGAATTTGCAACTTGAATTGGGGGGGGGGTAGCTTTCTAGATAGGCATTGGACGAACTTATAGAGTACAACTTATAATAAAATGTAATATTCATAGTAAATTACTGTACTTTAATCTATTAGGAGAGGTGTTATATGAAACATAAAGCCACGTTAAGTGTATTAATAGCTAGTGCGTTGACAGCTAGTTATATGGGTGTCAATGCAATGCCAGGTACTGGTTCCTATGAGGCTGGTGATGGTGCGAGTGCAAGTGGTCAAAATTCGGTCGCTATGGGTTCTAGTGCTGTGGCAACTAATGATGATGCGGTTGCTGTAGGGGCAGGCTCCAAAGCAATGAATGCGAAAGTCGTAGTTGTTGGTCGAGAGGCCGTAGGACTTGAGGAAGGTGCTGTTGGTGTTGGATATTCTAGCAAGGCAGGTAAAAGTTCTGTATCGGTAGGTTCCAATGCAGATGCTGGTGCCCCTAATTCGGTATCTGTAGGGAATAAGGCTCTTTCATTGAGTGCTCATGCAGTGTCTGTAGGTAATGAATCAAGAGCGCTAAAAGAAGGATCTATTGCGATAGGGTCTGAAGCTAAAATTGGGGATTTCACGCAGAATGGTGGTGCTAACTCTATTGCCATTGGTCGTCAGGCGAAAGCGATAAACGATAATGCAGTGTCCATTGGTAAAGGAAGTCAGGCTAAGAGTTTGAATAGCGTAGCTATCGGTAATGGGACTACGGTTAATATGGTTAATGGCATTGCTATAGGTACATTAGCTGGTGATAATGCAAATGACGTTGCAGGTAATACAACTACTATAGGTAGCATTTTCCTTGGATATTCGGCTGGACAAAATACAACGGGCAATATTAATACTTTTATAGGTAGTAGTGCAGGGGCAAATACAACGGGTTCAAATAATATTGCGCTTGGTAATGATGCTGGAAAATCTGTAACAGGTGATCATAATATATCAGTTGGGTTTAATACGTCTAACTCTGTGAATGGCTTTAATAACGTGGCCATAGGTCTAGATGCAGGTACCAATATTAAAGGTACGGATAATGTGTCTATTGGTTCATCTACGAATAATCATAAAAGTGAAGTTGAGATGAAATATAGTGTAGCCGTTGGTTACCAAACTAAAACAGAAGCGGAACGAGCAGTAGCCATCGGATCGGGTTCTCAAGCTCTGAAGTACGCTTCTGTTGCATTTGGGCCTCATGCGACATCGAAGAAACAGCATGGTATTGCGATAGGTCCGAGCGCGACCGTTGACGGCGAATTTGCCATTGCTACAGGGTCCAATGCCGAGGCATCTAAAGATTATGCCATTGCTACTGGTTTTGAAAGCAAAGCGACGAATGATCAGGCTATAGCAACAGGGTATCAAAGCGAAGCGAGCGGACTATTTGCTGTTGCGCAGGGGTCTAAGGCTACAGCAACAGGAGAAGCAACTATTGCTATAGGCTATAAAGGGAATGCAAGTGCTGATTATTCCACCGCAGTAGGTAGCTTTACAGTAGCAGATAGTAAAGCATCTACAGCAGTAGGCTATAATGCTAAAGCAAAGGCAGAAAATGGTAGCGCCTTTGGTTTTTCAGCAGAAGCAATTGGAAACCATGCTCTAGCATTGGGGTACAATGGTAAAGCTAGCGGTGCACAAAGTACAGTGGTCGGTTCAGCATCTGCGGCGAAAAAAGATTTTGATACGGCAGTAGGTTATAATGCTAATGCAACGGGATCGTACTCCATTGCTGCGGGTAGTACCAGTGTCGCATCGGGTGTTGGATCTTCGGCATTTGGTGTATTCGCCGAGGCGACAAAGGATTTTTCTACAGCAGTAGGCTATGATACCCATGCAGATGGAGCACAAAGTATAGCCGTGGGGTTTGGATCAAAAGCGGAGACTGATGAGTCATCAGCTTTTGGTGTTGCTTCTGATGCAAAAGGGACTGGTTCGATGGCAATTGGTTACACGGCTAAATCCGAAGGGAACTACTCTACAGCGATTGGTCGTGCAGCTAAGTCTGCAGGTAATTATGCTCTAGCACAAGGATATGCGGCTGAAGGTAGTGGTGCCTACTCTATTGCACAAGGTTATGCTGCTAAAGCTTCTGCAGAAAACGCTATAGCAATCGGTAATAATGCGAAATCTACAGCTACGTATGCGGTGGCTCATGGTGCTGGTGCAGAAGCTAATGGTAGCTCTTCTGTGGCACTTGGTTTACAAGCAGTGGCAAATGGAACCCAATCCATTGCAAGTGGTAGAGGGGCAAAGGCGAATGGAGCATATGCAGTTGCACAGGGCGGCTTTACAGAAGCGACTGGGGATTTCTCGACTGCTTTAGGATACGGTTCAGCTTCTACAGGTGTTGAATCCATTGCGATTGGTCGTGAGACGAAGGGCTCTGGTAATTACACAACGGCACAAGGTAGCTATGCAGAAGCAAAAGGGGATCTTTCTGTCGCTACAGGCTATCATTCCTATAGTGGTGGAGACAATAGCGTGGCTATAGGTTCTGGAGCTAGAGCTACTGTGGCAGATTCTGTGGCATTAGGCTTTAAATCTGTAAGTAATCGAAGCGCTGATGTAATCGGATATGACCCATCTGAAATTACTGTTGTAAAAGGTGCTAATGATACACTACAGTTGAATGCTGCTTTGCAAGCAGAGTTTGATGCAAAAAGTGCAGAGTACAAGGCATTACAAAAAGAAGCTGAAGCCATTCAAACAGAACGCAATACACTATTAGAAAGACAAAAAGAATTGACGGCAGCTAATAATACGGCGGAATTGGAAACTGTAAATGCACAATTGGCAGAGAACCAAACTAAGTTAGTTGCTAAAAATAAAGAAGTATCTAAAAAAGAGATAGAAATCAATAAACTTGTAGGTACTTGGAAAGCAAGAAAAGGTGCGGTATCTGTCGGCAATTCTGCACGAGGAGAAACTCGTCAAATTATTAATGTAGCAGCAGGTACGGAAGATACAGATGCGGTGAATGTAGCGCAATTGAAAGCTGTATCAAATGGCGGCATTACAGTATCCACAAATTCTTATGATTCTAAAGATGAAACAACGAAAGTGAGCACAAAAACAACGCTTATTAAAACTAAAATTGGTGGCATTCTACCAATTGAGGGGAAAGCGGGTACTGTCTATGGATCTACCACTGCCCCAGCTGCGAATTATTCTTCCGATAATTTAATTACCTATGCAGATGCGGGTACCGTGCGTATTGGTATGCTGAAATCACCGACTTTCACAAGCGTGTCTATTGGCGATACAAACCCAGTGACCTTAGCAGTTACTGATGGGAAATTAAGCGCTGGTGGCAGTGAAGTTGTAACGAAAAGTAATATCACTAATATCATTAATAACCTGTATGAGTTTTCTAATGGCCTTACAACTGAATCTAAAGATGGTAAAACCATTGTTAAATTAGATAAAGAAGCACTAAAAAATGATGCGGATTTCAAAGGACCAAAAGGAGACACAGGCGAAGCTGGTAAATCAGCTTTAGAATTATGGAAAGAAAAACCAGAAAATGCTGGCAAATCAGATAATGATTTCTATACATCCATTAAAGGAGATAAAGGCGATCCAGGTGTAGCTGGTGCTAATGGTAAATCTGCACTAGAATTATGGAAAGAAAAACCAGAGAACGCTGGTAAATCAGATAATGATTTCTATACATCCATTAAAGGAGATAAAGGCGATTCAGGTGTAGCTGGTGCTAATGGCAAATCTGCATTAGAATTATGGAAAGAAAAACCAGAGAACGCTGGTAAATCAGATAATGATTTCTATACATCCATCAAGGGCGATAAAGGTGATCCAGGTGTAGCTGGTGCTAATGGCAAATCTGCCTTAGAATTATGGAAAGAAAAACCAGAGAATGCTGGTAAATCAGATAATGATTTCTATACATCCACCAAGGGTGACAAAGGTGATCCAGGTGCAGCTGGTGCTAATGGAAAATCAGCCTTAGAATTATGGA
>CAURQH010000033.1:0-9625 GCA_963526885.1 uncultured Veillonella sp. | reverse complement strand
AGTGTACTAAAAAAGTATCAAAAAGTTTAGAAAACATAAGTAAGTCCTTTCTTGTCTTTGTACATAATATACAGTATATGCATCATTTAGATATGTATTTATATCATTTATCTAATTATCCATGACACGGTTTGTAAAGCTGCATAGCAAATATATATAAGTGTAGAAGGAATAATCCTTAATGTATAGTGGTTTATTGTATATCATATATATTTGATATGAATAGGTAAACCTAATGAAGACATTATATACCTTTTATGCAGAAAATACATTATATACATAAATAAATCAATTGGGGTAATATATTTATGTATTGTATTATAAAGTTTGCGTCGCATGTGATATAATAATCAATTACTAAGTTTTAATAACATTTTAATAAAAGTCTATTAAATATTGGTTGCAGAAAGGGTATCTAATGAATGGAAGTTGTTATACGTAGATATTTTGAGCTTACTATATGAGGTTCCCATCCTTGAAGTATTAAAATAGGTACTGAAAGGATCTAAAGAAAAACACAAAATACTTTGTCATCTTTGTTTCTAACTTATGGTATACTAGAAGAGTATAGTTATAGGTAAATGAAAGGGATGGCGTATGAAAGAAGATGTACGAATTTTAATCATTAAAATGAGTTCTCTAGGTGATATTATTCATGCCTTACCAACGCTGTATGCATTGCGCCAACAATATCCAAAGGCGCATATTGCATGGGCCGTCCATGAACAGTTTAAAGATGTGATTCCTCCCAAACCTTGGGTGGATGAAATCATCATCATAGATAAGAAACAGTTAAAACGTCTTTCCTATTGGAAACAATTATGGAAGTTATTGCATGACAAACACTTTGATATTTCCTTAGACCTACAATCCATTGCGAAAAGTGCCATCGTGGCTGCTCTTAGTGGGGCGAAGAAACGCTATGCGTACTGGGAACTTCGTGAGGGCAGTTGGTTGGTGAATACAGCGCTAGTAGGTGACCATAAAATGGATCACGTCATTGAGCGATATTTAGATACGGCTCGTGCCTTGGGCTGTGATGTAAATGGTATTGTGTTCCCTGTGCCTACTTTTACAGAGGCAGAAACTACGGTAACGCAGAAGCTGAACACTAGAGGAGCTTTCATCGAAAAACCTTATATTGTTATTGCTCCAGGTGCTCGTTGGGCAGTGAAAGAATGGCCTATTTCTCATTTTATTGACCTCGGTAAGCGTTTGGTGGCAGCCGGTGAGACGGTAGTGCTCATTGGTGCTAAAGAGGATACAGAAAAAGGGCGTGCCATTGTGGACGGAGTCGGTAGTGACAATGTGGTGAATCTCATTGGGGATACGAATCTAAAAGAACTCATTGAGGTCATTCGTCATAGCGCTTTGTATATTAGTGCTGATACGGGGCCTCTACATATTGCGAATGCTTTAAAAGTACCCTTGATTGCTTTGTTTGGAACTACTTGCCCGGATAGAACAGGTCCATATGGGGGCGATCATATTCATGTTATACTTTCACCGACATCACGAGCGACCTTAGAACAACCGTTGGTAGAAGATTTAGAATGCATGGCACAGATTACGGTGGACACTGTATTTGATACAGTGAAAGAAATGAGGAACTTATGATTGAGTTAGATGGCAAACGAATTGTGGTGACCTTTCTGATGCATTTAGGCGATGTGGTGCTGACCACACCGTTTATCCATGCTCTTAGAAAGTTAGCGCCTCATAGCCATATTACCTATGTGATCGATAAAAAATTGGCAGATGTATATCGTTATAATCCATATATTGATGAGCTAGTAGAAGTGGACAAAAAAGGCGTTCATAATAGCATTGGTGGATTGAATCAAATTGCCAAAGAGATTCGTAGTCAAGGGGCAGTGGATGTAGTCATCAATTTGCATCCTAATGAAAGAACGTCTTATTTAGCTTGGAAATTGAAAGCTAAGGTGACTACAGGGATGAGTCATTTTCTGTTTCGCCCGTTTATGACGAAGGTGACACGGTTGAACCGCAAAACAGTGCATGCCGCTCAGATGTATATGAATGTGTTAGAACAGTTAGGGTATACGGTAGAGTATGAAGGATTAGAAATCTTTACTAGTTCTGAGTGGAACCAAAAGGTACAGGAATTTTATGCCTCCAAAGGAGTAGCGGAAACGGATCGAATCATCGGATTTAATATAGGTAGTGCGGTTCCGGAAAAACGTTGGCCTAAGGAACGATTTGCTCATATTGCAGATACCTTAGCCAAAGAAGGATATAAAATTATATTCTTCGGTGGTCCCATGGATGAAGATATGGTGCAGGATGTGCTAGATACGATGACAGAATCAGCTATTAAGGGAACGGGAGAATTTAGCATTGGAGAATTGGCAGCAGCCATGAAACGATGTGATTGTTTGGTCACAAATGACTCAGGTCCTATGCATGTAGGAGTGAGTCAGGGGGTGCCTATTGTGGCGCTCTATGGTCCGTCGAATCCAGCTTTATATGGACCTTTCACAGAGAATGCGGTGGTATTAGAATCTATGGACCGTTACGACGTGAATAAAAATATGAAGCAGGTTCTAAAAGAGGGAAACTACAAAGGATTGTCTGTTATTTCTGAGGAATCTGTATTAAGAGGCATACGGACCATGTTAGAGAGAAAGGGTATGAACTGAGGATGCACTATATTGTATTTGACTTGGAATGGAACCAGCCCTATACATTAGAACCGAATATGATACGGCGATCAGGATTTCCATTCATCGGTGAAATTATACAAATAGGTGCCGTAAAATTGGATGAAAGTTTGCAAATTGTAGACCAATTTGAAGTGTTTATTACCCCAAAATTTCTACCTATTATGCATCATTCTGTGGAGAAGTTAACTCATATTACGATGGATAAATTGCGTAAAGAAGGGGTATCTTTCCGTCGTGGATGTGAAAAGTTTTTGCGATTTATTGGTCCTGATGGCATTTTGGTGTCTTGGGGTCCCGATGATATTGAAATGTTGATGGATAATGCCCTCTGTCACAAGGTATACGTGCCTCGGGAGGTGCCGTGGTTTGATGCACAATCTTTATATGCAAAAAGGATGCACAATTGTAGTCAACAATATGCCTTGCAAAAAGCGATGGATGAGATGCAAGTGCAAGCACCTAATCTACAAGCTCATAATGGCTTACATGATGCCATCTGCACAGCCATGGTATGCCAACGGTTTCCATTTTTAGACGCATTGCAAAAGAAGCGAGAAAAACAAGGAAAACAACGGTGTTTTTATGGGCTTTCACGGCATGAACATAAAATATTTGAGTCCATTGTGACTATGCCTCGTATATTCCGACAAAGTAATCGGGCCAAAACCACATGCCCTGTTTGTAAGGAGCCCTTGCACTTAGACCCTATTGTGGGTGTGGTAAAACACCGCTTTTTATCAATGGGCTCTTGCAAGGAACATGGCACATTTGGGGTCCATTGGTATGTAGGTAAATCTATTAGTAAGCATTTAGGAAAACGCTATTATGTTTCCAAAATGGTTACCAATGCACCTAAAGGATTGCGTGAATTGTATGCGTGTAAAAAATAACAATTAGAATTAGAAAAGAAAGGAGCTAAGTATGGAACGTAGAAATGCTTGGCATGAATATACAGAGCAACAATTACAAGAAATTGATACTTTGGCAACGAAGTATCGCCATTTTCTAGATTATGGTAAGACAGAGCGTGAATGTGTGGACCAAATTGTGGCGGCCGCAGAAGCTGCTGGTTACCGCAATATGGACAGTATTATCAAAGAAGGTATCACTCTAAAAGCAGGGGATAAGGTCTATTATGTGCACATGAAAAAAGCGGTAGCTATGGTACATATCGGAACAGAACCAATTGAACAGGGGATGAATATCCTAGGTGCACATATTGATTCTCCACGATTAGATGTGAAACAAAATCCATTCTATGTGGATAGTGATTTAGCGCTATTGGACACCCATTATTATGGGGGCATTAAAAAATACCAATGGGTAACGATGCCCCTAGCCATCCATGGTGTTGTGGTAAAACGTGATGGCACTGTCATTAATCTAGCAATCGGTGAAAGCCCAATAGACCCGGTATTTTGCGTCACCGACTTATTGCCACATTTGGGACAGGAACAAATGGAGAAAAAAGCTGCCAAAGTGGTAGAAGGGGAACAATTAGACCTTCTTATCGGCAGTCGCCCTGTGAAAGGGGAATTAAAAGATGGCGTAAAAGCCTATGTTTTGCAAGTGCTACAAGAGCAATACGGCTTTGAAGAAGAAGATTTCTTATCTGCAGAGCTTGAAATCGTGCCAGCTGGTGCTGCTAGAGAATTAGGTTTTGATCGTTCTATGATCATCGGCTATGGACAGGATGATCGTGTATGTGCGTATACATCCTTAGTAGCCATGTTAGAAACTGAGAACGTAAGCCGTACTACCTGTACCTTATTGGTGGATAAAGAAGAAATTGGTTCCGTTGGTGCTACAGGCATGCAATCTCGCTTCTTTGAGAACTTTATGGCAGAATTGTTGGAGGCTATGGGGCATACGTCTCCATTAGCAGTACGACGGACTTTATCCAACAGTCATATGTTGTCTTCTGATGTCAGCGCTGGTTTTGATCCACTCTATGCGAGTGCCTTTGAAAAGAAAAATGCCGCTTTCTTAGGTCGTGGCGTAGTATTTAATAAATTTACTGGTTCTCGTGGTAAAAGTGGCTCTAATGATGCCAATGCAGAATATATGGCTCGTATCCGCCACTTGATGGATCAAGATAATATTTCCTACCAAACCGCTGAATTAGGACGAGTAGACCTCGGTGGTGGTGGTACCATTGCGTACATCATGGCTCTATATGGTATGAATGTCATCGATTGCGGTGTGGCTGTGCTCAGCATGCACTCTCCTTGGGAAGTGACAAGTAAAGCCGATATTTACGAAGCAAAACGTTGTTATTTAGCCTTCTTAGCAGGGAAAGGGGAATAATCCTATGACGACACAGGGTGAAAAGGAACGTGTGAAAGTAGATATTTTTAGCATGACGAAAGAGGAAGCAGCACAATTTGTGAAAGATAAAGCCTACTTTATGATGGTCCTTCGCAAATTGATGTATGAATATTGTCCCATTGTAAAGGTGGAACGATTTGAGCCTACAGAAGGAGAAAGTATTTCAGCATACTTGACGGAGGAATTAGAACAAGCACAAACTCCAGTCTTATCTGTGGTGTTAGATCCTTTCGAAGTGTCGGCTATGAAAGTGGCAGAAGAACGAGGCAAATTAAAAGAGTATGTCTTTGCGGCCAGTGAAATGACAGAAGTTTTATTGAAAGTATTAAAAGAAAAGTTTTGTAATGATATGACAGAAGAATAGAAAGGATAGACATATGTTATATATTGAATACCCAAAATGTACGACTTGTAAACGAGCAAAAAAATATTTAGATGACCATGGTATTAGCTATACGCACCGTGATATTAAAGAAGAAAACCCAACAGCGGAAGAATTAGGTGTATGGTATCCTAAGAGCAAGAAAGCGGATATTAAAGCTTTCTTTAATACATCTGGTCAAATTTATCGTGGGGAAGGCATTAAAGATAAACTGCCAACTATGACAGAAGATGAAAAATTAGCCTTATTGGCAACCAATGGTATGTTGGTGAAACGTCCTATTTTGGTCTTAGAAGATACAGTACTTGTTGGATTTAAAGAAGCAGAGTGGGAAGAAGCGTTAAAACGCAATGGTTTACTGTAGCTATTTTTAGTGAGTTGTGGTATACTATAGGTAACTTTTATAGAATCTATTAAAAGAGTGAGCTGCGGCTCACTCTTTCTCTTATACTGTGGCAAGGAGGGGATAAGATGAAACGTGACGCCGTAGAGGAATTTGTGTCCGGTGTAGTAGAAACGATTATAGAGTCTACGGAGTTAGAGCTTGTGGACGTTGAATATGTGCATGAGCGAGAATGGTACTTGCGCGTATTTTTAGACAAAGAGGGCGGCATCGATTTAGATGACTGCCAAATGGTGAGTGAAAAATTAAGCGAAGTATTGGATGCAAAGGACCCAATCAAAGAGAATTACTTGTTAGAAGTATCGTCTCCAGGATTGGATCGTGTGTTGAAGAAAGAAAAAGATTTCATTCGTTACCATGGACGTGATGTGGATATTCAATTGTTTAAACCCATAGATGGTAAAAAACAATACACAGGATCCTTGCAAGGGTATTCTGATGAAGTTATCACGATTCAGGTGCAAGAAGAACGTATTGACCTAGAACGTGCAGCTATTGCACAAATTCGTTTACATTTAGATTTTTAAGGGAGGAAACCAGTGAGTCAAGAATTAGTACAAGCGGTATTAGCAGTTACTAAACAAAAAGGTGTGGCACCAGAGATTATTTTTGATTCTCTTGAAGTGGCATTGTTACAAGCCTATCGCAAAGAGGTAGGAGCAAATCAAGAGGCATATATTTATTTCAATCGTGAAACAGGAGATTACAAGGTGTTGGCTAAGAAAACTGTAGTGGACACACCTGAGAACGAAGAAACAGAGATTGCCTTAGCAGATGCTCGCCAATTAGACAAACGTATGGAAATCGGAGATATTATCGAAGTGGATGTAACACCAAAAAACTTCGGTCGCAGTGCGGCTCATACGGCTAAACAATTGCTGATTCAACGCTTGAAAGAAGCAGAACGCAATATTGTCTATGATGAATACTCCAGCCGTGAAGGTGATATTTTGACTGGTTTGGTGGAACGAATTGAAGGTCGAAATGTATTCATTAATTTAGGAAAAACTGAGGCAATTTTGCCTGTATCTGAGCAAATTCCTAGTGAAAGCTACGCCGTGGGAGATCGCATTAAATGCTACATTGTGGAAGTGAAAAAGACCACAAAAGGCCCTCAAATCATGATTTCCCGTACACATCCTGGTTTATTAAAACGCTTATTTGAATTAGAAGTGCCAGAAATTGCAGAAGGCACAGTAGAATTGAAATCTGTAGCTCGTGAACCAGGCATGCGTTCCAAAATCGCTGTGGTATCTCGTGAGGAAGAAGTGGACGCAGTAGGTGCTTGCGTAGGTCCTAAAGGACAACGTGTACAAAATATCGTGGATGAGCTAAATGGCGAAAAAATCGATATCGTGAAATGGGATGAAGACCCAGCGGTATATATTGCCAATGCCTTAAGCCCAGCGAAAGTGGTAAGCGTCGTAGCTCGTGATGAAGAAAAAACATCTGCTGTGGTAGTGCCAGATTACCAACTTTCATTAGCTATCGGTAAAGCAGGTCAAAATGCTCGTTTAGCAGCGAAATTAACAAACTGGAAAATCGATATTAAAAGTGAAACACAAGCCGCTGAAGCCGGTGAATATGTGGAATCCGAAGATATGATTTCCTTGGATGCTTTTGGAGATGAAGACTAATATGAAACAGAAGTCTCAGCCTATGCGAGTATGTGTGGGATGTGGAGAACTTCTTCCCAAGAAGGAATTAACACGTGTTGTGTTGAGTCCAACGGGAGAGATTTCTATAGACCTTACAGGTAAAGCCCCTGGACGGGGAGCGTATATGGAAATGAAAGTAGAATGCTTAGATATGGCGTATAAAGCTAAACGATTAGAGCGTTCGTTGAAACATAAAGTTTCACAAGAAATTTATGAATCTTTAAAGGAACAAATATCCCATGAATAAAGAAAAAGTGTTGAATATATTAGGATTAGCACAGCGAGCAGGTCGCTTATTATCAGGCGATTTTGTAGTGGAACGGTCTATGAAACGACAAGGCTATCCACTGTTGATTATGGCGGAAGATTGTGCGCAAAATAATGCTAACAAATATAGGCACTTAGCCGAGTCTCATCAGGTACCCCTTCGTTTGGTAGGGACCAAAGAGGAATTAGGCAGAGCATTGGGAAAAGAAATGCGAGCAGTTATATTAGTAAATGATGCTGGATTTGCTAAATCCTTGCTAGCTGAAATAGATAATAATCAGTAGAGGGGGAATGTAGATGTCCAAAAAAAGAGTATATGAAGTAGCAAAAGATCTAGGTGTAGAAAATAAAGTCGTTATTGATGCTTTAAAAAAACACAATGTAGAAGTGAAAAGCCATATGAGTACAGTGGAGGATTCACAAGTATCTATGATTAAACAATCGTTAGCAGGTGGCACTAAACAAGCACAAAGTGAGGCACCAAAAGCAACGCAACAAGCACCGCAAAAGAAAGTTCACGAATACCATAGCAATGAGCAAAGTGAAAGACGTGGACCTAAACAAGATAGAAATCATCGCAATGATCGCAATGAGCGTGGAGACCGTAATGACCGTGGTGAAAAGCGTGACCGCCCATTCAATCGTGATGGTAAAAACAATGGTCAACGAGATCATCGCAATGACAGAAATGACCGCGGCGATAATCGCTCTAATCAACGTAATGGTCAAAACCGTGATGGCCGTCGTCCAGAAGGTCGCAATGATCAACGTCAAGATAATCGCAATGGTGGTAATCGCCCTAACAATGGTGGTAGATTCGACCGCAACAATGATCGTAATAACGACCGTAACCATGATCGTCGTAATGATGGACAACGTCGTGAACGTCGCTTAGAGATTCCACAAGTGGATCCAGCGATGACAGCAAAACCAGAAGGTCGTGATCGTCAAGCTAGCCGTGAAGCAGATCGTCAAAAAGAAAATCGCCGTTATGAATCTGAACATCGCAATGAAAATCGTAACGAGCGTCGCAATAAAAAAGATAAAAAAAGCAAAAAAGGCGAACGTACACAATCCTTAGTATCTTCTGCATTGCAAAAAAATAAAAATAAAGTTAAACAACGTAATGAGCAACACATCAAACAAAAAGAGGAAGAGCGCCGTAAAGCAGAAGCTGCGATTGCTACTTCTATCGAATTGTCTGGTCCGTTAACAGTAAAAGAATTGGCTGAAAAAATGGGCCGTGAAGTGTCCGAAATTATCAAAAAATTGATGATGTTAGGTGTAATGGCTACGATCAACCAAGAAATCGATGTAGAAACAGCTATGGTGTTGGCAGAAGACTTCGGTGTAGAAGTGGTAGAAGTTGAGCCTGAACAAGATCCTACAGAAATCATCGAAATTGAAGATAGCCCAGAAAGCTTACAACCTCGTCCACCAGTTGTTACTATCATGGGTCACGTTGACCATGGTAAAACATCTTTATTGGATGTGATTCGTTCTACGAATGTGACAGCTTCCGAAGCAGGCGGTATTACGCAACATATCGGTGCATACCAAGTTCGCTATGAAGGTAATAAAATTACATTCTTAGATACACCAGGTCATGAAGCTTTCACAGCGATGCGTTTGCGTGGTGCTCAATCTACAGATATTGCGGTTCTTGTGGTAGCGGCTGATGACGGCGTTATGCCACAAACCATCGAAGCTATCAACCATGCGAAATCTGCGGAAGTGCCAATCATCGTGGCCATCAATAAAATGGATAAACCAGGTGCTAACCCTGACCATGTAAAACAACAGTTGTCTGAACATGGCTTATTGCCAGAAGAGTGGGGCGGCGATACCATCATGGTTCCTGTATCTGCGAAACAACGTCAAGGTATTGAAGACCTATTGGAAA
>CAURQH010000032.1:0-10297 GCA_963526885.1 uncultured Veillonella sp. | reverse complement strand
ATTTCTATTGCTAGTTTAGCAATTCAGCTCATTGATCTATTTAAGTAGACAATGAAAAAGCCTAACGTATAAGGTCTCTTACACCTTAACACGTTAGGCTAATCCAGTTGTTTTGTTTTCTGAGATGAGCCTAACGCCAGCTACACGTCGATGGCTCTTCTTTTGTTGGTTTAATTATAGCACAGATTGTAGGAATATTACAAATGCTACAAACGTTACTACTCGTAATGGCGTTCCTCAGGGGAAGGAAAGACCGCAACATAATTCTTTTTAAACTAAGCCTATGGTAAGTTTGTTTAAGAGTGTGTTGCGGTCTTTTTGTGTTTGCGGCGGCATCATTTGCAAACTTGCGCTTTGCTTAGTTTGCTGATTATTATAGTATTAGGTTTATATAAACAATACGAATAAATTATGTTATAATAAAAATGTAAGAGCCATTGATGTGTTGTTAGGCTCGTCTCTTCCTATTATGGGAGGAGGTGATTTCTATGAAAAATTTTAGAAAGTTATCTTTACTGATAAAGGTTTTGAAGTTGATTATAGATATTTATCGTTTCTTTCAATAGAAATGAAAAAGCCTAACGTAACAATAAGTATTCGCAGTACTTATACACGTTAGGCCATTTCTCTTTATTCTTCTGAGATGAGCCTAACGCTAGCAGACGTCAATGGCTCTTCTTTTGTTGTCTTAATTATATCACAGGTTGTAGGTGCAATACAATCGTCACTTATTCTGCTATGTGTCGTCACTTGTGACGCTATGTAACCTTGTGGTGTTCTTAACTTAATAAGATGAAGGGAAGAGCACGGCATACCCCTCACAAACGGTATTTCATAATGTTTGTTCGGGGCACACCGTGCTCTTCTTGTGTTTGTGTGATTTAGGTAGTGAGGAATGCCACAAAGGCTACTACTCGTAACGGTGTTCCTCAGAAGATGTGTCATTTGCAAACTTGCGCTTTGCCTAGTTTTCTGATCGCTAGGGGGATTAAGTTTATATAAACAGTACGAATAAATTGTGTTATAATAAAAGTGTAAGAGCCATTGGCGTGTTGTTAGGCTCATCTCTTCCTATTATAGGAGGAGGTGATACTATGACTACATATGAAAAATTATCTTTATTGATTCAATTTTCTATGTTAATCGTAGAAGTTATTCGTTGCTTTTATAGCTAACGAAAACGCCTAACGAAATGAGGTTTACCGGACCTCACACGTTAGGCGCATCTAAGTTTTATACTTTTTTGAGATGAGCCTAACGCCAGCTACACGTCAATGGCTCTTCTTTTGTTGGTTTTATTATAGCACAGGTTGTAGGTGTAATACAATCGTCACTTGTGACGCTATGTAACCTTGTGGCGTTCTTAACTTAATAAGATGAAGGGAAGAGCACGGCATACCCCTCACAAACGGTATTTCATAATGTTTGTTCGGGGCACACCGTGCTCTTCTTGTGTTTGTGTGATTTAGGTAGTGAGGAATGCCACAAAGGCTACTACTCGTAACGGTGTTCCTCAGGGGGTGGGAAGAGCAGATATGGGTATACCCTATTGATGGAGGTCATGTTTAATTAATTGTATAAATCTACAACTATGTGATAGTTGTGAATACTTATATAGATAATAGAGTATAAGTTTTTTCATAAAATAGACTATAGAATTGGTAAAAGTAGTATTAAATTATTCATTTCGTTTAAAACGGGGGGGGAGAGGATGAAAAGAGTAATTTTATCAACTTTTTTATTGTGTATATTCAAAATATATAGTATGATACTGAAGTATCGAAAATTTTAGATACAATTAAATACAATTAAATTGAAGTAGGCGTATGTTATTGTAAATGATACATACCATGTTGTTTTTATATTACTTTTAGAAGTATGGAACCGAAGATGTTCTTGTTGCTTGCAATATAGATAGAAAACTTGAACATATTTTAATGTATTTACTTACAATTTAGAGTTTGATTAATATTTACAAATTATAGATATTATTACATGGAACATCTAGTAATGGTAATGTGTAAGCTAAAAAGAAAGGAATAGAATCTATGAAAGATAAATTTTTAAAAAAACGTAAAAAATATACTGTTGCATTGTTGGCGGCAACGGCAGCGACAGTAGCTACATCATTTTCTCCTAGTGCACCAGGGGTGATGGCTAGTGGAAATGGAGCTGATGTGGCGAATGATATACCAGATAGTTTTAATCCTCCAACATATACGGAAGTGCCCTTTGATCCAAATGCGGTTAATCTAAACATTCCTTATTATCATGTGCAAGCAGGTGATAATGTGAGTGTGACAACGAATACCTTTGTTGCAGGAGATTATGATGGAAATGTAAACGCTACGTTTAATAATTTCATCGTAAAAGCTAATGATACTCTTGTAGAGGATAGTGACGATATTGTTGTTGATACAGGTAACAGTGAAAACCCTGAAAAAGGTACTGAAAACGGTGTTACCCGTAAGTATAAATTAAAATTAAGTGACTCTTTAAAAGAGGAACTTAAAAATGCTGCTGCCGGCGGTGGCGGCGGTGCAGACCCATCTAAACTTGAGGCAGGTACGAATACAACTGTTGAGGGCGATGGCACAGCTACGCCTTATAAAGTAAATTTGAACTCAGATTTAACAGGTATTACATCTATTACAGGTGATACATTGACATTACATGGTGGTGCAACAACTGTTGCGATCAGTGATAATGGCGTGGATGTAGGTGGTAAAAAAATTACTAACCTAAAAGAAGGTGATGTATCAGAAAATTCTACTGATGCTGTAACAGGTAAACAGTTACATGAAACAAATGAAAAAGTAGAAGCTAAATTAGATAAAGCAGCGGAACGTCATATTAAACCAGGTGATTATACAGTGGAGAACGGCACTGTTACATTAAAATATGTAGATGCTGATGGCACAGAAACAGGAGAAGAAGCCACAATTTCTGGTTTAAATCCAGTGAAATCTGTTGCTTCTGGTAATACGGACGCAATAACTGTTGATAACAATAATGGTGATATTACAATAACACCTGTAGTGGCTGCTGATATTACAAAAGCTGACGATGCAAACAAACTTGCAACAGCAGGCGTAGTCAATACAGCTATTAATAATGCAATAGAGCCATTGGCGGATAAAAACTTATCCAACATTACAGATGCTGGTAAAAAAGTAATTACAGGATTAGGTACAGAAGTGGTACAAGGTGATGGGGTTACCGTTACTTCCGATGTAGATGCAACAACAGGTAAGAAAACATATACCATCTCTGCAGTAAAACCGAGCTTTGCAGATGGTAGTAATACAACTGTTGTGGGCGATGGCACAGCTACGCCTTATAAAGTAAATTTGAACTCGGATTTAACAGGTATTACATCTATTACAGGTGACACATTGACATTGAATGGCGGTACAACGGCTGTTAGCATCAGTGATGATGGTGTTGATGTAGGTGGTAAAAAAATCACTAACCTAGCAGATGCTGCATTAACAAATAGTTCTACTGATGCTGTGACAGGTAAACAGTTACATGAAACGAATGAAAAAGTAGAAGCTAAATTAGATAAAGCAGCGGAACGTCATATTAAACCAGGTGATTATACAGTGGAGAACGGCACTGTTACATTAAAATATGTAGATGCTGATGGCACAGAAACAGGAGAAGAAGCCACAATTTCTGGTTTAAATCCAGTGAAATCTGTTGCTTCTGGTAATACGGACGCAATAACTGTTGATAACAATAATGGTGATATTACAATAACACCTGTAGTGGCTGCTGATATTACAAAAGCTGACGATGCAAACAAACTTGCAACAGCAGGCGTAGTCAATACAGCTATTAATAATGCAATAGAGCCATTGGCGGATAAAAACTTATCCAACATTACAGATGCTGGTAAAAAAGTAATTACAGGATTAGGTACAGAAGTGGTACAAGGTGATGGGGTTACCGTTACTTCCGATGTAGATGCAACAACAGGTAAGAAAACATATACCATCTCTGCAGTAAAACCGAAGTTTGCAGCTGGTACAAATACAACTGTTGATGGCAATGGAACGGATGGTAATGAATATACAGTCAATGTAAAATCTGATTTAACAGGCATTACGTCTATTACTGGTGATAATGGACTAACATTCACTGGTGCTGGTACTGCAGTAACGATCAATGGTGATGGCGTTGATGTAGGCGGTAAAAAAATCACTAACCTAAAAGAAGGTGATGTATCAGAAAATTCTACTGATGCTGTAACAGGTAAACAGTTAAACGCTACGAATACAAAGGTTGCTAACTTAGAGGCTAACAAGTTAGATAAAACGGATGATGTTCATGTACAAGCCGGCAAATACAGTGTTGCCGAAGATGGTACTGTTACATTACCTCTTGTGAAAGGCGAGGCAGATACGGCTACTGGTAAGAATGTAGTTATCGATGGTATTGTAACAAAAGCTGTTCTATCTGCAGAGGTAGATAAACATGATTTAAATATTGCTGGTGATAATAATTCACAACACAC
The DNA here is from genome assembly GCA_963526885.1 of uncultured Veillonella sp. GTDB lineage: Bacteria > Bacillota > Negativicutes > Veillonellales > Veillonellaceae > F0422. The sequence continues at coordinate 5,778 of CAURQH010000032.1, read as the reverse complement.
AACTAAGTTAAAAGATGGTATCTCCATTAAAGGATCTTCTAACTTTACATCAAAGGAAGCTGGCATCAATATCCAAGCGATAGCAACAGACAAAGGCTTTGAAGTAAAATTATCAGATACCTTAACAAATATGAAAGGTATCACCTTTGCACCAACTACTCAGGGCGGAGCCTCTGTGAGTCTAACATCTGCAGGCCTTGATAATGGTGGTAATACTATCACTAACGTGGCAGCTGGTGTGAACGATACTGATGCAGTGAATGTGTCACAGTTGAAAGGCTTGGCAAATGCTACAATGAATGTGGATGGTCGAATCAATCGTTTAGGTGCTCAATCTGCTGCGATGGCTGGATTGCGTCATTTACAATATGATCCATTGGAACCAACTACATTGATGGCTGGCGTAGGTACTTACAAAGGTCAAACTGCATTGGCATTAGGTATTGCGCACTATAAAAACGAGTCTCTATTATTCCATGCAGGCGCATCTATCGGCAGCAATCATGATGAATTGATGGCGAATGCGGGCGTTAGCTGGAAGTTCGGCTCTCGTGCTGATGAAACAGCTGTGAAAGATGCGTATCGTCAAGGACCTATCAGTGCGTCTTATACATTACAAGATAAAGTATCTGCCTTAGAAGCACAAAATCAATTGCAAAAAGATGAAATTAATGAGTTAAAAGCGCAATTGGCAGAAGTACTTCAATATATTAAAAAAGGCTAATCTTTGATACATACCCATAAATACTGTGAAAGCTTCGGCTTTCACAGGACCTATGGTATACGAAACGAAAGTTATATTGTATAATGTGTTAGAGATGATGCAGACGAATTGTTTTGTTAAGATAATTCTATGAAAGATAATACATGTATAGGAGATACACCATGAAAAAGTTAGTATTAACAGCGGCCTTGCTGGTAACAGCAACGTCTGGATTTGCGATGGGAGATGCTCTGTTCGATCAAAAGAACCCAGCTCATATCGTAACACCAGCAGTAGGCTACGAAATTGAAATGGCTACACCAGAAACGGTGGAAGCCTTAGAAGAATTAGGCGGTACCTTAGAGCGTGTGTACGGAGTACACAAAGACTTAGTGTATCGTCATGAGCATGGCGAGCGTTTGACAGACCGTCAACATCGCTATGCAGAACATGATGTGAACCATGAGTTCTTACGCGTGTTAGATCGCAACTTGACGAACCGTGTGGAGTTCTTTAGACGTGCTCATAATTGGAATGGGGATAACAAATACGAACACACTGCGAACTATCAAGTGTTCTTGAACAAGAATAATACAGATGCGAAAGAAGTGGTAAAAGGTTACAGCAACAGCTATGGCTGGAATGTATTGCGTGCTGTCCGTCAAGATGCCTTAGACAATGTGAAAGCTGTGTTCGCTCAAAAAGGTGAAAACACACGCGGTGAAGACATTGTACAAGCCATGAAACAGGCGGCAGAAAAAAATGCGGTGACTGTCAATAGCGAAGAACTTCGTTTTTACATCAATGAGCTAGTTTGGTACACAGCAAAACAAACAGCGAAAGAAACAAATAAAGAACTAGATCATGTCTTAAAATAAGATGAACTAGTGCAGAGCATACTATGCTCGATACAAAAGGAGCCATAACAAACCGGAGAGGATGTTGTGGCTCCTTTGCTGTGCACGCTTATAGGGATTGCGTGTTCTAGTCTATGGTGATGGGTATTGCATTTAGGGGTATCTTGAGTTGTTCTGATACAGGGTCGACCTCGAGAGGTGCATCGACATAGTCTTAGATTTTGTGGATAGTAACTTATTTGAGGTAGTATTTACGACATGCACTAAGATAGGCATTTTGTAAAGGTGCTATACTGCTAGAGCCATAAGGTATGATATAATAAAAGATAGATTGAGTAGAATATGATTCAGTAATTTATATAGGAGATAGAATTTTGAAACGTTTAGTATTATCAACAGTATTACTGCTGACAGTAGGCACAAGTTTTGGTATGAGCGAAGACATTTTCGCTCGTCAACATCCATCCGAGGTAACAGAAGTAGCCAAGGGCTACCATATATTAGGAATTATGCCAGAAACGAAGGAAGCCATTGATGGCTTGGTTCGTACTATTGATGGGGAACAAGCGCCAACGGTGACGAAGGAATCTATCAAAGGCATGACAATAGACGAGTTAGCGAAGTCTGTAAAAGGAAACGATTCTGTCATCCCTACTGCGGTAGTGTCACACATTACAGCGAAACCAGTTCATGGCATTACCATGGATGAGCTATTGACAGTGTTGCAGAAAAAAAGCCAAGACAAAGTGACTGTCTATGATGGAGCTCAAGTGTTATCTATTTTAGATACGAAGCTTACAAAACGCTTACGATTCTTTAAACGCATTCACAATTGGCATGGAGACAATCAACTAGATCGTTCCAATCGTCATGAAGAAACAGCGGCGATGGCTGGTAATGAAAAGGCAGAAAAAGGCAGCTATGCGTGGTATGTGTTGAAAGACTTGCGCCATGATATTTTGGCAAATGTTGAGCAAGCCATCCAAGCGAAAGGTAATGCTTTAACAGGTGAAGATATTGCGATGGCGATTTCCAGTGCAGCAGATAGTAATGCGAAACATGTGAAGAGCGAAGAGCTTCGCTATTACATCAATGAACTCGTGTGGTACTCTGTAACAGAGACAACGAAACAACTAGGTAAATAATCATTACCAGAAAGGACGATGACTATGCAAGAGATTGTAGTAGGCGGTTTATATCGTCATTTTAAAGGCATGTTATATTATGTCATTGACATTGCCATCCATTCCGAGACGGATGAACCTCATGTGGTGTACCAACAGCTGTATGGAGAGCGCAAAACCTTCGTACGCCCTTTGGCGATGTTCGCCAGCGAGGTGGATCATGAGAAATATCCAAATGTGGAACAGAAAGACCGCTTTCAGTTGGTGAACGGTTGGGATGAAGAGCAGCATTTGCGCTGAGGAGGACTAGATGGACAAGAAATATTTTTTCTTTGATATCGATAATACCCTAGCCGTTTGGCCGGATGGGGTGATTCCTGACAGCGCCCAGTACTCCTTGGATTATTTGCAGGACAAAGGACATCACGTGGCACTTGCCACTGGTCGCTTACAGGCAGACGCCATGCGCTTTGCCAAGATGGCACGGACGCCGAACTTTGTGGCTGATGGGGGCTATAGCATTACAGAAGATTACGAAGTGCAATGGATGCAAGGCATGGATCGGGACCGCTGTGTGCAGTACCTCAACTATTTAACAAAACACAATGTGCCTTGGGGTGTGACCCACAAAAATGATTTCGTTCGCATTACCCCCTATGAAAGTGTCCTTAACTGGGATGTACAATGGGATATGATGAAAACGCAGGTAGTGCCGGAATTAGTGCCTGAAGATATTGAATACTTTTACAAGGTCTATGCATTCATCACGGAAGAAGAGGAGCAGCGCAGTGGCATCGTGCACATGACGAAGGACCTCATCCGCTACGGAGAGGGCTGCGTGTTGTTTGAACCAATGGACAAAGCCTATGGGATTCGGAAAATGATCGATGGCTTTGAGGCGTCCTACCAAGATGTCATCGTATTCGGCGATGGCTATAACGACCTATCCATGTTCCGACCAGATTGGCTGAACATCGCCATGGGGAACGGCCGTGATGCACTGAAAGAAAAAGCTGACTACGTCACAGCAGCCTGCCATGACGACGGGATTTATAAAGCATTGCAGCATTTTGGTTTTATACCGAAGCAGTATTAGTCAATAATTATGGGGCGTACTACAATATAGTAAAAATAACTAACATCATTAATAGTTACATTTTGTAAGTTCTTTTAGATTTCTAAAAAGTGTAAAAATTTACACTTTACAGATTAGCGTTTTTGTGATATTGTGATGGTAGTAAATAGTGCCCTTTGTTGTAGGCTTCCCGGTATATGGGGAAAGCTGAAGCATAGGGCTTTTTTTATGGAAGGTGCTTATGAAAAAAGAGTTGGCAATATTGGTGGATGGAAGCTTTTATCAAAAACGTATGTACTCTTTGAAAAACATGAAAGATCCTAAGAGTGCGGTAGACTTTTTTATTAAGTATTGTTATAGGCATTTAGTTGCAGACCGATATGAAGAGTATTCCTTATATCGACTTTTTTATTATGATTGCCCGCCTAGTGTGAAAGAGGTATATCATCCATTAACTAAAAAAGTTATGAAATTGAAAGAGTCTGATCAATATAAATGGATGAGTGAGTTTTTAAAAGAGTTAAAAACAAGAAGAAAAGTTGCACTAAGATTGGGACGATTAAGCGATAATGATGTAGTTTATAATTTGCGACCAGATATAACCAAGAAATTATTACGAGGTGCTATTTCTGTTGAGGATATAAAGGAGTCAGATTTATATCTTTCAATTGGTCAAAAAGGTGTTGATATGAAATTAGGGGTGGATATAGCATCATTATCATACAAAAAGCAAGTTCAAAAAATTGTTTTAATTGCTGGTGACAGTGACTTTGTTCCGGCAGCAAAGTTGGCTAGAAGAGAAGGCATTGATTTTGTACTTGATCCATTATGGAACGGTATTAATGAAGATTTACATGAACATATCGATGGACTGAAAAGCTGTATCAGTAAAAATGGTGAAAAATAAAAATAGTATTGATGATATATCATTGACGATGCGATGAGGAGAGTAATGTGTAGTTAGTAACGATTCATTATGAATGAAGTAGATAGTATACTTTCACCATAACTATATGAAGCGGTTTGAACATCAAAATTAGTTATAGTATAATAAAGCGTAGATATATCGAAATGGGTCTTAAAAGGAGGACATACCATGGATTTAATTCAAAGTTTAAAAGAGCAAGCGAAAGGCTTGGGTAAAAAAATTGTATTGCCAGAATTCGAAGATAGCCGTGTGATCGAAGCAGCGGCTGCGATTTTGAAAGAAGGTTTCTGCGTGCCTGTATTGGTGGGTGCAGAAGATAAAATTCAAGCGGCAGCAACAGCAGCTGGCGTATCTTTGGAAGGCGCTGAAATCATCAACCCAGCTACATTCGGCGAATTAAACAAAATGGTAGATACATTTGTAGAATTGCGCGCGAAAAAAGGTATGACACCTGAAAAAGCACACGCTACTATGACTGGCGATGCGTTATTCTTCGGTGCTATGTTAGTTCGTTTAGGTTTTGCTGACGGCATGGTAGCAGGTTCTGCAAGCCCTACAGCAAATGTACTTCGTGCAGCTATCCAAGTGGTAGGTACACAAGCTGGTTTGAAAACTGTATCCAGCTCTATGCTTGTCATCACTGATAAAAAAGAATATGGCGATGACGGATTGTTGATTTTCTCCGATTGCGGCGTTATCCCTAATCCAACATCTGAACAATTGGCTGATATTGCTGAGTCCAGTGTTGGTAAAGCTCGTTCTGTAGCAGGCATGAAAGAACCTCGTGTATCCTTCTTGTCCTTCTCCACAAAAGGATCTGCTTCTTCTCCAGAAGTTGATAAAGTTGTGGCAGCAGTAGAAGATTTGAAAGGTCGTAACGTAGACTTCGCATTCGATGGGGAATTGCAATTAGATGCGTCCATCGTTCCATCCGTAGCAGAACGTAAAGCTCCAGGATCTCAAGTAGCTGGTAAAGCTAACATCTTGATCTTCCCTGACTTACAAGCTGCGAACATTGGTTACAAATTAGTACAACGCTTTGCTGGCGCTACTGCTATTGGACCAATCATCCAAGGTTTGGCAAAACCAAT
>CAURQH010000031.1:0-11190 GCA_963526885.1 uncultured Veillonella sp. | reverse complement strand
TTGACCACTTCGGTCGCAATCCATTCGATTTGATGGAAGAAATTGAAAACTCTCTCGGCATTCGTGCTGTTCCGATGAACTGGCCTGTAGGTATCAACGGGGAATACCAAGGTGTGTACGACCGGGAAACGAACACCGTAGAATTGTTTGAAAAAGATGAATCTCACGGTCAAAAGAAACTAGCCTCCACTAAGGGTGATGTACATGACCCAGCGTTCCGCGAACTATTAGGCGAAGAAGTCCATCAATCCTTAATCGATGATATCGAACTCCTCGACGTGGCTGGTGATGCTTTCGATTTAGACAAAGTAAAAGCTGGCGAATTAACGCCTATGTTCTTTGGCTCCGCCATGACAAACTTTGGGGTCAAACCGTTCCTTGAAAAATTCCTAGAACTAGCTCCTATGCCAGCCCCTCGTGTAGCTCGTGAGGAAACGGTAGAACCTACGTCGGAAGACTTCTCTGCCTTCGTATTTAAAATCCAAGCAAACATGAATCCAAATCATCATGATCGTATTGTATTCATGCGTATTTGTTCTGGTAAGTTTGAAAAAGGTATGAATGTACTTCATCAACAATCTGGCAAAACTTTACGTTTATCCCAACCGCAACAATTTTTAGCAACTGAGCGTACCATCATTGATGAAGCCTATCCAGGGGATATCATTGGTGTTTTCGATGCTGGCACCATGGGGGTTGGTGATAGCTTATGCGCCTCCAACCACAAAGTAACATTCAGCGACTTCCCAGTGTTCCCTCCTGAGTTTTTCGCTCGTGTAACGCCAAAAGATTCCATGAAGCGTAAACAATTCTTGAAAGGCATGACACAATTAGCACAAGAAGGGGCTGTACAAATCTTTGAACCTCTCTACTCTATGGATTCCTTTGTAGTCGGTGCTGTAGGTATGCTCCAATTTGAAGTATTGCAATACCGTTTGAAACACGAATACGGCGTTGACCTTGTGAACAATTCCTTGCCATATGGTGTAGCTCGATGGATCGACGGCGAGGTAGATGTGAACAGCTTAAAAGGTATGGACAATGCGATGATTGTAAAAGATAATCGTGGACGTCTTGTTGTTCTTATCTCCAATGAATGGCAAATGGGTTGGGTCGTAGAGCGAAATCCTGATGTGACATTCTTGCATGCTCCTAAATTAGAGATATAACATATTCTACACTTATATATAAATCACTAAGGTTCATACTACTTGTAACACAATAAAAGATAGTATATATTATTTCTAAATAAAATAGAGGCTGAACAAAATAGCTTTAAATAAAAAAAGAGGAAAGTTGATCAAAAAGTATCAACTTCCCTCTTTTTTCTGTTTTACACACCAAAAGGGGCACATGGCCTCTTTATAATCATCTCTTCTAGTATGTCAAAGATACCGTATAATAGACTAAAACAACGGTTCTAAATCTGCTAATCCTTTCAAATTCCATTCTAACAATTTATCATGGATGCGCCACATAAAGGTATTTTCCCACGGATAATGTAATCGAACCCAGAAATTTTCAAAAGGTGTATCATTGAAAAACACCGCTTGTCTTGGCAAATTAAATAGATCTTGTCCTGGTTCTACATTCCCTGCTTGTACAGTAAAGGCCATACGATAGCCACTTTCTTCAGAAATTTTATCTACATCTTTATTAGCAAATCCACCTGGATATGCAATGTACCGAACAGGATGTTTCATCCGATCTTCTAAGACTGCTTTCGAGCTAATGAGTTCATCCCTTGCTTGATCTAAGGACATATTGCGCAAATCTTTATGATTCACTGTATGACTTTGGATATCGATACCATTCGCTTGCATTTCTTTCAATTGCTCTACATTGACAAATCGATTTTCTCCAATGGAACTAGTAATCATAAACAAGGTAGCTTTCATATTATATTCTTTCAGAATTGGCATAGCATGTTGATAGTTATCAATATATCCATCATCAAATGTAATTAGTACTGGTTTATCTGGCAAATCAGTTCCTTTTGTTACGTACTCGTATAACTCATCCAACGTAATGGTATGATATCCCTCATCATGAAGATATTGCATTTGCTTTTTAAACTCTTCTGGTGGTACCACTAAAGAATGTCGAATCCCTGTATCAATACGATGATAATTTAAAACGGGAACACCTACTGCCTTATAATCCCAAGAACGTTGGTATTGTATTCCCAAATATACACCTACGGCTACAATAAGCCCTAGTATACCTATAATAATCCGTTTCATATTAACCTCACATGTTAGTAACTTTACCTAATGATTCTATATTTACAAAACCATGCAAATCTGACTTTACTATAGTACCACACTTCGCTAAATTTATCAGTTGTTTTTCATAAATTTATTCACCTTTTATATAAGGCACTCTATTCTCTACTTTTTATTTATATTATTTTTGCAACTATTATATTACTATAAATCATCAATAGTATGTAATGTATACATCATGCATCATCATGTACAGCCTTTCATACGTTTATACTTCTACATTCTATAGAATGCCTCTTATAATTGTTTGCAATTAATGTGACATATCCTATCTCCCTTATCTATGAAAAGAGCTCATACATAGTGCTATAGTGGAAAAAATCACTATGACGAATGCCCCTATTTCATGCTATGATAAGAGCATAAGTTTTATCTAATATGCATCTTGTTCCAAAGGGGGTTGTACTATGAAAGGTCTTATCGACTTGAGTCTAGTCAATGGAATCTGGACATTAAAACTGTCTATGATCCAAACGGTAGCCTTAGCTATTGTTACATTATATTTAGGGGAATTCATTAAAAAACATTCTCCATTCCTACAACGTGTGAGTATGCCTGCACCTGCCGTAGGTGGTTTACCATTTGCATTTTTATGTGCTTTCTTATCCTACTATAAAATTGTAAATATCACTTTCGATAGTGCCTTGCAATCATTCTTAATGTTAGCCTTCTTTACCACTATCGGTCTTATGGCAAGTTTAAATGTTCTTAAAAAAGGTGGCGTCGCTATTATCTTCTTCTGGATTGTATGTACCATCTGGATTGTCTTCCAAAATGGCGCAGGCATCATGATTGCCAAAGCTATGGGTATTGAACCAATTTTTGGTATTATGGCTGGCTCTGTTTCCATGATGGGTGGCCTTGGTACAGCAGGTGCCTTCGGTCCTCATTTTGAAGAGTTAACTGGTATTCCAGGCGTAGCTTCTGCTGCTATCGCAGCCGCTACATTCGGCATGGTAGCTGGTACACTATTAGGTGCTCCTGTAGGTGATCGTATCATCAAAATGCACAATGTCCCTACTCCTGTAGATCATCCTGAATTATTAGAAGCTGACGGTATCGATATTAATGAATCCGACTCTGAAAGTAAATTATTCGATTTACAATCATTAATGCATGTCATTGCTTTTGTAGGTATTTCCTTAGGACTTGGCACATTAGTCAGTGCTGCGCTTTCTTCTGTATTCGGTCCATTACCTGCCTATATCGGCGCTATGATCGTTGGTGCTTGCATTCGTAACTATGCTGACTTCACTGGTCACATTACTATTAATAGCGCTGCTCTTGATGCTGTTTCCAATGTATCTTTGAGTATTTTCGTTACTATGGCTATTAACAGCTTGAAATTAGCACAATTAGTTGACTTAGCATTACCTTTAATGGCAATCTTAGCTGCACAAATGGTGTTGATTACAATCTTCGCATACTTAATCTACTGGTTGTTCAAACGCAACTATGATTCTGTTATGTTAGGTGCTGGTGCTATTGGTTTCGGTTTAGGTGCTACACCAAATGCGTTGGTAAACATGTTGTCCTTGGCTTCTAAATACGGTCCATCTCCAAAAGCATGGTTAGTCGTATCTTTAGTAGGGGCCTTCCTCATCGACTTTACAAACGCATTCTTAATCACATTTATGGCAAAATTGATTTAACCGCTTAGTTCATATAAACTATCCTAAACAAAAAAGGATTCTGCAACAATCGTTGTGGAATCCTTTTTCTATGCAATCGATGTATCCTATTTTTGATCTGGTCCATAACCCTTAGTACATAACAAAAAGGGGATAGCTAACGCTATCTCCCAATTTCTATCATACGGCTTTACTAGTTATATAAAATCTATATATATATTTATTTAGTTTCTTGGTCCAATTCATACCAAGCATTGCCAATAAGAGCAAATTCATCTAAAGTAAGTGTTTCTCCTCGACGAGATCCATCAATGTTCGCTTTCGCTAAAATAGCTTCGATTTGCTCTTTGTTTAGTCCTGTAGTCTTCATTGTGTTGCTGAACGTTTTACGACGTTGCGCAAAACCTGCTTTCACAGCACGGAAAAAATACGCTTCACTATGGACTTTCACAGGCGGTTCACTACGCAATGGGCAACAAATCACAGCACTAGTCACTTCAGGAGCTGGTAAAAATGCCTTAGGAGGCACGTCCATAACAATATATGGGTCTGTGTAATATTGCACCGCTACCGACAAAGCGCCATACATTTTTGTACCTGGTTTTGCAATCATGCGCTCTGCTACTTCTTTTTGGACCATTACCACTAACCGTTCAATAGGCAATTTAGATTCTAGTAAAGACATAATAATCGGTGTTGTAATGTAATACGGTAAGTTCGCTACTACTTTAAATGGTTTGTGGTCCATTAATTCTGGGATGTTGACTTTCAATACGTCTCCATGAATAATCCGTACATTATCGTACGCCTCTAGGGTTGTATCTAAGACCTCTAACAAGCGTCTATCTAGCTCTACGGAAGTAACATTAGCCCCACTTTGTGCTAAACCTTGCGTCAATGTACCAATACCAGGACCTACCTCTAACACAGCATCCCCTGCGTCTAATTCCGCAGCCTGTACAATCTTATCCACCACAGTGCGCTTAATTAAAAAGTTTTGCCCTAATTTTTTACTCATTTGAATGCCAAACCGTTTACATATATAATGTACAACCTCTGGACTTGCAATGACTGATTCTATCATGAATACTCCTATTATTTCTCTTCATCTTCTGAAAGTGCTTTGAAAAATGCATCCCGACTTATGCCATAATGGTTTAAACGGTACAAGAACTGCTTCCCATTACCATAGCCTATACCCAGCTTAGCACCGATACGAGCTCTCATAGCTGCACTACTAGAGCCTCCACTCAAATCATGTTGCACTAAATCTTGCATAGTAAATAGTTCGGATGATTCCATGGATTCTATATGTAACACCTCTAGCGCCTTGCGTATAGACTCAGGACTAGCCTGCTCAATTCCAATATCATCATTCGCATAGGCTTCTTCTCGTGGCACAAAGGCATGTTGCGCCAAAGGGAAGCGCTTTGTTAAAAAACGACGAATCCGCTCTCCCGCATAATCTGGATCCGTCAGAATAATGATACCCCTCTTTTCATAAGCATCCTTAATCCGACTGAGCACAGGCTTACGCAAATTAAATCCTTCCGTAGCAATACACTCCACCTCTAAGGCTTGTTGCACCCGTTGAATATCTGATTTTCCCTCAACCACCAAGACCTGTTTTAACATAAGCTCCTCCACAATATAGTATTTTACTATTATACCATATATCGAAACCTATGGCATGCCCTAACAAATATAACACATACTAACAGCGAACCACACGTAGCAAAAATTGCCAAATAATACCCCCTCGAGACGCATGCAATTAGGCGTAGTAGTCTATGGCGCTTTACTTTTTAAATTCTAAATATGCAGAAGAGCACGGCATACTATACTACAAATAAAAAATTGCAACGTAGCTATTAACTATTTCCTTGAGGAACGCAGTTATGAGTAGAACGTCTTGTGGCACTTTATCCTCATACATACACATGCAAAAGACCGCAATATACCTCCGAAGAAACATTATGAAATACCGTTTCTGAGGGGGTGTATTGCGGTCTGACCTTTATTCATTTATCTACAAACTGCCACAAGACAGAATATCATTGCAAGTGACAATTCATTATGAAATACCGTTTGCGAAGGAATGTGCCATGTTCTTTTATTGCATTATACAGGAACATCTGAACATGACATTATCGGTAAAGTCTATTGCGGTCTGACCTTAGAAACTTTTACAATAAAACGCCATAGATACATAGACTAAGAAGAGAGGATATATACGTCTACCGTTCTCCGTCCAAATTGCATAGCAGATCCATAATCTTCCAACACTACATCGATACGATTCCCCACGATGTCTCCACCTGTATCGGCGGCAATGGCCTCACCGTATCCAGGTATGTATACACGAGTTCCTAAAGGAATCACATTAGGATCTACAGCCACTACGCCGTGACGTGCTGGTATACCCGTTGCTGTAATACCATCTCCACCACCATCTGTTGGTAAATAGGCAGTCGCTTCCATAGTAATCACTTCTTTCACACGATTATAGGAACGTGATACTTCTATATCTCGTGTACCTGCTCGAATGATTTTAGGTTTCATCGGTGTAATCGTTGTACGCTGTAGCTCTTTCGTATCTACTACTTCACCATGGTTATAGTGGACTTCTTCTTGTACCTCATCAAGTCCTGGCGTGCCTTCTTGTAACACTTCTTCCATTCCTTTTGGTAACTTATCCACTCGTTCATATTGTACCGATACCGGTACTTCCACTTGATGTGTTTCTATCTTTTTAGTTTGGAATCCATGATTCCACATAAAGCCTGAGACTGTAACAAAGACTATTAGTAACAGTGTGAGCATAAGCACTGCTTTTTGCTTTTGCTGTAGTAATCGATTTGTCATCTAGTACCTCCATGGGTGGTATTCTACCATAGACGGATAGATAAGGTCAAACATATGCTCCCAAATCGCTCTATAAAGCCATTTTTTAAACTTCTATGCTTTTGTACTTTTTATATAAAAATATTTTAAGTCTACCATACAAAGACATTTCAATTTGATTAACAATTTTATATATTATGCTCAAGAATTCTCATTATGATATTTTTTTAATTATCCATAGTTTGCATGTATAACATACTCTAAACTTATACACAGCCTAAACCATGTGTATAACTATATCCACAGGCTTCATATAGTGTGCAATCTATCTGTAAAGAAGTCTACTACATTTTCAAAATAATACTTTTTTATTGATAATGCAAAATTGATATGATACGCATTTTAGTAATACCCCATTCCTAAAACTCATAATTTGTCCACATCATTTTAAAAAAATTAGCCATAAATTACACGAATTGTGTGTTTTATGGCTAGTTTTACTATAGTTTTTATTATTTTTATAGAAATATAGATAGATTTAGGCATGCATGCCCACTCATATAGATACGTTTTTACATTGTAATATGTGCAAAACTTTTTATCACCTATATGTATTACCCTCTAGATTTTGACCATATAAGTCATACCATTACTTAACATCATCAGTAGCAGTAAATTCTAAAATAGGCTCCCATGAACCTAACTCAGATATACTTTCAGTAGTATCTATCTCATTAGGATTCATAAATGAAAGTTGGGCACACACCTTATGCTCTTTCGCTATCACTTTACGATATGATCCATCAGCACGCATGACATGAGCTTTTTGATTATCTGTCAAATATACCTCTAAGATATGTTGTAATTCTTGTTGTAAATCCTTATCTTCTACTGGTACCATTAACTCCACTCGATCATTTAAATTTCGCGGCATCCAATCGGCACTAGAAATATAGTAGGGACTTTCACTGTGATTTTTAAAGTATAAAATACGATGATGTTCTAAGAAACGTCCGACAATGGATCGTACTGTGATATTCTCGCTAACCCCTTCAATACCTGGTCTAAGGGTACAAATACCACGAACAATGAGATCAATCTTGACTCCCTTACAAGAGGCTTCATATAGCTTGGCAATGATTTCTTTATCTAACAAAGAATTCATCTTTGCAATAATATATCCTTCTTTTCCATGCTCTACAGCTCGGATTTCTCCATCAATTAACTCCATCAAAGACGAGCGCAACGTCAATGGAGCCACAATAAGATGTTGCCACTGCTGTGATTCTGTATATCCTGAGATGGTATTAAAAAATAGAGAGCTATCATCTGCATAAGATTCACGACAGGTCAGTAACCCGCAGTCCGTATAATATTTTGCAGTCTTACCATTGTAATTGCCTGTAGCAAAGTGCATATATCTACGCAGCACTTCCCCTTCTTTACGCACCACCATAGTGATTTTAGAATGCGTCTTAAGCCCTCTCAAACCATAGATAACATGACAGCCAGCTTTTTCTAATCTCCGAGCCATAATAATGTTATTTTCTTCATCAAAACGGGCTTTCACTTCCATGAGTACCGTAACTTGTTTACCCAATTCTGCCGCTTTCACTAGAGCTGCTACGATAGGAGAATCTCCGCTAACACGATACAAAGTTTGCTTGATAGCTAGCACATCAGGATCTACGGCTGCTCTAGCTATAAATTCCTCCACCATGGAAAAAGAATCAAATGGATGATGCAAGAGTCTATCTTTTTCACGAATATAATCAAAGATAGCTGAAGTCCCTCGTTCCGTTACACAAGGAAGTTCTCTCCGTGTAAAAGTAGGATATCGCAAATGGTCGTAGGCAGGTAAATTACAGAACTCCCCAAAGGAGGCGATATCTAAAATCCCTTCGGCTATGTAAACGGCCTCTTTTTTCGCCTGTAAGCCTTGCAAAACAAATTCCAATAACTGTGGGTCATACTGTTCACATACTTCCACACGTACCACTTCACCACGACGACGTCGTCGAAGAGATTTTTCAATCTCTCGTAATAAATCTGTCGCCTCTTCTTCGATATCTAAATCGGCATCCCGTGTGACACGGAAGGTAGTAAAGGAATCGATATGATGACCTACAAAAAAGTCTTCACAATAATAGTTGATAACATCTTCTAGCATAACGAAATGACGATGTACATCATTCGGGACTTCAATAATCCGATTCAATACAGAAGGAATCGGTAATATAGCCATTTTTTCTTGTTCTTTATCATGGATGGGATGTATTTTCACCACCGAGTTTAATGTTTTATTCACCAAAAATGGGAAGGGGTGACTCGCATCCACTGCTAGTGGCGTAACTACCGGAAATATATGAGTGCGAAAATATTGGTATAACCAACGCAGTTCACTTTCTTTTAAATCTTTTACTTTGACGAAATGTAATCCTTCTTTTTGTAAGCGTTTTAAAATATCATGAAAGTACATATATTGCAAAGATACTAATTTTTTCGTTGCCTCACTGATCGCTTTTAATTGAGCTTTGGCATCCATATGAGCAGCATCGTATTTAATGATTCCACTCTGCTCTTGATGGCGTAATCCAGATACGCGAATCATAAAAAATTCATCTAAATTAGAGCTCCCTATGGTTAAAAATCGTAGTTTTTCCATAAGTGGATTGCTTCTGTCGATAGACTCTTGTAGGACTCGCTGATTAAACTTCAGCCATGATAATTCACGATTAAAATAATACTTAGGATTATCAAAGTCTTTCATAGTATCACTCCTAACGGACATTCCAATGTATCACTAGTTCACGTTTAAATTCTTTTTTACACTGTTTCTTTAATTTTTCGATGGCCATCTCCATCATAGGAATGTGACTCAACTCTTGCACTTCTACACGCATATCGATTTGTTTATCTGTAATATAACTTTGGATAGAACGGACCGTCCGTTCATGGGTTTCTTCCAAGGCTTCTGCTAAAGCTAAAGGAAATGACAATTTTTGTATCAATTCCCGATCTCCTTCTTTTAGTAGGGACAGATAGGGAGACTGCTTGATAAATTTGCTGTTTGCTCCATGGGAATAGGATGCAATAAACGCGCTTAACAACTGTTCTCTATGGGATAATCCATATAGATTACTATTAATAATCATATACGCACTATGCCTTGCATGACTATAATAATTGATTTGTTTTCCTAAATCATGCAATAATGAGGCTACTTTCAATAGCAGTTTCAGACGTTCCCCTTCTGGCATTAATTCTTTCCATTGTTTATAAATCAGTTTCGACAACTTGGCAATGTATAGGGAATGGTCCACATCGTGCGGAGTGAAAGAACGCAGTACATTCAATGTGGAGTGGGTCACAATATCATCTACAACACCATTTTTTTGAAGGCATGGTAGGCCATACATCTCTCCCGAATAGCGGGACCCATAGTATTGAAAGAACAATCCTTCTCGCAAGCCACAACCACTGACAATCATGGACGTTGCCTTTGTATACTCCATCAATTCCATAATGATAGCCATACCTGCCACGATAATATCAGCTCGCTCAGAAGACAATCCAGAAATCTTTTTCCGTTCTTCCCATGGCGTTTCTTTCACCCGTTGAAACAAAGCCTCCATGGTCGCTTTTTTCACCTTATAATTGTGTAATTTAGGGATGGGATAGTTTTTCTCCCGTTGGTCCATCTTGGCAATATTCCGTGCGGTCCCACCAATTCCTATAAGTGGTAGTCTCACATTTCTAAGCCATGTTTCACGATGTAAGACATCCTGAATATGAGAAATCATACTAGTATACTCTACTTTCGTAAACTCGTGCTTCGACTGAAATTGCCCTGTCATGACAAGCGCCCCCATAGGAAGGCTAACAGATTTTTTTAATTGTCGATTTTCAATTAAGCTAATCTCAATGCTCGCCCCACCAAGGTCAAAGACGATAAAATCATCGAGACCTATGGTATTCACAACCCCTAAAAAGCCTAAGTACGCCTCTTCCTCACCACTAATAGGACGTAAAGGAATCCCCGTCTCAGCATAGACACGACGAATAAAGCTATTACCATTGCTAGCCAATCGCACGGCCGCCGTAGCAATGCCTTGAATCTCTGTAACTCCCATAGCCTTCGCCATATGAGATAGGGCTTTTAATGTTTTAATGGCTCGTTCCATAGCGGGTTTCGTCAACATTTGGTGGGTCCACATGCCTTCGCTGAGGCGGATGGATTCTTTCTGTTGGTACACTAAGCGATAACTGCCGGATTCGGTAATCTCTGAAATAACAAACCGTACTGAGTTTGATCCTAAATCTATTAATGCTACTCGTTTCATAGGTCTCCTGTGTGCACAGAAAGGCACTTTCCGTATATGCTACTGTGAAAGTGCCTTTCTAGTTCTATATTACTCAATACCAAAACA
>CAURQH010000030.1:0-12257 GCA_963526885.1 uncultured Veillonella sp. | reverse complement strand
AATGACTACATCATAATGACTACATTATATATCCATTGTTAACTTGAGTCAATAGTAGTGTCGTTAACATTCACGTCGTTGCTTGTTCTGCTATGCAGGTCGTCTCTTGTTTCGCTATGCAGCCTGTGGCGTGTTTAACTCGATAAAGGGAAGAGCACGGCATCCCCTTATATAGCTTGTCACGTTCAGTTAATATTTTATGAAGCAAACAGAAGAGCAGGGCACATTCCTTCAGAAACGGTATTTCATAATGTTTCTTCAGGAACATGCCCTGCTCTTTTAGGGAATATGTGATTATGATATATATGAACGTGACTCTAGACTTATTATATTCAGGGCACGCCGTGCTCTTCTTTGGGTTTGTGTGATTTAGGTAGTAAGGGGCACCACAAGGCTGCTACGTATAACTGCGTTCCTCAGAGGACTGAAAGAGCACGGTATACCTTATATAGCTTGTCACGTTCAGTTAATATTTTATGAAGCAAACAGAAGAGCTGGGCACATTCCTTCAGAAACGGTATTTCATAATGTTTCTTCAGGAACATGCCCTGCTCTTTTAGGGAATATGTGATTATGATATATATGAACGTGACTCTAGACTTATTATATTCAGGGCACGCCGTGCTCTTCTTTGGGTTTGTGTAATTTAGGTAGTAAGGGGCGCCACAAAAGCTGCTACGTGTAACTGTGTTCCTCAGAGAGGGTCTATATTGTTGATGAGGTTGTTATAGGGGATAGTATAAAATGTTTGTGGAAAAAAATTATAAAAAATGATATAACTTTTTTATAAGAAATGCAGTATAAACGAATGTATAGATAAGAAAGTTTATCAAGGGTATTTGGTAGAATATATAAGGTGGTGAAACAAAATGCTGATAGATGAGATAAAAGCGTTAATTCAAACTGGAGAAAAGGTAGATGTGGAGTTTAAAGAGTCTAAACATGCCTTAACAAAAGATGTTTATGATACAGTGTGTTCTTTCAATAATAGGAACGGCGGACATATTGTATTAGGTGTAAATGATAAAAGAGAGGTTATCGGTGTTAATAAAGATAAGATTGATAAAGTGATTAAAGACTTTACGACATCTATCAATAATCCGCAAAAGATGTATCCGCCACTGTATTTAACTCCTGAAGTTTTTGATATGGATGGAAAGATAGTAATTTACATTAGGGTGCCGGAAGGGTATCAGGTGTGTAGACATAATGGGAGAATTTGGGATAGATCCTATGAGGGAGATGTAAATATTACGGATCGTGCTGAACTTGTATATAAGTTGTATGGAAGAAAACAAGGAAGTTATTTTGTTAATAAGGTATACCCGAATCTCGATATGGATTTTCTTGATACATCGCTTATTGATAAAGCTAAGAAATGGGCTGTTGCAAGGAATAAGAATCATGCATGGGAGAAAATGGACTATGAGGAGATTCTTAGGAGTGCAAATTTAATTTTGACAGATCCAGAAACTAAGTGCGAGGGAATTACATTAGCGGCTATTTTGCTATTTGGAAAAGATAATTCGATTATGTCGGTTCTTCCACAGCATAAAACTGATGCTATATTTAGGGTAGAAAATAAGGATAGATATGATGATAGAGATGTTGTCATTACAAACTTGATCGATAGCTATGACCGGCTTATAAAATTCGGACAAAAACACTTAAATGATTTATTTGTTCTAGATGGTATGGTCAATGTTAATGCTAGAGATAGAATACTAAGAGAGATAGTGTCCAATACATTAGCTCATATAGACTATTCAAGTGGATATCCTGCTAAGATGATTATTGATGATGAGAAAATTACAGTTGAAAATAGCAATTTAGCTCATGGTATGGGAGCATTAGATTTACAGAAGTTTGAGCCATTCACTAAAAACCCTGCGATATCTAAAGTATTTAGAGAAATCGGTATTGCAGATGAACTTGGATCAGGGATGCGTAATACTTACAAGTACACACAGCTATATTCGGGACAGACTCCACTGTTTGAGGAAGGGGATATATTCAGAACAATTGTTCCTTTGAAGAAGATAGCGACGAAAAAAGTGGGCGGGAATGAGGCCTCTCGAAATGTTGTTTCAAATGTCATGAATAATAAAGAGTCTCTTATAGAATTTATAAAAGAAAGCGTAAGAAGCAATAATAAGATTACAAGGAAAGGCATTTCAGAGGAAGCTGGAGTTAGCATGAAGACTATTGAAAGAACTATAAAAGAAATAGCTAACTTACGATATGTAGGAATTGGCAAGCACGGTCATTGGGAGCTTGAAGAGTAAATATCATTGTATTTATAAATGATAGGTGATACAATACTTGTAGCTAAAGATTTAATAAACAAAAACACAAAAACTCTCTAGGATGCCACCTGGGGAGTTTTATTTTATATTTAGTCATAGATTATCTTTTTAGCTGTCGCTCTAAATGTTGCTCTAAGTGTCACTCTAAGTGTCGCTCTAAATGTCGCTCTAAATGTCGCTCTAAGTGTCGCTCTAAATGTCGCTCTATATGTCCCTCGAAAGAAACTCATACTTTTGGTGTAGTCATTTTTCGTGTTTACTTTTATAATATAAGGTAAGAGTATATCTTAGAAACGATGGTTCAGAATTTTGAAGGTAGCGGCGTAAGGAATGTAACTACTAAAGAATCGAGAACAAAAAAGATATATACAATTAGAGGTGTAAGGTTTGTTGTTTTGGAGGGCCTAGATGATTGTTCTAGATACGAATGCAGGGGTTCCTATGTACGAGCAGGTATATGAGGCTGTAAAAGTGCATATTGAGCAGGGCTTGTTCCGTCCAGGGCAACGTCTTCCTTCTATACGGTCTATGGCGGCTCAGTTAGGTGTCAGCAAGATTACGGTGGAGCAAGCGTATTTGCAGTTAGCAACGGAAGGGTACATTCAAGCCCATAATAAGGCGCCCTATGAGGTATTGGAGATTCCTCAGCCTTTAGGGGGATATTATGACAGGGTGCCTCATACTGCTACTTCGTCTAATCAAACATATGGAATCATAGGCGACAGAGTAGAATCTAAGCAAGGCGCTTTTTCGTCAATACAACAAAAGGGTATTCTCCAAAGTGTAATCGGTGATACGAATCATAAGCCAGAAAAGCTAACATCGTATCGTAATAGGACTAGACAGTGTGTAGCAAACTCTGATTTGGATGAAGAATCGAACAGACCGCCCCATTCGATCCTATATAACTTCGCTACTGGTGCTATGGACCCAGAGGGATTCGATTTCAAACGATGGAAGCGGTTTATTGGCTACGCTTTACGAGATACGAAGCGGCTTATGACCTATGGTCAGCTAGAGGGAGAAGCTGAACTGCGGTCGGCATTGAATCAATATTTGCAACAGGCGCGAGGTGTGCGGGCATCAGCAGAGCGAGTGCTTGTGACCAGTGGTACCCTCAATTCGTTGCATATGATTGCGTCCTTGTTACAACGACAAGGGAAATCCAAGGTAGCTATAGATCGCCAAAGCCCTAGTTTTGCTAAGGCTGTATGGAAAGGCTACGGTTTTTCTGTGTTAGAAGTAGACATGGGTGCCCCCACACTTATCGCTGGATTGGAAACAGCTCAGGTTGATGTAGTGTACTGCATTCCTTCCCATGGAGATAGTATGGGGCGTATTATGACAATCCAAGAGCGGACAGAGTTATTGCGGTGGGCACAGAGTAGAAGTGCTTTCATCATAGAAGACGATTATGATAGTGAACTTCGCTATTATGGAAAGCCTGTGTTATCGTTGCAAGGCATGGATTTGCAAGATTGTGTCATATACATGGGCACGCCGTCGAAGGTGTTACCACCATCCATTCGGTTGAGTTACCTAGTGTTGCCGGTGGTTCTCTATGAGGACTTTCACAAGCATCGTAAGGACTATGGGCAAAGTGCAGGCGTGTTAGAGCAGTTGGCGTGGGCCATGTATATGGATGAAGGGGAGTGGCATAAACAAATTCGCCGCCTTCGCAAACATTATTTAGAAAAAAGTAAGTATTTTACCAGCTTGTTGCGCCACTATTTGGACGATACCTATGAGGTCATCGATCCAGAGGGCGGTGTCTATGCGGGGATTCGTAAGGTGCACAATAAGGGCGATGTGTTTCGTACACGAGCATTAAAAGCTGGCTGCGACATTAAGGTCATAGATAGAGATGAGACCGGTATTGTAGAGGTGTTGTTATCGTTCAGCGGTATACCGACCCGTGACTTAGAACGGGCGGTGCAGGTATTAGCTGAGGCTTGGAAAGGGTTATAATATGGGCATACCATTTCGATTTATACAATGTGGGGATCTCCATTTAGGGGCGCCCTTTCGCTATTTAAAATCTTTTGGCAGATCCTTGGACGAGGCCATGATGCGCGCTACCTATGGGTCCTTTCAGAATATCGTGAACCTAGCCATCCGTCAGCGTGTGGCAGCGGTACTTATTACCGGTGATATCTATGATGGGGTGGACCATCCCCTTGAGGCAGAGATGCACTTTGTACGTGCCTGTGAAAGTCTCGCCAAGGAGCACATTCCTGTCTATGTAGTGCAAGGCAATCATGACCCTTCTGAAAGTTGGCAACGGCATATGCCATTGCCCGATAATGTCCATATCTGTGCAGCGGACCGAGTGGATCGGTTTTCGCTTATGATGCGTGGTCAAGAGGTGGCAGGCATCTATGGTCGCAGTATTTCTAGTGATACCCAATATGAGGACCTCGCATCGGATATTCACCCTTTGCGTAGTGATTCTTTTTCTATCGCTCTTGTACATGGAACGGTAGGACGTCATGAAGGGCATGACCAGACGGGTCCTTGTTCTCTAGATACGTTGCGCCGCATTCCCATTCAATATTGGGCGTTTGGGCACATTCACAAGCGCCAGATTCTGAGTGAACAGCCTCATATCGTTTATGCAGGGAATACCCAAGGCCTGCACTGTGGTGAAAGTGGTCCGAAAGGGTGCTATGTGGTGGATGTATCTAGCCGTGGCACTGTGGAAGTACACTTTCACGAGACCAATGTCATCCGATTTGCAGAAGATACTATCGATCTAGGGCAAGTGCAATCGGTAGTAGAGATGCTAGAAATGTTGCGCCACAAAAAAGAAATGATCCGAAAACCGGGGATGTCCATCTTATTGACACTTAGACTTACAGGAGAAGGGCCTTTGTCAGAAGTAGCAGGTGACAATGCAGTGCGTGCAGCTTGGATGGAGGAAGCCCAAGCAGAGGAAAGTGGCAAATATGGCGTGTATATCATCGGCATCGAATACGATGCTTTTAGCACAGGTAAGCAAGGTGTTGCGCCAGGCATGGTCAGCGATTATGTGAAAGCCTTGGAGGCGATGGATATGGGTGCGGATTCGTTACTAAACATTGTGAAAGAACGTCCTGAGTGGAAACGTTTGGGCATGTATAGTTGTTTGGTGACAGAGGACATGGTACAGTCCGCCTATGGAAAGGCACGACGGGAAGGAATCCGGTTATTACAGGGGAATGAGTATGAAGATTAAAGAAATATATATAGAACACTATGGCCCCTATGAACAGTGGACCTTTCAGCCCCATGAACGAGGGTTACATGTGCTATACGGGCCGAATGGAAGTGGAAAAACAACGTTGCTCCAAGCCTTTCGTGGCATTTTGCTAGGCACGAAACGGAAAGAAGAACCTGTAGAGGGGCATATTGTGGTGGAACGAGACGACAAGACGTACCACATCGGTCGCAAAGGAAAAACGTTGGACTTTTACGAAGTGGGTGGCCAGCGGTATACGGTGGAACCGGCGGAATTGTGGTGGCAAGGGTTAGACAAAAAGACCTATGATCGCATTTTTGCTATTACATTGGATGACCTACAAGGGGTGGACATTATCCAAGAGGTGGACGTGCGCACACGGTTCTTTGGTGCCGAAGGTGGCGAATCCTTGGGGACCCTCGTAAAAGATGTAGATGAACTGGCCAGTCAATTGTTAGTGGCATCACCTACGGGAAAACGGACCATCAATACGTTGTTGGATCGATTGCAAGAGGTGGAACGAGATATTCGTAAGCTACAACGAGGGGAGCAAGAGTATTATACGTGGCAAGCTTCCTTGGAAACTTTAGAGAAACAAGAAGCGACTTTGCAGGAACAACGACAAGAGAGGAAGGAATACTTGCAAGATGTAGAGCGAGTTCTCCGGGCCTGGGATACGTATAAACGAGGGGAAGAAGCAAAACAAAAAATGCTCCAATTCCACGTAGAGGAGTCATTGGAGCGAGAGAAGTTTTTAAAATTAGATGAAGAAATCCGCCGTTGCCAAGAGTACATGCTCGTGTGGCGTGGCAAGGAAGAGGGATTGGTGCCAGATAACTTCGACCCCGAAGATAGACTGGGTATGTATGAACAAGAGATTGAAAGCTTGTACCAAGAAGTATCGAAATGGACGCAGTTAGAAAAAGAATGCCGTGAAGGGGATTTGTACTTAGAAAAAGTGAAAGCCCAGCTAGCATTCATTCGTAAATCTCATACGTATTGGCGTGATGTGGAAGACTTCCCTAGTGATGTAAATTGGTATGATGGAGAGCAAGTGGCGCGCCAGTTGCGCAGTGCTCGTGAGGCTTATGAGGCATGGCAACGACGAGAGCCATTTTCACAAGATGATCGAGCTCGTGAGGTGACGGAAACGGTCACCGCCTTAGAAACCAAGCATAAGAACTTAATGGCATTGAAAGAGGCCTACTTAGCACAAGAATCGACGGACTCCGTAGTGACAGTGAAATCTGGGCGCTCCTATTATCTTGGGGCGGTGGCATTGGCTGTGCTAGGTGTGGCTCTCTTAGCGTGGCATATGACCTATGCGGAGACGATTGGTATACAGGCTATAGGTGGAGTCTTCGGGATATTACTAGCCATAGGTCTGGCCTACCAAGGGTATAGGACAGGAAACATAGTTCCAGAGGTTGCGAATAAAACTACTAAGGATGTTTCTGACTTAGAAGCTAAAGCAGGTCGCTCCATGCCATCTACAGAATCTGACTATGAAAGCTTACTTTTAGAGATACAGGCAGTAGAGGAAGCAATCAAAGGATACGGAGATGATGTGAGCCATTTCAAAGCCTACGAAGTGATGAAATCCCAATGGGTAGCAGAAGGTAAAACTTTGGAAGCGGCAGGCAGTGCAGCCATGGACGCATGGGAAGCGTGGCTGCCAAAGGCGGCTAAACAGACGAACCGAGATGATGCGTTCTACGGCATGAAGGAAGAGTATCAAGCCTATCATGAGCGATTGCGTGAATTTGAAGGATACCAAAAGCAAGTGCGTTTGCATCATGAACAACTAGAAGCCGTCGTGAATCGATGCCGGAACTTGTGGGCGTCCTTGCAGATGAACACGGTGCCGTCCATCGTGGAGCTACGAGTGGTGTATAATCAGCTACAGTTGCACAAACAAAATCGTGTGCGGTGGGAGCAAAAGGAAAGTCAGCGCAAAAATTATCGCGAAGAATATGCCGCATGGAGCAAGAAAGAAAAAGAATTGTTCCTAGCTCAAGAAGAACTAATTCAAAAAGGTGGCATGAAGAGCGCCGCAGAATATCGTCAGCGCTTGTTGCAACAAGATCAGCATAAGCAATGGGAGACGATTTATCGTCAAAGCCAACGACAACTAGAATTGTTGGCGCCCAAAGAGTTTCATAGAGATGTATGGTACCGCCGTTTGCAAGGTAATGATAAAGGCAAATGGGAATTGGAGTACTCTCGCAGTGAAACGGAATTGGCACATATTGAATCATCTCTACAGGCATTGTATGAAGAGCGAGGCACTTTGCAAGAATCTATGCGCCACTTGAGCACATCCCATGCAGTGTCCGAAGCCTTGTTGAAAAAAGAACAGCTAGAAGCGGAGCTAAGGGAAGCCTTGGAAGCGTGGATGACCTATGTGTTTATCAATCATGGTATGGAACTGGCACAACAAGAATACGAAACAGATCGACAACCGGCGATGTTGGCGAGGGCGTCTGCGTATGTGAAAGCCATGACGGGGGGCATCTATACATTGCACATGGATGATACCCATAAGGGAGCCTATGTGAAAGATACTACAGGTCGAGAAATTCCTTTAGGGAAGTGGAGCAGTGGTCTAGGCGATCAAGTGTACTTAGCATTGCGACTAAGCCTAGCAGAATCCTTTGGGGAAAAGATAGAATCTATGCCGTTACTGTTAGATGACGTGTTAGTGCGTTTTGACCTAGAGCGACAAAAGCTGACATTGCAAGTGATCGAACAGTTGAGTGAGCATACGCAGGTGTTCCTGTTTACCTGCCATGAGACGACTAGCCAGCTGGCTAGTGAGAGGGTACATCGTTACGACCTCACTCGTGACGTTACTTGTAACGTTATGTAGGTCGTTACTTGTAACGCTATGTAGCCTGTGGCGTGGATTAACTGAATAGGGTAAAGGGAAGACCGTAACATACTCCTTCTCAAACTGATCCTACGGTAGGTTTGTTCAGGAGCATGTTACGGTCTTCTGCGTTTGTGTGATTTTATCAGTAAAGGTCGCCACAAGGCTACTACGCCTAACTGCGTTCCTTAGAGGGGGCTAGAATACCTTCAAAATTGATTTAGTGATATACACGAATTGTGATATAATGAGGAAATAGAAGTGTCACCGATGTGATGTTAGGTTCATCTTCTTTACTTAGTAAAGGGGGTGGGTAATATGACAGTATTTGAAGCACTATCATTAATGATTGGTTTCGGTATTTTATTATTAGCATTACTCACATACTTAAAGAAATAGTTTTTAATATGTGAAAGGCCTAACGTTTTAATAAGTATTCGCAGTACTTATACACGTTAGGCCATCATTTTGTAATATTCCAGATGAGCCTAACGCCCTCACACGTTGGTGGCTCTTCTTTTGTTACATTTATTATAGCACGGTTTGTAGGTGTATTACAAGGCTACTGTGGATAAGGGTGTGCCTTGAGGGGTAGCTGTATATAATTGGTATATAGTATGGTAAAATAGTCTTATAAATAATGACTCAATGATATAACAGTATGCGTGGGGGTGTGTTATGAAGTTAGGTAAGCTTTCAGAGGTGGATATTAGAGAACTTTGGAAACATGAACAATATGATTTTTCGGAGTGGTTATCTAAAGAAGAAAATATAGAGATACTTGGAGATGAAATAGGCTTAACGCTAACTGATATTGATAAGGAAGTGTATGTCGGGTCTTATCGATGTGATTTGGTGGCCCATGATGAAACTACGGGAATCAAGGTAATTATTGAAAATCAGTTAGAAACGACAAATCATGATCATTTAGGAAAGATTATTACCTATGCATCTGGGTTAGATGCAGATGTAGTAATTTGGATTGTGAAAGAAGCTAAAGAGGAACACCGGAGCGCAGTTGAATGGTTAAACAATAAGACCACGAAAGATGTATCTTTCTTTTTAATTGAAATTCACGCCTACCAAATTGGAGATTCGTTGCCAGCACCTAAATTTGTGCTAGTGGAAAAGCCTAATGATTTTCTAAAAATGACTAGTACAAATCGAGGAAACGGTGAGTTAAGTAAAAGTGAAGCTGATCGCTTGAATTTTTGGACTCGTTTTAACCAAGTGTTAGTAAGTAGAAATAGACCGTTTAATGTTAGAAAGGCGCATACAGAACGGTGGTATAGTGTAGCGATGGGAACAAGCGAAGCAGGGATAGCCATTTCCTTATTAGGTAGAACGGGTCAAATTAGCGTAGAGCTTGCTATTAAAGATAATAAGCAAATGTTTGATAGGTTATATGGGATGCGGGATGTGATAGAAAATGAATTGGGTTTGTCTATGCAGTGGCAACGATTAGATAATAAAAAGGCATCTAGGATTCTATATTACATTGATGGACTAGATTTTGACCGGCAAGAGAATCATGATGAACTGATTAATGAAATTATTGATAAGGCAATCATAATGAGAGATGTATTTAAACAACACATATAAATCGTTACTTGTAATGTTATGTAGTCTGTGGCGGGGCTTAACTGAATAGGGCAAAGGGAAACGAGCAACACATTCCTTCACAAACGGTATTTCATAATGTTTGTTCAGGAACATGTTGCTCGTTTCTGTGTTTCGTATATTTAGTGAGTAAAAGACCGCCACAAGGCTACTACACGTGACGGCGTTCCTCAGAAGATTGAAAGAGTGCGGCACGCCGTGCTTTTCTTGGGTTTGTGTGTTTTTATCAGTTAAGGGCCACCACAAGGCTACTACGCCTAACTGCGTTCCTCTGAGGGATCTTTTTTGTTGCTTCAATGATAGCGATTTTTTAAGATTTAGCTAGCAATAAAAGTTCACGTTATGAGTAATTTTGTAGTATAATATATAGTATAAGAGTCACCAACGTGAGTTGGGCTCATCTCTTCCTATTATGGGAGGAGGTGGTACTATGAAAAAATTTAGAAAAATCTATAGACTGATTTTAATTCTAAAGTTAATAGTACAGCTCATTGATTTGTTTAAGTAATTAATGAGAAAGCCTAACGTAAAACGTAAGTATTGAGAGTACTTACACACGTTAGGCCGTCCATTTTGATGTTCTTGAGATGAGCCTAACGCCAATCACACGTTGATGGCTCTTCTTTTCTTGCTTTCATTATAGCACGGTTTATAGATGTATTACAAGGCAAACATATGTGATGGCGTTCGTGTGCTAGATATTCGGATGTAAGAGTAGTATAATACTCACTATATGAGAGGAGTACATGATGAACTATTCTTGGATACGGAAATATTGGATATATATAATCGTGGTGGCGGTATTAATTATTGCCGGTGGTGTATTTGTATGGATGCAGCCTAAAACGGTGCAGGTGGTGAATCCCGTGGAACGTCAAATGCCGGTACGTATCAGTCATGAGGCGAATATTACGGCATTGCATAAGGCTAGTGTGGAACCAACGGTGTCGGGGCCGGTGTCTACTTTTACGGTGAAAGTAGGTGACATGGTGAAAGCCGGTCAAGTGCTGGCTATGATTGATACGACGTCACTACAACAACAGCTGCAATCGTTATTAAGTCAGTTGCAAGAGGTGCGCAGTCGGGCGCCACAACAGAGTGCATCTACTACGGTGGTAGGTGGTAGTGTGTCGTCAGCGGATGTGGAACGGGCACGGTATATGCGTGATGCTGGTATCATTACCAGTCGAGAGTTTGAGACGATTGCGTCAAGGGCACAATCACAAGTGGTCACGGTTCCATCCTATACAGGTGGTTCAGGGGTAGATACTTCTGGAATAGAAGCTGCTATTGCAAAAATACAAGCACAAATGGCGGCTGCCCAAATACTTTCACCGATGGAAGGAAAGGTGGCGGCTATCTATAATGAAGATAGGAAAATTGCCATTGAAGGAAAACCGTTATTACTGATACAACAAGATTCTCCAGTGGTGGCCACGTTGAGTGTACCGCAAAACTTTGGTGCAATTTTGAAACAGCCTAATGTCACAGGTGGGGTACAAGTGTATTTAGATGTCAATGGACAACAGGTGCCAGGACAAATTACATTTGTAGGAACCGAATCGGGACCGAGTATCACTGTGAAAGCAACTTTCAACGTACAACCGGGACAAGTGGCGATTGGTGAGTTTTATACTTTGGTCATCGAAACGAAAGCGGAAGCACCGGCTCTGACGCTGCCTACGGAAGTCATTCATGATGGAGAAAATGGTAAGTTTGTATATGTAGTGACAGAAAATAATACGATTGATATACGGACCATCGAGACGGGATTAGAAATGGATGGTGTGGTGACCATACTGGATGGTTTATATCCAACAGATCGAGTGGTGACAAATAATGGGAACTACGAGCTAGGCGAAAGCGTTCACTTGTGATGCTATGTAGCCTGTGGTGGTCTCATTTATATAGCAAAGGGAAACGAGCAACATATTCCTTCACAAACGGCACTACGTAATGTTTGTTCAGGAACATGTTACTCGTTTCTGTATGTACATGATGATTAATTAATATGACCGCCACAAGGCTGCTACGCATAACTGCATTCTCTTCGAGAAGAGGAATTTTAAATTGGGGGTTGCTTTTTGTTTGGAAATGGAATATACTATAGTACATGTTCGAGAGAACAAGGTATTCACGCTTCTGTAAGTGATGAATAAAAAAGATTAAAATAACTGTTGACACGATGTAGTGAATCTGTTATTATAATCTAGTCGCCACAACACAGTGTTGTGAACGACAAAGT
>CAURQH010000029.1:0-12456 GCA_963526885.1 uncultured Veillonella sp. | reverse complement strand
AACCCTCTTTTAAAGCAAGGCAATTATTTTTCCAACAAAAACTTGACACCGTCATATTCTATATAATTCTTG
This sequence comes from uncultured Veillonella sp., assembly GCA_963526885.1. GTDB lineage: Bacteria > Bacillota > Negativicutes > Veillonellales > Veillonellaceae > F0422. The sequence goes on along the minus strand of CAURQH010000029.1, from coordinate 12,384 downwards.
CTAAAGAAAAACTTAAATAGTATAATACATATAACTATACATTAAGTTTTTAACATTAAGGAGTCACTATGAGAAAACCTCATTTAGCCATATTAGGTGCTACTGGTGCAGTAGGCCAAGAATTTATTACATTAATTGAAGAACGTAAATTTCCTTATGAAAGCATTAAACTCTTAGCTTCTGCTCGTTCTGCCGGTAAAGTATTGACAGTAGATGGTAAAGATTACGTGGTAGAAGAAGCAACACCAGAATCTTTTGATGGTGTAGATATTGCTTTATTTGCAGGTGGTTCCATTTCTAAAACATTAGCTCCAGAAGCTGCCAAGCGTGGTGCTATTGTTATCGATAATTCTAGTGCTTTCCGTATGGATCCAGAGGTTCCATTAGTAGTACCTGAAGTTAATCCAGAAGATATTGATACACATAAAGGAATTATTGCTAATCCTAACTGTTCTACTATTATCATGGCTTTAGGCTTAAAACCACTACATGATTTATCTCCTATTAAACGCGTTGTTGTCAGCACATACCAAGCTGTATCTGGGGCTGGTAAAGAAGGTATTGAAGAATTAGATTCTCAAGTAGCTCAACATGTGGCAGGGCAAGAGATGGTAGCTAATTTATTGCCTACAGGCTCTATGGATAAACATTATCCAATTGCTTTTAATTTAATTCCTCAAATTGATGTATTCATGGAAAATGGATATTCTAAGGAAGAAATGAAAATGGTATTGGAAACACAAAAAATATTCCATGATGATTCCATTGCAGTAGTACCAACAACAGTACGTGTACCAGTATATCGTTCTCATTCTGAATCTGTATTAGTAAAAACAGAGTCTCCTGTATCTGTAGAAGATTTTAAGGCTGCCTGCGAAAAATTCCCAGGTCTACGTGTGAATGATAACCCAGCAGCACAGGAATATCCAATGCCTTTATACACATCAAATCAAAATGACTGTGAAATCGGCCGCATTCGTAAAGACTTATTCAATGACCATGCTATGAATTTCTGGATCGTAGGAGACCAAATTCGTAAGGGTGCTGCATTAAATGCATTACAAATTGCAGAATACTTAGTAGAACATCAATCTTTCTAATTATACATTTCAGGGGGTGCTAAGATGACAACATTAGGAAATATCTTAACAGCAATGATCACTCCTTTTACTGACGATGGTCATGTAAATTTTCAAGAAGCACTGCGTCTAGCTGGACACTTATTGGACAATGGTTCTGATGGCTTAATTGTATGTGGCACTACTGGTGAAGGTCCAAATATTGAAGATCGTGATAAACTTGAGCTATTTACATTAATCGCTAAAGAGTATGCTCATCGTGCTACCATTATTGCGAATACAGGTAGTAATTCTACTAAAAAGTCGATCGCTTTAACGAAGGCTGCTAGCCATACTGGTGTTCATGCGGTGATGGCTGTGGTGCCATATTATAACAAACCGAATCAAGAAGGGTGTTATTTACACTTTAAGGCTATTGCAGACAGTACTGATTTGCCTGTTATGCTATATAATGTACCTGGACGTACTGGAGGTCGCATAGAACCGAAAACGGTGGCCAGATTAGCAAAGGAATGTCCTAATATTACATCTATTAAAGAAGCTACGGGAGATATCAAAATCACTCAACAGATTCGTGAATTATTACCAAATAATGACTTTATGATTTATTCTGGTGATGATGCATTAACATTAGATGTGATACAAAATGGTGGAGTCGGTGTTATTTCTGTTTCCTCTCATATTGTAGGTAAAGAAATGCAAAAAATGATAACTTTATTTAAAGAAGGCAAAGTTAAAGAAGCAAGAGCTATTGAACTTTCCATAGTACCTATTCTAAAAGCTATGTTTATTACGACAAATCCGATTCCTGTTAAATATGCTATGAAACAATTAGGTTTCAGTACAGGTCCTTTATTATTGCCATTGTGTGATCCATCTGTAGAAGAAACACAGATTATTGATGCAGCTATAGAATCATATAAACGATAAAATTTAAAATAAAAAAGATAGTAGTCTTAGCAAAGACTACTATCTTTTTTTACTATAATAGATTAAATATGGTCACGAATGAGGCCAATCACACGGCCTTCAATTACACAATTTCGTGTAATGATAGGTTCAAACTCTTCATTTTCTGGCATTAAACGAATATGATCAGGTTCTTTATAGAAGCGTTTTACTGTGGCTTCATCATCAATTCGAGCTACTACAATATCTCCATTATTAGCGGTGGATTGATTACGTACAATTAGCAAGTCACCTTCATACATCCCAATATCACGCATGGATTCACCACGAACACGCAATAAGAAACATTCAGAGCTACCTAATAAAGCAGTAGGTAAAACGAACTCATCTTCGCGATTCTCAATAGCTGTTACAGGAAGACCTGCTTGTACAGTGCCAATTAATGGGACACGACGAAGACCAGCCTCTAGGAAGTTAAACTCAGGACTTGAAGTAACCTCATGAGTTTCTTCATCCATTTCTAAGGCAGGTACATCAGGCATATTTACAACAGTGATAGAACGATTTTTATTAGCATCACGAGTAATATAGCCAAATCTTTCTAATGTATTCAAATGACTTTGAACAGTAGAAGTGGAGCTTAAACCCATATGATCACCAATTTCACGAACACTTGGGCAGCGATAACGCTGTTGTAAACTTTCAATAATGAAATCTAAAATTCTTTGTTGTTTGCTATTTATATCAGTTGCTGGACGTCTCAAGGAAATAACCTCTCATTCTACAGTATTATTGAACTATGTTTATATAAATCTATTATAATTATAATATCGAAAATTGTCAAATATGCGTTCTAAAAAATTATACTTGACCGAACATTTGTATGTGTGTTAGAATATGCACATAAACAAACAGATGTACTATTTATTTTGTTCGATATTATTGAGAGGTATATATTATGAATAAATTATTTTCTATTTTAGTGATGGTAGCTATGGTATTTGTAGTAAATGGTATGATGAATACAACAACATTAGAGATGGACACTCAAAATATTAAACCTGTACAAGTAGATGCTGGAGATACCTTATGGAGTATCTCAGAAAAAGCATTGGCTCAGACAGAAGACATTGATATTCGTGAGTATATCGTAGCTATTGAAGAAATTAACAACTTACAACACGGTAAAGCCTTACGTGCCGGTGAAACCTTAATGATTCCTACACTGAAAGAAAAAACTATGTTCGGTTTTATTACAGCTTGGGCAAATAATTAAATTACAGAATTCGTATGTTCGATAAATTATGTAAGCATACATATTAAAATATAGAATAAAAAGACTGCATATCCTATGTATTATTCATGGGGGTATGCAGTCTTCTTTTATTTTCTCCTGTTTTTGTGTAAGAAATAAACCTTTTTTTGTTCCTGTATTATATAGCGTATACATTACTATGTAGTTACCCATATAGGCTCAGTATACATAAGGCATTCAAATTGTAGATAGATAATTAATATGGTACTATTTACGATTAAATATAGAGGAAATAGGGTTATCTACAAATTTATTGGCTTCATTAATATAGCGACGAACCATATTGACACTATGATGTCGAGTTTGTTTCATAATATTTCGCTCTTCAACGCCATAATGAGCCGCTGTGGTAGCAAAGCCATGACGTAGACTATGAGCGCCATATAAGGATGGATCTTCGCCGATGGCTGCCATATAATATTTTACAATATCAGCGATACTTTTATCACTGATTGCAGTTTTCCGTACATTCATACTTTTCGTAAATCCTCTAAAAATTGGTCCAGTTGTAATAGGAACAAAACGTAACCATGCTTTAAGGGCTTTCACAGCGCATAATGACTCGTTGTCTATATAAGGTATGGCCACGATAGCACCTTGGCCTTCTTGGTCTGCTTTAGAGCTAGATACAAAGATTTCTAAGCCTTGCGGTAAAAACTTCAAAGATTCTACCGTTAAAGCCGATAATTCACTGCGCCGAAAAGCGCCCATAAAGCCTAATAATAAAATAGCTTTATCACGAAGCTTTTGTATAGGCGCCATATCTGCGGTTTCCATATACTCCATAATATCCATAAGATCATCGAGTAGTACAGGCGTTTTACCTTGCTGATATGTTCCTAAAGATCGACGTATACCTCGCATAGCTTGTTTAACGATAGGCGCGCTACAAGGATTACTTTCAATACCAGAAGCATTAAAATTTTCCGATAAGGCGCTAATACGACGTGATATGGTATTAGCCTTAGCATAGTCAGCTAAATCATTGATATAATTGACGATAATTTCTGGTGAGCTAGGAAAAAAGGATTCCTGTTTATGTTGACACCAATCGACGAAATCCATCCAATCAGATTCGTAGGCATCTACAGTATTTTCTGCTTTAGATAATAAAATACTAGACTTAGCCTTGTCACTAAGCTTAGAGTTATTCATAATCTCTTTATAATTACGTAAATAGAAGTGTTTATTAGATTGACTCATAAGCGCCTCAAATGTGCTATATAGGGTATTAGGACCTATATAGCTATTTTTAACCAAAAAATTACTTCCGATAATATATCGTTATCGGAAGTAATTATATCATAAGCCAAAATAAATGGCAAATATGCAGTTTTTACCAATAGCTCATATACTTAGCAATTATCTTATGACTGTACACTATTATCTGACAACATAGAGATTCATTGTTTCTTCTAGTCATTACATGTCATACATATGTAAAATAAGCAGTATTAACTATGGCAAGAAATTGTATTATAAGCTTTTTAAAAATGTTTTTAATACATTCCAAGTAGTAACAAAACTTTGTAACTCCATACGTTCTGTAGGTGCATGTAAGTCATAAATGTTTGGTCCAATGTTAATAGCATCAACAGGGCCTTGTAAATTATCTAACATGTAGCCAACTTCAAGGCCTGCATGGATTACATTAAACTCTAGGTCTTTAGCGCCTGTCACAGATTCATAGGCATGTTGATAGGCTTGTTGTAATGGGCTATCAAATGTTGGTAACCAACCTGGATATTGGCTCTCAAGGCTCGTCGTAGCACCATAAGTTTCTGCCAATTGTACTAAGCCTTTATAATGAGTCTCTAAATTCTTCGTATCTGTACTACGTACTTGCATTTTAAGATATACAGCACCGTCCGCCATATCTAAGACACCAATATTATTAGAGAACCAAACTTCATTAGGGTTTTCAGGAGCATGCTGTAATACGCCTTGCTCAATACCTTGGATAAGAGCACATAGTTTTTGTACAGTGTCGGTACTGAAAGCACGTTCCATAGTGATCGCTTCTAGGTCTAATTCTACTAAATCTTCACGGTTTACCTTTGGCACAACAGATAAAGATATAGTCATACTTTCGTCAGCCGATGTATAGTGTGCATTCCACTTGTCTTGTTCTTCTTGTAACAAAACTTGTACATACGGCACATCTTGTAAGTGTAAATACACGTCCGCATAGGCACGTAATGGAATCGCATTAGGCGCACTGCCACCGTTTACTTCTGTCACACGAATATTGTATTCCCCAGTAATTCGTTCTAATACCTTAGATAAAATATAAATAGCATTACCACGACCTAAATGGATATCACAACCAGAGTGACCACCTTGTAAGCCGTCGATAGTAATTCTGCGCTTTGTCATTTCATTATTCACAGATAATTGTGTAATAGGTAATGTTACCGTAGATCCATGACCACCAGCACTGCCGATGGTCACTTCATTCATACGTTCCCCATCCATATTGATGAGACGCTTGCCTTGTAAATGGCTGTAATCTAATGTTTTCACACCATTGAAAGTAGTTTCTTCTTCTACAGTAAAGACAACCTCTAACGGTGGATGAGCCACATTGGTAGATACTAAGATAGCCATGCCATAAGCTACGGCAAATCCATCATCAGCCCCCAAGGTAGTTCCATTAGCATGTAAAATACCATTCTCTACCTGTAAGGAAATAGGACTATTGATAAAATCGTGCTCCACTGATTCTAATTTCGTACATACCATGTCCATATGACCTTGTAAGATCACTGGTTCATGAGACTCATAGCCCGTTGTACCAGCTTTTTTAATGATTAGATTATACTGTTCATCTTGGAATACATCTAATCCTAGATTGATTGCCCAGTCCTTAATATAGTTAGAAATAGCTTGTTCATGTCCAGACTTTCTAGGAATGTTAGCGATTTCTTGAAAGTAATGTAGAATGTTATCCACATTATATTGATTCATAATAGTTTGTTCTATTGACACTTGTTCCTCCTAGATTAGTCAATATTGGGCCAACCCAATTCTTTACCGCCTAATAAATGGGCATGTAAATGGAATACAGTTTGACCTGCTTTTGCCCCTGTATTTAATGTTAAACGATATCCATCAGCAGCAATACCTAATTCTTTTGCTACTAACTTAGCAAATGGTAAGATACCTTCTACATAGGCTTCGTTATTTTCGTTTAAGTGAGCAATATTAGATACATGCTTCTTAGGAATGATCAACACATGCACCGGTGCTACTGGAGCAATATCATGGAATGCCAAAAATTTGTCATTTTCTAATACAACTTTAGCTGGAATTTCTTTATTAATAATTTTACAAAATAAGCAATCTTCTTTCATGGGAATCCCCTTTCTAATATACAGTATGATACTTACATACTATAACATTTACTATATCAAATATTTTCTATGTAGTCTATTATTTCTTTCTAAATATGTCAAGTATCTCACCCTCTTCATTTTTCCAAGTAGTCCATCCATTAGTAGATAAACCTCTCACTAAAATAGCGGCAGCTGAAGGAGAATCGCAGACTTTATCTTTCATTAGTACACCTTTTTTAATAATAGCTGTTTTTCTTAGATTTTCTGCATGCTCATAGTTAGATGGAGCACAGGAACTACCTTTTAATACAGTAAATGTACCATTCTCTACTAGCATTTTACCATATATAGGGCCAATATCCTTTCTCTTTTGGTTAATATAATATAATCCGTCAGGAATATTTTGATAACTTTGATTTTCTAAATTATCAGCTCTAGCTTTTGTTGCATTATCAAATACAACATCTTTCCCTTGATCTGTAGGATAGACCTGCTTTCCATCAAAGGAAGATAATAATTGGATAACTAATTCTATATCAAGAGCAAATAGTTCTGTATTATGAAGTCGACTTTTACTAAATATATCATCTAATAAAAGTTCTTTCTCATCATAATCATCCACTTCAATAGCAAATTTTCGTTTTAAACCTACAACATTACGATAGCCATTATTCTCTAATGTATTCATTCGAGATTCAAAGTTATCAATACCAGTCTTACCTATTTTTACTAAGCCATCTACGACTGTTGTCATTACATATAAAATTCCTCTTGCCATATATCCTCCTAATATAATAAGTAAGTATTGATATTTTATAAGAAAAATTAGATACTAATTTCCACTAAGACCACATCACTATGTACTTCTGTTACAACTCCACAAACAATATCCCCTACGTTAAATGCATGGTCTTGTTTAGGTATTTTACTATGTACATATTCATTAGTTAAGCCATAATAGTAAAAGTCATCACTTTGCTCGATAAGAACCTTAACTGGTTGGTTAAGGAAACGGTTAGCATAGGCTTTAAAGCCTTCTTTACCAAGTTGGTTTAATAAGGCTACACGAGTCTTTTTGATAGCTTCTGGGACTTGGTCTTCCATCTTAGCTGCTGGTGTGCCTTCTCGAATGGAATATGGGAAGGCATGGATATGAGTGAAGCCAACTTCTTTCACTGTACGCATAGTTTCCTCGAATAATTCGTCTGTTTCCCCAGGGAATCCGGCAATAATATCTGTCGTAATCGATAAGTTCGGAATACGGCTGCGTAAATACTTCACCAAGTCTTTGTATTGTTGCAAATTGTAATGACGGTTCATAGATTTCAATACTGGATCAGAACCCGCTTGTAACGGCAAATGTAAGTTAGGGCATACACGAGGGTTGGTTGCCATTAACTCAATTAATTCTTCAGATACTTCTACAGACTCAATAGAACCAAATCGAATGCGCTCTAAGCCGTCAATAGTCAATAATTCGCGCACTACACGACCTAAAGTTGGGCGTTCAGGTAATTCAATACCGTAGTTACCGAGATGTATCCCTGTGAGTACTACTTCTTTATATCCATAGGCAACAAGACGTTTTGCTTCTTCCACAATATCTTCAATTTTTCTGGATTTTAATTTTCCTCGTGTATAAGGAATGATACAGAAAGAACAGAAATTATTACATCCTTCTTGTATCTTCATGAAAGCCCGACATTTTTCGATTTCATTACCGAATAAAGGCATTTCTTCAAATGTTGACTCTTCCATAACATTACGAACAATAGAAATCTGTTCTTCTGTGGATGGAATATTTTCTACTAATTCTACAATTTTATTACGGTTTGCCGTACCGATGACAAGGTTTACCCCATCAATGGCTGAAATCACTTCTGGAGCCAATTGGGCATAACAACCGGTTACCACAATAAATGCATCGGGATTACGGCGTTTCGCTTGTCGAATTAATTGGCGTGACTTTTTCTCACCCATGTTCGTTACGGAACAGGTGTTAATCACGTAAATAGAGGCTTCTTCATCAAAGCCAACAGGCGTATACCCTGCTTTTATAAATAAACCTTTCATGGCGTCCGTATCATATTGATTCACACGACACCCTAAGGTAGTAAATGCTACTGTCTTCATGAGACTCCTAATCTAGTAATTCATATTGGATCATACTCACAGCACCTAAAGCTGCAGTTTCAGCTCGTAATATAGTGGACCCTAGGCTAACCTTATGCCCCCCACAAGATTCTAATAGTTCCATTTCATTGGGACTATAGCCACCTTCTGGACCGATACAAATAGCGATGGTATGGTATGAATTAGTATATAACTGTGTTTGTAAAATATTTTTGATTGTTTTGTCATCTTCTCGTTCATAGGCACCTAACACGAGCACACCCTCATCGGATTGTAATGTTTGCAGGACCTCGGAAAGTGACTGTTCAACCGTCAATGTTGGAACATCAGTACGACCACATTGTTGACTAGCTTCTATGATAATTTTTTCCCACCGGCTTTTCTTGGCGCTCAATTTTTTTGCATCGTATTTGGCAATACAATGAACTGAAGATACACCATAGATGTGATGAACGTTTAATTCCGTAGCCTTTTGTAATAAAAACTCAAATTTATCGCCTTTCAAAAAAGATTGGATGAGTACTACCTTTGTAGCAACTGTAGACACATCAATTATTCGCAGTCGTTTTGCCATATATGTATCTGATTCCTCAAAGTCTAATACATATTCACCGGTATGCCCTTCATGATTGCTGACAATGAAAGGGGCCTCTTTGGAATAGCGCAACACATGAAAGAGATGATGCGCTGTATCTGCAGGCAACTGGATAGTTTCATCAATGATGCCGTCAATAAATAGTTTTTTCATATACTTCCTAACTTATACTAAGGCAAAGGTATGCCAAGGGCCCTCTACCATTTCTTCTATAATTGTCCAGTGTTCCGTGATGTACGGCATAATTTCATTATACCGATCATCCACGATACCACTTATTATTAGTATACCATTATCGTGCAATTTTTCCCTAATCATAGGCAACAAAATTTTTAATGGGTCCACCGTAAGGTTCGCTAAAATGATATGGGCCTTTCCGTAAAAGTCATCGCTTAAATTACCATGAATGATAGTAGCATCTATTCCATTATGCTCACAGTTTTTCTTCGCTTGTATAGCTGCCTCTTTTTCTAGGTCAATACCTACCAACTTAGGAATTCCTAGATGATGAGCCGCCATCAATAAGATACCCGTTCCTGTACCAATATCTAAACATACTTGATCTGTTAGATCTACAGGAATATGACCTATGCATTTATCAAGTAAGGTTGCACAATTTCTCGTTGTTTCGTGGTCCCCTGTGCCAAAGGATAGCTTTGTATCCATAGTCATCACCACATCTTGTTCCGTAGCAAGTGAATCCGTAGAGGCATCATAGCTTTGCCAAGCAGGACAAATCACAAGGTCTGGTAACAATCGAGTAGGCATAATATATTGTTGCCAACTATGATACCATTGATCATCATCTACAGTTTTATATTCCATATTTTCATAGGAAATATTAGCACCTTGCAATGCCTTTTTTAGTATCTGTGCCCATTCTATCTCACTATGATCTGTCCCTAAATAGATGGTCATACGACTTAAGTTAGGGCTATTTTCAATTGTTTCTTCTATGTATCCATTACTTTCTATATCATTAAAAATGGCAGCCATTTCATCAATGACTGCCACTTCTACAGTAATGGATATTTCTATCCATTTCATAGATGACTCCTTACTTACCAAGGTTTAATCTTGGCAAAATAACTGCTTCACCTTATCACTTAAATTTTCTAATATGCTTTTGTTCACTTTTAATGTATTTACATCTTCTTTGTTTTCTGCAGCAAACTCAACTAATAATTGACGCTGTTTGTCTGTCAATTTTTTAGGTGTTTCCACAGTGACAACCACGTGTTGATCACCACGTTGGCTTGGTTGACGTAAATACGGAACACCTTGTCCTTTGATTCTGAAAGCAGTACCAGTTTGTGTGCCTTCTGGTATTTTAAGCTCTACTTTTCCTTCTAATGTAGGAACTTGTATAGTAGCACCTAGCGCAGCTTGTGAGAAAGAGATCGTTTGACGAAGTACAACATCGTTGCCACTACGTTCGAATTCTTTATCTCTGGCTACAGAGATATACACATACAAATCGCCTTTAGGACCACCTAATGTACCTGGTTCACCTTCACCAGATACACGTAAGCGTGCACCATCATCGACACCAGCAGGTATTTTGATTTCAATATCACGGCGTTTAATAGCTTGTCCTTGTCCACGGCATACTTTACAAGGTTTTTCAACAATTTTACCTTGTCCACCACATCGAGAGCATGTACGCACAGTTTGCATGCGACCTAATGGTGTATTTTGAATGACAGCTTCTTGACCAGATCCGTGACAGTTTGGACATGTCTCGACTTTAGATCCTGGCTCTCCACCAGTACCATGACAATGGTCACATTCCTCATGGCGTTGTACATTTACTTTCATCGTTGTGCCGAACACAGCATCACGGAATGAAATGCGTACATCTTGACGCAAGTCGGCACCGCGTTCTGGACCACGTGGACCACGTCCACTGCCACCGCCGAACATATCAAAGATATTTCCAAAAATATCTTCGAATCCACCGCCACCGCCGAAACCGCCAAATCCGCCTCCACCGAAGCCCCCGCCAAAGCCACCAGCGGAGTTACCTCCGCCAGCAGTAAAGGCATCATGACCATATTGATCATATTGAGCTTTTTTAGTGTCATCGGACAAGACTTCGTATGCTTCATTCACTTCTTTAAAGTTTTTTTCAGCCTCTTCTGGATTGTCACGATTTACGTCTGGATGGTATTGACGTGCTTTCTTACGAAAGGCTTTTTTAATTTCATCTTGGGATGCATTTTTGTTGACGCCAAGGACGTCATAATAATCACGAGCCATTACCTATGTCCCTTCTTATTATTTTTTGTCTTCGTCAACTACAGTGTAGTCAGCGTCTACGACATTATCGTCTTGTTTAGGAGCTTCTTGTCCACCTTGTTCGCCTTGTGCTTGCGCTTGCTCATACATTTTAGAGGACAATTCATATAAAGGAGCTGTCAATGCTTCACTATCAGCTTTGATTTTCTCAATATCGCCTGAATCAATAGATGCTTTTAATGTTTCTGCCGCTTTTTTCACAGCTTCTAATTGCGCTGCATCAGCTTTACCTTCAAAGTCTTTTACTGCTTTTTCAGCTTGGTATACCAAGTTATCAGCATTATTTTTTACTTCTACTTCTTCTTTTTTTGCTTTATCTTCAGCTGCATGTGTTTCAGCTTCTTTTACCATGCGATCGATTTCTTCATCGCTCAAACCGGAAGAAGATGTAATTGTAATAGCTTGCTCTTTACCAGTACCAAGATCTTTTGCTTTTACATTTACGATACCATTCGCATCGATGTTGAAAGTAACTTCGATTTTAGGTACTCCACGAGGTGCTGCTGGGATACCAGATAATTCAAAACGGCCCAATGTTTTGTTGGCTGAAGCCATGTCGCGTTCCCCTTGCAATACGTGTATATCAACGGAAGGTTGGTTATCTGCTGCTGTGGAGAATACTTGAGATTTAGATGTAGGGATTGTTGTGTTGCGGTCGATAATACGAGTGAAGATACCACCCATAGTTTCGATACCTAAAGACAATGGAGTTACGTCAAG
>CAURQH010000028.1:0-13947 GCA_963526885.1 uncultured Veillonella sp. | reverse complement strand
AACCCTCTTTTAAAGCAAGGCAATTATTTTTCCAACAAAAACTTGACACCGTCATGGGGATATCTATTCTTGACGTTTTAGGTAGTTTAATTTATAATAATACCTAAGCTTAATGAATCGGTACGAGAGACCGAAGAGCGCACATGTAAACCTTTTAAATTAGTCCTGTGAGGCTAGTAAGGGAACGTAGTAGGCGAGTTTACCTATAATCTATAGGTGTACTCTAATAGAATCACTATAACTATGCGACCTCTTGCCTTAGGGCAAGAGGTCTTTTTGTGTGTCATAGAAGTACTATAAAGGAGGCTATGATGGGAGAAATCAGCTTAAAAGGTAAGCACCTATTAGGACTGCAAGGTCGGACAAAAGAAGAAATTGAACTCATTTTGCGGGTAGCAAAAAAGATGAAGAAAATCGTCTTGTCGGATAACAAAAAACATCCTTTATTAAAAGGGAAATCAATTATCAATTTGTTTATGGAAAATAGTACAAGAACAAGAAGCTCCTTTGAATTAGCAGGAAAGTATCTAGGAGCCGATGTAATCAATATTTCCAAAAGCGGTAGTTCAATGGCAAAAGGGGAAAGTTTCCGTGATACATTGCTAACTATGTCCTATATGGGAACTGATGCCATCGTAATGCGCTCTAGTGAAGAAGGCGCTCCTTTATATGCTACAAAATGCGTAGATCCAATTATCATCAATGCTGGAGATGGTGCTCATGAGCATCCAACACAAGCATTGTTAGATATGTATTCTATTTTAGAACATAAGCCTACCTTAGAAGGGTTGAAAGTAGTTATCGTAGGCGATATTATGCACAGCCGTGTTGCTCGCTCTAATATTTATGGTTTAAAAACAATGGGCGCCGATGTGCATTTGGCAGGTCCACGAACCTTAGTCTATCCAGAATTAGAGAAACTGGGTGTTACTGTTCATCACAATGTACGTGAAGCGGTGAAAGATGCTGATGTTGTCAATGTACTACGGATTCAACTGGAACGGATTCACTCCGCTTTATATCCAAGTAATCGTGAATATGCACGTATCTTTGGTATTAATAAATCTGTCTTAGAACATGCCAAAGATGATGTGTTAGTATTGCATCCAGGACCTATGAACAGAGGTCTTGAAATTGCGCCAGATGTTGCATATGGTGACGCATCGGTGATCCAAGAACAAGTACGTAATGGTGTAGCCATCCGTATGGCGATTTTATACTTAACAATTATTGGAGGTGACGGTAGTGAGCTTGCTGATTAAAAATGGTACCGTGGTTAACCCGGCAAAAAGACAACATGAAGTAGCAGATATTCTTGTAGAAAATGGTGTAATTGCAGCGATTGGACAAAACTTACAAGCTGAGCAAGCAGAAGTGTATGATGCAACAGGATTAATTGTAGCCCCAGGTCTGATTGACATTCACACGCATTTACGTGAACCAGGACAAGAAGCGAAAGAAGACTTTCACAGTGGTACACAAGCGGCAGCAGCAGGTGGATTTACACGTGTTGTAACTATGGCAAATACAAACCCTGTTGTGGATAATGCGGCATTAGTACGTGGTTTACGTAAACAAGCAGAGTTAACCGGTGTGGTGAAAGTTGAATTCATGGGGGCCATCTCTAAAGGTTTACAAGGTAAAGAGTTAACTGAAATGGGTGACTTGGCAGAAGCCGGTGTAGTAGGCTTCTCTGATGATGGACACTATGTAGAAAATGCAGCATTCATGCGCCGTGCCCTAGAATATTCATCCATGTTTGACAAAATGGTGATCGACCATGCCGAAGAATGTAGCTTAACTTGCGAAGGTCATATGCATGAAGGTATTGTTTCTTATGAAATGGGTGTAAAAGGTCGCCCAGCTGTAGCAGAAGATTTAGCGGTAGCCCGTGATATTATGTTAGCGGAAATGACTGGTGGACATATCCACATTGCTCACGTAAGTACAAAAAGTGCAGTAGACCAAGTACGCCGAGCAAAAGCACAAGGTGTAAAAGTAACTTGTGAAGTAACAAGTCAACATTTGGCTTTCACAGACGAATATTTACGAGATTATAATACAGATTTCAAAATGGCTCCGCCAATTCGTTCTGAAGATCATCGCCAAGCGTTGTTAGAAGCCTTACAAGATGGTACGATTGATGCCATAATTACGGACCATGCACCGCATGCGTACGAAGAAAAAGACGTGGAATTCTGCTGTGCAGCGAATGGTTTCACAGGATTGGAAACATCTTTTGCAGCAGTAGTTACACATGTATTAAAAACAGGTATCCTTACAATTGATGAAATCATCAATTTGATGAGTACAAAACCAGCTCAACTCATTGGAGTAGATGGTGGCGTACTAGAAGTAGGTAAACCTGCAGATATTTCAGTGCTTTCCTTAGACGAAACATGGACTGTAGATAGAAATGCATTCTACACTCGTGGTAAATCATGCCCATTTGATGGTATGACAGTCATTGGTAAAGCAAAATTAACAGTAGTAGATGGACAAATTGTAATGAAAGACGGGGTTGTAATCGGGTGACAGGAAAATTAGTATTAGAAAATGGGACTATCTTTGAGGGCACATTGCTGGGGGGCATGCCAATTGTTGGGGAAGTAGTGTTTAATACAGGCATGACTGGATATCAAGAGATTTTAACAGATCCGTCATATGCAGATCAAATTATTACTTTAACATATCCTCTAGTAGGTAATTATGGTGTCACACGTGAGGTAGATCAATCTTCTAAACCCTATTGCAAAGCCATGATTGTAGGAGAGTTGTGCACGTTCCCAAGTAATTGGCAAAATGAAGGCACTTTTGAAGAATATATGCGTACGCATGGTATCCCATGCTTGTATAATGTGGATACACGTGCGATTACACGTGCTATCCGCAGCCATGGTGTGATGAAAGGCGTGATTTGCCCAATAGATACACCACAAGATAAAATCGATGCTTTATTAGCACAACCACTAGCGACGGATCATATTATGCGTGTTACCACAAAATGGGAAGGTCGCCGTGGTCAGGATACAGCTGAGTTTCATGTTGCTGTATACGATTTTGGCGTGAAAGAAAATATTCTTCAATCCTTGGAAAATGAAGGATGTCGTTTAACTATTTTCCCAGCTAATACAAAGGCTGAAACAGTGATGGCTTGCAATCCTGATGGTATCTTCTTGTCCAATGGACCAGGAGACCCGAAAGACGTACCTGAAATTGTTGAAGAAATTAAAAAATTAGTGGGTCAAAAACCAATCTTTGGCATTTGCATGGGGCATCAACTGATTGCTCGTGCATTTGGTGGAGAAACGTATAAATTACGTTTTGGTCATCGTGGCTCCAATCATCCAGTAAAAGATTTAGATGCGAATCGTGTTCATATTACCTCTCAAAATCATGGTTATGCAGTTGATGAAGCAAGCCTAGAGGGTTCTGGATTGCGCGTATCCCATCGCAGTGTGAATGATGGTACTGTAGAAGGATTAGTGCATAATGAGTTGCCGATTATGTCGGTACAATATCACCCAGAAGCGTCTCCGGGGCCAACTGATAATGTGTATTTATTTGAACGTTTTAAAACATTGATGAGAAGAGGTTAATGATGGAAAAGAAGAAAGTTCTTGTAATTGGTTCTGGTCCAATTATTATCGGACAGGCAGCTGAGTTTGATTATGCAGGTACACAGGCGTGTCAATCTCTTCGTGAAGAAGGTTATGAAGTTGTATTGGTAAACTCCAATCCAGCTACGATAATGACAGACCGCGATATTGCAGACCGTGTCTATATTGAGCCTATTTCCTTGGAGTTTGTGACAGAAATTATTCGCAAAGAACGCCCATATGGTGTACTGGCTACGTTAGGTGGACAAGTAGGCCTTAATATGGCGGTGGAGCTTTCAGAGGCAGGCGTTTTAAAAGAGTATGATGTGAAACTCTTAGGAACTACATTAGAGGCTATCAAACAAGCGGAAGACCGTGAACTGTTTAAAGAGGCAATGAAACGTATTAATCAGCCTGTGCCAGAATCTGATATTTTTAGTGATGTAGCAGAGGCTGTGGACTTTGCCAATCGTATTGGATACCCAATCATCATCCGTCCTGCCTATACATTAGGTGGTACAGGTGGCGGTATTGCTCATAATGAAGAAGAAATGTACATGATTGCCCTTCGAGGCATCAAGCTGAGTCCGATCCATCAAATTCTTGTAGAACGATCTGTAGCTGGTTGGAAAGAAGTCGAGTACGAAGTGATGCGTGACCGTGCAGATAACTGTATCATTGTATGTAATATGGAAAACATTGACCCAGTAGGGGTGCATACAGGTGACTCTGTGGTAGTGGCACCGTCTCAAACATTGAACGATACACAATACCAAATGTTGCGGACAGCCTCTGTAGATATTATTCGCTATCTTGAGATTGAAGGCGGTTGTAATGTGCAATATGCCTTGGATCCGTACAGCAATCAATACTATGTAATCGAAGTAAATCCGCGTGTATCTCGCTCCTCTGCATTGGCTTCCAAAGCGACAGGCTATCCAATTGCCAAAGTAGCAGCTAAAGTAGCTATCGGTATGACATTGGATGAAATTACCAATGCCGTAACAGGTGAAACAAAAGCATGTTTCGAGCCATCCTTGGATTATGTGGTAACAAAATTCCCTCGCTGGCCATTCGAAAAATTCAATTTGGCGGACCGTACGTTGGGAACACAAATGAAAGCCACTGGCGAAGTTATGGCTATCGACAGAACCTTGGAAGGGTCTCTGTTAAAAGCCATCCGTTCTCTAGAGATTGGTTTAGACCATATTGAATTGAAAAAGATTGCTCATGAAACACCAGAGCAACTTATTGAACGATTACAATTAGTGGATGATGAACGTTTGTATGTCATTGCACAAGCACTTCGTGCGGGAATTAGTGTAGAAAAGATTTGCTACATTACAAAAATTAACGCTTTCTTTATTAATAAAATCAAAAGCATCGTGATGGTGGAAAAAGATTTAGCAGCCAATGGTGTGACTGAAAGTAACCTTCGATTGGCTAAAAAATACTCCTTCCCAGATAAAGTAATTGCTCGCTATGCGAATTGCTCCCCTGAGGACGTATTGGCAAAACGCAATGAACTAAACAATCATCCGACCTATAAATATGTAGATACTTGTGCCGCAGAATTTGAAGCACACACACCATATTATTACAGTGCTTATGCCACTGAAGATGAAGTTGTGCCACGTGGTGAAAACAGTGTTATCGTTCTTGGTTCTGGTCCAATTCGTATCGGCCAAGGCGTAGAGTTTGATTATTGCTCTGTACATTCCTCTTGGGCATTGCGTAAAGCAGGTATGAAATCCATCATTATCAACAACAACCCAGAGACGGTAAGTACTGACTTTGATACATCTGATAGCTTGTACTTTGAACCGTTGACAGTAGATGATGTGATGGAAATTATTCGCAAGGAGAATCCTGTAGGGGTTATCGCTCAGTTCGGTGGACAAACAGCTATCAACTTGGCTGGCCCGTTGGCTGAAAGAGGTGTAAACATTCTAGGCACATCCGTAGACAGCATCGATATGGCAGAAGATCGCGAACGGTTCGATGCATTATTGGCACAATTAGAGATTCCACGTCCAGTGGGAGCGTTGGTAACCAGTGATGAAGAGGCCTTAGAAGCGGCAAAACGATTGCAATATCCATTGATTGTTCGTCCGTCCTATGTACTAGGTGGTCGTGCTATGGAAATCGTGTATAATGATCAAGAGCTTGATCGTTATATGAAAGAAGCTGTAGTGGCATCGAAGGATCACCCAGTGTTAATTGACCGCTATATGGTGGGCATGGAAGTCGAAGTAGATGCTATCTCTGATGGTATTGATGTATGTGTTCCGGGGATTATGGAGCAAATAGAACGAGCAGGGGTACACTCTGGTGACTCTATCGCCGTATATCCAGCACAACATTTGACGGAAGAGTTGACAGAACAAATCGTAGACTATACACGCCGTATTGCCATAGGACTTAATGTAAAAGGTGTATTAAATATTCAATATATTGTGGTAAATGGAGAACTTCATGTTATCGAAGTGAACCCTCGTTCTAGCCGTACAGTGCCTTTCATCAGTAAAGTGACTGGTATCAATATGGTAGAATATGCGACACGCATTGCCTTAGGAGAAACATTAGAAAGCTTGGGATTACCAACGGGGTTAGTGCCAGCTCGTCCACATGTGGCGGTGAAAGCACCGGTATTCTCCTTCTCTAAAATGGGCTTAGTAGAAATTGCCTTAGGACCAGAAATGAAATCCACTGGGGAAGTAATGGGTATTGGCCGCACCTATGCAGACGCTTTATTCAAAGCCATCCATGGTGCAAATATGCGCATTCCGGATAAAGGCAATATCTTGATGACTGTAGCAGACCGTGATAAAGAAGAAGCGGCTCGTTTAGCAAAAGGCTTTATCGATTTGGGATACCATATTATGGCTACTGGTGGTACAGGCCGTTACTTCACGGAACATGGTGTGGATTGCACAGTAGTAAATAAAATTTCTGAAGGCAATCCAAACTGCGCTGATTTCATTCGTGAAGGTAAAGTGGATTTGATGTTGAATACATTAACCTATGGTAAAAAACCAGAACGTGAAGGATTCCAATTGCGTCGTTTAGCTGTAGAAATGGGTGTACCATGTTTGACATCCTTAGATACAGCTCGTGAAGTGTTACATGTAGTGGCGAGTCGTGCTACTGCAGGTGATGTAATTACAGTAGATGCTGTTCAAGATTATGAAATGGAGTAATCATACATGAGTGGATATGTAGAAATGGGTCGAGTGATTCATAACACCCAAATAGGGAGTGATGTATGGAGAATGTCCGTATATGCACCGAAACAAGCAAAAGAGGCACAACTAGGACAGTTTTGTAATGTTCGTGTTACAGGGGGCACAGCTCCCCTGTTGCGCCGACCTATCAGCTATGCAGGATTTGATGCGAAAGCAGGTACTATCGACTTATTGTATCGTGTGGTAGGTAAAGGCACTGAACTAATGACCAAACTACAAGAAGGGGATACCTTAGATTGCTTGGGACCATTAGGTCAAGCGTTTACCACTGCAGACCGCATGTTACTCGTTGGTGGTGGTGTTGGAATTGCGCCCATGCTATGTATCGCTGATCGGTTACAGCCAGGCCAAGAGGCGCATGTGATATTAGGTTTCCGCAATGCAAGTGAATCTTTCTGGGCAGACTTGTTCAAAGATAGCCCCGTGACCGTTCATATCACCACGGATGATGGATCCTTAGGGACTAAAGGATATCCTACGACTGTGATGGAAACACTTATGAAAGAAGAACAGTTTGATGCAGTTTTGACATGTGGCCCTACACCAATGATGAAAGGTGTGGCTGCTGTAGCTCAACAAATGGAAGTGCCTTGCCAAGTGTCTTTAGAGGAACGCATGGGTTGTGGTACTGGCGGTTGCGTAGGCTGTGCTTGCCAAGGTAAAAGTGGTACACGGTATAAAGTATGTAAAGATGGCCCTGTGTTCCCTGCTGAGGAGGTGTTTTTCTAATGGCTACTGTAGATCCTAAATTAGCTGTAGAGTTCTGTGGTATCTCTATGAAAAATCCTATCGTAGCAGCGTCGGGCACCTTTGGGTTCGGATTGGAATACGATGGATATTTAGATCTCAATACAGAGGTGGGGGCGATTTCTGTAAAAGGCTTAACACCTACAGCTCGACCTGGTAATGCGGGTGTTCGCATTGCGGAAACGCCATCTGGAGTATTGAACTGTATTGGATTAGAAAATCCAGGAGCAGAAGCTTTCGTAGCTGATATATTGCCAAATTTAAAACATTATGATGTACCAATTTTTGCCAATATCTCTGGTAATACACTAGAAGAGTACGAATTTATGGCAAAAACGTTGACTGTTGAAGGTGTAGCAGCTTTAGAGGTCAACATTAGTTGCCCTAATGTCAAATGCGGAGGCATGGCATTTGGTGTGCAGGCGGAGAGTGCGGCTGCTGTCTGTAAAGCAGTAAAAGCGAATACAAATTTACCGGTGATTATGAAATTATCGCCCAATGTAACAGATATCGTAGAAATTGCTCGTGCTGTAGAAGCAGCAGGGGCAGATGGTATTAGCATGATTAATACCCTATTAGGGATGTCTGTAGACTTACGGACTCGCAAACCATTGTTGGGGAATATATATGGTGGTTTATCTGGTCCCGCTGTGAAACCAGTGGCATTGCGTTTAACACATCAAGTGGCACAAGCCATTAATATCCCTATCATGGGGGGCGGTGGCATCATGACTGGTGAAGATGCCTTAGAATTTATGCTGGTAGGAGCTGACATCGTGTCTGTGGGGACGGCAACGATGGTAGATCCACGAGCTATTGGCATCATCGCTAGTGAAATGAGCGCTTACTGTGAAAGCCAACATATCGACCATGTGTCGAACTTAGTTGGTGGCATTATTATGCCGTAAAAGAGAAGAGAATATTGAATGACACATAGAAAAGGACTGTTCCAGTGAAAGCGAAACTGGGAACAGTCCTTTTAGTGTTTAGATTTTATTGAGTAATTCTTCTTTTTTCTGTTGAAATTCTTCGTCAGTAATGGCTCCAATATCAAGGAGTTCTTTTAATTGTTTGATACGAAGAATGGGGTCATCCTGAGTGGGCACTACATCAGATGTATTGGTAGCATCATCAGATGTATCCTCTACTTCAATAGTAGTAGTTTCTACTGGAGGACCTGCGTCGATCGCAGCTTTTACGGCGGCCGTGTTCACCCATAAGCCACGTTGTTGCTGATCGTAATCGTAAGCCACAGCGCCACGAGATTCAATCCAAGCTTGTAAATTTTCATTGACTAAGTTGGTAAGAACATCGAGAGTAGCAAGGCAAGTATCCTGACCTTGAATGAGTAAGACACGATGAGTGCGACTCACCTCTTTGTTATCGATGTGATCGATATCTGTATCGTAAAACTTGGCGCGTGTACCATAGCGACCACGATAGGTGAAGAGTCCAGTTTCTGTATTGTAAGTAATTTTAACTTGCAATGTATGACCACCAGGGGCATAGCTTATGATATGGTCTGGGGTCTGAGTGAACCAGTCGAAGAATCCCATAGTGATTATCCTTTCTTACTTTTACTAGGCCAACGTGTAGGAGAACCGTAACGGTTGTTCCCTGTAGAACCTGGGAAACAGGCTAGGAATCCATGAAGGATATAGACGATAATAAGATGTAAAATGTATATATTTTTTAATGGGATGTACAGATTTGTACATAGTATATACATGCCCAATAAGATACCAATAAAGCGACCAGGCAATCCGATGTCGTTGAGACGACGGATGTACAAGGTATAATAGAAAGGTAATAGTATAATATAACCGGCATAGGCCAATGCTTTGATAGCAAAATAGGCAGGTAAAATAACCACCACGGTTAATAGTTGTTGGATAAACATATTAAAGATATGCATGGAAGCAGATAAAAATAATATGCCTATGATAAATTGAAAGCGATTGATACGACCAGATGTGCTTAACACATTATGGCTGTGCGGTTCAATCCTGAGTATAAGAAATAGGGAGACCAAACCCACAAGGAATGAAATCCCCACATTAATTATTATGTCCATAAGGAACCTCCTTACATGCTATGAATAAGTATAGCATAGATTACAATATCTGGCGAACTATGGTGAAATGGAATGATATTGAAAGAGATTCTTCATTAAAATCTTAAAAAAGTAGAGTACTA
Organism: uncultured Veillonella sp.; assembly: GCA_963526885.1. Taxonomy (GTDB): domain Bacteria; phylum Bacillota; class Negativicutes; order Veillonellales; family Veillonellaceae; genus F0422. The sequence goes on along the minus strand of CAURQH010000028.1, from coordinate 4,160 downwards.
TATAGAAAGTTAGTAGAAAAAAATAGGCAAAATAGCGGTTCATTGGTATAATAGTAAAGATAGTAAAAAATTGGTTCACTTTTTTCTTTCTAACTACGATTATATGGTTATGAAAGGAGGAACGTATGGAACCTGTAACAACACCTATGGAAAAACGCATTCGCATGGTTCGTGCTTGGTTAGATGCAGCAGCTACATCGTATGCTAACAAAGGAAGTGTGAAAGGAAACTTTCACTTGTTCCTAGCGCAAGCAGAGATGAAACAGATGAATGAAGGCAAACCTTCTATTGTGTCTTATGCACAACGAGCTGTCTTAGCTATTGCACTAGTAGGAATCATAGGGGCAACACATTGGTGGCTATCACAACATGAAACAGGGAATACCGCAAACACTCCGGTCATTGACACGCAGGTGGAAGTACAGCCAAGTAAGGTCAGTACTCCAGTGGTTGTAAAAGAATCACCACCTGTAGAACAATCAGAAACTAAGGTAGTGGAAACCGTGGAAAAACAAGAACATGTGGTGACTACGCGACCAACTGTGGAGGTAACACCAGAGCCCTCTATTAGTTCAAAAGACATGTTACATGCAGTGCAAGCTGGTGGACGTATTTTGCGAGATTAGCACCTTTTATATTCTAAGGAGGAACATATATGAAGGGAAACCTATCTTATAAGAAATTTTTAACCTTTGCTGTTCTAGCAGCAATCAGTGCCACTCCAGTGTTTGCTGATAATGCTACGACAACTGAAAGTGGCAAAACAATTGCTAAATTGTCCATGGCGGACTTAGGAAAGCAAAATACTACGCGTCAAGAAGCAGTAGCCTCTGGTGATGCAGCTACAGAAACAGCTATCGCAGCAGCTCGTGAAGGTTTATCGGAAGCGGCACAACGTGATGCCATCGAAGAGCAACGCAAACGTGTGGATAACTCTTCCTTAGCTACAAATGATAAAGAAGTTAAAACTATCACAAAAGCCGGTGGTGATAAATTAGAAGAAGCACAAGCAGCCGGAGTAGAAACAGCAATCCCTCAAGTGCAAGCTCGTTATTTCACGTCTTTAACAGAAGCAGAATTACAAAAATATGTAGGTAAAACCATCACTCATATTTCTATAGAAGGTCTTGATCAAGCAAATCAACCAGCATTCTTATCCTTGATGCAAGGTAAAATTGGGGATGTTGTAACTGTAGAGGGAATCTCTAAAGAGATTGCTAACTTAGGTGGTTCCGGCGTTCTTTCAGAAATTACACCAGTATTCACGGAAGTACCAGAAGGTGTGAAAGTAGCTTACCATGTGACATTAAATCCAGTGATTAAAGGTGTGTCTGTAGAAGGTAATACAGTGTACAAAACAGATGTATTGGTGAACTACTTAGGCGTGCAACCAAACACGGTATTAAATACAATTTCCGTAGGGGAAAAAGTCCAAGGTATTAATGCTGCGTACCAACGTGATGGTTATATCTTAGCTCATGTGAAAGACATGGCAGTAGATGATAATGGTGTATTACATGTATCTGTAGTAGAAGGCATTGTAGAACGCATTACTCCACATGGTAATAAGAAAACAAAAAATCGAGTGATTACTCGTGAATTTAATCAAAAAGTAGGTCAACCATTCAATAAATTCTTAGTACGTCGTTCTGTAGAAAAAGTGTATAACTTAGGGTTCTTTGATGATGTAAACGTACGTTTAACACAAGGATCCACAGAAGAGATGGTAAACATTGAAGTAGACGTATTAGAACATAAAACAGGTACCATCACATTGGGTGCTGGTTACTCTGGTTCTGATGGATTTGTGGGTATCGTAGAAGTAGGGGAAGAAAACTTACGTGGTACTGGTGATAAAATTAAGGTTCACTGGGAATTCGGCGGTAAAGCAGGGTCTAAAAACTACTCTGTATCCTACTTACGTCCATGGATTGATAATAAAGGTACATCCCTTGGTGTAACATACTTTAATCAATTGAATGAATACACAGATTACAATGAAAAAGGACAATCTGTGGCTACCTATGATAGAAAATCTAACGGTTTCAATATTTCATTAGGTCGTCAAACTGCTGAGTTTACTCGTGATTATTTGACATTAGAACATCGAAAAGATACCTATATTTGGGATAATAAGGATTCCAGTGGTTTCCGTTATGATACAGATGTAAAAGGAGGTCCTGGCTCAGGACATCGTTGGAATAACTATGGTTATCCATTCTTATCCTCTGGATATTTAAAACACAACTTTGGCACAACAAACAGCATTAGCTGGCAAAAAGTATTCGACTCCCGTGATAATGTATACGAACCAAGTCGTGGTAAACGTTTATCTAGTACATTACAATGGGGGGGGCATGGCTTAGGCGGTGACTTTAACTTCTACAAATTTACTGGCGAAGCTAGAACGTACAAAAAAGTAGGCAATAAACAAGTATTGGCGTTCCGTGGCCGTATCGGTTGGGCTGTTGGTGATTTACCATATAGCCAATTATATACAATTGGTGGCTCTGATTCTCTTCGTGCTTATGAAGATGATCAATACCGTGGTAAGAAAATGTACAACTTCACAGCGGAATATCGTTTCCCAATTTGGAACAAAGTAAGCGGAGCCCTATTCACAGATTTAGGTGATGCATGGGATGCACCAAATGTACCTTGGTTCTCTCATTCTAAAACATTCAATGCTTCCGTCGGTGCCGGCGTGCGTGTGACAACACCAATTGGTCCAGTACGTATCGACTATGGTATTGGTAAAAATCAGAAGAAATTCCACTTCAGCTTTGGTGGACAATTCTAATTCATGACGATACAAAAATGGATAGGAGGGGCTCTTCTAATGGCAACATTAGGGACTCCTTCCGTCTATGGTGCTCCTGTTCAAACGGTGCATGTGGACCTGCACAGTACAACAGGAACGATTCCAAAAGCCTTGGAATCGCGTATGGTTGCCAGCATTCAAGGTGCGGCTACTTATATGTACCAAGGGAAAGAAGATTTTCAAATTAGAGACTCTCTTGAGGCTTATGAAAAAGCAACGATGGATGTGGTGGATCGAATCCTCTATGGATATACGGTGAAAACCATTTCTATGGATGTGGGCGATGCTTTACATATTCATCTTGCCTTAGAGCCGTATGGAAAGGTAGTGCAATCTCTGGAAACTACGGTGAACTATGGTAACATATCTCCTTATGGACGCTCCTTAATAGATGCAGATTTAGGGAATGTAAAGCCTCGATTAGAGCAAATGCTCTTAGGGGCATCACTGGATTCACTAGATTGGGTTACACCATTGGTGCAAAAGTCGGTGCGTAGTGACCTAGAAGGGTCTCTTCCTGAATTTACGCCACAAATTGATGTAGTAGGAAAAGATACTGCGAAAGCGACGGTGTATTTAGTTCCTAATGGAAACAGCGTAAGTCGTACGGCGGTAACGATTCAATCGAATACATTACCGAGCGTGTTCTTCTATACTATGCGTCAATATTATGAAAAGAAATTGCGTCAATTAGAAGGTCTGCCAGTCTCTTTCGTGAGACGTCATCAAATGATGATAGAAAAAGAGATACAAAGTGAACTCAACAAAAGTCGAGGTGTTACACAGTTCGGTGTGACTATGATTCCAATCTTGGAAGTGGGTTCAGAGACGACTTTGCAAATTCAAGTAGATTCCTCTAAGTATATTCTTCGTGGAGAAGGCTATTTGGATATGGGGCGTGGCGTTGATTCTGTGGGATTACGGTTGTATACAGGGGTTCATGATGGACCTCATGACTGGTATGTGGAAACAGAGTTTTTGCCGAACCGTTTGGAATGGTCCTTTAAGCCATCTTATGGGTACCAATTCACGAAAGATACAAAGATAGGATATCAATACGAATTCCCGAATCACCATCAGTACGGGATAGTGCAGCAAACTATTGGAAACCGTTGGAATGCAAGATATGAAAGAGATATAACGGAAAAAACAAATGAATTTGCTCTTTCCTATGATGTACATGAATATTTACGATTAGAATATGTATGGGGTGACCATGATCGATGGTTGCGCCTGATAGGACGAATATAAAGAAAGAAGGTAGATACACTATGATGCGTTTATTGAACAATAAAAAGAATGTAAAAACAGTGTCCATCATTGTTGGCGTTCTTTTTGT
>CAURQH010000027.1:0-13966 GCA_963526885.1 uncultured Veillonella sp. | reverse complement strand
GTCATTGAAAATGCACCTCCTTTCATTGAAATTCGTGGGGAAGCCTATATGCCGCATAGGGAGTTCAAACGCATCAATGAAGAAAGAGAAGAAGCTGGCTTACAAACTTTTGTCAATCCACGTAATGCGGCTGCTGGTTCCTTGCGCCAACAAGACCCGGCTATTACGGCTAGTCGAAACCTAGATTTTTTTGCCTATGCTATCGGCTCTTCAGAGGGATCGTCTATTCATACGCAATATGACTTATTGCAACAGTTAGAAACTTTCAAATTTCATGTCAATCCACACTATAAACTGTGCCATTCTATTGCAGAGGTGGTAGAACATATTCATTACTGGGAGGTAGAACGTCATCAGTTACCATATGATACAGATGGTATGGTGATAAAAGTAAATGACTTTGAAGACCAAGAAACCTTGGGCACCACAGCGAAGGATCCCAAATGGGCGACGGCCTTCAAATATCCACCAGAAGAAGTGGAAACTGTCGTTAAAGATATTACTATAAATGTAGGTCGCACAGGGGTATTAACGCCAACGGCAGAATTAGAATCTGTCTTCGTATCTGGTACGAATGTATCACGGGCAACTTTGCACAATGAAGACTTTATTAAAGAAAAAGACATTCGTATTGGTGATACGGTACGTATTCATAAAGCCGCAGAAATTATTCCAGAGGTAATTTCTGTGGTGGTAGATAAACGAAAATCGAATTCTGTGCCTTACGAAATGCCCAATGCTTGCCCGGTTTGTGAATCTCCTACGGTGCGCCGTGAAGGGGAAGTGGCCATCTATTGTAGCAATGAGCATTGTCCAGCTGTAGAAAAGGAAGGTATCATTCATTTTGCTTCCCGTGATGCCATGAATATTGATGGATTAGGACCAAGTATTGTGGAAGCCTTAGTGACGAACCATCGGATTGAAACGGTAGTGGACTTGTATCATTTAAAAGAAGAGGATATTACATCCTTAGAGCGCATGGGTAAAAAGTCGGCGCAAAACTTACTAAAAGCAATTGACGATTCTAAACAACGTGGACTAGGTCGTGTGTTGTTTGGACTGGGTATACGTTTAATTGGTGCTAAAGCAGGACAGACCATTGCAAAATACTTTACTTCCATCGATAGCTTACTGAATGCAACTATGGATGAGTTGACAAGTATCGATGAAATTGGACCGACTATGGCAAAAAGTTTGGTGGAATATTTCGGAAATGAACGAAATCGCGAAATAGTAGAGGGTTTACGTAGTGCTGGTGTACGTTTAGAAGAGGAAGTACAAGAAGCCGCTGGTAATGAACTGGAAGGTCAAATCATTGTCTTGACAGGTAAACTCACTTCCATGGGGCGTACTGAAGCAGGGGCAATCTTGGAAGCTCATGGTGCAAAGGTAACAGGTTCGGTTAGTAAAAAAACTACTTTGGTCATTGCCGGTGACGATGCAGGTAGTAAATTAACAAAAGCGGAACAATTGGGTATCCCTGTGATGGATGAACAAGGATTATTAGATTTAATCAAGGATTTCTAAGCTATCTATTGATAATGAGGTAGTTTTTCCTCTATAATAAAATGATAAGCTTAGAAAGGTTATATACATGGCACATACAACATTATTAGAATACTTTCAAGAACATACAAGTTCACATCCTTTTGAGGTGCTACATCATGTTACCCTTAAGAATGTGTCACCAGGACATGTGGAACTAGACTTTCACAGTGAAGAACAGTTACATAACAATCCACGAGGCGATGTGTATGGTGGGGTGCATTTGAGTTTGTCAGATTATCTTATGGGATTGGCTTGTATTACATTAGGAAAACAAGTAACAACGGCGCAAATCAATGGCAATTTTGTGAAATCATTGCCTAAAAATGCTAGAATCCGCGGTGTATCCAATGTGGAACACAAAGGTCAAAGCACGATGGTTACATCTTGTCGTTTGTATAACGATATGGGAGAACTTGTCTATATGGGAAGTGGAACTTTTATGGTTCTTGACGATTTGGTATTACCAGAATTACCATGGTCGTTGTTAGATGAAGAATAGTTGGAGGATAGGAATCAATGAAGGAACAATTGCAAGCATTGCAAGAGAAAGCAATCGCCCAAATTCAAGGGGCTGCGAACTTGCAGGAATTACAAGATATTCGTGTTACCTATTTAGGTAAAAAAGGGGAAGTGACATCTTTATTAAAAGGACTAGGTAAACTATCTCCAGAAGAACGTCCTGCTATGGGGGCCTTGGTAAATACAGTTCGTGTAGCGTTGGAAGAAGCTTTAGATGAAGTGCAACAAAAAATGGAATCTGCTGTACTTTCAGCTAAATTAGAACAAGAAACCATTGATATTACCTTACCAGGTCGTTCTGTTCGTAAAGGCCATTTACATCCATTAACGCAAATCAATGAAGAAATCGAACAATTCTTTGTGTCTATGGGATATGCTGTAGAAGAAGGTCCTGAGATTGAGTCGGACTATTTTAACTTTGAATGCTTGAATTTAGCTGCAGATCATCCAGCTCGTGATATGCAAGATTCTTTCTATATTACTGATTCCGTATTACTTCGTACCCATACATCTCCAGTGCAAGCAAGAACATTGCAAGGTAGTGAAAAAAATGCACCTATCCGTATGATTGCACCAGGAAAAGTATATCGTTGGGACTATGATGCGACGCATTCTCCGGTATTCCATCAAGTGGAAGGGCTTGTAATTGACAAGCATATTACCTTTTCTGACTTGAAAGGAACATTGGAATTGTTCTTGAAACACATGTTTGGTGAAGATACAGCGGTTCGTTTCCGTACAAGTTTCTTCCCTTTCACAGAACCAAGTGCAGAAGTAGATATTTCTTGTTGCATGTGCCACGGTGAAGGATGCCGTGTATGCTCTCATACAGGGTGGTTAGAAATTCTTGGTTGCGGTATGGTACATCCAAATGTATTGAAATTGAATGGTTACGATCCAAGTGAAGTACAAGGTTTTGCCTTTGGTATGGGCGTAGAACGTATTGCAATGTTAAAATATGGTATTAATGATTTACGTTTATTCTATGAAAATGATAAACGTTTCTTGACGCAATTCTAGGAGGTTATCGTGAAAGCTAGTTTACAATGGATGAAAGACTATGTATCTGTGAATCTTGGCGAGAACCCTCAAGAGTTTGCAGATGCCTTAACACAAGCTGGTATTCCAGTAGAAGAAGTCATTAACTGCGATACAGGTATTAAAAAAATCTATACAGGAAAAATTGTAGAGATTACGAAACATCCTGATGCAGATAAATTACAAGTGTGCCAAGTAGAATGCTTAACAGAAGAAGGGGAGCCGGTTACGAAACAAATCGTAACAGCTGCTACTAATGTGGCAGTGGGACAAATTGTTCCTGTGGCATATCATAAATCTCGTTTGGCAGATGGCACAGAAATTAAAAAAGGTAAACTTCGTGGAGAAGTGTCGGAAGGCATGTTCTGTTCTGTAGCAGAGTTCGGTTTATCTACCGATGTAGTGTTACCAGAAGAAGCGACTGGTATTTATATCTTCCCTGAGGGTACAGCTATTGGACAAGATGTAAAAGAAGTTCTCGGACTTACTGATGTAGTCTATGAATTTGAGTTGACACCAAACCGTGCGGATTGTTTCTCCATGGTTGGTTTAAGCCGTGAATTTGCCGTATTAGATAAAACAGAAGCTACATTCCCAGAGGTAACAGTCCGAGAAGAGGGACCATCCATTGAAGGTCGTTTGAATATTTCTATTGTTGATACAGAGTTATGCTCTCGTTTCATGGGACGCTTGATTGAAAATGTAAAAGTTCAAAAATCTCCATTATGGTTACAAAATCGTTTGCGTAATTGTGGTATTCGTCCTATCAATAATGTGGTGGACGTAACAAATTATGTGATGTTAGAATTAGGTCAACCAATGCATGCTTACGACTATGATCATCTACATGGACATAGTTTAGTGGCTCGTAAAGCCACAGAAGGAGAAGTGATTCAAACCTTGGATAGCAATGATCGTACATTAGCAAACACTATGCTAGTTATCGCTGATACTGATCGTGCTGTAGGGGTGGCTGGTGTCATGGGTGGTGCTGATAGTGAAGTGTCCAATGCAACAACAACAGTAGTATTAGAAGCTGCTGTATTCAATGGTGCCTCTATTCGCCGCACGTCTCGTGCATTAGGCTTGCGGTCTGAAGCCTCTGGTCGTTTTGAACGTGGAGTGAATAGCGAAATGACTCCATTGGCATTAGATCGGGCAGCGCAATTGTTGTTGGATATTACACCAGGTGCTACAGTAGCTAAAGGTGTGATTGATGTATATACTGCACCTAAAGAAGTGCGCACAGTGCCTTTCACAAGCGCAGCAGTTAATGCTTATTTAGGAACTGCTATTGATGAAGCAGAAATGGTGAATATATTAACAACATTGTCATTTACAATACAACAAGAGGGTGATGTATTAGTAGCGACTATCCCATCTTGGCGCGATGATGTAACAGGTATGCCAGATATTGCAGAAGAAGTAGCACGAATTCACAACTACGATAATATTGCACCTACTACGCCATTGGCACGAATCCAAACGGGAACAGTATCTCCTATGCATGCCTTAGTACATGATGTGAAACATGCTTTGGCTGAAGCTGGTTTAGATGAAATTATTACTTTTAGTTTCATGCATAAAGATAGTTTGCAAGATTTGTTAATTCCTGAAACAGATAGCAGACATCAAGCGATTCCTATTCTAAACCCAATTTCTGAAGAGTTTCCGGTGATGCGTACTACTTTAGTACCTAGCGTCTTAGAAACAGCAAAACGCAATGTAGCTCAAAAGAATTTAGATTTAGCCGTTTTTGAAGTAGCTGCTGTGTATGAGCCTAAGGCATTGCCGCTTACAGAATTGCCAAACGAACGGATGATGGCAGCAGGGCTTATCCTAGGCAAATGGGATCGCCAAGAATGGAATGTACCGGCTAGAAATGTAGACTTCTATGATCTAAAAGGTATCATTGAATCTGTACTCGCTAATCTTGGTGTTGAAAATTATGTAATTAGCCGTAGTAAAGAATATTACTTACATCCAGGTGTAAGTGCTAGTATCTCCGTAGAGGGTGTTGAAATAGTACGCTTTGGTGAATTACATCCACAAGTAGCAAGTCATTATGACATTAGTGGTAAAGCATATTTATTTGAAATGGATTTAGAAGCATTGTTACAAGTGAACCGCAAAGGAATTTCTTTCACAGCAATTTCTAAATTCCCTGGTACTAGTCGTGACTTAGCGATTGTAGCACCAAAAGATGTGCAAGCTATTGATGTGTTAGAAGTGATGAAACAAGAAGGCGGCGAATATCTTGAGAGTGTTCGTATCTTTGATGTATATGAAGGAGAACATATTCAAGAAGGATATCGTAGTTTAGCCTATACGTTATCTTTCCGTTCTCATGAAGGAACATTGGTAGATGCTGATATTGAAGATAGAATCCAAGCGATTTTAGCAAGATTAGCTGACAAAGGTTGTACATTACGATAGAACGCAAATCCTACGGGATGTATAGAATCGGTCATCTCTTTCAGGGGTGACCGATTTATTATAAGGAGTTATGATGGAATTATTAGCCCCAGCAGGGACAATGGAAAACTTCATGGCAGCCCTTGAGGCAGGGGCTAATGCCATTTATTTAGGCGGTAAAGTATTTAATGCGCGATCACATGCAGGAAATTTTGACTACGATGAGTTGCGAGAAGCCTTGCGCCTAGCACATATATTACAAGTGGGTATTTACGTAACCGTGAATATTCTAGTAGGTGACCGTGAAAGTAAAGCTTTAGCAGAGCATCTACGGGAGTTAGAACGCATTGGTGTAGACGGTATCATAGTGCAAGATCTTGGTGTTGCAAGAATGGCACGACAAGTGGCACCTTCTCTAGAGTTACATGGTAGTACACAAATGACAGCTACTAATTTGGAGACCGTACAATTTTTAGAACGATTGGGATTTACACGAGTGGTTCTATCTAGGGAACTGAGCCTAGATGAAATTCGCCACATTTGTGAATATGCCAAGGCCGAAATTGAAGTCTTTATTCATGGAGCTCTTTGTATATCCTATTCTGGACAATGTTTGATGAGTAGCTTTATTGGTGGACGCAGTGGAAATAGGGGTTCTTGTGCACAGCCATGTCGGTTACCTTATCAACTGGTTACCTTAGATGGCGAACAGATAACTCATGATAAAGAAACCTATATTATGAGTCCTAAAGACTTGAACTATAGTGCGTACATGAAGGAACTTATAGAAGTAGGTGTAGCTTCATTTAAAGTAGAAGGTCGCATGAAAAAGGTATCCTATGTGCATGAAGTGATCGGTACATATCGGACTATTATCGATAGATCTGGACAAGCCACAGAGGCTGATTTTGCTCGTTTAGAAGAAGGATTCAATCGTGGGTTTTCTACTGCCTATTTAGAAAATAATGGCTCTAAGTCCATGATGACTATTAGTGCTCCTAACCATTTGGGTAAATACCTTGGGAAAGGGCATGTCAAAGGACGTACCTTAACGATAGAAACTACAGAAATAATCAATGTGGGAGATTTACTGAAGGTGATTACCCATACCGGTGATGTGCACTATATTACAGTTTCTGCAGATATGATAAGCCAACGTGGTGTTTACAAGATTCCTCTTACTGAAAATATGGAATCTGGCAAGGTATACCGTGCCAGTCAAGGTGGATATACAAAACAGCGGGGATTGAAAGATTTTACTCGTAAATACAAAACCTATATGTTCTTATATGGCGAAGAAGGTAGTACTGTTTCATTGACAATGATGTTAGAGTCTGGTCAAACGGTTACGGTTACTGATGAATATGTATTACAAATAGCTAATAACAAACCCACGTCAACGGATAAAATTATGGAACAATTAGGCCGTTTAGGAAATACATTATTTGAGTTAGATCATGTAACGGTTCCAGATGGGCTTTTTATGTGGCCTAGCAGTGTCTTAAATAACCTTCGTAGAAGTGCTGTAGAAGCTATGGAAGAACTGCTTATCGGTCAATACGTAGAATCCTGGGAAACTCGTAAAAAGAATTTGCCGCATGGCATGGAATTACTAGGAGACATGACTAAATCCGTAGGTCAAGTGTTAGGATTTACTCAAATTTCTACCTTAGAATCTGATACAAAATACTTAGAAATCCTAGTGGATTCTGTAGAAAGTGTTCTGCAGGCAGTCAAGACACCAGTGGACCGCATTGTATTTGGAGATCCATTACACAGAATCCCTGTGGCTCAGGCCGCTTATGAGGAGATTGTACAGCTTTGTCGAGATGCTAAGAAAGAAATTATCTTCAGTACCCCAAGGGTAATCAAGGATAATGAAAGCACAGCTTTCAGAGATATGCTGTCCTATATGGTACAAGCAAAGCCCGATGGGATTCGAGTCCATTTCTTGGGCGCTTTAGAAGTATTACATCAACTGGGATATACAGGAATTGTGGAAGGTGATACAGGATTGCAAACCTTTAACTCTCACACCTTAGGCATACTGAATGACTTAGGATTTAGTACTGTCAATGTGTCCTTAGAGGCTACCTTGTATCAAATGAATACGATGGCAAGTAAAAATATTATGCCTATTGGAGCTATTGTGCAGGGCCGTGTAGAATTGATGATTTCTGAGTATTGTCCTATCAGCAGTTTTGCCGGTACAGGTTATAAACGAGGTTGTCCATTAGTGTGTACGAAACAAGACTTTGCTTTACAGGATAGAAAGGGTGAACTATTTGCTATTTATACAGATCCATTCTGTCGTACCCATATTATGAATAGCCGTGAGTTAGATATGAAAAGCTATATCGATGACTTACGACGTTCTGGATTACAACGTCTAGTCCTTGACGGAAGACAACGAAGTCCTAAATGGATTGCTAACGAGGTAAGTATGTATCGTCAATTACTAGAAGGGACTGTGAAAGCACCGAGCAAAGAAGGAGCTACTCATATCACACGAGGACACTTTTTTAAAGGAATTTTAGGGGAATCATAATGAATAGTGAACAAGTCTTAGACTTTCAACATATACGGCAAAAGCTGGCAGATGTGTGTTCCTCTGCCATAGCTAAAGAATATGCACTGAATTTGCAACCTATGCACAACCGTCAAAAAATTGAAGATGCCCTAGATGAAACTGTGGAAGCTATGCGCTCCTTAGAGCAAGAAGTGGAGCAACCCATCAGTGGCACGAAAGATATTCGTACAACTTGTACGAAAAGTCGTAAAGAAATTATTTTGACTCGTGAAGAGCTTTGGGACTTGCATACCACTATCTTGGCATATAATCGGATGCATCGGTTTTTTAAAGAAAAATATTTGCTCTATCCATTACTATCTTTATGGGTACAGGATTTGCCTAGTCACGATAAGCTGACCAAGCGCTTTGAACGAACTTTTGATGCCTACGGTATATTATTAGATAGTGCTACACCGAAACTACAACAGTTGCGTATGACCATGAGCCGCACCAAAAATGCTATCAAAAATGACTTACAAAGAATATTGCAGGACAAGGACAATCAAAAATACTTCCAAGAAGCTATCGTTACTATGCGTAATAATCGTTACGTGATTCCTGTTAAACAAGAATATCGAGGAGCATTTCCTGGTCTTATCCATGATAGATCAGCTACAGGTGCCACATTATATATTGAACCTATGCGATTGGTAGACTTAAATAATGAATTGCAAGAAGCTACCTTGGCAGAGGAACAAGAAGTACTTCGTATTTACAAAGAATTAACAGAGTTGGTACGAGGCCATGCAGATACATTATTAGATGCATGTAAACGTGTATCCCATGTGGAATTTGTCTATGGAAAAGCAGAATTAGCCATACGGATGAAAGCTGTCCGTGCCACGATTAGTCAAGGTCGAGAGGTAAACCTACTACAAGCTCGCCACCCTATGCTCGCTCCTAATGTAGTCGTGCCTACTACCATTACGTTGGGGACGAAATATCGCATTTTGCTGATTACCGGTTCTAACACTGGTGGTAAAACGGTATCGTTAAAGACTTTGGGGCTATTGGCATTGATGAACCAGAGTGGATTATGTATTCCAGCGGACAGTGGGTCTACGTTACCAATTTTTCACCATATCTATGCAGACATTGGAGATGAACAAAGCATTGAAGCCAGCTTGAGTACATTCTCTGCCCATATGTCGCAGGTAATTCGGATACTGAAAAAGGTAGGACCAAATGATTTAGTATTACTAGATGAATTAGGTTCTGGTACGGATCCAGAAGAAGGAAGTGCCTTAGGGATTGCTATTATTGAATACTTCCGCAAAAAGGGAGCACTCATGATGGTGAGTACCCACTATAATGAGCTCAAAACCTATGCCTATCAAACGGAGGGTGTCGAAAATGGTCATGTGGAGTTTGATGAAAGAACTTTACGTCCCACATACCGTCTACATATTGGCGTAGCAGGTAGCTCTCATGCTCTCAGCATTGCAGCTCGCTTAGGGTTGCCACAAGAGGTGGTAGACTTGGCCCGTAAACAATGGGAACTGAACGGACGTAGCGCTATGGAAGATATGCTCCGGGAGTTAAACCAAGAGCTTAGAAAGACCCAAGAGCGAGAGCGAGCTTTGAAAAAAGAACAAGAAGAAGTTCGTCGCATGCGCACGCAAGTGATGCGCGATAAAAAAGCATTACAGGATAAGAAAAAGGTGATTTTAGAAAAAGCTCGCGAAGAAGCGCAAAATATGAAACGTTCTGTTCGTATTGAAAGTGAACAAATCATTAAAGAGTTAAAAGGTTCTTTCCATGAAACAGATAAGCAAAAACGTCAGGATGCGATTTCTAAAGCTAGAAAAGGTGTTTCCAATGTATCTGTTCCTACAGGTGTTGTGGAAAAACGAGAACGCTTAGATGTGACTAAGATAAAAGTGGGAGATGTGGTATTTCTAGACAACCTACAATCCATAGGCACTATATTGGCGATCCAAGGGAAACGGATTCAAGTGGATATGAATGGACTTACGGTGACTGTGAAAGAAAGAGATTTATTAGCAGCCACTCGTGAAGAGGCTAGTGCTTTATTACGTAAAGAAAATCCTGTACCTATCTCCAATCGTCAACGAAAACGTTCTGGTATGGCTGTGATTCGTCAACAACATGCATCGACAGAACTTAATATCATTGGAAAGACTGTGGATGAAGCCATTGTAGAAGTAGGACGTTTTATTGACCAAGCCATACTAGCCGGATTAAATTCAGTTCGTATCGTTCATGGCAAAGGAACGGGAGCATTACGTGCGGGGGTTCATGATTATTTACGAACCTTACCAGGAATTAAAAGTTATGACCTAGCTAGTTTAGACGAGGGTGGTGCAGGTGCTACAACGGTTATCCTATAGTAGGGTTTAGAGGAATTCGATTTGTACAAACATCAGCAAATAGAGTATAATTAAGGGTGTTCTATAGGAAATAAAGAGCTTTAGAGAGGTGACATATGAATCCTAGTTCATCAAGAGCAATTCCTCCGAGGAGACGAGTTGTCAAAAAGAAACCAGTGAAGAAAAAATCATCATGGAAACGTTCCTTTTGGTTATTCTTCATCTTATTTATATTAATTGTTGCAGGAGCAGGGTGTGGATTTTTAGGTGCCACCATGTCTTCTTTGCCTGATGTAGCAAATATAAAACCTGCGGCATCATCTCAAATTTATGATGCCAATGGAGATTTGATCACTACTGTTCATTCAGAGGAAAATCGTGTACCAGTCAAGTTGGCTACGATTCCTAAGAAACTTCAAAATGCGTTTATTGCTACAGAAGATAATCGTTTTTATAGTCATCACGGTATCGACCCTATTGGTATCTTGCGTGCTATATGGGTTAATATTGTTCACGATGGTGTGGCAGAAGGTGGTTCTACGATTACCCAACAATTAGCTAGAAATGCATTCCTAACCCAAGATCGTACTTTCAAACGAAAGATTATGGAAGCTTTATTGGCTTTACGTATTGAACAACGCTATACCAAAGATGAAATTCTAGAAATGTATATGAACCAAATTTACTTTGGTCAAGGTGCGTATGGAGTGCAAACTGCATCTCATGTTTATTTTGGTAAAGATGTACAAGATTTATCGCTAGCGCAAATGGCAATTCTAGCAGGCTTGCCACAAAGTCCTAATTATTATTCTCCATTTAATAATCTTAAGGCTGCAAAAGCACGTCAAGCTGTTGTATTAGGACAGATGGTAAAATATGATTACTTATCTCAAGCTGATGCAGAGGAAGCGAAAGAAGCAGATATCCACTTGTTGGATAAACCTCAATCTACTAATGGATATGGTAGTATGGGATATTTTGTTAACTATGTCATCAATGAAGTATCGGAACGATATGGTGATAATGCGATTTATAAAGAAGGTATGAAAATCTATACCACCATCGACATGAAAGCACAACGTGCAGCAGAAAAAGCGATGGAAAACTTGCCGGATTACTATACCGATGAAAATGGCTTGCGTCAGCCACAAGGGGCATTGATTTCGATCAATCCTCACAATGGTCATATCGTAGCTATGGTGGGTGGTCGTGGTACAGATTCTTTCAACCGCGCTACCATGGCGGTACGTCAACCAGGTTCGTCCTTCAAAACATTTGTATACTTGGCAGCCTTAAAACATGGGGATAACCCAGGTACTGTGTATGTGGATAAACCGTTGGAGTTCCATGGTTGGAAACCGCAAAACTATTCGCGTAAACACTACGGTGCCATGACGATGCGTAATGCTGTGGCTCATTCCAATAACATAGTAGCTGTATTGGCAGCTGATAAAGTGGGTATGTCCAACGTGCTAGACTTAGCAGAAAAAATGGGTATTACCACATTGGATAAAAAAGGGGATGATAACTTAGCCGTAGCCTTAGGTGGTTTAACAAAAGGTGTGACACCAATAGACATGGCTGTGGCGTACGGTGTTCTTGCCAATAATGGTGTGAAAGTTAAACCAGTGGCAATTACAAAAATTGTAGACCGCAATAACAATATTGTAGAAGAATCATCCATTGAAGAAACTCGTGTAGTAGAACCTAAATACGCCTACATAATGACGAATATGTTGGAATCTGGTATTAAATATGGTACAGGTGGTAATGCTTATTTTGGCCGTCCTGCAGCGGGTAAAACGGGAACTACAGACGAAGAAAAAGATGCTTGGTTTGCTGGATATACGCCTGATTTAGTCACAGTTGTTTGGATGGGGGACGATAGTGGTTCTGAAACATTACATGGTACCACAGGGGCTCAAACGCCAGCGATTATCTGGAGACAATATATGCAAGCAGCCTTGGCTGATACACCTGCATCAAACTTTACCGTGCCAGATGGGGTAGGCCCAGAGGCATATGCGGGTAATACAAACCCAGCTACAGATAAGAAAAAAGATGACAAAGATAAAAAAGATAAAGATAAGAAAGATGGAGACGGAGATTTAGATAACGATGATGGTACAACATCAAATGATGAGAGTCCTTCTAAATCAAAAAGTAATAAAGGGAAAGACCCAGTTATTGCTCCAAAATCCTCTAACAGTTCACAGTAATATAGGAGATAATTATGATTAGTGCAGCAGAACAGTTTCGCCTCATTTCCCGTGGGGTAGCTGATCTTTTACCGGAAGATGAATTTAAAAAGAAATTAGAGAAGGCTGTAGCAACCAATACGCCATTGATTGTTAAATTGGGCTTGGATCCAACAGCACCAGATATCCATTTAGGTCATACTGTTGTGTTGCGCAAGCTAAAACTGTTCCAAGATTTTGGTCATAAAGTCATCATCCTTATTGGTGATTTTACGGCTCGTATCGGTGACCCTACGGGTAAAAGTGTAACACGTCCACCGTTGACGGAAGAACAAGTCATTACGAATGCAAAAACATACCAAGAGCAAATTTTCAAAGTCTTAGACCCTGCTAAAACAGAAGTGCGCTTTAATAGTGAATGGTTAAGCAAATTAGATTTTGCTGATGTATTGAAGCTAGCTTCTAAATATACAGTAGCTCGTATGTTGGAACGGGATGATTTTCATAAACGGTATACAGAAGGTCGACCAATTAGCATTCATGAGTTCATGTATCCATTGATGCAAGGGTATGATTCTATTGCTTTGAAAGCTGATGTGGAATTTGGTGGTACTGACCAAACTTTCAACTTGTTGATGGGTCGTCATCTACAAGGCGAAGAAGGCATGCCAGAGCAAACAATCATCACGATGCCGATTTTAGAAGGCCTTGATGGGGTTCAAAAAATGAGTAAATCCCTTGGCAACTACATTGGTATTAGCGAGGCTCCTTCTGAAATGTATGGCAAGGCTATGTCTATTCCAGATGAATTGATGATGCGTTACTTTATGCTTGTTACCGATATGTCTATTGAGGAACAAGAACAACTGAGCAAAGATTTAGAATCTGGGGCAGCACATCCTAGAGATGTGAAAATGAAATTGGCTCATACCATTGTTCGTTTGTACCATGGTGAAGAGGCTGCTAACTTTGGGCAAGATGAGTTTATTCGTGTATTCCAAAAACATGCGATGCCAACAGATATTCCTGAATATAAAGTGGCTATTACAGAAGAACCTGTTTTCGTACCACAATTACTATCTGATGCAGGCTTAACAGCAAGTAATGGAGAAGCAAGACGATCTATTAAAGCTGGAGCATTTAAGATTGATGGCGAAAAATGCGGTGAAGAGCATATTGTATTGAAAGATGGTATGGTCTTGCAAGTTGGGAAACGGAAATTCATCAAAATCGTCTCTTGCTAGTTTATGTAGCCAGTGGCGGGTTTCTTAACATAGTGTAAGGGAAGAGCACCACATATTCCTTCTCAAACTGATCCTACGGTAGGTTTGTTCAGGAACATGTGG
>CAURQH010000026.1:0-15832 GCA_963526885.1 uncultured Veillonella sp. | reverse complement strand
TAAAAGCTCTTGAAGATGAGCTAGGTGTTGTATTATTCATTCGTAATGCAAAATCCGTTGAAATGACTGACGGCGGCACCATCTTTTTAACGCATGCTAAACGGGTTGTATTCATGTTTGAGCATTTAAAAATCGATTTCGAAAACGAATTCCGCCTAGAACAAGGCTCTGTATTAATTGGATTACCGCCAGTGACAGATGCCCCTATCTTTGCGCAATTATTGGGAGAGTTCAAACAAACCTATCCTCAAATCGAATTAGAATTATATGAACATGGTTCTAAAAAAATAGAAATCTCTGTCCAAGAAGGTCTTATCGACGTGGGGATTATTTGTACTAAACCTAATGCGAAAGAATTCGATTCCTTCTATTTAACAAGTGACCCTCTTAGTGTTATCTTGCCGAAAGACAATCCATTAGCAGAAGAAGACTCTATCTCCCTTGATCAATTGGCCGACCAATCTTTCGTATTGCACAAAGATGACTTTAACTTACATGATGAAATCGTAAAATCTTGTAAATCTGTTGGCTTCCAACCGCATATCGTGTTTGAAACTAGCCAGCGCGATTTAATGTTGCAAACTGTAGCTGCTCACTTAGCAATCGCACTATTACCTAGCCGTCTATGCCCTACAGAAGATGAAAATACAAAAGTAGGATCTAGCGTGGTAGTACGTCCTTTAGTAAACCCTGAAATTATGCATACTTTACACGTGATTTGGAAAAAAGGACATTACCTATCTCATGCTTCCCGCCTATGGTTAGACTTTGTGATGGCGCGCTTGCCTTTAATCCCTGGCGACACCCATGATGAAACAGCTGAGTAATCTACTGTTGAAAGTAGGCACTCTCCTACGGAATCCCCTGTTTTGGATTATCCTCTACGTGCTGAGCACAACTTATTGGATGGTATCTCAACAACTAGAAATCGATGCGCTGAAAGAACGCATTGACACAGAGCACACCATGGAACACAATGATACCTTCCACTATCGCTTAACTAACCTAGAAAACATCAGCAACTCTCATGGAGATCGACTGAAAGAACTAGAGCGAGACAATTGGCAACTCAAACGCTTTGCCAACCAACATCAGTTCCGCATCATGCAACTAGAGTGGGAACACCCCGACATCGAGGCTCCAGAACCAAGCAAATCTACACCAGTGAAAATCCCATTCAAAGCAAACCCAACCAACGTCCCAGACGTTAAAAAATAAAACTTTCTAATCAAATATAGTGGATACTTATATAAAAACATCTTAGCACTAGCTATCTAAATAGCTAGTGCTATCTTTTGCTTAATAAACAATACACAAAGGACTGCCACTTGTGCAACGCACAAGGAGCAGTCCTTTTTTTACTATTTACACCTATTTATCCTCTGTAATATAAAATCCATCATCATTACTATACACTCGTTTACCAATTATTGTACGTAAACCTACCAGCGTTTCTAAATCGTAAGAAGCAAACTCCTGATAACACTTTTTAGAGCCTTTAATATTTAAATCATCATAGAAGTCAGCCACCCAACAGAACCATTCATCCATAATATCTTCTAACGGATACTGCGATATATTAGAAGCATCTTCACCTTCTCCTAGTTCAGGCTCTTGCACAAATGACAAAGAAGTTAGATAGTATGTCTCTTCCGAAGTATCATATTCTAGAATTACATCATCCCTATGATTATTATCTCTGTAATATAATTTATCATTATAACTAAGTAGATAGCCACTGTATTTTTCTGAATATTCCCACCCCTCTATATCTCGCACAACCTCTGCCTCTTCATCTGCTGATTGAGTAAACTTTGTCGATAATCTATCCTCATTTACCTTCCTAGTTACCTTATAAATATCAGGCAACACCATCTCATATCTTGGATCATCATACTTTGGACTTTTAAAATTCTCAATATTCTTCATACTATTCCCTTCCTTACCTAAACTTTATGAGTACATAAAAAATATATACTATTATATCGTGAAAAATACCATTTGCGACACCTACCTCAGCACTGACTGTTTAAAAATAGGGAGGTATGTGTCTGTAAAAAACGATTTGCGGCAGCATAAATCTCCTTGCGATGCCTACCTCAGCACTGACTGCATTGAAGAGTAAAAAAAGGGGGAATATGGCTCTGTAAAAAATGATTTGCGACAGCATATTTTTTACAGAGCCATATCCCCCCACTAACAGCTCTTCCTAGCATCAGTGCTCAGTGTATAAGGAGCATCCATTCGAGGAATGTACACAGTACATACGCAATAATAAACTTCACTTTCTGTTTCCGATCCCGATCTTCATCAGCCACTTTCAGCCGATGTGCCAAGAATCGTTTATCCCGTATTTGCATCAACATTTCCACAATATGTTCTTGTCGTTTCACAACATTTTTATCATTCTCTAGGGCCTGCTTTTGCATCGCTATACGTCGTTGTAGTCGTCGCATCTGTATCTTAATATTATTGCTCACAAATACAGATTGCCACTTTTTCCTCGTTTCAAAATACATATAAATATACCGAGGAATATTCATGATGATAAAACTGAATAGTAAAATGCTTAAGGAAATAAAGAAATACGTAGAGAAAGAAAAATCCTGTAATTCTTCGTGTGGTAAGTAGTGGTTCAAGATAATAAAGCTCACCCAAACCCCTATCGGCATTAACAACGCTGCTGCCATATCTATGGACCGAACCCAGTTCGTTTTTCCCGGCATTTCAGGAGCTGAATAGGTTTCTAACTTCTGATGGAATGCATAGTATTCCACTTGCAATACAGATTGTCCCGATTTGATAGCTGTTAATAGCACTGGCCCTACACTTTCTTTTGGTCGTTGCGGCCAAGGAATGAACTCTCGTACTGGACTATTCGGTGACAAGTCAAACCGAATAATGCCTTTCTTTTCTAAACGCATAGAGGATGTATCATTACCGATACTGAAAGGATTAAAGAACATCCCCAATACATGCAAACTCCAGTTCCCCAAAATGTGGGTAACTATATTTAAGAATAGACCACCCATATCCACATTAGCCATATCTACTTTGAGCTGAATTGTAGAGGTATAATCATCAAACCAAATATCATCAATATCAAACTCCACATTGATGACATTCCCCAACTTCGTAATAACATTCATAAATATCTTATTATTGGGTTCAAACTCAAAAATTATGGAATGAAAGAACCAATGATTACGCACCACAGATCGCATCTTGCGGTTCACCGCTTCTTCCTCAATGGATAGCATACGATGATCGTACAATGTATTTCCATCTTCTAATGACTCAGGTAAACGTGGGCCTTCTATATGTGTTTGTGTAGTTACAGCATTAGCTAATTTCAACAGCTTTGTAACTAATTGTCCCATATATATCTCCTATCTAGTAGGTTATTCGAATCTAAGTGATACACTTTCATAATTTACCACAATTATATCATAGTCCCCCTACAAATGAAAGAAAAGCCCTATCTATAGTATTATATTCACTATAGGTAGGGCTCTTCGTTGGTCCTACAAGGACTTACATCTTACTCCTACTGATATATACATATTTACATTAGCTACACCAATATAGTATCTATACCACTAGCACATACAATTTCAGTCTATCCCTTAAATCCGCTCCATACTCAATCGATGGTATTCGTAGAATCGTCCTCGTAAAGCTAATAAGCTTTCATAAGTTCCACTTTCTACAATGCGTCCCTGCTCTAAGAACAGAATACGATCCATTTCATGCAATTGTTCGATATGGTGCGTAATGTATAACACAGTTTTTCCTTGGAACAAGGTACTCAACTGATCTTGTACCAAGTGTCGTGTGACCTGGTCTAATCCTTCTAGTGGTTCATCCAAGAGCAGAATCTCTGCATCGCGTAAATACAATCGCGCCATACCAAGACGTTGTCGTTGTCCTCCACTAAGACCCATTCCCCCTTGTCCGACCATAGTGCGCAAACCTTTCGGTAAACTGCGTACCCATTCTACCAGTTGCACCGCTTCTAATGCTTGCCAAATCTCCTCATCCGTTGCACTCGGTTTAGCCAATCGAATATTATCACCTATAGTAGCATGGAATACATAGATATCTTGGGTAGCATATGCCATATAGGATTGCAATTGTTCCTCTGAAAGTGTCTTTGTATCGACACCATCAATAAAGATAGTACCACTGTATGCATACCATCCTTGTAACAGTGCAAATAAGGTACTTTTGCCAGATCCACTTGGACCTACAATCGCTACTTTTTCACCTTTCTGAATCGACAAATCTAATCTATCGTAGATATGTAGAACATCGTAAGCAAAGGATAGCGATTGTATACGAATCATAGGAGATACATCGTGCGAACTGTCATTATCAACGTATTCACCAGAGTCTCTACTATAATCACCCACACGATCTACTGATCGTTTCTGTTGGTTTCCTTGACCTTCTAGACCTTCTAATCGGTCCATAGCTAAAGCACTTTCATATCCATGCAAGGATGCTTCTGTCATAGGCTGCAATACTTCAAAGTAGGATTGTAATCCAATAGCGATCACAGCCACCCATAGTGGTCCATAGGCAGTTTCATCGATAACCCATACTCCAACGACCACTCCTACTAGTAACACTGATTGAGCTAACCCTAGCAGGATAGTCTGGTTCCAACGAACACCACGATTCCATAGACTTTGCCATCCATCATAAGCGCTAAAGGATGCTTTCATGGACTGTACAAATCTTGTTTCTTGATGGCTCATAATGATATCCACTACACCGTGAATCGATTCAATTAATTCCTCTTTCATCTGCCCTCTTGTGTGTAGTCTCATAGGTGGAACTTGTCGTAAGGCATAGGTAATGATGATCGGCGATACCACACCTACAATGATACTGTACAGTGCAATCACTATCGCAACTATAGGATGCAATTGGTAGCCAATCATGCAGCCTAATACTGTAACACCGATAAACGAAAGGCTAGGGACTAAGGTGCGCAAATAAAAGAACTGTAATGTCTCGATATCCGCCATAATGCGACCTAATAGGTCACCCATTTTCATCGATTGAAAGAGTCGTGGCACCAACGGTTCTAACCGCTTAAAGAAGGCAATACGTAATTCATACAAACCTTGAAACGCCATCGAATGGGACACATAGCGTTCTCCGTAGCGACAGATGGCACGACCAATCCCAAAGAATCGTACGCCTACAATAGCCAAGCTAAGAACTACTAATATAGGATGCTCCGAAGCTTTCGTAATTAACCATGTGGACGTAGTCAGTAACCCAATATTCATAAGCACAGTGCCCATGGCAAACATAACACTACCCACTAACAATACTCTATGTTGAGATAGCAAGTTCCATAACGATACCAGCCCACGGCGTATATCCTGTTGTATCACAGAATCTGTCGCTTCACCTCGTAGTGCCTCACCTTTTGGAGTGCTCGATTTCATGGCCCTATGTGCCTCATTGCCATACTTCATTTGGTAGGTACTAGCAATTTCCTCTTGTACCACCTGTGCATCAACTATCGCAATAGATTCCTTACCATGTAATCCATCTGAGTCATGTAGAGCTACCACGTCAAATGGAACACTTTTATCACGGATGCCAGCATTCTCACTATACACTGTTTCTGAGACTTGTGCTGCACATATAAAATCGTCGCTCTTCACCGTTAGTTTCCGCATCACTGGATTACTATAGGTATTCACTAAAGACGCAAAATATCCATTTTGTGCCACTAAGTCCGCATAACTACCCGATTCGACTAGCCTGCCTGCTTGCATCACAAATAAAGTATCCACATACTTCATGGTTTGCACTCGATGGCCCACATAGAGAACGATTTTATCTTTTCCATACTCACGCAATACCTGCATGATTAGACTTTCCGTTTCCACATCTAAATGAGCCGTCACTTCGTCAAGGATTAGGATTTGTGCTGGTCGTAACAAGATTCGTCCTAAGGCTAATCGTTGACGTTGTCCGCCAGACAATCCGTAGCCACCTTCTCCAATCACTGTATCTAAACCTAATGGCAATGTGTCCACAAAATTAGCCAATTGCACTTGTTGTAATACTTGCCACAACGTTTCGTCAGTTACCTCTAACCCAAATTGTAAGTTCTCCCGTAAAGTACCACTCATAATATATGGTGTTTGACTAAGATAAGCAATTTGCTCATGGTACCACTGACTATCTAGGGTTTGTAAATCACAACCATCCACTGTGACCTGTCCCTTAGTAGGCGTCAATAATTGCATAAGCACATTAGATAGGGTCGTCTTACCAGCTCCGCTTTCACCAACTAGCATATAGGACCGCCCACGTTTCAGTACACCTGTGAAAGTCTCAAGTCCCGCATGATCTGCTTCATATTGGTATGCCACATCACGTAACTCAATCGTTTGGATTAGTTTTTCTAGCGTTTCTTGACCTGTACGAACTACTTCTATACCAGATATTAGATACTCTTGCACTGCTGTCAAACTCACCTTACCAGACAAACCTGTATGGAAAGCAGCACCTAGTTGTCGTAGAGGTGCATAGAAATCCGGTGCTAATAGCAAAATAAAGAAGGCCGGCAAAAACTCTACTTCTCCATAGACTAAGGATACCCCTAAGTAGACCGCAATCATGGCTGTGCTAATGGTGCCGATTAATTCTAAGACTAAGGCAGACAAAAACGCTATCCGTAATACCTGTAACGTAGCATCACGAAACTCTCCAGATAAGCGACCGATAACATGGACCTGTTCTTTGGCGCGACCAAATACTTTCAACGTCGTCAAACCTTGTAATACATCAAGAAAATGTCCGCCTAAGAATTGCATTCGTTCCCATTGTTGTTTGTTTAATTTGTCTGCTTTTTTACCGATGAGAATCATAAAGAAAGGAATTAAAGGATAGGTTATTAATAAAATCCATCCAATCCACGATACAGAATCGATAATAGCCACAGATATCATAAGAGGAATCAACACCGCATAGAGAGCTTGTGGAATATATTGGCTCATATAGGCATCTACATGGTCTAATCCATCTGTCAAAATATGGGTGACAGATCCCGCACTGTCAGATTGACAAACACCTTGGGCGACCATATGATGTAACACTCGATTCCGTAGGTCCTCATGAACGGTGCTAGCAATATGGTCTCGCAACCACTGTTCTCCATGAGAACATGCCATACGCATAAGAATCATGGCTCCTAATACAGTCATCGTGCCATAGGATAGGCTTTCACCTTGTACTACTAAGCTATCAATGATGAGAGCAAAGGCATAGGCTTGTCCTAAAGTCGCTGCTGTAGCAACTAAGGTCAGCAACAATAGCCCTCCATAGGAACGAGGGTGCAACTTAACTAATTGCCAAGCAAAGGGATGAAACATAAGACCTCCTTTCAGAATCGTTACGTATGGATTCCTAGTCTATACAACAAAAGGGACGTGAAACCACGCCCCTTTCAAAATCACTATAAATTAATAGTGTAAGTCATCTTGTGATACACGATGACGGAAATAGTAGTATGCCCATGCTTGGTACACTAATACGATAGGTACGAAGATGCATGCTACGATTGTCATCAATGTTAATGTGTATGTAGAAGATGCTGCATTCATGATTGTTAAGCTGTACGCTGGATCAATGCTAGATACCATAATGCGAGGGAATAATCCTGCAAAGTAAGCCAATGTAACAAATAGGATGGTTAACGCACTGAACACAAATCCTTTACCAGTTTGGCGTATACGTGTGAAGCCCCAAGATACTAGGAAACTTACAATGGCTAATGCAAAGGCTACTGTAGCCAATGTGCTGTTGAACAAGTCAGTGTACACATAGGTAGCCCCTACCAATACCAACGCACCAACTGCTGTAATCACACCTTCTACTAGGGCTGCTGCACGAGCTCGTTCGGAGATTTCCCCTACTGTTTTCAAGGAAGCATATAATGCACCATGGTACAAGAATACGCATACAAATGCAACGCCACAAAGGATTGTATATACGCTCAATAAATCTAAGAAACCACCTACATAATTCATGTGTTTATCGATTGGCGTACCTTGAATTAGGTTACCTACTGTCACACCCCATAGAAGAGCTGGAATAGCAGATCCAAAGAAAATGCACCAGTCGAAAGCAGCACGCCATGTTGGGCTTTTATCTTTACTGCGGAAGTCGAAGGACACACCACGAGCAATCAAAGCTGCTAACATCAAGAATAATGCCAAGTAGAAACCACTAAATAATGTCGCATATACTTGCGGGAAGGATGCGAACATAGCACCACCAGCAGTCAACATCCATACTTGGTTTCCGTCCCATACAGGTCCGATCGTATTGATCAATTGACGGCGTTCACGGTCTGTTCTACCCAAGAATGGGAGCCACATACCTACACCGTAATCAAGACCTTCTAAAATAAAGAATCCTGTAAATAGCACACCTACTAAGATGAACCAAATTAATTCTAAGTTATTTGTAATTATTTCCATAATGTAGCCTCCTCTTGTTCAACCACATCATGAGCTGGATTACCAGCTGGTCCTGCTTGAATATGTTTTACTGCTAGGTAAATCGCAGCAATCGCCATCACTACGTACACAGCAGTAAACCCGATGATTGTTGTCCAGATTTCCGGCGCTGTTACTACTTTGGATGCACCATCAGCTGTTTTTTGTAAACCGTATACAAGCCATGGTTGACGACCCGCTTCAGCCACATACCACCCTGTAGAGTTCGCAATGAATGGAAGGGCTAGTAAATGATAGATGCTTTTTAGAGCTATTCTATTGTTAAGCAACTTACCTTTCATGTGTAAGTAGTAACCTACAATAGATGTGACAAGCATAATGATGCCCGCTAAAATCATCACACGGAAGGACCAGAACATAGATGTTACATGTGGTACATAATCACCAGCACCATGTTTTAGTTCTGCTTCTTTTTGAAGATCATTAATACCTTTCACTTCCCCTTTGAAAGAGTCATGAACTACGAAGGACAATGCTCCTGGCACACCGATTTCAAAGTTATTCTTCTTACCATCTTGATCAATGCCCGCTACGATAGCAAATGGAGCTGGATCATGAGTTTCCCATAATGCTTCAAAAGCAGCTACTTTCATAGGTTGTAATTTTGCCACAGTTTGACCTTGGAAGTGACCGGCACCACCTACTAATAAACCACCAATCACAGCGGCGCCTAAACCAAATTTAATAGATTTAGAGTAAAATTCTACATGATTATTTTTCAATAAATGCCATGCACTGACAGAAGCAATAATCACGCCTGCTGTTAGGATACCATCGGTAAAGATGTGCAAATATTGACCTGGTAAATACCCATTTTGTAAGATGGCTGCAAAAGAATCCATTTCTGCACGGCCATTACGAAGTGCATAGCCTACTGGATGTTGCATGAATGAGTTCGCTACTAAAATCCAAAATGCGGATAGATTACTACCAATCGCTACTAACACCGCTACAAATGCATGGGCTTTTGCCGATAATTTATCCCAACCAAATATCCAAGCCCCCATAAAGGTAGACTCTAAGAAGAATGCTGTTAACGCTTCTAACGCCAAAGGAGCACCGAAGATATCTCCCATAAAACGAGAATATTCTGCCCAGTTCATTCCAAAATGGAACTCTTGAACGATACCTGTTACAACACCCATTGCAAAGTTAATTAAGAATAATTTACCCCAAAACTTTGCCATTTTTTTGTACACTTCGTTTTTTGTACGCGCATAGGTAATTTCAAGTATTGCTACCAATACTGTCATTCCTAGCGTGAACGGTACGAAGAGCCAATGATAGATCGTAGTCAACGCAAATTGAAAACGAGCTAACAAGACTGCATCCATCATGCTAATTCCTCCTCACTTGAATATACATTTAGACCACATGGTGCATTGATATATGAATCGAACGTTCACGTTTAGCTAACGTTTCGAAATCAACATTTTTTAATTCTTCTATTAATACAGCTTGAATTTTACCAACCGCTTCTTGCACGGCACATTGACCATGGCAACCACGGGAGCAACTGTTAGAGTCGTATAAACAATGTTGTAAATACGTATCTCCTTCTACGGCTGTTACCACATCATATAAACTAATATCTTTTGGTTTTTTAGCCAAGGTAAATCCACCATCTACGCCACGATAGGAATGTAATAACTTTGCATTCACCAAATAGCGCATAATTTTTAACAAAAATCGTTCGGGAATCTTACTTGTTTTTGCTAGTTCTGCCCCTACCTTTCGAGTACCGAAGGGTAATGTAGACATGTATAAGATAATCCGAAACGCATAGTCTGTTGCCTGATTAAATTTCAATGATATCTCCCTTATTGAATCTAAACTAAACTGTATATGTATGGGCATCAAAAGTACACTCTAACAGTATACTTTAAAAGTATAAAAAATGCTCGAGTGCATACGCCTTCGAGCATCTCTTGTCTCTATTATAAGAAATTATTGAGAATGTTGCAACACATTTCTTCATTATTTCTTCATTTTTTATATATGTGCCAACACATCAATCACTACATATGCCAAGGCTGATACACCAGCAGATAATGGTATCGTAATAAACCAAGCAAATACCATGGACCGTGCTGTACTCCAGTTTACCGCTTTCACACGCATAGCAGTGCCTACGCCCATGATGGATCCACTCACAACATGTGTAGTAGATACTGGCAAGTGTAATAAAGTAGCTGTAAAAATAGTTATGGCAGAGTTTAAATCCGCTGCAAATCCATTGATACTTTCTAATTTAAAAATCTTACTACCTACAGTAGCAATAATTTTCCATCCCCCTGCTGCTGTACCCAAGGCCATCGCTGTGGCACAGGCAATTTTAACCCAAATAGGTACATCTAAGGTTTGTAAATGACCACTAGCTACTAAGGTTAACGTAATGATACCCATCGCTTTTTGTGCATCATTGGAACCGTGCGAGAATGACATAAGTGCCGCAGATACCAATTGCATATTCCGGAATCGATCATTTAAAACAATAGGAGAAAATCGTCCAAATAAGATAAGCAATATTTTCATTACAATATAGCCTAATACAAGCGCTAAAATAGGAGAGGCTACCAAAGAAATAAAAATCTTACCAATCCCACCAACTTGTAATGCTTCTGGTCCTACAGAAATCAGTACGGCACCAATGATACCACCGATTAATGCATGAGAAGAAGAACTGGGAATCCCATACCACCAGGTTAAGAGGTTCCAAAAAATAGCACCCACTAGCGCCGCTACTATAATCTCACCATTGATCATCTCTGGAGCAGTAACGATATCCCCACCAATTGTTTTCGCAACACCTGTACTGATCATGGCTCCTAAAAAGTTTAACGTAGCCGCCATTATAACTGCTGTTTTCGGCGCAATCGCTCTTGTTGATACAGATGTGGCAATGGCATTCGCAGTATCATGGAATCCATTTATATAGTCAAAGGCCAAGGCTAATAAAACGACGGCCCATATCACCCAACCATCAAGCATACTTCAATACTACCCGGCGGAATGTTCCTACCAAAGTCTCAGAGCCATCGATAACTTCTTCCATGGAACTAAGAATTTCCTTCCACTTAATGATTTCAATAGGATCACTGCACTCTGTAAAAAGTTTCGCCATTTCCACATGATAAATATCATCTGCTTCTGCTTCTAGACGCAACACTTCTAAAGCACGACCTTCTACTTTCAAATAGTTTTTCTTTAAGCTTCCCATATAAGAAATAGATTTTTTAATATGCTTACAACACTTCGCCACGATTTCTGCCATACGGATGGCCCCTGTAGTTGGCTCACTTTGCACTTGATACATCACCATTTTATCCATGATTTCTTTGATATTATCAATGGTATTATCTAATTGATCGATCAATAGCTGGATATCTTCACGGTCCATTGGTGTAATAAAGGTTTTACGCAAACGGTCCATCGTAGCCGCCACTAACTCATCAGCTTCGTGTTCTTTTTGTTCAATTTGACGTAGTGCTTCTTTCTTTTCCACTTCTCCTTCAAACACGTCTTGCATTAACTGCGCCGCCTCATGACATAGTTCAGCATGGTCATTCAGCATACTGAAAAACTTTTCTTCTTTTCCTTTTAAATTGAAAGCCATTACATCCTCCAATAACTTACTATGTGATTTATATAGTTCCATTATAGCACGTTACCAATCACTTGTGCACGCAAAATACAAAAAAATAGCTATCTAAGCACTATGAATACATAGTTACAAAAGATAGCTATCTCTAATCTATTATTTTATTAGTTCCCGCTTTAAATGTTTTACTTCAGGTAGAATCAATTCTTTCATGGCTAAGGTTACAGCCCCTACTGATCCTGGGATAGCAAACAAAATCGTGTGCTCTTTTACACCTGCAATGGCACGAGATGCCAACGCTTTGGTACCAATATCATCACGATAGCTCAAGAAACGGAATAATTCCCCAAATCCTGGGATTTCTTTATCCAACAAAGGTTGCACTGCCTCAATAGATACATCACGTTTCGCAATCCCTGTACCACCAGTGCTAATAATGATATCAGCTGGTCCTACGTTACTTTCATAGATCCAAGCACATACAGTATCGTCCGTTGTATCATTCAAGACAGTCACATCTGCTCCATACACACCTGTGAAAGCCTTATGAACGGCGCCTTGAATCTCATCGATTGTATCTGTCACAATTTGTCTAGAAACCACAACAAAACCAGCCTCGCGAGCTAACTCTTCTACACGAGCTCCGCCTTTGTCTGTTTCCTTTGTTCTTGTATCAGACACCGTAATAACCGCTACTGTCAACGGACGGTCTGTAAATTCCATCATTGCCATTTTTCTCTTCCTTTCTATGTAACCAAAACTATATAGGATAAATCTCCTATAGTGTACGCATCTTACTTAGCCAGCTATAACTTCTCCATACTAGAGGGAGCTTATCATATTTTCTTAACAAAGTATATTACATCAAATTCTATAATATATATGATTCTAAATTAGAACTATGAAGATATACTCTTGTTTGTACACTACTCAGCTAAAAATAAATCAATACAATCTTTAACCACTACAGAAACCCTAAAAAAATACACTATCTAAGTGACCAAAATATTTAAGTTATACCTACACATATAGTAACATATCTTCTATCCTATCTCTATAGCAACTGCTACTGACTGAAAAATTCTTTTACTTCTTTTAGCTGTCCTTTTGTGCAAGAAACATATAGTTCGTCCCCACACTGTAACACGGTTGTTGCCACTGGCACAATCGGTTGTCCTCCCCGATCAATACTAACAATGATAGCACCCCTCGGTAGTTCAATCTCTTTCAGCATCGTATCCACATAGGGACACACTACTGACAAACGAGTTTGGAAAAATGTTTGTTCTTCCTCTGCGCCTACCAAACCTTGGCTCATCCGAAGCAACAGATTATCGTAGATTGGCAATTCTTTCATAAATTCTGCTGTTAAGTAGGCAACGATTGCCACCGTTCCTACTTGGTATATACTGTGAAAGCTATTTGTCATTTCTAAAACAAGTAAAATTGCTAATAAAGGTGTTCGCATAGAAGCTGCTAACATGCCCGCCATACCGCAAATAATAAAGCTACCAGCAAAGGCATTAGGAAGCATGTGTAATTCTACTAATATACTATGCGTCAACGCTCCCACTGCCGATCCAATCACCACCATAGGCAAGAAAATGCCACCTTGCGCACCATTACCATAACAAATGGAAGTTAAAATAATCTTGCCAATGACAATATATAGTAGCAGTTGTAATGTCTGTTGATGCTCAACCATCATACTAACTACATCATTGCCACCACCCAGTAGTAATTGCGAATCCAGTCCTAATAGCGTCACTCCTAGGAAGGTGAGTGAAATTTTCCATCCTCTAGAAATAGGAAGTTTATCATATACGGATTTGACACCCACAATCATACGATTAAAAAAGATCCCGAAGAAACCTACCCCAACACCTAATATAAGAAGTGTAGCAAAATATTCGATAGGAATACTTTCCATCACAGAGAAACCTAATGACGGGGTTAGACCAAATACCAATGAAGTAATTAAATTCGCCGAAATAGTAGCAGAAAAGGTAGGAATCACAAGTTTAGGATAAAAACTCTTATGTACTTCTTCAAACACAAAAATAGCACCTGATACTGGTGCACTAAAGGCAGCAGTCAATCCCGCGGCAGCACCAGCAGATGTTAGGATTCGCTCCTCTCTAAGAGAGCTCCCAAACCAGTTCGACAATAACTTACCAGTTGCACCGCCAAGCTGCACCGATGGCCCTTCCCGACCTACAGAGAATCCAACAATTCCAGTGAAAGCACCACCAAAGAACTTAGACACTAATGTAGGAAAGGGGTTCATGTTAAAGATGCCTTTCATTTCACCTTCAATTTGAGGAATACCCGAACCACCTGATAAAGGTGCCCATTTTAATAGTAAATGACAGCACCACCCTAAGATCATCATAATGATGGTCCATATTATAGTTTGCTCCGTTGTTGCGGTAGACATAAACTCATGTCGAAAATCATTGCCCCAGTGAATAATATATCTAAAAGCAGAACCAATCGTACCTGCCACTATTCCAATAAGAATACCTTTTACAATTAATAAAAGAAACTCTTCCCTATCAAAGGTGTTAAAAAATTCTATCTTAGGTCTTTTAAAAATATTGTTTCGTTTATTATGTATCATACTATCACCTTATATACCTTAATAATAGGTATAGTATACAAGGTTACAGTTGATTTGTCATTATGTAAAATAATCAGTATCCTAATATAAAAAGTCAGAATGATTAAGATCTTACTCCTTAATCATTCTGACGTAGTATTAATATTTAATTTAGATAGATATATAATTTCATTATTTTTTCAATGCATCGATAATTTTTTCTGTATTTTTATCAGCATTATCCATTAATTTCATATTTTGTTCTCTTATATTAGTATCTGAAAGATGTCCTGTAATTAATAAGTTAATATAGTCTTTACATTCAATAGCTTTAGCTTTCTCAAAAATGACAAATGAAATAACAGTAACAGCACCGGATGTAGAGTTTACAAGCAGAATTGTCTCAAAAGAACTTAGAATCGTTAATATTGCGTAAATACTTAAAACAATACCATAAAAGGTATTATCCCCAAGCATTCCTAATCCCAATAAAAGGAAAAATATTCCCCATAATAAAGATTTAAAATTTAGTTTAAAACTATCATCCACACTAGAAATCTGATTAACAGGTAAACTTCGGCTAGCCTTACCAAGAGGGATTAATTTGAGAATTGTATTAGGAATCTCAAACTTAACAAAGTTTTTATCTACCTGAAATTTCCCTTTTAAATAAAAAGTAAGGTAAGATGTTATAAATTCTACTGTTTGCATATAAGCCTCCCTTTTTAACACAATATTTGTTTTAATTATACATGATGTCCCCCCCAGTCAACATTTTGTTTTAATTGTATTTATAGAGAATATTGTAGTAAAACATTCCAATGACTATAGATAGTTTTCTCCTATATTGGGAAAAATTAGTTTGCAGATATATCTTTGTCATTTGCGACTTCCTATCTGTTCCTAGCTGTGGATTTTGTGCGCCCTTTTGGGCTTCAAAATCTTACGCTAGGAACTAAGCGATGCTCTATGATTTATGCGTACTTTCTTCTATTTTATCTTTTCATACTTTCCTTTTCCTACTTTGTTCCTAGCTGTGGATTTTGTGCGCCCTTTTGGGCTTCAAAATCTTACGCTAGG
>CAURQH010000025.1:0-16074 GCA_963526885.1 uncultured Veillonella sp. | reverse complement strand
GTATCTTGTACATGTCCTATAACACCTACCCAGGTTGGCATAAAATGGACAGCGTTCGTGCTCTCTTGGAGTTTGCTAACAAGGATATCGATACCTTGAACCATCGTGAAAAAGTGCGCCACGGCAAAACGGTGGCGAGTAAACTAGGGGCGTTGATGTTGGAATACGACACGGTGAAAGCACAACAAGGTCCGTTCCTACAATCTTTGCGCCAAACTTTGCAAAAACAAGATTGCTATGTTGGTCATGACCATTTAGAGCCCGTGAATACACCGGTGTACTTTCACCAATGCATGGACCATATGGCAGAACATGGGTTTACCTACCTTTGCGACTGCGATTTAAATTTGTCATTCCCTGATGTGTATGACGAAACATTGCGCACTAAATTACAAGAGCTTGCTCCTCATGACCCATTGGCACGAGAACAGTACATTGATTTCATGCTGAACACAGCATTCCGCAAATCCTTGTTCACTCACAAGGGGGCTACTCCAAAACGTATCACCGAAACATCTGTGACAGATGCAGAATTCCAACACAGCTTGGAGCAATTTCTATTTACCCTACGCATTCCATCAGAACATCTAGAACCAATCTTTGAAGACTTGGCAAAACGGATGCCGATCTCTGTAGCAGATAGTAATACTACTCATGAAAGTGTGACGGATACCAATAGTGACACTAATACATCTAATGATAACTGGGTTAACACCTCAGGTAATGCTGACCATACTGAATCTGTAGCTAAAAGCTTAGCAAATCTATTCCAACAAGAAGGCCCTCATTTCTATCTAAAAGACAACACAGTAGTGACCTATACAGGAGAGCACACAATTCCTGACATGTGCCTACCATTGTTCTACCAATTCTTGGTGGAACACATTATCCAAGGTGGTATCAGCCTATCCGTATTGGAAGCAGAGCATCCTTTCAAACATCATATTTTTGAAGAGAAGAAAAGTTACATTCCTGAGCGATATATTCCATTCATAGAGATTATGCCCCAAGAAGGCGTCAACGCTTATATCTACCCTGGCAATCGCTACAATGACCCTATCTCCGATTTTAATGAAGAAGATTTAGAGTTCATGAAACTCCTCAGTAAGCCAACTACAAAGCACGATGTGATGTGCAAAATCTACGAGGCTATGACAGAAGAAAGCATTAGCCCTCTAGCCTTACAACAATCTAACAAATACACCATGATCCTTGCTTTTTATGAAGAAATGATTCGACGAATGGAATACTTTGGATTCTTGGAAGTAGAGGAAACACAATTTAGCTAATCCACGACAAAGCAAGGTCAACTATATGACTCTATCTTGCTGCCGATAAAATGAATCATATACTATGACAATTTCAAATTCTATGTATACTACAACAGCGACTCCATCCCACCGGATAGAGTCGCGGTTTTCCATATAAAAGCAAAAAAGGCTGCAACAGAATGAGTAAAACTCATCCTATCACAACCAGATTGCGTTTGATTATACAAGCTCAAGAATAGCCAATGGAGCTGCATCGCCTTTACGAAGGCCAAGTTTGATTACACGAGTGTAACCACCGTTGCGCTCAGCATATTTTGGAGCAATTTCATCAAATAATTTTTTTACTGCATCTTCGTTCATAAGAAAAGCAAGAACTTGACGACGAGCATGTAAGTCGCCACGTTTGCCCAATGTAATCATTTCATCAACATATTTACGAAGCTCTTTTGCTTTTGCTTCTGTTGTTTCAATGCGTTCATGTACGAAGAGAGATGTTACCATACCGCGGAACAACGCTTTACGAGCGGAACTGTTGCGGCCTAATTTTCTGTATGCCATTAGTCTTTCTCCTCTTATTCGCTTTGAGATGTTAGGGATTCATTACCCTCATTGTAAGATTGTAATTTCTCTAGAATTTCTTCTACAGATTTTTTCCCTAAATTGCGGATTTTTCCTAATTCGTCTTCTGTTTTACCAGTCAAGTCACCGATTGTATGAATGTTAGCACGTTTCAAGCAGTTGAAAGCACGAACAGACAACTCAAGATCTTCAATAGGAATCGTCGTTGGTCCTTTAGGTTCAGCATCTTTATCGCCACCTTCTTGACCATTAGCAGTTGTAAATTCAGCGTCACTTTCACCCACATCAATCATGTCATAAGAATGAGCTAAGCGAGTGAAGTTTCCTAAATAGGAAATCATGATAGCGGCTGATTTAGCAATTGCATCAGATGCTGTAATAGAACCATTTGTCCAAACTTCTAAAGTAAGCTTATCAAAGTCCATTTCGTTGCCCACGCGGACATCGCTGACTTCATATTTTGCTCTTAGAATTGGCGAGAAGATAGAGTCAATTGGAATTTGACCAATCATATCATCTTCACGTTTATTCTTAGTAGATGGTACATATCCTTTACCGCGTTCGATACGCACATCCATAACAAGATGAGCTGCTTCATCCATTGTAGCAATTATCAATTCTGGATTTAAGACTTCGATTTCAGGCGGCATGAATTGAACCAAATCACCTGCTGTTAATACTCCATCTTTACGAACATCGATATGTACATCCATCGGTACAGGTGCTTCATCTTCAAGACGAATACACAACTGTTTAAGGTTCAGAATAATATCGGATACATCCTCACGAACACCTTCAATCGTAGAGAACTCATGAAGTACTCCGTCAATTTTGATGGAAGTAATTGCTGCTCCATCTAAGGATGAAAGCAAAATGCGACGCAAGCTATTACCGAGAGTAATACCATAACCACGATCCAATGGTTCACATACGAATTTACCGTAGCGACCATCTTCAGTCATTTCTACTTTCTCGATTCTAAGTTTTTTTTCTTCGCTCATCAGGTATACCCTCCTCTAAAACTTGTCACTATTCTAAGTATATAGCTCAGATTATACGCGACGACGTTTTGGAGGACGACAGCCGTTATGAGGAATTGGAGTCACATCTTTAATGCTAGTTACTTCAAGACCAGCTGCTTGCAACGCACGAATCGCTGCTTCACGACCAGATCCTGGACCTTTAACAAATACTTCTACAGTGCGAAGACCGTGTTCCATAGCTGCTTTTGCCGCTTGTTCAGCTGCCATTTGTGCTGCAAATGGAGTGGATTTACGGGAACCACGGAAACCTAGACCACCAGCAGATGCCCAAGAAAGAGCATTACCGTTTACGTCTGTTACTGTAACGATAGTGTTGTTAAAAGTGGAGCGAATATGCGCTGCACCAGATTCGATATGTTTCTTTTCTTTTCTTTTGGATCTAACTGTTTTCTTAGCCACAATATCCCTCCTTTATTATTTCTTCTTACCTGCGATTGCTTTACGAGGACCCTTACGAGTACGAGCATTTGTCTTCGTACGTTGACCACGACATGGAAGTCCCATACGATGACGTTTACCGCGATAGGAGTTGATTTCAATTAAGCGTTTAATGTTAAGGGCTTCTTCACGACGAAGATCACCTTCTACTTTATACTCTGCATCAAGAAGTTCACGGATTTTAGCTACTTCATCTTCACTTAAATCACGAACGCGAGTATCTGGATTGATACCAGTTTTTGCTAATACTTCTTTAGCAAGAGTAAGACCGATACCGTAAATATAAGTTAAACCAATTTCCACACGTTTGTCACGTGGTAAATCTACACCGGCTATACGTGCCATCTATTCATCCACCTCCTATCAATTATCCTTGTTTTTGTTTATGTTTTGGGTTTTCGCAAATAACCATTACACGGCCTTTACGTTTAATAATTTTACATTTTTCGCATATCTTTTTAACTGATGGTTTAACCTTCATAAGTACCTCCTTTGTGGACCCTATGCTTATTTAAAGCGATAGGTGATGCGACCACGGCTTAAGTCATATGGTGTCAGTTCCATAGTAACTTTATCACCAGGAAGGATACGGATAAAATTCATACGCATTTTACCTGACACATGAGCCAAAACCACATGACCATTTTCCAATTCTACTTGGAACATAGCATTTGGTAATGCCTCAACGACCGTACCTTCCACTTCAATAACGTCTTCTTTTGACATATCTTTCATCCTCCGGTTACTGGTTATTGTATTAACCTCGGTGTATCACGCATAGTAAGAATTTCTGTACCATGTTCAGTAATAGCTACAGTGTGTTCAAAGTGTGCAGCTGGCTTACGGTCCATTGTGACCGCTGTCCAGTTGTCTTCAAGCACTCTTACCTTGTGCGTGCCCATAGTAATCATTGGCTCAATACAGATGACCATTCCTGGTCTAAGTTCTGGACCTTTGCCCTTAGTACCATAATTTGGAACTTGTGGATCTTCATGCATGTTTTTTCCTAAACCATGTCCTACGAAATCTCGTACAACGCCATATCTATGACGTTCAGCATGAGATTGTACTGCATGGGAAATATCTCCCACATGATTTCCTGCTACAGCTTGTTCAATCCCTTTAAAGAGACATTCTTCCGTAACTTTTAGCAATGCATGTACTTTAGGACTTACTTCTCCTACAGGAACTGTAATCGCAGAATCCCCATGATATCCATTCACAGATGATACTAAATCAATGCTGATGACATCGCCATCTTTTAGTATACGAGATGCACTTGGAATCCCATGTACCACTTCATGATTTATGGAAGCACAGATAGTTGCTGGATACCCATAGTAACCAATGCAGCTTGGAATTCCTCCATGACTGCGAATATATTCTTCGGCAAATTGGTCTAACTCAAGCGTTGATACGCCCGGCTTTACTAATTTAGCAAGCTCGGTTAACGTCGCTGCTGTCAGTTGAGATGCCTTTCGGATATGCTCAATTTCTTCGGGCGATTTAAAAATAATCATTGATTATTTCTCCAAAGCCGTAACGATATTTGCAAATACTGTGTCCACATCCTGTAAGCCGTTGATTTCTACATATTGACCATTATTACGGTAATAATCGATCAATGGTTTAGTAGACTCTTCGTATACAGCAAGACGTTTCTGTACTGTTTCCGGTTTGTCATCATCACGATTTTCAAGACGTGCTCTTTCACTGATGCGTCGAACCAACTCTTCAGAGGGAACACTTAAATTAAGTACAGCATCAAGAACTATGTTCATTTCCTTTAAAATCGCATCCAAGGAAACAGCTTGTGCTGTAGTTCGAGGGAAGCCATCTAAAATGAAACCTTGTTTACAGTCATCCTTGGACAAGCGTTCACGAACGATGCCAATGGTAACGCTATCTGGAACTAATTGTCCAGCATCCATATATTTCTTAGCCTCTAATCCTAATGGAGTAGATTCTTTTACAGCGGCACGGAACATGTCACCTGTAGAAATTTGAGGGATACCATATTTTTCAATCAGACGAGCTGCCTGCGTGCCTTTACCAGCACCTGGAGGTCCCATTAATAAAATATACATATCATAATCTCCTATTTCACAAAGCCCTTATATTGGCGTGTTAATACTAAAGATTCTACTTGTTGCATTGTATCTAATGCTACGCCCACTACGATGAGTAGTGCTGTACCACCAAAGTACACACCTTGAATGCCTGTCAATCCACCAATCATATTCGGCAGGATTGCAACGAAAGCTAAGAAAAATGCACCTACTAATGTAATTCGAGTCATTACTCGGTCTACATAGTCAGCAGTCGGTTTTCCTGGGCGAATACCTGGGATAAAACCACCGTGTTTTTTCATATTATCTGCCATATCCGTAATATTGATTGAGATAGCTGTATAGAAGTATGTAAAAAATAAAATCAGTACAGCATACAAAATAGTTTGTATCGGCGTTCCCCATTGGAAATAACTTGCAATAGTTTGTACCCATGGTACTTGTACAAATTGTGCCAATGTAGCTGGGAACATCAATATGGATGACGCAAAGATAATTGGGATAACCCCTGCTTGATTGACTTTCAAAGGCAGGAATGTTGAGTGACCACCATACATTTTTCGTCCTACCACACGCTTAGCATATTGGATAGGAATACGACGTTGGCCTTGTGTCACAGCAATTACAAGAACGATCATAGCTACCGCAATGATAGCAAATAGAATCGCTTGAAATACATTAATTGTACCTACTTGTAGGTATTGGTAAATGGTCTGAACCCCATCAGGGAATCGTGCCACGATACCAGCAAAGATAATGAGTGAAATACCATTACCTATGCCATGAGCTGTAATTTGTTCCCCCACCCACATTAACAAGCATGTACCTGCTGTAAGGATGATGGAAATCAAAATAACAGACATGAAGCTATTATCAATGAGCGCATTGCTAGCACGTAAGGCATAAGTCATACCGAAGGCTTGGATGAAGCCAAGGATAACTGTACCATATCGTGTCACTTTAGCAATTTTCTTGCGCCCTTCTTCTCCATCTTTACTCCATGCTTCAAATGTTGGTACTACTGCCCCTAACAATTGCATAATGATTGATGCATTGATATAAGGGGTAATACTCATTGCAAAGATAGAGAATTTACTTAACGCACCACCGGCGAACAAATCTAGTAAACCAAATAGGTTACCACTGGTGAATAAGCTTTCAATAACAGATGCCTCTACGCCAGGTACCGGAATATGGATACCTAAGCGAAAGACAATGAACATAAGTAATGTATAGACTACTTTGTTACGTAATTCCGTTACTTTAGTGATGTTCAAGAGGCTATCTAGCACCCTAGATCACCTCTACTTTTCCACCTGCTGCTTCGATTTTTTCTACTGCAGATTTTGTAAAGCCGTTAGCGATAACAGTTAATTTACGTTCTAAAGTTCCGTTACCTAGGATACGGATACCATCACGTACGTTTTTCAAAATACCAGCTTCAATAAGAGCTACTGGATCTACAGTTGCACCGTCTTCGAAACGATTCAATTGGGATACATTAACTTCTGCATATTGAAGTGCAAAGATATTTTTGAAACCACGTTTTGGTAAACGACGATAAAGAGGCATTTGGCCACCTTCGAAGCCAGTGCGCACACCGCCACCACTACGAGAATTTTGACCTTTTTGACCACGACCGGAAGTTTTACCTAAACCGGATCCAAGACCACGACCTACACGAGTACGAGTTTTTTTGGAACCTGCAGCCGGAGCTAATTCATGAAGT
The DNA here is from genome assembly GCA_963526885.1 of uncultured Veillonella sp. Classification (GTDB taxonomy): domain Bacteria; phylum Bacillota; class Negativicutes; order Veillonellales; family Veillonellaceae; genus F0422. The sequence goes on along the minus strand of CAURQH010000025.1, from coordinate 8,945 downwards.
TTCATTCGTGCACCTCCTTATCTATTATACTTCTTCTACTTTTACTAAATGTCTAACTTTGTGAAGCATACCTTCGATTTGAGGTGTCACTTCTTTAACTACTTGGGAGTTTGTTTTTTTCAATCCAAGAGCTTTAACAGTCGCACGTTGATCTGCAGGACGACCGATTAAGCTTTTTGTTAATGTTACTTTAACTTGTGCCATTATTGGTCTCCTTATTAACCGTAAATTTCTTCAAGAGTTTTGCCACGAAGTGCAGCTACGTCTTGAGCTCGTTTTAATTGAGCTAAACCTTCTAGTGTTGCGCGAACCATGTTGTTAGGATTGGAAGATCCTAAGGATTTAGTCAAGATGTTACGAACACCAACTAATTCTAATACGGCACGAACTGGGCCACCAGCGATAACTCCAGTACCTTCTGCAGCTGGTTTCAAGAATACGCGGCCTGCGCCGAATGTTCCTGTAACTGTGTGAGGGATTGTACCATTTTTAATAACAACATGAATAAGGTTTTTCTTAGCATCATCAATACCTTTACGGATTGCATCAGGTACTTCCGCAGCTTTACCTAAGCCAACACCTACATGACCGTTGCCGTCACCAACAACTACAAGGGCGCTGAAGGAAAAACGACGACCACCTTTAACAACTTTGGCTACGCGGTTGATGAATACTACTCTTTCTTTAAGATCAAGAGTTGTGTAATCAATTCTTGCCATGTCTATAGTTCCTCCTTCTTAGAATTTTAAGCCTGCTTCACGAGCACCTTCTGCAAGGGCTGCTACACGACCATGATAAATGTAACCACCGCGGTCAAATACTACTGTATCGATACCTGCAGCAATTGCTTTTTTCGCAACAGCTTCACCAACTGCTTTAGCAGCAGCTACGTTACCACCGTAGGAAAGATTTAATTCTTTATCTTGAGAGCTAGCAGATACTAATGTTTTGCCAGCTACGTCATCAATGACTTGAGCATAAATATTGCTTAAAGAACGGAATACGTTCAAGCGAGGACGTGCAGCCGTACCAGAAATGTGACGACGTAAACGTAAATGACGTTTTGCACGAGCAAATTTGCGTTTGGATGTTCCTGCCAAGATGTCCACTCCTTTCTAATGTAAACTGTTATTACTTACCTTTAGCGCCAGCTTTACCTGCTTTACGACGAACAACTTCGCCTTCGTAACGAATACCTTTACCTTTGTAAGGTTCTGGTTTTCTCCATTTACGAATATCAGCTGCAACTGCACCAACAACTTCTTTGTCAGCACCAGAAACAACGATTTTATTAGGAGCTGGGACATCGATTGTAATACCAGCAGGAGCTTCCATCTCTACTGGATGGGAGAAGCCCAATGTTAAAGCAAGTTTGTTACCTTGCTTAGCCGCTCTGTAACCAACGCCATTGATTTCTAAAGTTTTAGTAAAGCCTTCATGTACGCCTGTTACCATGTTAGCAACAAGAGCACGAGTTAAACCGTGTAAAGAACGGTGTTCTTTTCCATCGCTAGGACGAGTTACTGTGATTACATTTTCTTCAACAGCAATGTTGATGTCCGGATGGAAAGTACGAGTTAATTCACCTTTTGCACCCTTAACTGTTAACGTATGCTCGTTTTGAGTTACCGTTACGCCAGCTGGGATCTCGATAGGCATTCTACCGACACGTGACATTCTTTCTACCTCCTATTGCTATGATTACCAAACGTAAGCGATTACTTCGCCACCTAAGCCTTCTTTACGAGCTTGTTTGTCGCTCATGATGCCTTTAGATGTAGAAATAACTGCGATACCTAAACCACCAAGTACGCGAGGAAGTTCTTCCTTTTTCGCGTATACACGTAGGCCTGGTTTAGAGATACGTTTAATACCGGTAATTACTTTTTCATTATTAGAACCATATTTCAATGTTACTTTTAAAGTAGCATGTTTTTCATTTTCAATTGTTTCAACTTCCTTAACAAAACCTTCGTCTTTAAGGATAGCTAAAACAGCAGCCTTCATTTTAGAAGCAGGGATTTCAACTGTTTCATGAAGTGCAGAGTTTGCATTACGGATGCGTGTCAGCATATCCGCAATCGGATCTGTCATTACCATCTTCTAAAAACCTCCTCTCGTTATCCTATTACCAACTAGCTTTTTTCACGCCAGGGATTTGTCCTTTGTACGCCAATTCACGGAACGCAATACGGCTAATACCGAATTTACGCATATAACCATGAGGACGACCTGTTAAGTTGCAACGGTTGTGCAAGCGTGTTGGGGATGCGTTGGCAGGTAATTTGGATAAACCTTCATAATCGCCTGCTGCTTTTAACGCTTCGCGTTTTGCTGCATATTTTGCAACGATACGTGCACGTTTTTTCTCACGTTCGATCATAGATTTTTTAGCCATCTATCGTTTCCTCCTAATTATTTTTCAAAAGGCATGCCGAATTGTGCCAATAATTCACGAGCTTCTTCGTCAGTGTTAGCTGTTGTTACGAAGATAATATCCATACCTGTTACTCGTTCTACTTGATCGTATTCGATTTCAGGGAAGATTAATTGCTCTTTTAGGCCTAATGCATAGTTACCACGACCATCAAACGCTTTTGCGCTGATACCACGGAAGTCACGCACGCGAGGCAATGCCGCATTAATCAATTTATCGAGGAATTCATACATGCGTTCGCCACGAAGAGTTACTTTTGTGCCAAGAGGCATACCTTCACGAACTTTGAAGTTCGCAATGGATTTTTTCGCGCGAGTTACGACTGGTTTTTGACCAGCGATAATTTCTAAATCTTTAACAGCTGCGTCCAATGCTTTGGAGTTACCAACAGCATCGCCTACGCCGATATTGATTACGATTTTTTCTAATTTAGGAATTTCCATTACGTTGCCATATTGGAATTTCTCTTGTAAAGCCTTCTTAATTTCAGAAGTATATTTTTCTTGTAAACGAGACATTTTGTAAAAGACCTCCTTTCCTTATCAATTAAAGTTTAGCGCCACTTTTGACAGCTACGCGAACGAAAGAACCATTTTCCTCAACTTTTTTAGTACGAGTTGGAACTTTTTGTTCAGGATCTAACACCATTACGTTGGATACATGGATTGTACCTTCTTTTTCAATGATGCCACCTTGAGGGTTCGCTTGGCTAGGTTTTGTATGACGTTTAACTAGGTTAAGACCTTTTACAGTTACTCGTTCTTTTTTGATATCAACAGCGATGATTTCGCCTTGTTTACCTTTTTCCTTGCCGGAGATAACAACAACTGTATCACCTTTTTTAACATGTAGTTTTTGGGACATGTTGAGCTCCTCCTTCTTATAACACTTCTGGAGCAAGGGAGATAATTTTCATGAAGTCTTTTTCACGAAGTTCTCTTGCTACAGGTCCGAAAATACGAGTTCCGCGAGGGCTTTTGTCGTCTTTAATAACTACAGCAGCGTTCTCATCGAAACGGATATAGGAACCATCTTGACGACGGATACCTTTTTTAGAACGAACAATAACGGCTTTTACAACGTCGCCTTTCTTGACAACGCCACCGGGTGATGCATCTTTTACAGAAGCAACGATTACGTCACCAATATTGCCAAATTTACGGTAAGAACCGCCCATCACTTGGATGCACATAATGCGTTTCGCACCAGTGTTATCGGCAACATTCAAAATTGTTTGTTGCTGGATCATGACTTTTCCTCCTTACATCACTGATTATTTTTGTCTTTCAATAATTTCTACAACTCTCCAACGTTTATCTTTAGATAATGGACGAGTTTCTACGATTTTTACGATATCGCCAACTAAGCATTCGTTGTTTTCATCATGTGCTTTAAAACGTTTGCTTGTTACCATTGGCTTGCTATATAATTCGTGAGGTACTTTACGATCGATTTGTACAACAACTGTTTTGTCCATTTTGTTGCTTACAACTTTACCTACACGTGCTTTTCGTACATTTCTTACTTCTGCCACGACTTTAAGCCTCCTATTCAATCCAAACAAAATTTGTTATTATGCGTTACCTTTAATTTCTTCTTCTCGTTGTACAGTTTTGATACGAGCGATAGTTTTTTTAACTTCACGGATACGCATTGGATTTTCTAATTGACCAGTAGCGAGTTGAAAACGTAGGTTAAACAACTCTTCTTTCAATTCGGAAACTTTAGTGTTCAACTCGGCAGCGCTCAAATTGCGAATGTCATTAACCTTCATTTACGTCACCACCCAATTCTTTACCCTTAACAACGAACTTCGTTTTGATTGGAAGTTTATGGCTTGCAAGACGCATAGCTTCACGAGCCACTACTTCTGGTACGCCGTTCATTTCAAACATTACACGTCCTGGGCGAACTACTGCTACCCATTTTTCTGGAGAACCTTTACCGGAACCCATACGAACGCCTGCTGGTTTTGCAGTGATTGGTTTATCAGGGAAAATTTTAATCCAAACTTTACCACCACGTTTAATGTAACGTGTCATAGCAATACGGGCTGCTTCGATTTGACGGTTTGTGATCCAAGATGGCTCTAATGCTACTAAACCGAAATCACCATGAGCAACTTTGTTACCACGCATTGCACGGCCTTTCATACGACCGCGGAATTGTTTACGATGTTTTACGCGCTTTGGAATTAGCATTAGTTGTCACCTTCTTCCTTTTTAGATGTTTGTTTAGCTTCTGGCAAAACTTCACCTTTGTAGATCCATACTTTAATACCGATGCAACCATATGTTGTATGTGCTTCTGCTGTTGCATAATCGATATTAGCACGAAGTGTGTGAAGTGGAATGGAACCTTCACGGTAAGATTCGCTACGAGCGATCTCTGCACCACCAAGACGACCAGATACCATAACTTTGATACCGTTAGCGCCTAAACGCATAGTGCGACCTACTGCTTGTTTCATTGCACGACGGAAGCTTACACGGCGTTCCAATTGGCTAGCAATGCTTTCAGCAACAAGTTGAGCTTCCATGTCTACTTGTTTAATTTCAGCAATGTTTACATCGATTTGTTTATCTGTAAAACGTTTCAATTCTTTACGGATATCTTCGATACCTTGTCCACCTTTACCGATAACCATACCTGGTTTAGCAGTGTGGATAGTTACTTTAATACGTTTATTTGTACGCTCAATTTCAATGCGGGAAATACCAGCAATGAAAAGTGTTTTCTTCAAGAAGGTACGAATTTTTACGTCTTCATGAAGGTTAGATGCGAAATCTTTATCAGCATACCATTTTGCGTCCCAATCTTTTACGATACCAACACGCAAGCCATGTGGATTTACTTTTTGACCCACTCTGTTTCCCTCCTTCGATTAAGCTCTTTCTTTAACAACTACTGTTACGTGGCTAGAACGTTTCAAAATTTTGAAAGCCTGTCCACGGGAACGAGGATGAATGCGTTTCATTGTTGGACCTTGATCAACGAAGATCTCAGACACATAAAGATTTTCTACATTCATGTCAAAATTGTGTTCTGCATTTGCGATAGCAGATGTCAAAACTTTAGTTACTACATCGGCGCCAACTTTCGGAGTAAACTTCAAGATGGCAAATGCTTCGCCGATGTTTTTACCGCGCACTAAATCTGCAACGATGCGGATTTTACGAGGCGCAATACGAATATGTCTAGCGATTGCTTTTGCTTCCATGTTAAATCCTCCTATTTTCTGCCTGTAGTTTTTTCGTCCTTACCATGACCTTTATAAGTACGTGTAGGAGCGAATTCACCTAATTTATGACCTACCATATCTTCTGTAATGAATACAGGTACATGTTTGCGACCATCATGCACAGCAATCGTATGGCCTACAAATTGTGGGAAAATAGTAGATGCACGGGACCAGGTTTTTACTACTTTTTTATCATTAGTTTCATTTAAGGCATCAATTTTTTTCAGAAGAGATTCTGCAACAAAAGGGCCTTTTTTAATTGATCTGGACACTGTTATATCTCCTTCCTATATCCTATTTTGTACGACGTTTAACGATTAACTTGCTAGAAGCTTTTTTCTTGTCGCGAGTTTTAACGCCATGAGCTGGTTTACCCCAAGGTGTAACAGGATGTTTACGACCAACTGGAGATTTACCTTCACCACCACCATGTGGATGGTCACAAGGGTTCATTGTAACGCCGCGGTTGCCAGGACGAATGCCTTTCCAACGTTGACGGCCAGCTTTACCAATAGTGATATTTTCATGGTCAATGTTAGATACAACACCTACTGTAGCACGGCATTCTACGCGTACACGACGAAGTTCACCAGATGGTAAACGAAGTAATGCATAGTTGCCTTCTTTCGCCATTAATTGAGCGGAAGTACCAGCAGAACGAACGATTTGTCCGCCTTTACCGATTTTCATTTCGATGTTGTGTACTTGAGTACCCAATGGGATATTAGCCAATGGTAACGCGTTACCTGGTTTAATATCGGATTCAGGACCGGAGTAAACTACATCACCCACTTTAAGACCATGTGGAGCAATGATATAACGTTTTTCGCCATCTGCATAGTTTAACAATGCGATACGAGCACTACGGTTAGGATCGTATTCGATTGTAGCTACGCGAGCTGGGATATTATCTTTAGTACGTTTGAAGTCAATAATACGGTATTGACGTTTATGACCGCCACCTTGATGACGTACTGTCATTTTACCAGTGTTATTACGACCACCTTTAGAAGTTACTTTTGCGAGCAAGGATTTTTCAGGTTTGCTTGCTGTAATTTCAGTAAAGGCAGACACTGTCATAAACCGACGACCAGCGGAGTACGGTTTAAATGATTTAATTGCCATTATTGGGCCTCCTTACTAGACTCTTATACACCTTCAAATAATTCAATAGATTCGCCAGCTTTTAGAGTTACGATAGCTTTTTTGTAATCGCTACGTTTACCCATTGTGCGACCCATGCGTTTAGTTTTTCCTAATACACGGATTGTGGCTACTTTTTCTACTTTTACGTTGAAGATAGATTCAACAGCTTTACGGATTTCTACTTTGTTCGCAGTCAAAGGAACTTGGAAAGTATATTTGTTTTCTTGCATTAACAAAGTTGTTTTTTCTGTAATGATTGGACGAATTAATACATCAAATTTGTTCATTATCCAAGCACCTCCTCAATTTTTGCAATAGCACCTTCAGCGATGAAGAGTTTGTCGTGGTGCAATAAATCGAAGATATTGATATTTGTGTATGGAAGTGCTTTCACACCTTGGATGTTACGAGCGGATAATTCCACATTTACATCACCATCAGTGATGAAAAGAACTTTTGCGTCACCTACTTTGAAGTTGTTAAGAATATTTAACACATCTTTAGTTTTTGGTGCAGCTAATTTCAATTCGTCGATTACGAACAATTCGCTGTGATTTACTTTATCAGATAATGCAGATTTAACTGCTAAGCGTCTAGCTTTACGAGGCATAGCTTTGTAGTAGCTACGAGGTTGTGGACCAAAAGTGATACCACCACCTACCCAAATTGGGGAACGGCTAGAACCAGCACGAGCACGGCCTGTACCTTTTTGTCTCCAAGGTTTTTTACCGCCACCGCGTACTTCTCCTCGAGTTTTAGTTGCATGTGTACCAAGTCGTTCGTTAGACAATTGACGAACTACGGCTTGATGCATAACAGCAGCGTTTACTTCAACACCGAATACTGCATCATTCAACTGGATTTCTCCGACTTTAGCGCCGGACATGTTGTATTTAGTTACTGTTGGCATTATGTATCCTCCTTTCGACAATTAGTTATTTAACAGGTTTTACTGTGTTGCGAACCATCACTAGGCTACCTTTAGCGCCTGGGATGCCACCTTTGATTAATAAAAGGTTACGTTCAGTATCAACTTTTACAACAGACAGACGTTGTACAGTAACTCTGCCACCACCCATTTGTCCAGGAAGTTTTTTACCTTTAAATACTTTACCGCCGCCACCGGAGATCATTGGACCGATGGAACCTGGTTCACGATGAGATTTGGAACCATGAGTTTCAGGACCACGGCTAAAGTTATGACGCTTAATTGTACCAGCGAAACCTTTACCTTTACCTGTACCCACAACATCTACTAGCTCACCTTCTGCGAAGATATCAGCTGCCAGAGTTTGGCCCACTGTGTAATCAGTTGCTTCAGCAAGGCGAAGTTCACGAAGATATTTAACTGGCGCTACGCCGGCTTTATCGAACTGGCCTTTTACAGGTTTAGTTAAATGTTTTTCTTTAATGGAACCGTAACCAAGCTGTACTGCATTGTAACCGTCGGATTCAACAGTTTTTACTTGCACTACTACGCTAGGTGTAGTTTCCACTACAGTGACAGGAACTAGTTTGCCTTCAGTTGTGAAGACTTGAGTCATTCCTAACTTTTTACCCAAAATAGCTTTAGACATAATCGCACCTCCTTATTTCTTATAATTTTATTTCAATAGATACACCAGCTGGCAAATCAAGGCGAGTGATTGCATCTACTGTTTTCGAATTTGGTTCAATAATTTCTACTAAGCGTTTATGTGTACGCATTTCGAATTGTTCACGGGAATCTTTGTTAACATGTGGAGAACGAAGAATCGTGAAAATGTTTTTTTCTGTAGGCAATGGAATTGGTCCAGAAACCAACGCGCCATTGCGTTTTGCAACGTCTACAATACGTTGAGCACTTTGATCTAATGCTTTGTGATCATATGCTTTCAAGCGAATACGGATTTTTTGTTGTTTTGCCATTGTTATATATCTCCCTTCGTCCATTTCCAGAATGAACTGCTCCATAGAAATTCTCCCTCGCGAGGGCAACCTTCTATATCATAGTTTATACACAACCTAAGAGCGGCAGGACTGCCGCTCCTTGATTGCACGGTTTATATAGATAATCTTTCAGTTAGATTATGCTTCGATAGCTGTAACAACACCAGCGCCTACTGTATGGCCACCTTCGCG
>CAURQH010000024.1:0-16925 GCA_963526885.1 uncultured Veillonella sp. | reverse complement strand
GTGCTGCTCGCTCTTGGTTCACTCGTTCAAATTCGTCAAAGTACATCATCGCCATGGGCGTACTAGGGCGGTTGCCCCCTACATGGGTAGTAAGCATCGCATTGTACTTGCCCTCCACAGAGCGGTTTTTCCAATGTTTAAAGATATCTTCCACCACCAAACGAACGTGATCCTTGTTGTTATCATAGAAACTTGGCTCAATCATATCGTCCATATCATCTGGGGTGAGGTTATTGATACGATGCTGTATATCTGCCTCCGACCAGTTCGGGGGCGTATGGCGATAGAACATCGGCAAATAATGCTCCTTCATATTCGTTTCGTCAATAGTGGTCTCAAAGTCCACTTTAAAGCCCAATACATTTTTGTCTGCAATGGCTTCTCGAATGGTATAAGCATGGAGCAATTTGCCGAACACTTCTCGTGTTTTGGTTGTATTTTTTCCTGCCACTTCATCAAACATCGGCGTTCCTGTATAGCCTACCCAGGCAGCACCTTTGAATACCTTTTGCAACTCGTCAAAGCTGTCTCCACCCGTAGAGCGATGAGCTTCATCGACGATGAACACAAAATGTTTCTTCGGCAATGTAAAGTCTTTCCGTTGGATTAACTTCGTCAATTTTTGTACGGACGTCACGATAATACCATTACCTTTTTCGTTGAGTTTACGTTTCAGTGCATTTGTATTTTCTGTGCCACCTACCGCATCAAACTGTCTACCATCTACGTCGATAGTCCCCTCTGGGTCATAGGCCTTGTAGTTCTCTTCAGTTTGTTTCGTCAACGCAATGCGGTCCACCACGAAGACCACTTTATCTACATGTGGCATACGGCTTGCAAGCCATGCTGTTTTAAAGCTAGTAATAGTTTTACCAGATCCTGTGGTATGCCAAATGTAACCCAATTTGTTGATAGGTAAAGTAAAATCTGCTCCTTTTAATTGGTGTAATACTGCTTTGGTAGCATACACTTGGTATGGTCGCATCACTTTCAACATCTGTTTATTTTTTGTACCATCTAAGATGGTAAACTGTGTGGACATTTGATGCGCCATGGGAATGCTGAGGAATAAGTCAGAGAATACTTTCCAATCTGTTACGACCTTGTTGTTTTCTGGATTTTGCCACTGAAAGGAAAAGTCCTTGTTAAACATGTCCTCCGTCGTGTTCGCCATGTATTTAATTTGCGTAGGAGTCATAGCCACTAAGATTTGGACAGTAGAGAAAATATCACTATACTGTCGTTCTTTAATGTATTGATGCATTTGGTTTAATGCCTCATTGGCAGCATGTCCCGATGCTTTTTCCTCGATTTGGATGACAGGCAGTCCGTTAATTAGGAGCGTTGTATCAAAACGTCGTTCAGGTCGTCCTGCAATCTTAGGCACCCGTTGGATTTGTGTCACCACTTGGTACACCGTATTGCCAGCACCAATTTGTTTTTGATCGAACACGGTAAGGTACACATGACGTCCATCATCTAAATCCACTTCTACTTGGGATACACCATTTACACCATACAGAAATTGCCCCGCTAGATACGGTGTATATAACTCATTAATCACTTTTTGGACTTGTTTAAACTCTGTATCACTTAAAGGCTTATCTAGTTTATCTTGGTTCAGTTGATACAAAATACCTCGAAAATTTTCCCACATAGCTTCCGTAGTTTTAATATGAGGTTCATATTTCCATAATTTACTTTTATATACCCCACGAGGTCCATATTGTGCTTGTCCTTCTTTCACATCTTGCGTGAATGAAATCGTGCCTGTGGTCAATTGCTCTACTAATTGTCGTTCAAATTCCGTTTCATATAGTTTTGTCATCTCTTACACCCCCTGTAATTGTGCTACTCTCAACGTATACATATTATGTGCCACCCGTTGTTGCAAGGAACGCACTCGTAGTTCCTTGTAATACACATCTCCGATCAATCGTTGTATTTCTATCGGTGGCAACTTCGGAAGTTCTATGTCTTTCAATAGTTTTAAACTGTACCGAATTACTTGACTGCCTTGCAAGTTTTGTTGGAACTGACGTTTAATACTTGGATGTTCATTGATGAGGAACATCATGTATTTCAAGTCAATATTGTTAGAAGTAGGCACCATACGTACATAGTTCTGTGTGAAGATATATCCCGCATGGTCCTTGCCGACGATTGCCGCTTCCCCAGAAATGGCACTGAATAGCAAATCTCCTTCTTCTAACAAATCTCCTGTGAAAGTCGTTTTAATTTGTTTTCGATCTTGTCGCTCCCCTGGCACGCCATGTATATCTTCATATAGTTCATTTTGTCCATACAAAGTGTATGTTTTTGCCTCCCCTGTAACATCTTCGTCCAAGCGATATTGGGATACCCCCGTATTGCTATGAAATAAGTCTTTAATACATACCATAGAAACCATCTCCTTTTCTCTAATTTTGCATTTAAAAAAATTACCGCATATAAGTTATGACTTAAGTATACACGGTAATTTTAAAAAATGCAAGTATGTAATTGTAATTTTTAAAAATTATTTTTTGCTGCAACTTTTCCTTTATTTCCTCTACCTCATCTACCATCTCTTTGATGAATATTCTTTTGATATTTTAGTTCATTTTTTAATGCTTTTTGAATAATCAATCTATTTCTGTTATCCAATAATTGAGTGTAAAATTCTTTTTCTACATGACTTATATAAGGAATCTCCCTAATTATTGCATGAACGATTTCACTGTTATATCTTGGTGCTATTCGCTTAATTGCTTCCGCTATATCGTTTGAACACTCATAATTATTTTTTCTATTATCAACTAATGTATGGTAATAATTCATTCTAACATTGTTAAATTTAAATACAGAAACAGGATCATTTTTAGAAATTCTATTAAACTCGCTAGAATCACCAAGAAACTTCTTTTTCTCGTCTTCACTTAAAATTGGATATAAACTAGCCCCACAATCATAGATTGGTGACATTCGTCTTATATTAGTTTCTTCATTAAATATATAGCCCCAATTATTATGATGTCTATCTGTATTTCCAATTAATGCATCTGCAACAAACATATCCCAAAAGTATCGCTCCATCTCATCAGGTTTCACAACTTCTTGTTCTTTAATAAATTGTAATGTTTTTTCTAAGGATACCCCCTTATTATCGCTATTAATATGGTTTACCTTATTTTGTAATTCTAAGAATGAGCCTAAACTTTCTTCCTTTGACAAGAAATCCTTACATACAACAACTAAATCATTATTATATGTGCAAAGAAATACATCTTGAACATCTAATCCAAGAGTTTTAATGACTTTACATGAAATGTACTCTGTAATACAAGAGTTGGCATAGCTTGTATCTCTATTATTTTGTCTAACTCTCTCAGGTAATTTCAATAAGTAGTATTCACCATTATCTCGTACTGAGTATTTTTTACCTGCACCACCATAAGAACGATAACTTATTTCAATTCCATCTATATTAGAAAAATTCTCCATTGAGATTCCCCCAGTAATATTCATTTCTTAATTCATCAGCTTCTTCTTGGTTAATAACTTGATCACACCAAACCGAATTGATGACACTATAGATATTCATAATTTGCATTTTAAATTCAATTCTATTCTTCATTGTTTGTTCTTTTAAATACGTTTCTTTCGCTTTATTCAAATGAGATATTTCTTCTTGTAGGAAGCGATAACCTTCTGAATTTGTTTTCATAGCACCCTCTTTTCTATGAGCACGTTTGATGATTATAAACTCTTCCATCTCATCTAGTACTCTAATCTAACCCTAGTTCAGTATTATTAATAATCTTCATTCTAGTCTGTTCTTCGTTTGACAACCGTATTCCCATTTCTGTTAATCCTTTTATGTCTAACTCGGATAATAGATTCATGTATAGCTGTCTATCACTTTTACGGATAATAATAGGGGCAATCCCTTGTTGTAGGCAAGAATGAACAATTAAAGCTCTTCCAGTTCTTCCATTGCCATCAGAAAATGGATGTATCCGTTCAAATCGCAAATGCTGCTCCATGATAACTTCTATTTTTTCTTCCACAGTATTAGAGATGTTTAGTCTATTTTCTAAGGTATGACACCAGTTTTTTAATTCTGCTGGTACTAAATAAGGTTCTGTAGGTATAAAATCGGTTCCTATGATGACGTTACGAACCGTCTTAAATGCCCCTTTATCCTCTCTAATATCTTGTAATAAATAGCTATGCGTGTCTTTTATGATTTGAACAGTAATTCCCTTAGGATACGTATCTGTTAAGAATCCCATATATTTCTTGTAATTTTTAACTTCATAAAATTCACGTTCATGCATCGCTCTAGGGATGATGCCATCTAATAAAATACACTTCGCTTCATATTCTGTCAGTGCATTCCCTTCAATCGCTGTACTATGATGAGCCATTCTAACTAGCATATCATCTACATAACTATATGAAAGTTTCAAGCTCATCATCTCCTTAATTAACGAAGGTTCTACACTAGATAGTTGTATCTGTTTTAGACAACCACAATTTTTCAATACCTAATCCAATAGCCACGCTTAGTGCAATAGCACAGATTTCAAAGATGGACGGTGTAATATACACTAACGGGCTACCCGTGAAAGCTGGCAATGCTTTTCCCGCCCAAACTTTCACAATATCTGGAATGTATCCACCGAATAGGATATGTGCATTGGTTGCCACCCACCACACTGCCATGACTACGATGGCCGTCACACGAGGCCACAATGCTGTGCGACGTGGGTATAAGTATAGGACCATACTGCCGATCGTGGTCAACATCATGAACATTAGCCCAATAGATAGGCTAGCAACTAACCCTATGATGCTCTGTTGGTCTAACGACGCTTGAACAATGGGATTATTAAGATTTAGATACAGAACATCCCCTAAAAATAGCATTGGCAATGGCAATGCATAGGTAGAGATGTTTAGCACTGTATCGATAAAGTAATGACGTTCTTTACGCGCCATCCAGCAATCTAATAGTTTTGCGGTGCCGATCATAAGCGCCACTACAACTAACATGGTCAATACCCAAACTAAGAGCAAATAGATTGGCTCTTTTGGTAGGGTAAATGGCAACACACCATGACCAAAGAAAAAGAATAGGTTCCACCAGACCCAGGCATATGCATAATGTCCTTTCCCTAAGTGAAAATCAAATTGTCCTGCCAGTCTTGGCACTGCTTTCAGCCCCAAAGGAATCCCCAAAGAGGCGATGACGAACATGATGATGCTAGAGCTGTCGAACTGTCCTAAACTAAACACCAAGCTGAGCGGAATAATCCAGAGCATGGACCAGCTGTAAAATTTTATATAACTTCTCATATTACACCTCTGTATTCTTTCCACCTGCTAATGCCAATATTAAAGACAAAGTCACTTGGCAATACATGATGATGGCAAATACCACATCACGACCGATCGTAGATAGATTCCACAACCAAGATAAATCTAGATTGTTGAACACCAAGAATGTACCTCCTTGTACAATCGCCCAAGCTAGTACATACACACAAATAGGTATTCTACGAGCCTTTGGACCAAATCCACTTTCACTAGAACGTAAGTAGAAAACAGGAATAAACAAGGACAACACTCCATAGCTGACACCAGCTACCATGGCGCTCATCCCCGTATGAATCGTATAGGCCCCTAGGGGAATTAATATAAAAAATATACTCATATACATCGTGCGTTGCACTACATCTTGTATCGTTGACATATAATTTCCTTTCTAATAATCCTTACCAAATATATTTTTCTCTTAAATAATTTGCCTCATCGATTGATATTTCATAATTATGTTGAGCGATATTGATAGATCCATAGAGTTCGTCTAACCATACATCAATATAATCACCATTTTCCATAGCCTTTTTCAGACCTTGTATATCATTATATAAATAAGCAGGCAACAATTCTTCATTAATCATACAACTATGCTCCTTACTTAAATTAATATTATTCCTCCCTATAGTATAACAAACATCGACCATCTTATAAATACATATACTGTTTCAATTTTACAAACAAAAAAGCACCCTTACGGATGCTTTTCTGTATTATGCCACAACTGCTTCTACTTCGATGCAGTCATCATTTGTTGTTTTAGGTTTTTCCAATAATGGAGTCATGCTATACATACCCACACCTAGTGTGAACAAGTTGTGAATCCATGCAGTGGAGCTAGGAGGCATTACGCCTAATACACCCAATCCTACAAGACCACCATTCACGCCTACGATGGAGTTATAGTTAATTTTAATACGATCCATTAATTTCATGGAAATACAACGTAAGTCAACGATAGCAGTCAAGTTATCGCTAGACACTGTAACATTGGCAATTTTTTGTGCAATTGGTGCACCTTCATTCATACCAATACCTACATGTGCTTCAGATAACGCCAAGGAGTCGTTAATGCCATCCCCTACCATCATCACTGTGTAACCTTCTTCTTTTGCTTTACGAACGTAATCAGCTTTATCAGTTGGCATTACTTCAGCATGTACTTCGTCAATACCAATTTCTGCTGCTACACGCTCAGCATTTTTACGGCTATCACCAGTCATCATAACAATTTTCTTCACGCCTAACTCATGAAGTTCACGAATAACATCTTTTGCTTCTTCACGCACTGGGTCTTTAATACAAATAACCGCAGATAAGACATTAGAAATTGCTAGATATAGATAGGAACAACCTTCTGGAAGGTTTTCAAATTTAGCTTCTTCTCCTGCTGGAACTGTTGTTTTTTCATCTTCAAAGATGAAATGATGGCTACCAATACGCACTTTGCGGTTACCCACTTTAGATGCAATACCATGTGCCACAACATATTCTACTTTGGAGTGCATTTCTTTATGTGGTAAATGATGATCTTGTGCAGCAGACACAACTGCTTTCGCCATGGAATGAGGGAAATGTTCTTCCAAGCAAGCTGCTAATGTCAACATTTCATCTGCATCATTACCGTTGAAAGGAATAATTTCTTGGAATACAGGTTCTGCTTTTGTTAAGGTACCTGTTTTATCGAAGACGATCATATCTGCTTCTGCAATGCGTTCCAAGAATTTACCACCTTTTACAGTGATACCACGGTTGGATGCTTCTTGCATAGCGGATAATACTGCCAATGGAATGGACAATTTCAACGCACAAGAGAAGTCTACCATAACAAAAGATAGAGCTTTCATCAAGTTGCGAGTTAAGGCAAAGGTTGCGAATGCACCTAGGAAACTCACTGGCACCAATTTATCTGCCATGCGATATGCTTTTTGTTCCATACCGGATTTCATTTGTTCCGATTCTTCGATTAAGTTTACGATTTGCTCGAAGCGAGTGTGTTTGCATGTGGTACGTACTTCGAAGGAACATTGACCTTCTTCTACAACAGTACCTGCATACACAGATGTACCTGCATCACGACGAACCGGTTCAGGTTCCCCTGTCATGGAGCTTTCATTTACAAGTACTACACCGTCCACAACTTGTCCGTCCAACGGCACTACTTCACCTTGACGAACCACTACGATATCGCCAACTTGAACTTCACCGATTGGTTTACTTACTTCTACGCCATCTACAAGAACCCAAACTTTGTCTACGTTCAAGGACATGCTTTCAGCAAGGTTAAGAACGGATTTACGTAATGTCCACTCTTCTAAGATTTCACCGATGCCCAATAAGTACATAACAGCACCCGCTGTGGAATAATCTTTTTGCAACAATGCCGCACCGATAGCTACGCCATCTAATACTTCTACGGTCAATTTGCGTTTCCACAATGTTTTAATCGCTGTACCGATGAACTTGATACCATCAAACCAGGACCATGCCGCTGCGATAGGTGCTGGTAAAACGATTTTTTTGCCGATATAAAGCAATGTTTTATCGATCATTTCTTCTTTATAACGCTTGTTCACAAGGCGAGGTGAAAGTTCATGCAATGCGGGTGCATTGGCTAGATCCAAATCGTTAAGTCCGAATAAAGCCGCTTTCACAGCACTTTCATCACCAGTATGCTTGATGATAATATCTCCAGAACGTGTATAGAAGTTCGCTTTGGTAATAGCTTCACAGACCATCAATGTATCTTCTATATATTGTGCCTGTGCGTCATTAAACTTACGTCCCTCAATGCGTACATGAAGACGACGGGACAAGCGTTGCAACATTTTAAATTGCATCATGGATTATTTTCCTTCTGTTAACACTTCTTCGTCACGAGTTTCGTTGATTTCTTGTGCTTCAGCCAAGATGCTACCAGTGGAAGCCTGTAATTTTTCAGTTGTTTTTAAGATGCTGTCTTTTGCACGAAGACCAGCTGCTACTACATTAGCATATACTTTGCGAGCGTCTTTGGAAGTTAACACTTTTACACCTACTGTGCCTAAAGCTAAACCAGCTGCGAATACATTAGCGTCTCTTAAAGTTTCTTTTTTTACGTTGAACATTGTTAGTTCCTTTCTGTGAACTCTGTCACATTAATACATGATAATATAATACAATTAAAAATTATAAAGATAAGAGGGGGCCGTGTTATCGAGTCCCCTCTTACCAAACTTATGGTATCGAATTAGTTACTTTTCAGCTTGTTCTTCGTGACCACCACAGCCACAGCCGCACCCTGATTCGGATTCAGAAGAGGAACCACATCCTCCGCCGCATCCGCCGCCACAACCGCCTGCGCTTGTTGCGCTTTTATATACTCGGTATGCAACATAGAGAACAGCTAGTAAACCAATTGCGTATACAATAACACTATCCATAGTATACACTATCTCCTTCTCATTTTCAAGTACTTTTTGAAAATTATTTTGCGAATGTAACAAACTGCATAATATCAATGAATTTTTGAAATAAAATTTTTCTCAATCTCAATTATATTGTTTATTTACTATCAATATTGATTATCCCAAACCTAAGGCACGACCAATATGAACTGCGATGTATGCACCTACCCAAGCTAGGATACTAGTGTAAGCAAATACGGCACCGAACCATTTCCAGGAGTCAGTTTCACGTTTTAATACCGCCATAGTCGCCAAGCATGGTAAATATAGCAAGGCGAATACCATCAAGCCTAAACCGATGGCTGGTGTGAAGTCTGGATCAGTAGACAAGAATTCTTCCAAGGATTTAGAATCTACATCACTTGCTTCGATCGCGTAAATAGTACCTAATGTACTTACCATTACTTCTTTCGCTGCTACTGCGGCTATTACGGCAATGTTCACACGCCAGTTAAATCCAAGTGGTTCCATTACAGGTTGAATAAAACGTCCTAATTCAGCTGCATAGGATTGTTCAATTTTTTCTTTACCTTGTTGAAGATCTAATTCTTTGATTTCATCTTCTTCTGCTTTATGGTTTACATATAAAGCCCAAGCCACTGGATATAACTCTTCAGCTTTTAATTCTTCAAAGTATGCAGGTTCTTCTACAGTTGCTTCTGCACCATCTTGAGTTGTTTCTTCTGCTGTAGCTTCTTCCTCTTCAGCTGGTGGGTCATCTTTATGCTCTTCGTCTAGGGCAAGCATTTGACCTAAGATATCATTCGCATCTGCTTGTTGTTCTTCTGTTACCAACATAGCATTCACTAAAATCTCATCTGCCATATGAGCATGTGTCATTGTCACTTGTTCGCGAGCTGCATCATAATCTTGAGAGTATTCTACATCTTGTGGGAAGGATGTTAAGAACCAAATAAGGATGGATGCTGCCAAGATGAATGTACCTGCTTTTTTAAGGTACATCACGGAACGTTCCCACATATGAATGCCTACGGAACGAAGTGTTGGCATATGGTATGGAGGCATTTCCATTACGAATGGTTCTGCTTCACCTTTAAATACATAGGTACGAAGTACTTTTGCAGTTACAACAGCTACGACGATACCCAATGTATAGATACCTAACAAGATCGTTGGTGCATCTTCTGGTGGGAAGAATGCTGATGCTAGTAATGTATATACTGGTAAACGAGCACTACAACTCATAAATGGAGATACTAAGATCGTAATCATACGGTCTCTTGGGTTGTCAAGGATACGAGCACCCATGATGGATGGTACGTTACAACCAAAGCCCAATAGCATAGGGATGAAAGATTTACCATGTAAACCTACCCCACGCATCACACGGTCGATAACGAATGCCGCACGAGCCATGTAACCAGTATCTTCTAAGAAGGAAATAGAAACGAATAATAGAACGATGTGAGGGATAAAGCTAATAACAGCCCCTACACCACCGATGATACCATCATTCAGCAAGGATTTTAACAAGCCATCTTCAAGATTAGCTCCGATGAAATCTGTTAATAATTTGAAAGCACTTTCCAACCATCCTTTAGGATATTCTGCTATGTTGATAACTAAGTAGAACATAACCCACATGATGCATAAGAAGATAGGAATCCCCAACCAACGATTCGTTAAGATTTTATCGATGTTGTCGGATTTGGTATCTTTATGTTCAGGCACTACTTCTAGCACGCCGTTGAATACCTCTACTGCAAAACGGTGACGGTATTCTTGGAACACGATATCCATATCAACAGATTTGTTCAATTCTGTGCGCAATGCTTCTGCTTTGCTAAGCACCACACCAGATTTGTCTAATTCTTGTACTTTTTCTAAGATATCTGTATCT
Organism: uncultured Veillonella sp.; assembly: GCA_963526885.1. GTDB lineage: Bacteria > Bacillota > Negativicutes > Veillonellales > Veillonellaceae > F0422. The sequence continues at coordinate 6,254 of CAURQH010000024.1, read as the reverse complement.
TGTTCTAATAACTTGATAGCTACCCAACGATGTGGATAACGACCAGTGTCAAGTTTTGCTACTTCTGCCTCTAATTCTGCGATAGCTGGCTCCAATACGTCGCCATAGTTAACGCGAACATTAGGAATTTTGCGTTCTTTAGATACTTTCACAATGCCACGTAGCGCACCTTCTGTACCTTTATTAACACGGCCGATAGTTTCTACTACTGTGGAACCTGTTAATTCTTCTAATTTTTTATTATTGAACTTTAAACCCATTTCTTTTGCCACGTCTACCATGTTCAAAACAAGTAGCAATGGTTGTTCTAGTTCAATTAATTGTGCTGTTAAGTATAGGTTACGTTCTAGGTTGGACGCATCCACTACATTGGCAATCAATTCTGGATCTTCATTGATGATAACGTTACGTGCTGCCAATTCATCGAGAGAACGTGCTGTTAAGGAGTACGTACCTGGTAAGTCAATGATTTCAATGTCATGACCATCGATTTTCGTCTCCCCAACTTTTTTCTCTACTGTAACACCTGCGTAGTTACCTACGTGTTGACGGGATCCCGTCATATTGTTAAAAATACTTGTTTTACCACAGTTAGGGTTACCCGCTAAAGCAACCTGAATCTTGGTATGTGTGTTGTCTGCCATCTTAGCAATTCTCCTTATTAGACTTCAATATCGATCATTTGTGCTTCGCTTACGCGTAGTGATAATTCGAAGTTTTTCACTTTGATTTCCACTGGGTCTGCTAATGGCGCATATTTCATAACACGCACTGCTGTGCCTGGTACAACACCCATGTCCACCAAACGATGCTTGATATTGCCAGCTCCATTGACTGCTACAACAGTACCAACTTCACCTGGTTTCATCTCGGATAGCTTCTTAACCATAGTACACCTCCTACATATAAAACATAACAACCAAACCTATCATATATAGTTATATGAATAATATTTATATTATAGCACATTATAAGAGATAATCAATAAGGAATCTCATTTTATTTTTATCTTTTCGTGAAATTATAAATCTATTTTTATCAAGTAGCATATACACAATACAGCTATATATAAATGTCATATCAGGCATCCCATTTTATCATTATCAAAATCAATTCTTAATTAATAATGATATGTAAACTATATATTTCTCATTATCAATAATATAAATCTAATTTTCTAGCTTATTTTGTTTTTCTAGCTTATTCTGTGCCTTGCCCCTCTTGTCAGGTCCCCTTTATTTATAACTAGACCATCTATTTCCTATTGTTCCTTTCCTATGTGAAAGAACTTTCACAGGTTCATCTAGATAGAAGTATGATATAATAATACTATTAAGTCATTTAGAAACGGAGATACAGTATGAAATCATTTCAATCCTTAGGCATCGTGCCCGAACTGATACAAGCATTACAAAAGGTGGGCGTGAAAGAACCAACGCCGATTCAAGAAAAATCAATTCCCCTCATCTTCAAAGGACAGGATGTCATCGCCAAAGCACAAACGGGAACGGGCAAGACATTAGCATTTCTATTACCTCTATTGCAACGCATCCACGTAGATGTACAACAGGAGCAAGCCCTCATTATCGCCCCTACTCGTGAACTCATCCAACAAATTGCAGAGGAGGCTCGTCACTTAGGTGCTACCTTAGGAGTCGACGTATTACCATTAATTGGGGGTAGAACGATCGAAGGACAATTGCAAAAGCTAGGTCGCCGTCCTCATGTCATCATCGGTACACCTGGTCGTTTGCTAGATCACGTCAATCGTGGTACCCTACATTTAAATTCCATCCGCCGTGTTGTATTGGACGAAGCGGACCAAATGCTTCATATGGGATTCTTGCCAGATATCGAAAAGCTTATTAGTGGTACTGACGGTAAACGTCAACTGTTGATGTTCTCCGCTACGATTCCAGATAAAATACGAAACTTAGCGAAAGCATACATGCAAAAACCTACGTCTGTAACTGTGCAAGGGGAAAACATTACCCTCGACACGATTGAACAAAAAGTATACATGATGGAAGAACAAGACAAAGTGAATCGACTTGTGGCGATGCTAAAGGCTGATAACCCTTATCTTGCCATCGTATTCTGTAATACGAAAGAAGGCGCCATTAAGTTGGCTTATGATTTAGCCCGTAAAGGTATCGAGCTCGGTGAAATCCACGGAGATATGACACAAGGTCGTCGCACACAAGTGTTGAAAGAGTTCGCCAAGGGCAATCCGCCAATTTTAGTAGCTACCGATATTGCTGCTCGTGGCATCGACATCGAAGGGGTGAGCCACGTTTACAATTTCGATGTGCCTCATGATATGGATTACTACATCCACCGCATCGGCCGTACAGGTCGTGCCGGTTCCACTGGTGTTGCCGTAACCTTTGCGACTCCAGCAGAAGAAATTTGGGTGCGCCGCATCGAACGTTCCATTCAAGCTACGTTAACGAAATATACAAAAGATGGTCAAGTAAAAACAAAAGGTTCTAGCTTAGCCCCTAAAAAGGAACCGACTAATAAGAAACCGAAAATTAAAAGTACCTACCAAGCAACAAAAGCGAAAGCTCACAAAGCTCGTGGTCATAAAGGTGCCAACACAAGGGTACGCCGTGCGAAATCTAGTGGGTCTAGTAGTTGCGGTCGAGAGAAACGATAAATTTCTAATGCCGGAGAATGGCTCTTTTAAAAGATGCATCACTTGCTTAACAGCATATTACAAAAAATATAACTTAATAGCATCCTTACAAGGGGCTGTAACAAAATAGCCTACAAATGCAATAGAGGAAAGTTGAACAAAACGCATCAACTTTCCTCTATTTTTATATTCTGCTCAGTAACAGGGCCTCCCCTGTATTAATATACCCTCTATTGTGAATAGATGTAGTTACTTCCGATTCGCATAGATAGCTGGTTTTCCCTCTACATCGGCACAGCTTGTTCGGCACCCTTCTCCTTCGCTACATTTCCACACTGGTTCTGGTTGTGACTCATACTGTACAAGGTATCCTCGTTTACATCGTGGACATGTATATTCCTTATGCGTATCATCCAAGACTTTTCCACTTGCCATTGGTATCGGTGGCATTACCTCTTCCCTAGGTCTTTGTGGCATCTCTACCTTTGTCACAAAGGGTTGCTTTTCTTTGGGGATTCTCGATTCCCCAGCACCCGGTACATTTTCCTTAGGAGATGACACATTTTCTGTATATTTACAGGTTGGAAATCCAGAACATCCATAAAACTCTCCAAACTTCCCTTTCCGTAGGAGCAACTCTCCCGTTTTACATTTAGGGCAAGACCGTCCAGTTGGCTGCACTTTGGAAGGATTCCGATTGGTACCTTTTCCATTCCCACCTGACTCTATTTTAGGCATAGCCACCTTAGGTGTATTTCCTACTCGTTGTTTTACGTCCTCAATGAGTTGTACAACAAATTTTGTTTGATCCTCTAAAAATACATCAATCGCTTCATTTCCTTCACTCATCTTTGCCAACCGTTCTTCCCACTGTGCCGTTGCATCAGGGTACAGCAAGGAATCTGGTAGTGCATCCACTAAGGCATAAGCAGACTCTGTAGGAATTAAGGTTTTCTTTTTCCCTTCTTCTTTGAGAAAAGGATTCTTCTTATTATGAATTAAATCTTCAATGATCGTAGCCCGTGTCGCCTCTGTTCCGATACCAGACACATCTTTTAACTGTTTCTTTAGTTCTTCGTCTTTCACATATTTGTGAATTTCCTTCATCGCTTGCACCAAGGTAGCTGATGTAAAACGGCTCGGTGGTTTCGTCTTCCGTTGGTCCACCTTGCTATCCTTTGCCGTTACAGCATCCCCATTACGCACCGCTGGTAAAGACTTTTCTTCATCCTCCTGATTCTCTTCTGGTTCTTCTGTAGACTTTACCTTTTTATATAATGCTTTCCACCCCAAATCGATAACGACACGTCCCGTTGTGGTAAATAGTTCCTCTTGGTGTGTCACTTCGATGCGAGTATGTTCATACACATGCTCTGGGTAGAATTGCGCAATATAAGCTTGTGCAATGAGAAAATAAATATGTTGCTCCCCTTTTGATAAGGTATGCAACGGACAACGTACAGTGGTTGGAATGATGGCATGATGGGCTGTGACCTTACTGTCATTCCACGCACGACTTTTTATGGTAGGATTACTGTCCTTTGCCCATGTTGCCAATTCCTTATGTCCCACATTGACCAAGTTCGACAGGATCGCTTTTCCATCTGAATGTTGGTTCACTGGCAAATATTCGCAGTCTGACCGTGGATAGGATGTATATTTTTTCTCATATAATTTCTGTGCAATATCCAACACTTCCTGTGGTGTATAGTTATATAATTTACCAGCCACAATTTGCAGTGACGATAAGGAGAACGGCAAGCGCTGTCCTTCCTTTTTCTTTTTCTTTTCCACTAAAGAAATGGTACCTTCTGGGGCCTGCATCAACCGGTCACGTAAGTCATTAAGGATAGACTGATTTAGCATATGTCCATCAGGGTCTAATCCTTGTTGCGTATCTTTCGGTTTCCAAGTAGCCCAAAAGACTCCCTTTTCATGGCTATATTTAACTTGCAACACATAATATTCTACAGGCACAAAATTTTGTAGTTCTCGTTCTCTTCGTACCACCAGTGCTAAGGTTGGAGTTTTTACACGACCAATAGGAAAGGTCACTTTCTTGCCCATATGCTGTTGCTCTAAGGTATAGGCACGAGACAAATTCATTCCCATCAACCAATCCGCACGGGATCGCGCTAGCGCAGAATCTTTTAAAGGTCGATATTTTTTATTATCCTGCATATGTTCTAAGGCATAACGCATGGATTTTTCATCTAAGGCGTTCAGTAGAATACGCTCTACTGGCTTTGTATTTCCCAAATAATCTAGCATTTCATCTATTAATAATTGACCTTCCCTATCCGGGTCACCTGCATTGACAATGGTGGTGGCTTTCTTAATTAACCCACTAATTACTTTGAACTGTTTCGCACTTGATGATTTTATTTTCAAGTTCCAAGAAGTCGGTAAAATCGGTAGTGAATCAAATCTCCAAAATTTATATTTTTCATCATAGTCACCTGGCTCTACCTGTTCTAGCATATGACCAAAAGCCCAAGTAATCACATCGTCACCTTGCACGATATACCCATCATGTCGTTTGGCGTTCTGTGAGTTTGGTAACACTTGGCTTAACTCTCGCCCTACACTGGGTTTTTCCGCAATAAATAAACGCATATGCTCCCTCTTCCTATCTACTACTATCTATTACTATGTATCACTATCTATTATTATCTTTTAATTATGTATTACTTTTTTACTATACATCTTCTTTATACTAGTTTTTATTATACTACGATTGCTCCCAAAAATTAAACAGACACCTACTTTCTCATTGATCTGTAAAACAATCGATTTCTGTGTATTTTCAACTTCTATGTCATAAACATGATACTCGCATATTTTTTCAATATACAACACATTCCACAGTAAGCCCCCTCTAGATATTCTAGGAATACACTTTTCAGTATGCCGTACATTCTACAAAATACTTCTCTAACTATCTGCCATAGTCCTCTAAAATTTCCTACCAGTACTACTTTTACATAATTATAGCAAATGCACCATACTGATACATCGCAACTATGCAACACTTTTTCCTAACTTTCACCATCCAATCCTATACAGGGAGCCCTCAAATAGTATATAATTTTAAAGATATGAAAGTATGTACCATACACATGGATTAATAGAGGTGAATTATGACATTTTTAGAAGAAGTAACTCGGCGCCGTACGTTCGCCATCATTTCTCACCCAGATGCGGGTAAAACAACATTAACAGAAAAACTATTGCTATACGGTGGTGCCATCCACTTGGCAGGTTCTGTTAAGTCTAGAAAAACGCAAAAATATGCCGTATCTGACTGGATGGAAATTGAAAAGCAACGTGGTATCTCTGTTACGAGTTCCGTATTACAATTTGATTATGACGGTCATCGCGTGAATATCCTAGATACCCCTGGTCACCAAGACTTCTCTGAAGATACATACCGTACTTTAATGGCAGCAGATAGCGCTGTCATGCTGATCGATGTGGCAAAAGGTGTGGAAGCGCAAACGAAAAAACTATTCGCCGTTTGTAAAGAACGTGGTATTCCCATCTTTACCTTCGTCAACAAAATTGACCACTTCGGTCGCAATCCATTCGATTTGATGGAAGAAATTGAAAACTCTCT
>CAURQH010000023.1:0-18299 GCA_963526885.1 uncultured Veillonella sp. | reverse complement strand
ACGCTGTCCATTTTATGCCAACCTGGGTAGGTGTTATAGGACATGTACAAGATACCGTTTTCCCCTAGATGTTCTTTGCAGAGACGAAGGAAATTATCCTTTGTATCCTCGTCGACCCAAGAATAGAAACCATGGGCGATGATGTAATCATAGGTGCCTAGGTGGTCGTGACTTTCATTCACATCACCTTCTAGTAATTTAAGATTCGTGATACCCAATTGGTCGATGTAGGTCTTGCCCACGCTCACCTGTGTCGGAGCAATTTCGATGCCTGTGAAAGTAGCCTGCGGATAGAACAAAGCTTGAGATATCAAATTGCCACCGTAGGAAGATCCGATTTCTAAAATTCGAGCGGTCCTAGCAGAGGCCGGTGAAAGTCCTAATAGACGAGCGTAACTTTCAAGGAAGGGAGCAGATGCATACGGAAAGGGTTGAGATAAATACCCTAAATCAGCATAGATTTCTTTGGCTTGCTCTTTAGTCATTCGTGTGTTGTATCGCATAAAAACTCCTTTATTTTCTGAGATGTCATCATAGCACTCGCGGGGTATCGTGAGTGGTTTATTTCATATGGTTATATACCTATAAGTATATCAGAATTAGGATAATTTATATACTAGCTGATGATGTAGGATATATAGGATAGGGAGGAACGGTTGTAAAGTTATACACCGTTAAAATCTTTTGATGTAGAGGTAGTAAAAGAATAATGAAAAATCTGTGAGGTCTCATAGCATGTATTTTTTTGTTAACATTTGGCCTATAACCCTAAAATTTCCTTTCCAATGACATATTTTGTCATTCCTCTTCGATATACTGAAAGCATCAATAGTTTTATAGTATGTTTACATGACAGAAAGAGGTATGAACATGAATTGGAAAGACAAATGGAGTGCACTCATTTTAATGCCCTATTAGATATGACGCATGTGGTATAATTGTAATAAGCGAGTATGATGTAGCAAGTTTTCTAGTGCTTCCTATATATACGGGATAGGGGTATAGAAAGGTTGTGTTAGGAATAGATAGCAGTAGATACACTACGAATGATGAGGTGTCATATGAAATATACTAAGGAGCCTTTACAATTAGACAATCCTTTGGAGTTTTGGCTAAACTTTGAAGGGGAAGAACGGGTCTTTTGGGTAGACCGTCAAAGTGATCGTGTGGTAGTAGGCGCCAAACGATTGGCGGTGGTGAAAGACGATGTTGACCGCCAGCAATATGCGTACGTATTTTATGGGGGCACGTTCTTTCCCACAGTGAAAGATGAAAAATGGCGCAACATGGGCCATGAAATGGTGGCTTTCACCCATTATTATATCGTAGAAAATGGGGAGTCCTTTTACCTGCACGCAGGGGAGGGCGTAGATATACAGCGCCATGCCATTGAGCGGGTGAACCATACTTTCACAGAAACCAGTGACGATAAACAAGATTGGGATACCTTGATGGATGCCATTTTGACGAATATTCACGGAGGGCGCATGACGAAAGTGGTTTCCTCTCGTGAGGTAGAGTTTACCAGCCCTACAACGTTTGATGTGGTGAGCATATTAGACCGTTTGGTGGAGAATAACCCGAATTGCTTTATTTTTGGCTATGAGAAAGAAGGGCGTACCTTTGTGGGGGCATCTCCTGAAATTCTCGTACGCCATCGGGGCGATGAAATTCTAAGTTATGCCTTGGCAGGAACGGCACCGAAGTTTGGGCCTAAGGCATGGACGAAAGAGCGATTCCTGAATGACCATAAAAATCGAGTGGAGCATAATATTGTGCGAGATCGTATTGTGGATACCATGCGACAAGTGACGGATGACGTGACCGTAGGAGAAACGGGTATTATGGAGCTATCGCGGTTATACCATTTGCGGACCATCATTACCGCTAAGGATAGCACGAAATCCCTCATCGAATGGGGGCAACTGTTACACCCAACACCAGCCCTAGGGGGCGAGCCACGAGAACTGGCCATGGATTTATTGGCGAAGTACGAAGCTCATGAGCGTGGTATGTATGCGGCGCCCTTTGGGTTTATGAAAGACATGGGAGATGGTATTCTAGTGGTGGCCATTCGGTCTGCTCTCATCATGGATAACCGACTCTATGCCTATGCAGGATGCGGTGTTGTAGGTGAATCGAATAGTGATGAAGAGTATGAAGAAACGATCAATAAAATGGGCACTATATTGGATGCGCTATAGGATGATACATCTACGTATAGTTCAAATGAGGTGTGCAATAGAGTAGGATTCGATAATGAAGCTACGCAAACTTATTGAACAGATATAAGAACTTTAAAAAGGAATGTTGAGTTATCAGCATTCCTTTTTTATGTCATAGGGGGTCTATACTATATATTAGCGGTAGCAAAATTACTCTTAAACGTATACTTCCATACATCAGAATGAGGATAGTATTTAGTTTGCTATATAATATGGGGTGGGTCTATCATATCAGTCACTCGTAAATGAGGTCTTGAAACGTATCAGTTTTAGTTAGAGACCGTATACTACCCATATGGATGCGTACAGAATCTAAAAACAATGATATAATACATAGTAGATAGTCACTATTAGATATAACGCAATACCACAGGTTGGTATGGGAGATAACATATGAATGAATATATAGCAAGTTTGGTGGATGAGTTGCACCAATTGGGAGTGCGCCATGCGGTGTTCAGCCCGGGTTCACGGTCGACCACGTTAGCCATGCTCTTTCAAAGCCATGGAGGCTTTCACACATATATGAATATTGATGAGCGGTCCGCAGGGTTTACGGCATTAGGCATTGCCAAAGCACAAGGTGAACCAGCGGTGTTGGTGTGTACATCCGGGTCTGCGTTGACCCATTATGGTCCTGCCGTGGTAGAAGCAAAACACAGCGGTGTGCCCATGATCATCTTGTCCGCTGATCGTCCGTACACATTGCAACAGGTAGGGGCGCCGCAGACCATTGATCAACAGAAATATTTTGGCTCCGCTGTGAACTATTATGAGGAATTGTCTGTGCCTAGTGAAAGTCACTATTACACCTATCCACGTCAAGTGGCACGTCGTGCCTATTTGAAAGCGAATGACCATAAACTAGGACCTGTACACATCAATGTACCGTTGTTTGAGCCCTTGGTTCCGAATCGTGAGAAAGAGTATTTTACACAGGAGCGCAGTGCGAAACCGTTCCGCCTTGTGAAATATGAGGGAATAGGGTCCTTGGCATCCTTGCTAGATGGAAAACGAGTCCTTATCTTGGGTGGTCCTAGCGTGACGAATCCTAAAACAGTGGTAGAGTTTGCAGAACGAATTGGCGCTGCTGTGATAGGGGACCCTTTGTCCAATTTGCGCCAATACAAGGGGGTTATCAGTACCTATGATGCATTCTTAGCACATCATGAGCGGTGGAAGGAGTTGCGACCAGATGTGGTCATCCAATTGGGGCAAATTCCTGTGTCGAAGCGGATTCAACAATGGATGGCAACCTTGGTGAATAGCGACTATATTACAGTGAGCCCTAATGCAGATGTAGTGAATCCGAGTTTGACAACTACCATACATGTCATGGCGAGTGTAGATGTATTTTTAGCGGAGTTGTGTCGTGGCTTATTTGAGTTACCAGAACTAAGTACAAGGATAAGAGATAAAGAACAAAATCTATTAAATATATCTAATGTAGAAGACTCTAATGTAAGCACTGCTAGCTATGAATTAGGAGTGCAACAAGAAAATATAGATACAAATGAAAAATATAGAGTAAAGAATGGTAGTGTTGTATCTGCTCAGAATACAATAGCCGACATAGAATATGTAAAAGCATGGCAACGGATAGAATCTGACAGCCGTGAACAATTAGATAAGGTACAAGAAGAACCAACTTTATTTGAAGGTCGTACGATTCATATGTTGCAACACATGATGCCTCATGAGGGACAAATTCTAGTGGCAAACAGTATGTCCATTCGGGATATGGATTATTTTTGGGCTACTGGGAGATCCCAAGCCATGGTGTACGGCAATCGTGGCACCAATGGTATTGATGGGACGGTGTCAACGGCGTTAGGGCTTAGTACGAATGGAAAGCCGACGGTGATGGTCACAGGAGATTTAAGTTTCTTTCACGATTTGAACGGCCTAGCCATTGGCAAGACACATGGTATGAATTTGACCATCATTTTACATAACAATGATGGAGGGGGTATTTTCCAATATTTGCCACAAAAAGGAACAGACGATTTTGATTACTTATTCAATACACCGCAGGGCATTGATTATAGTGGTTTAGCGACCATGCATGGATTAGACTATGTGAAAGTCACCACCAATATAGAGTTAGAAGTAGCTATGAAACAGTACATCGGTACAGAGGGTATTCACATCATCGAAGTGCCTACCTCAAAGGAAATCAGTCGTGAACTGCATAAGATGTATCGGGTGCAATAATATGAAATCAATCATTCAAGATATAAGAACCTTAGATATACAACGGATGCAGATCAATATAGGGGAGTACCACTATGGAGTGACTGTAGTGGGTACAGGGAAACCTCTAGTGTGTTTCCATGGGTTTTCGGAATCTGGTTCCACTTGGGACGGTATTGAGATACCAGGCTATCGGTTGATACGGATCGATAGTATGGGTCATGGTAGATCGGCTCGACCTATGGAATTACAACCTTATGAACTTCCTCAGATGCTCAGCGATTTGCATAGAGTTATCTATGCCGTAGCAGGAGAAACATATGCTCTCATGGGCTATTCCATGGGAGCTAGGCTAGCCTTAGTATATGCGCTAGAGCATCCTCAGGAAGTGACGCACCTAGTCTTGGAAAGTGGCTCTGTAGGGATAGAAGATAAAGCGGCACGTCAAGAACGCTATCTTGCAGATAAAGCATTAGGGAATCGCATTCGTGAGAACCATATACAGTGGTTCAACGAGACCTGGGCAAAGTTAGATATTTTTAAGACCCAACAAAGTTTACCTGCAAAGGTGCAACAGCAGATTAGAGGGCGACGGTTGCTCAATAGCCCCCATGCGCTGGCATTCACCTTGGAAGGAAGCGGACAGGGAACGATGCCTTATGTAGGGCATCGATTGTCGGAATTAACTATTCCAGTCTGTTATATTAGTGGAGAATTAGATACAAAATATACAGCTATTGGAGCGCAGTATTTTGGCGATGTCCATTGTATCGTGCCACAGGTGGGTCATAATGTGCATGTAGAAGCGCCAGAGGCGTACGGACAGATTTTGGAACAATTTTTCTATAATCGGAAGTATTAGTGAATGTGTGGATTATGTATACTTTTAGGATGCGCGGATATGGAAGAAGATAGTGGCTAGGAGTGTATTCACTATGTAATAGTAATCGACATCGTATCGGCTAAATAATATAGTGATAAATCTATGTAATACAGTCATAGAGGAGCTATAGTATAAAGTTAGCTGGGTTATCTTAAAAGGTTAACTAGACATATATAATTCTAGTTGCAGTAATAGAAATGAGAGGTATCCTATGATTACAAATATTGCTCTGTACCATGTGCAACTACCGATGAAGTTTACTTTCAAAACCGCAAAGGGAGAAGTAGGTGTTAGGGATACTCTCATTGTTCGGTTGGAAGATGAAGCGGGCTATGTAGGCTACGGGGAATGCGTGGCCTTCGTAGACCCTTTTTATACGTCGGAAACGGTGGCATCTTGTTGGGATATCTTATGCACACGGTATTTGCCAAACCTATTGGGGCAAGAAACAACAAACACATTGCCACAGCAATGGCTGTCGGAAGGAATGCCTATGACCGTGGCATCCGTGGAAAATGCTTTACTCCATCTGCAATGTAATCGTTTAGGGGTCAATACGGTGGAATATGTGTTACAGCAGTCCTTAACACGGGCCGTACCTACGGGTATTGTTATAGGCGAGGTTCCTCTGGATACTTTGGTGGATACCGTATCTAGTTATGTGTCACAAGGGTGTGAACGTATTAAACTGAAAGTATCCCCTAAGGATGGCTATGAACGAGTGAAACGAGTGCGTGCAGCCTATCCGGATCTTGTGTTAGCGGTGGATGCAAATCAAAGTTATCCCTATCAAGAGATGGACAAGGTACGAGCATTTGATGCATTTGATTTAGCGTGTATAGAAGAGCCCTTTCAGATAGATAGTTTAGCAACCTATCATCAATATAGGTCAACCCATGATTGGGCTATTACGACACCCATATGTTTAGATGAATCAATTTTGAGCTATGACGATTTGGTCTATGCCCATAGCTATGGATTATTAGAGGTACTGAATGTAAAGGTAGGGCGTTTAGGTGGTCTTCGAGAAGCGGCTAAGGTCATTCAGTATTGTCGTGCCCATGGGATTCAGTACTGGATTGGGTCCATGGTGGAATCGAGTATTTCTAAATGGATGCATGTGCAATTAGCGGCTTTAGGAGATGCTTATATGCCGGGAGATTTGTCAGATTCACTACGTTATTTTGATCGAGATTTGACTAGGCCACCCATTGTTAGTAGAATACAAAACTGCGGGGCAAAGGGACTTTTACAATTTGTAGAGGTACCTAATGGTGCTGGATTGGGTGTAGATATTGATATAGAAGCGATAGAATCATATTGTATACATAAGAAATTATGGCACCTATAACTGATTTGTATACTTTCACAGGATATGGATGTGGTATGATACAATAGGTAGGTAGTATTGAAAGTCTACAACATATACGGTGCTAGTATTTGGTGAAGTATAGCACTGTTACGATAGAGTAAGTAGGAGGTTTGTATGAAAGAGTACATAGATTTATTAAAACGTGAGGTAAAGCCAGCCTTCGGTTGTACAGAGCCAATTGCCTTGGCTTTTGCAGCGGCGAAAGCGGCAGAACTGTTGGGAGTTCGACCAGATCACATTCACGGCCGTTTAAGCGGTAATATTATTAAAAATGCGAAAAGTGTGACCATTCCGAATTCAGAGGGTCGTACTGGTATTTACTATAGTCTTATTTTAGGCACCTTAGTAGGCACAGCGGCAAAAGAACTAGAAGTGTTAGAGGACCTTACCCATGAACAAGTAGTAGAGGCAGACCGTTTATTTGAAGCGGATTATTGCGATATTGAGTTGGCAGAAGGGGTAGAAAATCTATTCATCGAAGTCACTGCTGTTGCTGGTGAGCATACGTCTAAGGTGATTGTTCAAAATACACATACCACTATTTCTTACGCAGAAAAAGACGGAGAAGTGTTGATTGCCTTATCTGCAGAAGAAGTGGCAAAGCATTCTATGGAATTGTGCTTTGACTCTTGCTATGAATTTGCTAGCACAGTAGATGCGAAAGAATTGGAAGACATTTTGGGACCACAATTAGATTTGAATATGGCCATTGCCGAAGAAGGTATGAAAAATAATTATGGTTCTAACATTGGTAAGTTGATTATTTCCAATTCTTCTTCCATTGCGGATAGAGCACGTGCCTATGCAGCGGCGGGATCTGATGCGCGTATGGACGGTTGTTCTATGCCAGTAATGATTAACTGCGGTAGTGGTAACCAAGGTATTACATTATCTGTGCCTATTATGATGTACGCCAAAGAATATGGCATCGATCGTGACCATACGTTGCGTTCTTTAGCCTTAGCCAATGTGCTAGCTTTATACATTAAACAATATATTGGTCGTTTGAGTGCTTACTGTGGTGTGGTGAGTGCAGCTTCTGCCACAGCAGCTGGAGTAGCATTCTTGTTAAACGAATCTAAAGAAGTTGTTTGGGAAACATTATCAAATGCATTGGCAGGTACATCTGGTGTTGTTTGTGATGGAGCAAAAGCATCATGTGCTATGAAAATTGGTATGTCTCTTGGTAATTCCTTATTAGCCTATACACAAGCAAAGACAGATAATAGCTTTAAAGCAGGCCAAGGTATTGTAAAAGAAGACATTGACCATACGGTGCAAACGGTAGCAACCATTGCCCGTGAAGGAATGAAGCAAACCGATGTTGTCATCCTAGAAACCATGTTAGAAAAGTAATCTATGCATTATTGGTATAGAGAATGAGAACAATTCTATATTGATTTTTCTAAAAGTATAGTGTATGATAGATACATAGATTGATTTCATAGTCACATACTGAGTATGTGCTATATATAGGTTGTAACAATAAAGGAGATTTAGCATGGCAATCATCGGTAAACAACTACCAGCTTTTGAATTAGATGCATTCCGTAAACCAGAAATTATTAAAGTAAGCAATAAAACTATCGAAGGTAAATGGAGCGTGTTTGTATTCTATCCAGCAGACTTCACATTTGTATGTCCAACAGAATTGGCAGACTTACAAGATCAATACGCAGAATTGAAAAATTTGGGCGTAGAAGTATTCTCCGTATCTGTTGACTCTGCGTTTGTTCACAAAGCATGGTCCGATGCATCTCCTACAATCAATAAAATCGAATACACTATGGTATCCGATATTAAACATGAATTAGCTGACTTCTTCGAGACATTCTCTGAAGAGTCTGGCCAAGCCTATCGTGGTTCTTTCGTGGTAGACCCAGAAGGCATCGTTCGTGCCGCAGAAATCTGTGACATGGGTGTAGGTCGTTCCGCTGCTGAGTTAGTACGTAAAGTACAAGCTTGCCAATTTGTTGCAAAACATGGTGAAGTGTGCCCAGCGAAATGGACTCCTGGTGAAAAAACATTGAACCCAGCAGATCTTGGCTTAGTTGGCAAAATCTAATGTAAATAAACAGCTCTTTAGACCTTGTGGTTCGAGATTCTTCTCCCTCTCTCTATCGAGTCTCGAACAACACAAGGTGTACTAAATGAGCATGTTGACTATATTTGTAAACTTTCCTAAGAACACATCTTAGATCCTTTACTTCCCATAAAAACGGCAAAGCTATGCTTTGTCGTTTTTATCTTTCGCAAATTACATAGTTGTATTACTAAAAAGTATCCTTTATTCATTTAAATTATTAGATTTAGTTTAGAAATTTGTATATAATAAGGGGGTAAGGTTACACTAGAATACATATAGGAGAATGAGGATGTTAGAAGTTACATACGAACGATTGGCAGCGATTTTTAAAGCCCTTAGCGATGAAACGAGATTGCACATTGTAGACATGTTGTCTTGTAATGAATTATGTGCGTGTGATATTTTGGCTAGCTTTGAGTTATCTCAATCTACCCTTAGTTATCATATGAAAATTTTAATTGATGCAGGTATTGTAAATTCTGTGCGTAGTGGTTTGTGGACTCGCTATTCCATTAATGAAGAAGCATTTGATGAATTTGTTAAATTCTTGCCTGAATTATATAAAACAAAAGATGAGTGCATTTGCGCACAAATTAAATACTGTCGCATCGAAGACGCTCCTCAAGCGGCGGCAGAATAATATGAAACGTTGGATTATGCATGTAGACATGGATGCTTTCTTTGCGTCTGTAGAACAACATGATCGTCCAGAATTACAAGGTCACCCTGTTATTGTGGGTGGCCTTTCTTCACGTGGTGTGGTGGCTACATGTAGCTATGAAGCGCGAAAGTTTGGCGTGCGTTCTGCAATGCCCATTGGGAAGGCTAGAAAATTATGTCCAGATGGTATCTATCTATTGCCGAGGATAGAACGGTATCACGAAATTTCTGATCAAATTCATGAGGTATTACATCGATTTAGCCCTTACTTAGAACCCATTTCTATGGATGAGGCGTTTTTAGATATTTCAGGGCTAGGCAAACTCTATGAGTCGCCTATGGCAGTAGGACGTGCTGTGAAAGAACAAATTAGGTCCTTAACCGGTCTAGTCGCCTCTGTCGGGATTGGACCGAATAAGTTTTTAGCGAAGCTTGCATCGGATTTGAAAAAACCAGATGGGTTATACATTATTCCTCATGGGCAAGAGGTAGCACATATTGGGCGCTTACCAGTGCGTAGGCTGTGGGGCGTAGGGGCTCATATGGAACAAGCCTTACAACGAGGTGGCTTTCATCAGATTCAAGATATTGCGCGCCTAGAGTCTTATCACGAGTTAGAGCCCTATTGCGGTCATCAAAGTGAACGTATTTATTTGTTGTCCAAAGGTATTGATGAGCGTCCTATTGAGTGGAATCGTGAATTGCAATCCGTAGGCAATGAACTAACCTATGAAAGAGATTTAATAGATCCAGAGGAAATCGACCATGAATGGCGATACTTTGCACATCATGTAGCGAAACGATTGCGCCAGAAAAGGATCAAAGGTCATACGATAGCTATTAAAGTACGATTGCCAGATTTTACAACCAAAACACGGCAAAAACGATTATCCTATCAGACGGATCGAGAAGATGTATTGTATGAGACGGCGTGTGTATTATATAATAAACTTAATGTACAGGGACCGTTTCGCTTGCTAGGAATTACGGTCAGTGGCTTTCACCAACAGGTGGAACAAGAGTCGCTCTTTCAGAATGAAGAAACAGAGCCAGATCGGTTAGCACAAGTGCTAGATACCTTGGAAGAACGGTTTGGAGAAGATATTGTCACCACGGGAGCCCTGTGGAAACGAAAGTTGAAGGATGACACAACATCATCCTAGGAGGATAGTATGCAACAATATATATTGGATCAGGAACAGATTGAAGAATTGTTACAAGGATTGCAGACAGCCTATGGTCATTGCAAGGAAGTGCAACAGCAATATGTGGCGAATTTAGAGCCGCAACATATGGAATCCCCTGAAATGGCTATGGAAGTGGTAGAAGATTTAGACAATTTTGCTCATATGTTGGCAGTACTAGGAAAACAATGGGAAGAATTACGTAGTCTCCAACGTATGGTAACGGAGCACTATCTGTACGATATGATATCCACCTTAGAAGAACCAACAGCAGTAGAACCAGTGGCTGAGGAAGGTGTGGAAGGCTATGATGTAGGTGTTGCTTTAGGCGTAGATTTTGTGATGGCTGACCGCTGGCAAGGGGAAGAGTCTGTCGAAGAAGTTGTGGAAACTGTTGAACTGAAGCCAGTGTCTAGTTCGTTTATGGATTTATTTAGCAGTGCTAGTGAAACGAAGCGTATCCATGAGTATGACTATGAGGACTGGGAGTTGGCAGAGGAGGACTGTGCGGATGTTAGTCAAGAGGAGACTGTGATAGACTTAACAAAACAAACGAGTACAGAGTCTAATTTGTATGATACCTTCGAGATGAGAAAGCCTAAAAAAGAACATAAAAAACGTTGTAAACATTGCACAGAAGATTCTCCCATCCCAGAAGAACGAGAAAAATGTTGTATTGTGAAACAAGAAAAAAAGAAAAAGAAGGAGAAAAGCAAGGATAAGTCGAAACATAAAAAAGAGGCTCCTTCCGTAGACAAGTGGGCGAAAAAATTATCCAAATGGGAACGCTATGCAGAAGAGCATGGCGACTCATGGACAGAAAAAGTCTTACAAAAAGTAGCCAAAAAAGCAGAGAAAAAGGCAGAGAAAAAAGCGGAAAAGCGAGGGATGAAAGCGGTCTTTAAGAAGCATAAGTTAGATCGGTTTGCGAAGCTAACTAAGGAGGACTAAGATATGGATGTAGTCAGTATATTAGGATTTATTTTGTTAGGCGTTGCTGTGGCTGCTCTAGGAACCATCATTGGTGCTGGCGGTGGTATTATCTTTGTACCGGTGTTTTTATATTTCTTTCCAGAGTGGACGCCAGCTATGGTGGTAGGTACTTCCTTGTTTACAGTAACTTGTAATGCTGTTTCCGGAACGATTGCCTATGTGAAACAGAAAAAAATACTCTACAGCGCAGCGATTTTATTTAGCATTGCTACCTTCCCTGGGTCCATCATTGGCGCTCATGTGGCGGAATACTTTGATGGTAGTGGGTTCCGATTCTGGTTTGGTTCTTTCTTGCTCATCATGTCCGGGTTTATTGGCTACAAAAACATGCGAAAAGGGGAGCGCAAAGAAGAATCCTTGCAGCTAGAAGAATTGACCTATAATAAAACAATTGGTGTATTGGTGAGTGTTGTGGTAGGCTTCCTATCCAGTCTATTTGGCATCGGTGGTGGATTGATTCACGTGCCGGCCTTGATTTATATAATGGGATTCCCTACGCATATGGCAACGGCTACGAGTCATTTTATCCTAGCTACCTCCACATCGGTTGGTACATTAACTCACTTTTTGAGCGGACATATTCATTTTGAAGTGGCCATCCCTTGCGGTATTGGTGCTTTAATAGGTGGGCAACTAGGTGCCTATATTGCCAAACGATTACGAGCAAAAACAATCCTGATTGGTTTATCTATTGGGGTTGGCATCTTAGCGTTGCGATTAATTTATACATCTCATGTATTGTTCTAAGACATAGAGAACAGATTAAATAGAGAGGATACTATGGGAAAAGGAAAGAAAAAGAAGCAACACCAATCACAGCCACAGCAAACGATTACAACAGCCCGTTTGACGACGATGATCAAATGGATGCTATTCATCAATCATTTGGCGTTGTGCTGGTTCTTTAATGGCAGAGCAGACATGAGTTTACTAGCTGCTAATATGTTGGGCGGCTTAGTTCTTTGTGGGATTTACTGGATGCGTTTCAAGAAAGAAATGTTCACCGATGCAGAGGTAGAGCGTGGTATGCGCTACGTATTATCCTATATCCTGATGACCATGACTGCCTTCTTTTACACCTTGGCGATGTATCGTTCGGGTGAGTTAACAGACACCATGTATTTGATTATTACAGGGGCTAGTTTCTTTGTGTGGTTCTGCTTGTACAGCGCTACACAAGGATTTATTAAGAAAAGTGAATGATATATGATATAAGTTCTCGTTACGTTATAGGTAACGGGAACTTTTTACATTCAAATATTTCGATAAACTATATGAAAAACTATTGCATTTTCTAATATACTATGCTAAGATATGTACATAACAAATAATAATTATTAATTGCTAATTATACTAATTAGCAAAAACTAAGAAAAGGAGAACAAGTTATGAAAAACTTACAAGCAGTCAATCAATATATTGCAAATTTAGCAATTTGGAACATTAAACTTCACAATTTCCATTTTAATGTAGTAGGATCTCAATTTGTGCCAGCTCACAAATATTTAGAAGAAGTCTACGATGTAGCATTCGATTATTATGATGCAGTGGCTGAGCATGTAAAAATGCAAGGTGAAGAACCTGTAGTACATGTGGCAAAATATTTAGAAATTGCCTCTTTAAAAGAAGAACCAGGCAACAAATTCTCCGTAGAACAAGTGTATAAATTCTTAGTAGGAGACTTTGAATTGTTGAATAAAGAAGCTCGTGCTATTCGTGAATCTGCTGATGAAGAAGGCAACTTTGGATTAGTAGCTATCATGGAGGACCATATTGCTTACTATGAAAAACAATTATGGTTCTTACGTGCTACTTTAGGCTAACTCCTCCTGAAAGTAACATCGAACTAATCACATACACTCCCTTATATGTGATTCTATCCTGAACATTACTAACACTATACAACTATACTATACAACTATACATGAGGACCCCTGCTCAGGGGTCCTTTTAGTATATAGGGCATACCTTTACAAGGTGATAGATAAGAGGATATAGTGAAAATCTAGCTATCGATGGTATAATACATATAATAGTTGAGAGATGGCGAAAGGGGCGACAGAGAATGAATCGATTTTTACGACGAGGGCAATTACAAACCATAGAACCACAAAAGGATCCATCAGTGGTAGAAGATATGGATACCCTAGTGAGTGAAGTAAGTTCGGATGAGTTTTTGGACATGGTGCAACAAGAAGGAACGCCTAAGGATTTGAATCGCGCTATGGATATGGTAGAGCTTGAAGATTCAGAAGAACCCCGTGGACCGGTGGACCCTTATGCAGCCATGACGATTCGTGATTATAGCCAATTGGATGTATTGCCAGAAGACTCTAATGAAGACTATGATTCTCCCGATGCAAACGAAACAGAACAAGACCGGTTTTTCCGTGACAACTACAATGATATTATGGAAGATGAGTTAGAATATGATCAACAAGAGGCTGATAGTTCTTATGATTACGATTCTGGAGATAGTTTTGACTTCGACTTTGACGTTGATTTTGACTTGTTTGATGACTTTGATGATGACTAAGGAATGAAAGATGATGAAGCCCACACAGACAAGGACATCAGTATGTCCCTATGATTGTCCAGATGCCTGTGGATTGACCTTGACTATTGAGGGAGACCAGTTGCAACAGGTACGCGGTATGAAATCGCATAGTTTTACACGAGGAACACTGTGCCAAAAAATGCAACATTATGAACGAACCGTCCACCATAGTGGACGTCTGACTACCCCTTTACGCCGTACAGGCCTTAAGGGAAGCGGTCAATTTAGACCTATCACATGGGACGAAGCATTACAAGAAATTGCAGAGCGATTTCAATATTGTATCGATACTTACGGTTCTGAAAGTATTATGCCTTATTCCTATGCAGGGACTATGGGGATTTTACAAAAAAGCGCAGGGGATCCTCTCTTTGCCATATTAGGTGCCACTCGCCAAGATAAGGGGATTTGTTCCCCCGCGAAACGCTATGGTTGGGCTAGCCTTATGGGGAGTACTTTGGGGAATCGTCCACAAGATATACAACACAGTGATTTTGTAGTGCTGTGGAGCCTCAATGCAGTGGCGACGGATGTACATGTCCTACATGATGTGACCATAGCTCGTCAACAAGGTGCTAAGCTGTGGGTAATTGATACTCATCACACAGAGACAACGAAATTAGCGGATGAAGTTATTATTTTGCGACCGGGCACAGATGGAGCGTTTGCCTTGGGGGTAGCTTATGTGTTAGCCAAAGAAGGGTTAGTAAATGAGGAGTTTATCGATCGTTATGTACAAGGTTATGAAGGATTCCGGGATACTGTCATTTCTCAGTATACTCCATCGAAAGTAGCGCAAATCACAGGCGTGCCAGAGGAACGAATCATCCAGTTTGCTCGTGCCTATGGAAGTGCTGTGGCGCCGTTTATTCGCCTAGGTAGCGGGCTTTCACGGTATGGAAATGGAGCCAATACAGTGCGGTGTGTGGTAGCATTACCTGCTTTGGTGGGGGCCTACCTACATAAAGGTGGTGGCTTGTTATCGAGCGCTTCGGGTAGTCAATTTGTTGGTGGTAAGCGTGTCAGCTGGGAGCGCTTTCAGAGGAAAGAAACCCGATTAAATCCTATGATTCATTTAGGACCGATGTTAATAGAAGGGGCTAATCCACCGATTAAAGCCCTCTATGTATACTCTAGTAATCCAGCGGTGACATCGCCGGACCAAACGGTGGTACGTAAAGGATTAGCCAGAGAGGACCTGTTCACAGTCGTTCATGAACGATTTATGACAGATACGGCGAAGTATGCGGATATTATACTCCCTGCCACATCGTCTGTAGAGCATAATGATGTATATAATTCCTATGGTCATTACACTATCGGTTGTGGCTATCAAGCCATTCCTCCCATCGGTGAAAGTCGTTCTAATTGGAATACTATCTGTAGTATTGCCAAAGCGATGGGTATCGACGATCCTGTGTTTGCCATGTCAGAGCTAGAGATGATCGAAGATATTGTACGACATGCATCGATTCCAGTAGATGTACAAGATAGAATCTTGGCAGGAGAGCTGGTAGAGATGGAGTTATCAGACACGTATAAACTGGAGTACGATACACCATCAGGTAAAATCGAGTTATACAATCCAATAGAGGCTGATCCATATCCTGTGTATCGTGAGGCTCATGGAGATACAGCGGAGTTTTTCCTCATTAATGGAACGGACCCACGTATATTGGACTCTTCTTTTTGCGAGTTACAAGAGGATGTACCTCAGATGATAGCTCACATGCATCCAGAGGATGCTCTCAGCAAAGGGGTGTTAGACAGTGAGTTTGTACGTTTGTATAATGAGCGAGGATCCTTGCGAATTGCTTTGGACATTGACGACGCTGTGCCTAAAGGGACGATTGTGAGCTGTGGCGTATGGTGGCAATCGCAGTCTCATGATCCAACATATACGATGAATGTGTTGACTGCCTCCAGGCCTACTGACTATGGTTGGGGAAGTACATTTTACGATGTAAAAGTGGATGTAGAGCCATGCGATTAAGAGGGTTAGGTTATAGTTAATCAATGTAATTTATCTATCAATCATAACTTGTCTGTATATGCATAATCAGTATAGATAAAGCCATTTCCGATGAGGGAAATGGCTTTTTATTTCGTCTATAATTAGATATAATAGGAAAATAAGCATAAAAATTGTTTTTATACAGTGTATATTTGTTAGTATAGAATGTATTTGAAAGGGGAGCGTATGTCAGATCATACTCAACTATCGGGGCGAGCCTATATTGCTATCGGCCTGATGCTGTTTGCTTTATTTTTTGGGGCAGGTAACTTAATCTTCCCCGCTACCTTAGGTCAACATGCTGGTACTAATGTGTGGTGGGCTATTTTAGGGTTTATCGTCACTGGTGTAGGCTTGCCATTATTAGGGGTAATGGCCATGGGCTACTCTGGCAGTCGCAATGTACAGAGCTTGGCTAGTCGTGTGCATCCAGTGTTTGGGGTCTTATTTACATTGGCGTTATATATATCTATCGGCCCTGCCTTTGCCATTCCTCGTACGGGAACTGTATCCTATGAAATTGCAGTAAAACCATTCTTAGGCGGTGCTGCCACAGATACAGCACAAACCATATTCCTCATTGCCTTCTTCCTATTGACCTTGTGGTTATCTATAAATCCGCAAAAACTGGTCAATCGCATTGGCAAAGTGTTAACACCAGCCTTGTTAGTGACAATTGTGGTGTTGATTATTAAATCTTTGATTACTCCTTTGGGGAGCTACGGTACGCCAACAGAGGCTTACGCTACTAGCGGCACAGCATTCCTACAAGGCTTTTTAGATGGGTACAACACATTAGATGCATTGGCATCCTTCGTGTTTGGCATTTTGGTGATCGAATTTGTGACGCTTTCAGGTGCACAAACACGTGATGAAATTACACGTGCTACACTGAAAGCTGGTTTAATCGCCGTAGGTTGTTTGGGTGTAGTCTATGTATTCATTGCTAGCTTAGGCGCTACCAGCGTAGAACAGCTAGGCATCCTAGATACGGGAGCACCTGTATTAGCAGAATCGGCTCGTTTATTGTTCAGTGACTTAGGGGCTATGATCTTGGCAGTCATCGTATTGCTAGCGTGTTTGACGACGAGTATTGGACTGGTTACCTCTTGTGCGCAGTACTTTAGTACACAATTTGGTGGCTTATCCTATAAAGCCTATGCCGTATTGTTTGTATTGATTTCTATCGGTGTCGGTATGTTTGGATTGAAAACCATCATTACTGCAGCTATCCCAGTGTTGATGTTCCTGTATCCATTGGCTATTGTGTTGATCGCCTTGGCATTCTTGGATCCTGTATTTAAAGGGCGTCAATGTGTGTATGCATGGACAGTAGGCACAACGTTCATCACAGCTCTTGTATCTGGCTTAGAAACAGCGAAGGTAGACTTGGGGAGCCTAGGACAATTCTTCTCAACACAAGTACCAATGCACGGTATCGGCATGGACTGGGTTGTGTTCGGTGGCGTAGGATTCGTGATTGGACTCATCCATCGGGCGTTGGTGAAAGCGTAAACAATTGCATCTTATCTGACATAGTTACATATATAATAAGTATCTATTATAAGGTCTTCTTTAGAATTAGATTCATAGAATCTAAGAGTATAAAGAAGACCTTTTTGCATGTGCTTTTTATGCATATAAAACGTTAAAAATGTTGACGGAGAAAAATGAGTGTTATAGGAGAACTTGAGTTGGTTTTAATAGCAATGAACCTAGTTAAATACTAAGTTTATTGAATTATAAAATTGAAACATATAGATTGATAGAGAAAACAAAAAGCTACACAGTAGATAGTATCTACGTGTAGCTTTTATGTATATAACCTTATAGGCATTATTACTCCAAATCGTCGAAATCGAATGCAGCTGCTTTTGTATAGTTCGTAACTTTCGCTTCAAAGAAGTCGGTTTTTGTACTGTTCAAGTTGGAGAAACTTTCAATCCAAGCCATAGGATTTTCCTTAATGTCTGGATATAATGGTTGCAAGCCGATGGAATCAGCACGTTGGTTCGCTAAGTATTTGATGTAGCGTTCGATCAACGTATTGTTGATGCCCAAGATTTTGTCATCAGTGATGTATTGGCCCCAAGCAATTTCATTTTCAGTACCTTCACGAAGCATTTGTGTTA
>CAURQH010000022.1:0-23071 GCA_963526885.1 uncultured Veillonella sp. | reverse complement strand
AAGGTTGACCTTCTTTTTCTATTTTATTTTTCCCACAAACATTTTACACTAACTATCCCCATCTCCTAAGATTCCCACATGCACATCGATAGTAAGAAGTTTTCAATCTATAGAGCTAGTTTATAACTAACTAGATCGAAATACATATCGGCTTTGCCTGCGTGCTAAATGATGCAATGCCTCCCATTTTGCCATATAAGACCGATAGATTTTTTGTGCTACTTCGATAGATACAAGTTCAAATTGAACTATATCTCCCACAGGCAACTGACTAAGGCGTGGTAAATCAGCTGATATAATAGTTCCTATTTTGGTATACCCACCAGTTGTTTGACGATCTGCCATTAGAATAATCGGTTTACCATTAGATGGTACCTGTATTGAACCAAATACAGCTCCATCTGATATGATATCAGCTCCGTTTGTATGCTCTATCTGAGGTCCCTCCAGTCGAAATCCCATTCTATCACATTGTTCTGTTAGCCTATACTGGTGGTTCACAAACGTTTTAATTCCTTGTTTAGTAAAACGTTTGCCTTGTTCACCTAAAACAACACGAAATGGTTCATGACAATACCGGCCTCCACGATTATATAATGCTGAATTACATAAACGGCAAGTTGTATTAGATGCCTCACATATTGTTAACGCCTCTCTAGTGAAAGAGTGTAACGTCAACTCATCGTTCTTCTGTATAGCTCGCCCTTCACATCCTCCTATACATGCCTTAGTGTGAGTCGATACACTTCCGTTAATCAAAGGAACATCAATCCCTCCACTAAAAGAAATATACATGCGCATTCCACATTCAGTGACTGAACCAGAAAGTATATCACCTGCATGACATAGATAAGGGATATATCTAGATACCTCTACCCCATTAATGGTGGGCTTCATGTTAGCGCCTGTAAAGGCTACAATGCACTCACCAAAAACTTCTATGGTTGGCGGTAACACTGTGCACTCAAGAGCTCCTTTCGTTTCTCTATTTCCTACCAATGCTTGTCCTAATAAATAACTTTCCATATCCATAGGTCCTGCTACAGGCATGCCATATTGTTGATATCCAGTCCGCCCTGCATCTTGGATAGTTGTAAAAAAGCCAGGCTGTATAAATTTTATAGAGATTTTCTCTCCTATGTATTTACCCACGTAAATCACCTACCTTAACGATTCTAGATACGGGCGTATATTGTTCTTTATTCTTTTCTATAGACCGAAATGTTTCTTCATCAATAGGAATATATCTAACATATTGTCCTGCTGAAACTAAGGATGGATTACTCCTGTGAATATCATACATAGTTACTGGTGTGCGACCAATAATTTGCCATCCTCCAGGAGATTGACTGGGATAGATACCTGTTTGTTCTCCTGCAATACCTACAGAACCCGCTGGTATAGATTGTCTAGGAGATTGCAAGCGCGGCATTGCTATACGTCGATCCATCCCCCCTAAGTAAGCAAATCCTGGTATAAATCCCAACATATACACTAAATAATCTGTGCCACTATGGATATCAACAACTTCATTCTCTGTCATATTATGATACTCAGCAACAGAAGTAAGGTCAGGGCCATACTCTCCACCATACATCGTTGGAATTTCAATAACTGTGACACTGTCTTCCTTTGAAATCTCTACTGGTATAGATAATGTAGGTTCTAATTTTCTCTTAAGTTCCGCATAGGAACATTTCATTGCATCATATTGTATTAATAAGGACGTATAGGCTGGGATTAGTTCATGTATAGCCGGATCTTTCATATTCTGAATATCTGCTATCAATCGTTGTATGTTACGATTAATATCTGGCGATATAATATCACCAAATGATACCAAAATAGCGCTATCACCAACTGGTGAAATCGTATGCGTCATAAAAACCTCATTTCTATTTAATAACATAATAGCTTCTAATCTATCAGTTGAAGCCTATGTTAAATTAATGCAACAATTTTGTAATACCTTCTAACGAAGTAACACCAATATAAGCAGTAATCAACACAACTCCCCATCCTGTATAATATAATAATTTAGGATGACGATAGGCTCCTACAATATTAGTTTTACGTGTTGCCACCAACATAACTGCAAGGGTGATTGGCAATATAAGTCCATTAATAGATCCTGCTAAAATTAATAGGGCTGCTGGTTTTCCAATAAAAATTAATATACATGTAGAAACTGCTATAAAAAGCATAATTGTTAATTTTTCATATTGTTTCACAACTGAAAATAATGTTTTTAGAAAAGATACTGATGTATACGCGGCTCCCACTACAGAGGTAATGGCCGCAGAGAAAAACACTACCCCAAAAATCATATGGCCTAGAGGACCTGCACCTAGCAAAAATGCAGAACCAGCTGGATCCTTAGGGTCTAATGTCATTCCAGTAGATACTACACCTAATACGGCTAAAAATAAAAGTACCCTCACCAATGCATCAACAGTCATTCCTAGGAAAGCTGACTTTCTTACATCAGGCAAATGTTCTTCTCCAGTGATATCAGAGTCAATCAATCTATGTCCACCAGAAAATGTGATATACCCACCTACCGTACCACCAATCAATGTTAACGTTGCTAACCATGGATATGTATCAGGTAAAACAGTATGTGCTATAGCAGAACCAACAGGTGGATGTGTGGAAAAAGCAACCCATCCAATTAATACAATCATCACAGTCCCTAATACCTTGGCTGTCATATCTAGGGCTCCCCCTATTTGAGGAAATGCAAATAAAGCAATCCCAATGATACCGCTAATAGCTGCTGCTGTTGTAGTATCAATGCCAAATACAATATGTAACCCCATAGAAGCACCGCCAATATTACCAATATTAAATGCTAATCCTCCTAGTCCAATCAGGAACGCCACAACATATCCAAGCCCTGGCAAAATTTTATTAGCAATATCCTGTCCTCTCATACGCGATATACTAATAATAGTCCAAACGTTTAATTGTGCAATAATAGAAAAAATAACAGATACAGCAATGGCAAATCCAAAATCAGCTTTGTACTGTGCTGTGAAAGCCGCTGTTTGAAGCATAAAGCCAGGCCCAATAGAAGATGTGGCCATTAAAAATGCCGCACCTAACAAAACAGATATATTTGTATTCTTCGTTAATGGTTTCATAAAAACTCCTTTTATCTATCTTGAAAATTACGCAAGATAACACCTTCCTGTAACAAACCTTCACGTAAGGCTTTTACAAACTCTATCGCTTGTGGGTTGTCACCATGCACACAGACGGAATCAGCCTGAATAGAAATACTTTTTCCTGTATTAGAGAGAACCCGTCCTTCCTTAATCATCATGAGCACTCGTTCCACAGCTTCCTTAGAGTCATGAATAAAGGCCCCCTGTTCTGTACGTGGCACCAGCTTTCCTTCGTCTGTGTATCCCCGATCTGCAAACACTTCTTGAATCACAGGGATTCCTCTTTTTTGAGCCTCTTTTGCTATATAACTACCACTTAGAACCATAGCTGCTAATGATGGATTAACAGCTTCTAATCCATCGAGGATGGCATCTGCCAAAGCCGGTGTTGCACATGCTGTATTATAAAATGCTCCATGCAATTTCATATGTTGTAAAGATAATCCATGCACATCACAAAACGCCTGTAATGCCCCTACTTGATATATCATGTACGCTTTAGCTTCCTCTGGTTGTACTGTTATATTTCGCCTTCCAAATCCCATAAGATCAGGATATCCAGGATGAGCTCCTATAGCAACTCCCTTCTGTCGGCATAATTCAACGGTCCGCTTCATAACCATTGGATCCCCTGCATGCCAACCGCAGGCAATATTGGCACTTGTAACATACTGCAACACTTCTTCATCCATGCCCATAGTATAGGCACCAAAACTTTCTCCTAAATCACTATTTAAATCAATATAATATGACATACTATCCTCTCCTTATTTTTTATTCTTTACAAACTATATTCTATAGAATATAGTTTTTTGTTTATTATACATTAAATATATAGGAATAATCAATCCTATTATATATATTTTTTATTTAATATTTTTATAAAAAATAAAAAACTGTATTTCATCATACAAAAATATGTCACATATCTTTGTTGACAGAATACAGTTTTATTACTATATCATTATGCTCTCTATAATTTTAGCATCCTTATTAAATTAATTTTAGCACATCAGTTGCAAATGCTTTTGCATTAGCCAAGTCGTTTTCATCTGGGTGAGAAGCAGCTTGTGCATGACGCGCATCACGTTCAGCGCTTCTACCATGGCTATGTCCTTCTGGGAACATTTTATACATCATTTCAATTACTTTTGGATCTACTTTACCTTGGCATTTGAAGTAACCTACTGGTGCTTGACCATTTGGTAACAATTTCGCCGCTGCCTCCACAGTTTCTTGTGCATGAGGAGATACTGGAGGAACCCCTAAAGTACAGAATAAAGCTACTTTTTCATTTTTAATTTCTTTAAGTACCGCTTGTGCAGCTTTATCAGCATTACCTTGGTCCGCCCAGAAACCCATAAATACTACATCATAAGATGCCAAATCAGCTGGAACTTCTTTCACAGATACACATGGTGTACCAGCAGGCAAAGCACTTGCCATAGCTTCTGCTACTAATTTTGTATTGCCTGTACGGCTTGAGTAAACTACAATTGCTTTCATTCATTTTTTCACACTTCTAAGAAGTGCGCTCCTTTTACATAACATATAAATACTATACTTAGTATATCATTATTTTTTATGTAACATTGTATCCTAGGACACACTGCTCATATATCAGATATACATCCGCAGGCACTGCCTGCGGATACTGCACTCTCATTACAGAAGTGATTTTAAACGTACTATAGTATGATGCAGCCTACCAACTTTGACCTGGTATACCTGATTCCACTCTATGAGTGGCTATAGAACTATTACAGGAAACTATATTGTTTGGTTTGGTAAGGTGTGTAGGAGTTCACCTATAATAGATACTACCTAAATATTTTTCTTAAATGGACTATGTCCAACTGTGCCATGAGCACGTGTTGTCTCAACATCTGCTGGGTGGTCTCCCATTAGTACTCCTTCTGGATGACCTTTTGGAATGCCCACTGGATGTCCGCCCGCACCATGTGGATGCTTAGGTACACCTGCTGGATGTCCTCCCATTGGTACTCCTTCTGGATGTCCTTTTGGAATACCGGTTGGATGTCCTCCTGCTCCGTGTGGATGCTTAGGCACACCTGCTGGATGGCCTCCCATTGGCACTCCTTCTGGATGTCCGCTGGTGCCTTGTGGATGTTTCGCAACACCTTCAGGTTGACCGCCTACATGTGGATGATCTTTTGGTTTTCCACCGTGGTTTTGCGCTGCAATGTTTTCATGTAACATTGTGCTTTCACCTGTTAAGATATATTGCACAGCTTCGATAACTGTTTGTGTAATGTTCACATGCCAGAATCCACCAGCTGTTGTTAAACGATACAGCACACCATTATATTCCAATAAACCACGTGTTACCCAAGTATCAAGCAACCAACGCAAGTCTTCTAATTTTGAATCCATTTCGATTAATGCATCTAAATTTAGAACACCTCGTTCCAAAGAACTTATCACATAGTTGGAGAAGTCTTGAAGTTCAGATTGTTTCATAAGAACCATAAATGGTTTTTTACCTTCTTCTACAAGGGCTTCATATGGAGGCAATACACGGTGTAACATTGTCATATATCCACCTAAATTACCACCAGCACCACAGCCAAATGGATACATTGGGTATCCCGCTTTTGCCATAGTGTTGTACATAGAACGTTCACGTGGTGCACGGCTCCAATGAGCTGCGCTTAAACGTGTGAAATCACGTTTCATCAAATATTTAACAGCCGCTTCATACATCAAAGCTTGTTCTTTTGTAGTAGCAGCTGGGCTTACTTTACCACGTTCAATTAAGCTTTGTAAGTCACTATTTTCAAAAACATTTAATTGATACAAATCCATACCATCAGCTGCAGATTGTTCAAGAAGTTTTAAATCTTCTATCCATACATCCATTGTTTGATCTGGTAACCCATAGATTAAATCCACAATGACAGAACATTGTTGGTATGCTTTTAATTGTTCTAATCTAGATAATACTGTATCTTGATCATCTAAACGTCCTAATTGACGGCGTACATGAGTATGGAAGGACTGTACTCCTAAGGACATACGGTTTACACCATGACTCATCCATACATCCATTTTTTCAGGAACCAAGTCGTGAATACGCCCTTCTAATGTCAATTCGTAGTCATTGGCCAACGGAAAGTATTCTTGGATAGCAGACAACATGCGTTTTGCATTGTTAGCAGATAAAGATGTAGGCGTACCACCACCAATAAAAATAGTGTGAATCAAGCCATCATGAAACCGTGGTTGATCCGCCGCCATTTGCATCTCTTTTAAGAGCATATCTACATATTTATCTTCTACTTCTTGATTGGTAGCATGTTGATAGAATCCACAGTAGGTACATTTCGTTTGGCAGAACGGTATATGAATATACGCTGTTTGCATTTGTCCCGAAACAGGTGGTTGTTGCATTAATTCATTCCAGACACGTTGTGCCTCATCTTTTTCTAAGGGGCGCCCACTTAGACCTGCATGTACTGCACGTTTGCTTGTAAATGCATGTGTTAACGGTGTTGCCGTATCAAAGCCTAATTGGATATTACGTTGTTCCTCCGACATGGAGTCAAATAAATCTTTTAAAGTCATAATTACTCCTGAATTATTTCTCGTACTTATACACTAATCACTATTCAATGTATAGTACACAGTGAATGTATTTGAAACTGCTGCCCCGCTACCATTTGGATAGTTCCCTATACCATAAACAACATCTTGGGTGTGGCTATTTAAAATGCCAGGTCCGCCACCTGCCGAAACAGAGGCGATATTACCACTCGCATCAATGGTTACGCTCACTGTAACATTACCTTGTAGATTACGTTTTACCGCCATTGCAGGGTATGTACCTTGTGCTCGGGCTTGTACAGTAGCCACAAATCCTGCCCAGTCAAAGGGAGCATTACCGGTTGTGTTACCTACGCTATCACCATTACCTCCCCCATTTCCGTTTCCAGAGCCGCCACCGCTACCAGATCCATTACCATTTCCATCTCCGGAACCATTGCCGTTACCGTTACCGCCACCAGATCCACCACCATTACCTTGATTGGTAGATGTACCATCATTAGCCCCTGTAGGTCCGTTTGTAGATATCGGCACATTCACAGCATTATCCAACGGTACAGGAGATGATATACTTTGTTGCGCTGCTTGCACTTTAGCTTGTACAACTTCTTGTGAAAGTGGTTGAGGGAAAGATACTCCTCCACCGCCACCACCGCCACCCGAAGAAACTTTTAAATCGTCAGGTATGGACATATCAATCTCAAAAGCGTTTTCAGTTTGTTTATGCTCTACTACTGATACTAAAGCAAGACCTAACACCACAGCTAAGATAATGTGAACTACAACGGAGATTATGAAGGATTTTTTCCAGGAAATATATTGTTCCATGTCTCATCCTTTCTAGCTAGCAGCAATTGAGAACTTCTTAACCCCAATCGTTTTTAGCATATCCATAATAGCAACCACAAATCTATGTTGCGTATTTTTATCGGCTTGTAACAGTACCGCAGTATTTGGATTTTCTCCTACTTTGCTAGCAATGTAGTTACGAGCTTCATCAATACTATATGGTTTAGAGTCAATCAAAATATGACCTTCTTTATCCAATGTTAAAATCACAGGGCTTTGTTTAACTTGTGTTGCTGATTGTGCTTGCGGTAATTGTACACCCAAGGACTTTTGTGCCACTGTTTCAATGCTATTCATCATAAAGAAAACGAGCAAGAAAAAAATGATATCAATCATTGGCACAATCATGAACTCAGGTTTCATTTTTAATCGACTATTTTGAAACATGAGAATCACTCCATTGTTCTTTCATACCATTTAATAACACTACCGATAATGTCTCCGTATCATTGATGATCGCATCCATACGGTGACTGAAATATGTGTATACACAGAAAGATAAAATCGCTACTAATAAACCAGTTGCTGTGGCAATCAAGGCTTCACCAACACCACCAGAGATAGCAGAGGCGCCAGAACCGCTATCTAAAACACTAAAAGTCCCAATCATACCAGACACAGTGCCTAACAAGCCTAATAATGGAGAAATTGTTACAATAGCGCTTAAGTAATCTAAGTGGATTTTTAAGTGAGATGCTTCAATCATCATTTGTTCAGAGAATGCATTTTTCATGCTCGATTCAGTATTAGAGTATGTTAAACCTGCATTCAAAATACGACCCGTTGCCGTTTGATTTGCCGCGCATAACTCTTTCGCCTTCACCCAGTCATTGTCTTTTACTGCAAAATATACATCATGGCTAAATTTTTTTAGCAATGCTGTATTCGCCTTGAAATATGTATACCGTTCAATAGCAATGGCAATGACGATAATCGATAAAATTACCAGCGGATACATTACTAGTCCACCGCTGTTAAATAATTGTACAATGTATTTAAGGCTGTCCATGTTTTTACCTCCATTAAAAATATGATAATA
This sequence comes from uncultured Veillonella sp., assembly GCA_963526885.1. Lineage (GTDB taxonomy): Bacteria > Bacillota > Negativicutes > Veillonellales > Veillonellaceae > F0422. The sequence goes on along the minus strand of CAURQH010000022.1, from coordinate 14,452 downwards.
TTTATCAGCTTGTAGCCATCATAACAGATTAAATACTTTTAAATCTACTCTAAAAAGCTTCTATTCAATCCATTCCGACATTTTATTTTTCTTTCTATATTCACTAGGCTTATATCCTGTAATAATCCGAAATGCTTCCGCAAATTTACTAGCATTCTCATATCCATATCGATTAGCTATACTGAGAATACTATCATCTGTATTACTTAAATCTTTTGAGGCTTCCTTGATTCTCATATATTTAAAATACTGATGGATACTAGTACCATAAATTCCTTTGAAACATTTTTTTAATGCTGTCGGTGCTAATCCATATGTTTTTGACAATTCATCAATGGTCGGTTTTTGGTGTAAATTCTTCATCAAAAATTCATGCATACGTTTCACACTTTCTACATGTTTTCGTTCAAAGTATGGCATGCAGCAATTATGATCCGATGTGATAGTGCTTAATAACAATATGATTTCCATACATTTCAGTTGAAATAAGTTAGGCATTACTTCCTCTGGTACATCATATAAACTTTTAAAAATTTCACTTAATCGTGATTCCCTACGACAAACAAAACCAAATTCGTATTCTTGACAAAACCGGTTGCACACGTCCCTCAGATCGATGCGATCATGACCTACAAACTTATTCACCATCTCTTGAGCCTTAGGGATATAAATAGATAAATTGATACCTTTGTAATAAGAGGTAGGAAACTTTGTAGAGTGCACATAACTAGGAGCCTCTTTCCATCCTACAGAAATATCATTTTCGTCCATATATAAAACTTTTCCGTTATCGAAGGCACACTCAATACGCCCTTCTTTACAATAATGGATTTCAAACATACCTTCTAAGGGCTTGGCACGATGACGAATTTCTTTCATGGTCACCTCTTGAAATGTTAATTCTACGCCACCGAACACAGGATAGCTGTGCATCTTTGCATTACCTTGTGAAGTATTCATCTCATAAATAGTTCCGTACTCCACCTTTGTACTAGATAATAAATCCAAGTCCATCACTTTCGTTTTAAACGTCTCAAAAGTATTCATACTATTCTGACTCATGTTCCTCCTTTCAAAAAAGCCCATTTGCCGTTTCACAAAACTAACAAATGGGCCTCTTACCGAACTATATTACCTACTACACCTGAGTATTACTTCTTACACTTATTATATTTATAATCAGTAATAATTGTCAATATTTAATTTGTCTATTTAGATTATTATGAAACATATTAATCAATTTCAATCCGCATAATATATCGTAATTACAACAATTAACTCATATAAAAAAACAATTTTTATTCTTTTAATTTAAAATGTCTTTTTAGTTTATCCCTTTTTAATTTTGATTATTTTCCCAAAATTTGTTTCACTAAATTAGTCACATAGTCTGACGGTTTTCCATCAGCTTTCATTTTCTGTGAAACTTGAGGAATCAATAGAAATCTAACTGGTAAATTCGACGCTCCTGGTGACATGTACTCTAATAGTAAGTCTTCTGGTTTATCAAATTCGTCTAATAACTGGGTATCATAAATAGTTTGGTGTCCTAAATACGGCCCTTTCACAGGTATATCATAAGTACGCGTACCTTTAGAAGATGTAAGCCTAAATGTACCACTAAACGCACCTCCTAAAGGATTAAAATACAAGGCATACGGTGTTTTCCCTTCTGTATGCAACACGTATACATTGGAAACACCATAATTTCCCTTATTTTTTACCATCTTACCATTTGTTGTTTCATCAACACCGCTAATAAAAGCGTCTTCTCGGTCATTGGCAATTTCAAAGCTTGCCGGCCCTGCATCACTATTAAACTGAGGTTCCACTATATGGAATCGACGCATACCTTCATACGTGCCACGCAATTCTACATCATCCATAGGGTGAATTGGCAATAAAGGCAAGCCATACGTAACGGTTGACTTAGGTTCCATCACCGCCACGGACGCATATACTGGTTCCGTAGTTGAGAAATCAATAATGCCACTGAATAAATCATCTTGCTTCATCAAGACTTTTTCCAATTCAGTAAATATAGGACGCACTTCCCCAGGCCTCAATACAAATTCTGTGCCACTAGTATCGTATGATACTAAAGAAATACTTCGTGATGTGACATCCTTTTCAATTTCTTCTTCGATTCTTTTTGCCTTTATTTTCTTCGATTGTGCAAGGTTCTCTTTTTCTTGTTTAATATCTTTTTTCATCACTTTAGAACGAACAGGAATATTGACTCCTTCTTGTGCCCACGTTCCCAAATTTAATTGTGAAGTAGCGATTTCTTTTTTTGAAAGCTCTCGTCCTACTTTAAAATAGTCTGAATTTGGTTTTGCATAGATAGCTCGCTCAATCTCTACAAATGCAGGAGCATTCCCCTTATTTTCCAGCAAAATCCCAACTTTCATAGGTGCTGTTTGTTCGTTCACATGGTAAAAGTAAATACGACTTTTCCCATGAAGTGTGCCAGCTGCTACAATTCCTGGTTCTTTCACATATTCAGGACTATCTGACAACAATAATGTATCTACCTCTTTTACAGTTTTCACGGTTAAGGGGGTAAATGTATAGTCATCAATATTGACAGTTTTTGGCGCTTGTCCATAGGTAGTACCTAATTCTAATAAGGCTAGTACACTCCCTATTAACCACCGTTTCCATTGTGTTGTTTTCATTATTTTTATAGTTCCTTTATTCTATCGTTAGCCCTTCTGGCTCCCATTGTAAGGCGATAGCTTCTAATTTACGTAAACGATGTCCAATACCAGATTTTGTCAATTCCCGCTTGTATTTTGCTTCATAGGCATCCACCAATTCTTGCAAACTACCATCTGGGAATTCCTGGCGTAATATAGCTACCTCATAGAGACGAATTGGCAAGGAGTCTAAGCCTTGATGTTTATCAATGATACGTATCGCATCTAGCTGACGTACCGCTGCATTCACTGTTTTTTGTAGGTTAGCTGTTTCACAGTTTACTTGTCTATTGATAGTGTTACGAACATCTTTCATAATACGCACATTTTCAAAGTTCATCAGTGCTGATTGTGCCCCCATAATTTGTAAACAGGACGTCACCGCATCACCTTCTTTTAAATACACTACAAACTCTTCTTTGCGCTCTACCTTCCGAGCATTGAGCCGGAACATTTTTAAGACTCGAATAATTTGATCAGCAAAATTTTCTTTCGTCGTCATAAACTCTAGATGATAATCACTTTGCGGTTTATTCACAGAACCACAGCCAAGAAAAGCTCCTCGCAAAAAGGCTCGTCTGGACTCCATATCTTTTAACCATGCATCAGGAATCATAGCATCTACGGGCCATAATTGTAACTCTTCTAAAGCAAGACGGCTTGGCTCTGTGGGCTCTACCGTTAAAGTATACATATTTTTTTTGCGCAAATTTAGCCCTTTACGCACTAGTACAGATGTAGGTAAATCGTACTGTTCTTTAATGATACCTAGTACCCGTCTAGCTACGGCATTATTAGCCGTTACCAAACGCACCCCTACACGCCCTTGCATTCCTAATAAGATGGATCCACCCATCCGTAATAAACAAGAGGCCTCTACCTTGGATGCCCACGCATCTTCTGTTTTAAATTGACATAATTCATTTTTTACATCTTCTGCAAATGACATAGCCTCTCCTTTTCTATTTCTACTAGAAAATAGAGCCTCTAGAGGCTCTACTTTCATACTTAATGATCTTCTCGTTGTAAATAATATTCTAAAATATGCGGTTCAATATCGGTCTGCAAGGCATAAACAACATCCATGACTACCTTCGCTAACCGTTCAGAATTATGAACTGCTTTATCTTGGCTATCTACTAAGTTCGCACGAATGGTTCGAATCCCCATAGATTGCAATACATCTATATCTACCACTACTGGCTCTTGTCCAGCTTGTTTGTAATGCTCTAACGTGGCATCTTGGATTCGATTGTCATTCACTAACACCGTATCGATAATCCCAACTTCACTATGAGCTTCAATGGCTTTCACATGATCAGACACGGTATACCCATCGGTTTCGCCAGGCTGTGTCATGACATTACAAATATAAATCTTAGCTGCTTTAGAGTTAGCAATATGATCCGCTACTTTATCAATCAGTAGGTTTGGCATGACCGAAGTATATAAACTGCCGGGACCTAAAATGATGGCATCCGCCTCATCAATAGCTTGTAAAGCCGCTCCCACAGGAGATGGTTTATGTGGTTCCGTATAGACCTTCGCAATGGGCTTACCCGCATTAGGAATATTACTTTCCCCTTCTACGATGGTGCCATCTGTCAATTTCGCAATCAATTTGATTTCTTCCGTAGATGAAGGAATAACGCGCCCCCGAACTCGTAAAATTTTACTAGATGCTTCTAAGGCTTTTTCCACATCATCTTTCAGCACTTGAGTCATAGCTGTTAAGAATAAGTTCCCAAAACTATGGCCTGACAATTCTGCGCCCTTCGTAAAACGATACTGGAATAGTTCTTCCATGAGTCCTTCTTTTTCCGCTAATGCGACTAAGCAGTTACGCAAATCTCCAGGGGCAATCATCTGAAAGTCTTCTCGCAAACGTCCTGAAGACCCTCCATCATCTGCTACCGTCACGATAGCTGTTAAATTTGTGGTTTTACTTTTTAACCCTCGCAATAGCATGGATAAACCAGTACCACCACCGATGACAACCACCTTAGGCCCCTGTCCCAAACGAATCTTTTCAAAGATATAATCGCTCACACCGTCTTCTGTATTCGGTAAAATCGCATTCACTATAGTCTGAATGAGCTTACGTATGCCCCACAACATAGCTACTATCCCCGCTACAATGCCTGCCAAACCAAGACTGGCTATCACAGTATAGTTATAGGATCCTGTGAGATGAAATAAAAATTCTAAGAAAATATCTTCAAAATTGCTAATCCACTGGTAGTTCATCATCATAAGGACCCCCACTACCAGCCAAATCGTGCCTAAAGAAAATAGGAATAGCCACCGCTTAATATTAATGCCTGGCGCAAACCAGCGCATCCAATTATTATGTTTCATAGGCTTGAGAGACAAAAGAATCGTCCCGCTCCTTTCTTTATAGGTCTAATCGAGAACGTGGATTCACATCTTCTTCTACATGATTACGCATCATATCACGATGTTCCACTGAAACATTACAGCCTTTTTCTTTCAAATGTGTATACAGTGCTTCCGCCATGGCCACGCTACGATGCATACCACCTGTACAACCTACAGCTACCACAAATTGACTTTTTCCCTCTTGTTCATAATTTGGCACAAGAAAATCCAGTGTACTAAAGAAATGCTTTTTAAATTCATCAGTCACTTCAAAGGAATGGATGTAATCTTTCACCACCGGTACACGCCCCGATTTATGACGATATTCAGGAATGTAGTACGGGTTAGGTAAGAATCGTACATCCCATACCATATCCGCATCATTCGGCATGCCAAATTTAAACCCAAAACTTACCACCGTAATCGCCATCCCATCGGTTTGTTCTTTCACGTGGCTAAAGGTACGGCGCATAAATGATTTCAACGCCGATGTTTTCATATTTGTGGTATCGATAATATGATCCGCTTTACTACGCACATCCGCCAAGAGTGCTCGTTCTTGTGAAAGCCCTGTACTAATGCGACCTGATGGTGCCAATGGGTGACTGCGACGTGTTTCTTTATAACGACGAATCAAAGTGTCATCGCTAGCTTCCATAAATACAATTTCATAAGGCACATTCATCGCCGTCAAATCATCTAAAGCACTGTTTAAATCATCAAAAAATTCGCGACTACGGATATCTACTACTAAGGCCACTTGACTCACTTTAGTGCCTGCACTTTGACGACAAATTTCACTAAACTTAGGAATCAACACAGGAGGAATATTATCGATACAGAAATATCCCATATCTTCCAAGACTTGCATCACTTGTGTTTTACCTGCTCCGGACATACCGGTCACAATGATTAAACGAAACCCTTCCATGAGGCCCTCCTACAAAATTTTATAACACATTCGCTTCAATCCATTTAGCGACACCATCATTCTCATTTGTGTCGCATACTTCTTTGGCAATCGTCTTCACATGGTCCTCAGCATTTCCTACTGCCACAGAATGGCCCGTCGCTTGCAACATAGAAATATCATTTTCCGAATTACCAAAGGATACCATATCTTCTAAACCGATGCCCAATCGTTCGCCCATGAAAGCCAAAGCTTCCCCTTTAGATACATGAGGTGCCACGATTTCTAAAAAGTTTACCTTAGACCGAACTAAATCAACCATATGGCCTACTTCTTCGGAAAGAATAGCAATAACCTCTGTCATACGTTCAGGCTCTTCCACCACTAATAGTTTATTCGTCCCTTTTTGAGGTTCATAGATAGCGCCCCCTACATACACAGCCTTGGCACCTGTAATCTCTTCATAAAAACGAGAAAACTCTGTTTCACTATGTACTAATAGTTCATCATCAATATAGGACTGAATGTAAATATTATGCTCTTTTGCGATGGCTAATACTTTTTGCGCTACCTCTGGTGGAATCGCTCGTTCCCAAATGAGTTCCTTACTTTCCACACGTTGGATGGCACCACCAGAATACAGTACCATCGGTACATCGCCTAAGCCTAAGCGATGTGCTACAGGATATGCTGTTTGATACATACGACCTGTGGCAATCAGTACCTCAATTCCCTTCTTCTGTGCTTGTTTAAGCACATCTTTTGTATAGTCAGACACGGTGTTATCATCACGTAACAGCGTATCATCTAAATCTATGGCTAATAACTTCATAACATCACTCCTTCATCATATCTTTCATTATACCATATAACAATATATAACTACTGTATAAGTATCACTATGATACAAATAGTTCTATATGAAATGATATAAAAAGTGCCGCAACCATAGATATTAGCTACAACTATTAAATAAGCACCACCACATTGGGGAAAACAAAAACACGACAGATTATACAATCCAGTATGTACTGGTCTGCAAACCTGTCGCAATTCTATTTCTTTATAGTGTAATGCCTATTGATGCATTAGGAAAATAGATGATCTATGCCATTCATATCTAGAATGGTACCAATCGTAAATGGTCCAAAGATACCAAAACGAGCGCTTACTTCATCAAATCGCATTTCATTGACGATTTTTTTGAACTGAATTGGATCATCGCTCATCAAGGTAATGCCCCATTCCCAATCGTCCATACCAAAAGCGCCTGTGGTAAACTCTTTGATAGTATCCTCATATTTTTTGCCAATTTGACCATGAGAACGCATCATACTACCACGACTTTGACGATCTAGCATATACCAGTTATCTGTCAAATTGCGTTGTTTAGCCATAGGATAAAAACACATGCAAGCCAATCTAGGAATTTTAGGATACAAACGAGCTTGTACTTTTGGATGATCTTTTGGAGATTTTACATAATTACTTACTTCAATAACAGACACAAAGGAAGATTCCGGTTGTAATACGCTAAAGATCGGTAATTTTTTTAGTGTCAGCTCTACTTCATTCAACTCTTGTAAAGTTGGTTGCAAGAACCAAAACATAATATCTCCTTTATGACCATTGATTTGGTACATAGCATAGCTACTTTCATTAGCTTCATGAGCTGTTTCTAAGTTGCCAATAAACTCCTTAAAAGATTGTAAGGCTTCACGTTGTTGCTCAACAGACCAAGTTCTCCATTTTTCAAAATTAATGGAATAGTTAGCGTGTAAGCTAAACCAACCTTCGTATGTTTCAGGTACTTTCTCCATACCTGTCGCTCCACCATGTCCTATATGTGTAGGAACTGTTTCTATATGTTCATTACGTGTATGCATACGTTCTACCTCCTTACTTTATGCTTTCCATGCTTCTACTAATTCATATGCTTGTTTGATGCCATCTGGCATACCTACCCCTTTAAATGGCGTTCCAATCAATGCCAGCCCTGGATAGTACTCTGCCACATGTTTCATGAGTGTAGCCACTCGTTCTTTATGGCCTACTTCATATTGCGGCATACTTTTTTGTAAACGTACTACTTCCATCCATTCTGGATTTCCTAGGGACCCTAGTATTTTCCGTATTTCTGAAAGTGCCAATTCACACAACTCTTCTTCACTATGAGTATCCACCGTTGTGTCTGTAGGCTTTCCTAAAAAGACACGCAGTACAACTTTATCTTGCGGTGTTGTTTGTGGCCATTTGCTAGAAATATATGTACATGCCGTCAATGGTGTCTTTGTACTGCGGGTAATCACAAATCCTGTACCTTGCAGTGGTTTTGTAAACGCTGATTTTGGCAAGCTCATTATGACAATGGCACAAGAAGATTGTTCCATGTGGCGCAAGTCTTCAAAATTTGTATCTCCCACAAAGAAGTTTTCGTAAGATTTCGGCGGTGTGGTGATTACAAGTCGATCATACGTGTCTGTGCCTGCCTGTGTTTGCACCACATAGTGCTCATCTCTGTAGGATGCGCTTAGTACCTTAGTAGATAGATGCAAGGAAACATTCTTCGGCATTTGCTCTACTAGAGCATCTACTAAAGATTCTAATCCTCCCGTTAATTGGGCAAATTGACCTTCTGTAGCAGTCCCAGATTGTTTGCGCATGCCTTGCATGTCCATCATACCTTTGACCAAGTTTCCATGCTTTTGTTCTAATTGACGAAACTCTGGAAAGGTTCCCAGTAAGCTTAAGCGTCTTAAATCTCCGCCGTAAATACCAGCTAAGAGGGGTTCAATTAACAAGTTGACCAGTTCATCACCTAAATGATACCGGAAAAAGGCATCGATACTCATATCCTCATTTCCTGGATAGGGTTTCTTAAACATATCTAATCCAGCTCGTAATTTACCAGACCAACTTAATAAGCTAGATTTAGCAAAAGGAAGAAACTCTGTAGGAATCCCAATTATCGAACCTCCAGGGATAGGTTTCATTTGACCTTGATGGTAAATATAGGATTCTCCCGTAGCATTACGCACCAAGGTATCACCTAATCCCAATTCCTTCACCAAATCTGTCATAGCTGTTTTTCTAGCTAAATACGAATCAGGTCCTACTTCCACTACATAGCCATCATGGCGTTTTGTTTGCACTTTACCACCCCAACGATTTGCGGATTCTAGAACATGAATCTCCCAGTGAGGAAATGCCTTACTCATATAATAGGCAGATGATAGTCCCGTTAACCCACCGCCAATAATTGCTACTTTCACATTACACCTCCCGTACTAGAGCTTGTGTGACACCATGCGCCATTGCTTTTACAAAAAGATCATCCTCATCTGGCATAGGCACACGCACATAGGTCATACCTAAGTGATCACATTGTTCACGCCGTTCTATATCTAAATCATAGGACACTTCCATATGGGTACAAGTAAAGCCGATGGGAATATATACCACATGTGTATATCCCTTTATGCTAGCTTGTTCTGTAACAGCTTCCACCGTAGGCGTTAACCATTCTCCACGAGTACCTGCACTTTGCCAAGCTAAGGTAGCATTTGGCAACATCAATTGATTTGCTATGGACTGCATCACTTGCTGCAGACTATGCACATATCCATCATAGGAAATGCCTTTCATCAATGGCACACTATGGGCAGTAAAGACATACATCGGTTTCGCAGTCGCAGGCAATGTACGTATCGTTTCCTGCACTCGGTCTACCCAAGATTGTACTAATGTCGGTGCATCAGACCAATTTTGTACCACCTTCCACATTATGTCCCTAGATGGTTCTATTTGTTCTAAATAAGAACCATTTAAAACATCCGTACCATAGGGATTCATCATGAGCACTACTACCGCATCATAGTGGCCCAATTCTTTGGCTACATCCGCAATGAGCGGTTCTATATATTTATGTGCTTGTACCACAGTTACCTTTGCACCAGGCAGTTCCTGTTGTAATTCTCCTTGTAATCGCTCTACTTGCCATGCTGTGGACTCCATTAATCGAGATTGTCCACCGATGCGTTCATACTTATGACATAAAACCTGTAATTCTTCCTCACTTGGTCTATGGCCTCTCCGTATGCGAGTGTAATACCCTTCTATATCCTCTGAAGAGCGAGGAGAACCATAATCTAATACCAATACACAAACTTCTTGTGTCGATTTATCCTCTGTCATGTACATACTCCACGATCTTTCGCAATACTTTAGGATTTGCATCTGGCACAACACCATGACCTAAATTGAAAATATGCTTTCCATGGGCAGCACCTTCCTCTAAAATGCGGTCAATTTCACATTGAATTGTTTTCCAATCTGCAAATAAATAGGCAGGATCTAAATTTCCCTGTAGTGTCTGCGTAATCCCCATCGCGCTAGCTTCTGCAATGGAACATCTCCAATCACACCCGATGACATCTAAAGGCAATTCTTTCCACACTGGGAATAAATGCTTTGTACCTACCCCAAACATAGTGATAGGAATATGAGGATACCGCTCTTTGATGGTTCCGATGATTCGTTTCATATACGGGAATACGCCAGTTTCATATTGCTCCATTGAAAGTGCACCAATCCAAGAATCAAAAATTTGAATGGCCTGTACACCTGCTTTAATTTGACCCTCCATATAGGTAATGGACATAGTCGTTAAGCGCTCCATCAAAGCATGCCAAATCTCTGGAGTTGCCACTAAACATTGGCGTGTTTTCTGGTAACTTTTAGAAGGACCTCCTTCAATCATGTAACTAGCCAATGTGAAAGGCGCCCCTGCAAAGCCAATCAACGGTACTGCCAGCATTTCCTTCGTTAACATTTGGATCGTTTTCACCATAAAATCCAACGATTCTTCTACTACAATATCACGCAAATTTGCAACATCTTCTTGAGAACGTATAGGATTTGCAATGACAGGTCCTACGCCAGGTTTAATGGTTACATCTACACCCATAGGTACCAAAGGAGTCATGATATCTTTGTATAAAATAGCCGCATCAACATCGTATTCATGAACAGGCAGAGCCGTTACTTTTGCACATAATTCTGGTTGATGAGTAATCTCAAATAGGCTATATCTCTCCTTTATCTTACGATACGCCTCTTGACTACGCCCCGCTTGGCGCATAAACCAAACTGGTCTACGGGACACCGACTCACCTGCAATCATTTGCAAATAATCTTGTCGTTGTTTCATATATAATTACACCTTACCTTTTACCAAACCAAACTTGGATTCTACTTTCTATTGTAGCATATACAGCGTGTAATTACCTATATATTCTATCACTATCTAGGGAAAGTATATCGATTTATATCTATAAGGTTAGTTCAGATACTAGAACTGCACCCTTATGGCACATCCTACATGTGTAAACTACTGTGCTTCTTACAGGTGTAAACCTAATGTACTACCTATACGAAACACACCATATTTGCTGTATCAATAATTCTATGCACTTCACCTATATTGAATAGTTCGCTGTACCCCGTCTATGTTGGCATCTATACATAACAAAAAGAGGCTGCAACATCATGTAGGTGTTTACATTGTTGTTACAGCCCCTTTACTATATATCAGAATATGTAATTAGTCGATATGGATACCATGGATTTCTTCAGCTAAACGTTTCAACGCCTCTACTGTACGAACGCCTGGTGTAATTTCAGATAATTTTACGCGAATGAAATGGTTTTCTTGTACCGCTTTAATTGTTTGTAATTGAGGGTCAGCTTTAATTTTAGCTACTTTTGCTTGGAAATCATCATCGTTGCGGATGGAGTTACCATAGTCAGGAATGATGATATAATCAGGATTTTGTTGTACCACAGTTTCCCAAGAACCTTTCGCCCAAGTTTTATCTACACCTAAACCACTCATCACATTGTCAGCGCCGATTAAACGCAATACATTCGTCGTATAACCTTCAAACACTGTGAATGGTTGACCATCTTGAGAGTCATATACGAAGACACGTTTATGAGGTAAATCCTTCAATTTAGCTTGTACTTTTTCTAAAATCGCACGTTGGCTAGCTACCCATTCTTCTGCTTTTGCCTTCACCCCAAAGATTTCGCCTAATGTAATCATATCTTTGAAGTTAGTTTCTAAATCAGCTTGTGTAGATAATGCAGATTCTGGAACCCAAATGTTTACTTTTTGAGCAATCATTTTATCCGCAGGGATACCTTCTTTACTGAAAGAATCTTCCCAACCAGTAGCGAAGTCAGGTTTTACAGACATGAACACTTCATAAGAAGGCCATTTTTCAGACAATACTTTTACTTTACCATAGGCTTCTTGTAATGGTGGATAGATTTCTTCTTCTTGGAAAGCTGTACCCGCCATTTTATCCTCTAAACCTAATTGCAACATCATTTCTGTTGTAAATTGAGACATGGATACTGCATGTTTAGGCGACTCCTTTACCATAAAATCAGATTGTTTTCCTTCAAATGTTTGATGCCAAGTCACTTCTGTTCCTGTTTTCGCTTGCTCTTTTTCCGATCCACAGCCTGCTACAGCTAATGCTCCACATACTAGCGCTGTTAATACCAACCCTTTAGATTTCTTTAAATTACGTAACATAATCTTCCCTTTCTTACTAAACTTAGTAATACAAATGATATACGCCATTCTCCATGGATACATGGAATGGCACTTCAAAAATAGGCTCTAGCAACTCTGGCGTTAACACCTCTTGAGGCGTTCCCGTTTGTAACACTTTGCCATCTTTCATCAATACGATGTGCTCGCAATAGCGCGCCGCTAGATTTAGGTCATGGAGAACTACAATACTTGTGCCCGAAAAGTTTTGCAATTCTTTCATGAGCGCTACCTTGTATTTCATGTCTAGATGATTCGTTGGTTCATCTAACAGTAATACCTCTGTTTGTTGTGTCAATGCTTTTGCAATGAACACCCGTTGCCGTTCACCGCCCGACAAATGTCCCATTTCTTCTTCTGCTAAGTGAGACACACCCACTTGATCCATATAGGACCGGGCAATAGCAACATCTTCTGTTGTATAATTTCCAAAATGACTTTTATAAGGATATCGCCCCATAAGGACAATATCTTTCACTAAAAAATCATCAATCATAGCATCATGCATTTGTGCTAGCACTGCCACCTTCCGTGAAAAGGTAGGGCCATCAATCGTTTGTAAAGGTACACCATCCAATGTAATGGCATCGGTGGGATGCAACTGACTTAAATGTCCCAAAAGTGTCGATTTACCGCACCCATTAGGGCCGATAATAGCCGTCATCTTATGCTTCGGAAAGGTGAGCTTTACATCATCTAAAATGAGTCGCTTTCCATAGGAAAAGGACAAAGAATTTACCTCGTACATAGTCCCTACTTTCTACCCCTGATGGCGGTATCTCGTCATGATAATCCAAATAAATAGCGGTGCCCCTAGTAAGGACGTCAATACGCCGATAGGAATTTCTTCGGGACTATACATGGCCCGTGAAAGTACATCCGCCCATATCATTACAATACTGCCAATGAGTGGTGCAAAAACAAGTAATCGTCCATGTTTAGGCCCTCCTACCATGCGCGCTAAATGAGGAATGATAAGGCCCATGAAGCCCACAACTCCCACTTTTGCCACTAAGGTAGCGATGGCCACAGAAGATACAATCACCATAGATAATTGTAAAGATTTCACAGATAAGCCCATTTGTTTTGCTTCTTGTTGCCCTAATAAAAGGACGTCAAAATCCTGTTTATACATGTACATATAGAGCATCAACAAACCGATGACAACTGCTGTTAATGGTAAATCTCTCCACTGGATACCTGCAAAACTACCGAGCAACCAGAACATAGCACTTCGCACTTGTGCTTCATGCTTCGCTCCATAAATAATCATCATCGTAATGGATGAAAAAATACCTGTCATACCCATACCGATTAAGATTAGTTTCACTGGACTTTGGCTACGCCCCACGCAGAGTAACACCAACAAGATGGAAATACCCGCTCCTAAGGCTGCAAAGAATGGCACATTATAGGATGCCAAGAATGGTAATCCTCCCATAATGATGGCAAAGACCGCTCCTGTACTAGCACCTGACGAGACACCTAATACATAAGGATCGGCTAGTGCATTGCGTGTTACCGTTTGCATTAGAACCCCTACTAAAGATAATCCAATCCCTGTCAGTACCGAATACAACAACCTTGGCAATCGAATATCTTGCACAATGGTGCTCAACATTTTCATCTCATCTGTTGGCACCGGACTGGTAAATGCCTGGTACATATCCCACACCGGTATAAAAGAAGCCCCAAATTGAGGGGCTACTACGAGTGAAATGACCAGTAAGATCAATAATCCTACAATTTTTAATTTCATGTTATACGCCCTTTAACTATACCCAATATACGCTTAGGAGTTTCCCTCACGAATGTCGTGCCTCCTACAGTAAAAAAAGAGCAACC
>CAURQH010000021.1:0-23673 GCA_963526885.1 uncultured Veillonella sp. | reverse complement strand
TGAACAATAAAAAGAATGTAAAAACAGTGTCCATCATTGTTGGCGTTCTTTTTGTTATCAGTGTGGGCGCTTTGGCGTATACACAGATGGCAGGACATGGTGGTTCTAATGCGATTAGTAACATTGGTGTCATCGATATGCAACGAATTGTAGAAAGCAATCCAAACTTAGTGCAAGATGCACAACAAGAATATGCAGCATATAACGAAGAATTGCAAAAAGAATTTAACGAAAAATCCGCTAATTTAGACGAAGCAGGTAAGGCAAAATTATCTGATGAACTTCGTCAAAAATTGCAAGATAAGCAACAAACAATTCAAGATAATCTTAAAAAACGTGTAGATGAAGCATCTAAAACAGTGGCAGATGGTAAAGGTCTTAGTGTTGTGTTGAGCCGCGAATCTGTGTTGTTTGGTGGTACTGATATTACAGAACAAGTAAGCAAAAAATTAGCAGAAACTAAATAAGGTAACATCCAAATGGGAAAAGGACCTATCTTCGCTTTCATAGGTATGCTAGTATGTGCTGTGGGTATTGGTGGATATTATGGACATCAGCAATCGAAGGCAATAGAGGAACCACGAATTGGGGTTGTACGATTGCAAGAAGTGGTGGAACGACATCCAAACTTTCACAATTATGATGAGCAAAAGAAGGAATTGTTGCGATTAGAGGCACAGCGAGATAGAGAAGATGAACTTCTCAAGTCTAAGTTAGGTGCTGAAGTAAACAAATCGGAAGAACATCTGAAACAGTTAGAGTTAAATTTAACGGAAAGTTTGAATCGTGAATTACAATCTAAAATTGCCCTACGTGAAGCTGAGTTAAATCAAGAGTTAGCCGCGAAGCAACGGGCATTGATTGAAGAATATCGAAAAGCCTACAAAGTAGAACCTAGTGAAGCAGATATAGAAATTGTGAATTTACAATTATGGTTAACAACTGAAATGAAGGTAAAACCGATTGATGATACACAACGTCAACGTTGGGATACGCAAAAACGTGAGAAAGAACGGCGTTTATCAGAATTATTGGCACAGCGTAGTCATGGTCTAAGCGGTTCCGACCAATGGAAAGACATTGAATCGAAAGTGGCGGCAGCTATGGCACCCGCTCGTGCAGAAGCACAGGAAAAGTTAAGTGCTTATGCGACAGAACAGGCTAACGCTTTAAGCGCACAGAGGGACCGCTCCATGAAAGGGTTAGTGGACTCTCAGCAAGAAGTACTAGCAAAAGTTCGTCATGATGGTACCACATTGTGGGATGCAGAGTGGGAACAAAGATTGGCGCAAAAACGAGATGAAGTACAAGCCCTACATGATGCCATTCTAGAAGATATTCGAGTTCGTGCAGGTGTTCTGGCGAGAGCAAAACAACTAGATTTGGTGGTAGTGGACCATATTACGGATCGTACTGGTATGGATTTGACAGATGAAATCATTCAATCGTATGGACAATAAAGGAGTAAAGTGATGAAATCAATGTGGAAACGTATGGCTACAGGAGCTATGATGGTATGTGCATTAGGATTGGTTGCTGGTTGTGGCACCACAGATAAAGTAGGTGTGGTAAACACTGAAAAATTAGTGCAAGAAAGCCAAAAAGCAAAAGATATCAATAAAGAAATGGAAGCGAAACAAAAAGAAGTAACTGATCGTTTAGCTCAAGTGCAAGGTACACAAACAGAAGACCAATTCCACCAAACACAAATGAATGCACAGCAAGAATTGCAAATCTTTGGTCAAGCAAAGGGTAAAGAGTTCAAAGCCTATGTGGAATCTAATATCCAAGCGGTAGCGAAAGAAAAAGAATTGACTGTAGTAGCGAATGATCAAGCCATTGTAACGGGTGGTATTGATATTACAGAAGATGTGCTTAAAAAGATGAATGAAGGCGCTTCTTCCGCAGAAACTAGTAAATAATAAGAGAGTGAAAAGTAAGGAGGCTTCAGCGTGAAGTTTTCAGTAGAAGATCTAGCCAAACTGGTTGAGGGTACCGTATATGGTGATGGTTCTATTAGTATTGAAGAAGCCCGTAGTTTAGATCAAGGGGCAGACCATGCTATCAGTTTTGCTATCGGCGATTATAGAGAGTTCGCAAAAGATAGTAAAGCAGGAGCATTGTTAGTGGATGCAAAAATTGAAGATTGTAGGATTCCTCAAATCGTAGTGTCCAATGCAAAAGCTGCCTTTGCTAAATTGTTAGAAGTGTTCCATCCTCCCGTGGTATTTCCAGAGGGGATTCATGAAACGGCCGTTATTGGTAAAAACGTAACAATTGGTAAGAATGTAAAAATTGGACCCTATTGTGTAGTTTACGATAATGCCATCATTGGTGATAATGTCACATTACACGCCTATGTATATATTGGACATAATGTACGTATTGGCGAAGGTACCACAATCTATGCAAGTTCTATTGTGCATGAAAACTGTATTTTAGGAAAGCGAGTTGTATTACGGGCTAATGCAGTCATTGGTGGAGAAGGCTTTGGCTTTGCCACTGAAAATGGCAAGCACACACATATCCCACAAGTGGGTAATGTGATTCTAGAAGATGATGTGGAAGTAGGCTCTTGCTCTTGTATCGACAATGCTACAATGGGCTCTACTTTGGTGCGCCGTGGTACAAAGATAGACAACTTAGTTCACCTAGGCCATAATGTGGAAATTGGTGAAGACTGCTTCTTGATTGCTCAAGTCGGTATCGCTGGTAGCACAAAATGTGGTAATCATGTTATCTTTGCTGGTCAAACTGGCTGTACGGGACATATTACGATTGGTGATAATGTTACCTTTGCTGGTAAAACTGGTATCACAGGTAATGTACCATCCAATGGATTGTATGCAGGATTCCCGATGCGACCACACAAAGAATGGTTGAAATTGGCTGCCTATGAAAGTCGATTGCCAGATATGGTAAAACAGTTGAAAGCATTAGAAAAAGAAGTAGCTGCTTTGCAAGCTAAATTAGAAAATAAATAGGTGTACTTATGTTATATACCTGTATGAAAGTATTAAGTGCTATCCTATGTGCCTTGCCGTATCGAGTACAATATGGTATTGGATATCTCTTAGGACAATTAGGGTGGCTCTTCACACCAAGCAATCGAAAACGATTGGCCATAGGACAAATCTTGTTTTGCCGTATTACAGATGATCCTGTAGAGGCGAAACGAATAGCCAAAGCTAGTGTGACTCGGTTTGGTCGTATGATCGTGGATGTGCTACGGTATCCTGAAATTAAAGATGGCAAGTACAAAGAGATGTTCACTATGGAAGGTCGTGAATATCTAGAATCTGCCAAAGAAGATGGAAAAGGTGCTATTATTATCGCTCTCCATAGTGGAAACTGGGAATTACTAGGAGGCATTTTAGCATCGGAAGGCTATCCTTTGATTTCAGTAGCCATGCAACAACAAGGTGATGCGGACAAATTTATCAATGAATATCGTGAGCTTATGCAACAACATGTCACCTATAAAACAGGGGTTCGTGAAATGGTGAAAGAATTGCAACAAGGTTCTTTCATTGGTCTTATCATGGACCAAGATCCAGGAGATAAAGGTCAGTTAGTGCCGTTTTTCGGCTACGAAACATTGACCCCTGTAGGACCAGCAGCGATGGCTCGTATGCAAGAGGTGCCGATTATTCCAATTACCATTCGTTTTAATGAATATACTGAAAAACACGAAATTACAGTACATCCTCCTGTATATGCAGAAAAAACAGAGGATCGTAAACGTGATATTGCTGTTACATTGACGATGCTCAATGAATGGTTAGAAGATTATATTAGACGCTATCCAGAAGATTGGTTCTGGCTCCATAACCGTTGGAAATGGACACGGCGCTTTTATGGTGATACTATAGAAGTACCACCAGATGTAATGAATCAAAAATAATAGAAGGGAGGTCCTCATGAAACAACAAACAATTAGCAAAGCCATTAGTTATGAAGGGGCTGGCTTGCATAGTGGATTGCCTGTACAAATGCGCATTTTACCAAGTGAGCCGAATGCAGGGATTACCTTTGTACGTACAGACTTGCCAGGTACGCCTTCTGTAAAAGCAGATATCCGTAATGTGACGAATACGATGCGTGCTACTACATTAGAAGATGGTGAGGCAAAAGTCTTTACGGTAGAACATATTTTGGCGGCCTTCTATGGTATGGCTATCGACAATTGCGTGATTGAATTAAATTCACCAGAACCTCCGATAGCAGATGGTGGGTCAGCCACATTTGTACAGCTTATCAAAGAAGCTGGTATTGTAGAACAAGAGGCAGACCGTCATGTGTACACTGTGAAACAATCCCATGGTATCTATGAAGAAGATAAATTTATTATTATTCGTCCTTATGATGGATTCCGAGTGACTTTCACAAGTATTAATAGTCATCCTATGCTAGGTACACAGCATGCAGATTATGAAATTAATCCTGATGTGTTTGCTACGGAGATTGCACCAGCTAGAACGATTGGTTTCACAAAAGAAATTGAACAATTACAGGCGATGGGACTGGCAAAAGGTGGGTCCACAGAAAATGTCATTGTCTATGATGATACAACCTGCTTATCAGAACTTAATTTCCCTGACGAATTAGTGCGTCATAAAATTTTAGATATATTAGGCGATTTATTTTTAGTAGGTCATTTAAAAGGCCATATTATTGCTGTAAAATCAAGTCATAATTTAAACTCACGATTAAGTCGAGAAATTTTAAAAGAAATGCAAGAGGAGGCATAACATGATTCTTACAATTGAAGAGATTATGGAAATTCTACCACACCGTTACCCATTTTTATTGGTAGATCGTATTATTGAAATGGAACCAATGAAACGTGCGGTAGGTCTTAAAAACTGTACATTCAATGAACCACATTTCATGGGCCACTTTCCAGGTAATCCTGTGATGCCAGGCGTATTGATTACAGAAGCGATTGCTCAAGTTGGTGGGATTGCACTCTTGTATCCTGAAGAAAATCGTGGTTTAACACCAATGTTTACAGGTATTGATAAAGTGCGTTTCCGTCACCCTGTAAAACCTGGTGACCAAGTACGTATCGAAGCTGATGTAGTAAAAATCAAAGGCCGTATGGGTAAAGTGGAAGGCCGTGCGTATGTTGGTGATAAATTGGTGGCAAGTGGTGAGTACATGTTCGCCTTAGTGAAGCCAGAATAACTTTCAAATTATAAGGAGTGACACAGATGATCGTAGTTGGCATGGAAAATGCAACATCTGAAATTCATAGTACTGCAGTCATACATCCGGATGCAAAAATTGGTAAAAATGTTATTATTGGTCCTGGTGCAGTCATTGGAGAACATGTTGAAATCGGAGATGGTACTAAAATCGGTGCTAATGTAGTGATTGGTGGTTGGACAACGATTGGTAAAAATAATGAATTTTTCCCAGGTTGTGCTATCGGTTTAGAACCTCAAGATTTAAAATTTAAAGGTGAAAAAAGTTATTGCATCATTGGCGATAATACAGTGGTTCGAGAGTTCGTAACTATCAGCCGTGCCACAGGGGAAGGTGAAGAAACACGAATTGGTAACAATTGTTTGTTCCAAGCCTGTACCCACGTAGCGCATAACTGTATCGTTGGCAATAATGTAATCATGAGTAACTGTGCAGGCCTTGCAGGTCACGTAATCGTAGAAGATCGGGTTGTCATCGGTGGCATCGCCGGGGTCCATCAATTTGTAAAAATTGGTCGTAATGCTATGGTAGGTGGTATGGCGAAAGTTGTACAAGATATCCCTCCTTACGTGATTGCGGATGGACAGCCAGCACATGTAATCGGACTGAACTCGGTGGGTCTTGCACGTGCGGGTGTATCTGAAGAAGTGCGTCGTGAATTGAAGAAAGCATTCCGTATTATTTATCGCAGT
The DNA here is from genome assembly GCA_963526885.1 of uncultured Veillonella sp. Classification (GTDB taxonomy): domain Bacteria; phylum Bacillota; class Negativicutes; order Veillonellales; family Veillonellaceae; genus F0422. Next base: position 17,773 of record CAURQH010000021.1, on the reverse strand, counting down.
GGTTATAGTTTATCTAAAGCCATTGAAGAAATGGAATTGAACTTAACATCCTCTGTTGAGATTGAACATATGCTACGTTTCTTACGCAACGCAGATCGTGGTATCATGCGTGTACGCAGAGATTAATAAGAAATTAAAATACATGGTGAAGGTATATGACTTATGCTTTTGCCATGTATTTTTTGTTGTGAACTTTCATGCCATTTGTCTCCTTTATGTGATATAATATAGATTAGGATTTTTATAATTAAAAGTTAGTGGGAGGCGTTATGGCGAAAGTAGGATTGATTGCAGGAGTTGGAAATCTGCCAGTTGAATTTATGCGAGCAGCTCAACATGAAGGCTATGAAGTTGTGGTCATATCTGTTGTGACAGATGGTGCTCCTGAATTGCAAGCAGAGGCCGATGCATACTACCAAATCAGCGTCTTTAAATCAGATACCGTGATTAAAACGTTCCTCAAAGAAGGTGTCACTGATGTAACAATGTTAGGTAAAGTGACAAAGGAACATCTCTATAAAAAGATAACAACCATTCCAGATATGCGTACCATCAAATTGTTGAATCGTTTGCGTAATCGTAAAGATGATACCATCATGTTGGCCATCGTGGATGAATTAGAAAAAGAAGGTCTATCTGTAGCAGATCAAACAAAATACATGCGTTCTCTTATGCCACCAGTAGGTGTGATGACAACTCGAAAACCAACAGAGGTGGAGCAACTAGATATTGAGTTTGGTTTTACCTTAGCCAAACAAATGGGGGCTCTTGATATTGGTCAAACCGTAGTAGTGAAAGAACAAGCAGCGATGGCGATTGAAGCTATTGAAGGAACAGATGAGTGTATCAAACGAGGTGGTGCCTTGGGGCGTGAAGGTGCTGTGGTGGTAAAAACTGCAAAACCTAACCAAGATGTACGCTTTGATGTTCCAGCAGTAGGTATGAAGACCTTAGAATCTATGATTAGCAGTAACTGTAAAGTGTTAGCTATGGAAGCAAAACGGACGATTTTTGTGGAACAAGAAGCAGTGTTGCAAAAAGCAAATGAATTAGGAATCGTAATCTGTGCCGTAGAAGGGCCGGATGAGGAGTAAACATGAAGATTATGTTTTCTGCTGGTGAAGCATCAGGAGATACGCACGGTGCCAGTGTGGCGAAGGCTTTATTGGAGAAATATCCAGAAGCACAGCTATTTGGTATGGGCGGAGATTTGATGAAACAAGCTGGTGTGGATATTATTTATGATATTCAGCAACTAGGGTTTATCGGCATTGTTGAAATACTAAAACACTTACCCACCTTTTTTAAACTTCGTAGTTTTTTAAAAGAAGCTATGCTACGAGAAAAGCCAGATGTGTTGGTGTGTATTGACTATCCAGGTTTTAACATGAAGCTAGCTAAGGTGGCAAAAGAATTACATATCCCTGTGGTGTACTACATTGCGCCTACCATTTGGGCTTGGAATAAAGGCAGAGGTAAGGATATCGCGAAAACGGTAACAAAAGTAGCTTCTATTTTTCCTTTTGAAGCGGAGGCGTATCGTGAATTTGGCGTAGATGTGGAATTTGTAGGGAACCCTTTAGTAGATATTGTACACCCTAGCATGTCTGTAGAAGCAGCTCTTGCTCATTTTGGCGCAAATGCAACAAGTCGCAATATTCTCTTGATGCCGGGCAGTCGTAAACAAGAAGTAGAAGGGTTATTACCTACCATGTTGGCAGCGGCTGAACGGTTATACGAGAATCACAAAGATTTGAAGTTCTTCCTACCACGAGCACATACCATACCAAAAGAAGATATTGATAAAATCTTACAAGGGTATTCTGTGCCAGTTACTGTTACAGAAGGTCATAACTATGATTTAATGCAGATTTGTACAGCTTGTATTGCGGCATCGGGAACAGCGACCTTGGAAACAGCATTAATGAATGTACCGACGGTGTTGATTTATAAAGTGGCATCTGTTACGTATGGAATCGGTAAACTATTGGTGAAAATCGATCACATTGGATTGCCTAATATTATGGCAAAACGGCGTATTATTCCTGAATTATTACAAGGAGAAGTAACGCCAGAAAATGTAGAACGAGAACTAGCTAGTATCTTAGATAATGAGGCGGTATATACGCAGATGAAAGCTGATTTAGCACAAGTGAAAGTAGAGTTAGGGGCATCGGGAGCGGTGCAACGTGTAGCTGATGTCATTGCATCAGTAGCAATGAAGGAGGCATAAATGAATCGTTATAAACAACTATTGGCGTTTGTACTGCCATATAGAATGCGACTCATCTTGGGGATATTCTGTATGATTGCCGCTGCTATGGGATATTTAGTAGTACCATGGCTGATCCGAAATGTAGTAGATGGAGTATTGCAAGATAAAGATTTAGGGTTGTTAACATTAATTGTGATCGCGATCTTAATCATTTTCTTGCTACGTGGATTTGCTACGTATGGGCAAAACTATACGATGGCCTATGTAGGGCAACGAGTAGTTATCGACATTCGTGAGACCTTATTTAAGCATTTACAAAAGTTAGACCAAGCTTATTTTGACCGCCGGAAAACAGGGGTTATCATGAGTAATGTGACGAGTGATGTAGGCGCTTTACAACAAGCAATCGTAGATAATTTAATTTCCTTTATGACGGAAGGGGTTACCTTAGTAGGATCCTTAGTATTCATGTTTTACTTGGATTGGAAACTATCCCTCTTAACATTGATTATTGTGCCTGTTGTATTAGGATTAACCAATATTTTTGGTAAAAAACTGCGCTCTGCAGGTCATGAAGTACAAGGTAGAACAGCAGATATTACGGCATTTTTACAAGAAGTTATCTCCGGTGTTCGTGTGATTCGTTCCTTTGCTCGCGAGAAGTATGAGTTCAACCGCTTTGAACAAGAGAACCAAAATAACTTTGATGCCGCTATGAAAGCTACAAAATTAACAGCTGTCATGGGGCCTATGGTAGAATTTGCAGCAGCTATTGCAGTAGTCATTATTTTGTGGTACGGCGGATATTCTGTGGTACAAGGGTATATTACAGCAGGATCCTTGATTGCATTCTTAATTTATGCCATTAATCTATCAAATCCTGTGAAACGCTTAACTCAGGTGTATGGTAACTTGCAAAAAGCGATGGCAGCAGGGGATCGTGTTATTGATATTTTAGAAACAGAACCGCATGTGAAAGAATCAGCAACAGCAAAAGCATTAACGAATGTACAAGGAACTGTAGAGTTCGACAATGTACAATTTGCCTATGATGAGGATAATTTGGCATTAAAAGGTGTCAATTTAACAGTAAAACAAGGGCAAACTGTGGCGATTGTAGGCCCTTCTGGAGCAGGTAAATCAACGATTGCCAATTTGTTACCACGTTTCTATGATGTGACGGGTGGCGCCATCCGCATTGATGGTGTAGATGTGCGTGATGTAACATTTACATCATTACGAGAAAATATTGGTTTAGTACCACAAGATACGATGCTATTCAATGCATCTGTACGTGAAAATATCTTGTATGGACGCTTAGATGCGACAGAACAAGAAATCATAGATGCAGCTAAAGCAGCAAATGCCTATGAATTTATTGAAAAACTACCAAATGGGTTTGATACGTTAGTAGGCGAACGAGGTAACTCCTTGTCTGGCGGTCAACGTCAACGAATTGCTATTGCAAGGGCAATCTTAAAAAACCCTAGCATTTTAATTCTTGATGAGGCTACTTCAGCCTTAGATACTGAAAGTGAAAAAATTGTACAAGAAGCATTAGAACGATTAATGAAAAATAGAACGGCTTTAGTGATTGCTCATAGATTGAGTACTATTAAACATGCCGATCATATAGTGGTCCTACAACAAGGCTGTGTTGTAGAAGAAGGCACACATGATGAATTATTAGCGTTAAATGGCTTGTACAGTCATTTATATTCTGTTCAATTTGCCGGAAAAGGATAAACTATGTACTGGATATATAATATACTTCTCATTATCTATTGGATTGGCTTGATACCAGTTATTCTTTATCGATTAGCTTTTGAAGAAGGATTCTACGAGCGTATTAAACAAAGTGCGGGATTCATGCCGAGCACATTGATGAAAAAAATAGAAGGTAAACGTGCTATATGGTTACATGCAGCATCTGTGGGAGAAATTGTAGCTACCAGTCCTTTAGTGAAAGATATTAAAAAGAGCTTTCCTGATGCGGTGGTAGTTGTATCTGTAGTTACTGCTACGGGTCATGCTATGGCACGACGTATCATACCAGAAGCAGAAGGGATTATTTTCTTTCCTTTGGATTTACCTTTTTTAACACGAAGAATTTTGAACATTATAAAACCTATTGCTATTTTGCTAGTAGAAACTGAAATTTGGCCAAACTTTCTTCGTATTGCGAAAGATGAAGAAATTCCAGTAATGATGGTTAATGGTCGTATTAGTGATCGTTCTATGTCACGATACATGCATATTAAGTCCTTCATGCGAGATATGCTAGGTTCAATTGATCGATTCTGTATGCAATCAAAGTTGGATGCAGAATATATTTCTGTACTAGGGGCAAATGTGAAGGAAGTGACTGTCACAGGAAATACTAAGTACGATCAAACTTATGCGACGGTTACAGATGAAGAAAAAGAACAATTACAGCATGAATTTGGCTTCGGACATAATCATCCTATCATCGTGGCGGGCAGTACCCATAAAGGGGAAGAAGATAAATTGTTCCAAGCTTTCAAGGAAATTTTACAATCTTACCCGAATGCACGATTGCTTATAGCACCTCGTGAAATTATGCGTGGTAATGATGTAAAAGCGTTATCTCAAAAATATGGGCTTAAAGCGATTTGTCGCAGTACCATGACAGAACCTGTACACGAAGAAATTCCAGTGGTGATTTTAGATACTATTGGTGAATTAGGTCGCCTGTATAGTTTAGGAGATATCATTTTTGTGGGAGGCTCTTTAGTCAAAACGGGGGGACACAATATTTTGGAACCAGCCGCTCATGGCAAGCCTATTATTGTGGGACCTCATATGTTTAATTTCAAGGAAATCTACAGCTTATTGAGTTCTCGTGGGGCGTGTACGATGGTACATGATGAAAGTGAACTGTTAGAAGTGCTGCAAACGTTGTGTGCGAATGAAACTATGCGAGAAGATATGAGTCGTCATTGCTTGGAAGTAGTCAGTGAAAATCGTGGTGCTACACAACGTAATACAGAGGAGCTACGACGTCTTTTTGAGCGGTTTCACATTGTTCCTTAATCGGTTCATCTTAGTTTTAATATCCTAGGCTATACTAGAGGGATACGGAGGAGGTTTACTCATGAAAGGAGAACAACTCTTTAAACATATCATCAGCGGACAGATGCAAGGTTCTTTAGGAGATGCTCTGCGTGGTGGTTTAGAAAAGGCTAGTAAGGTCTATGAAAGAGTCGTGGAATATCGCAATGAACGATACAACCATCCCCATAGAGTGTTACACATGCCAGTGCCAGTTATCAGTATAGGAAATATTACAGTAGGTGGTACAGGTAAAACACCAATGGTACGCTATGTGTGTGAAGTGTTAGATACGGATCAACATACAGTGAGTGTCTTAAGTCGTGGGTACAAAGCGGATAATAATAAAAAATCCATTGTCGTGTCTAGACAAGGGACGGTAGATGTGTCTTCTTTTATCAGCGGTGATGAAGCGTGGTTGTTGGCAAAAACATTACCTAATGCGAATGTTATTATTGGCTCTAAACGTGTGGAGTCTGCGAAAATTGCCGTAGAAGATATGCACTCCGATGTACTTGTATTAGATGATGGCTTTCAACATCGAGCATTGGGCCGTGATGCAGACATTGTGTTGATCGATGCAAGTCACCCATTTGGCTATGGTGCAGTGTTACCAAGAGGGTTGTTACGAGAACCTTTGACGAACTTGAATCGAGCTACTTACATTGTATTAACGAAAACGAATCAAGTAGAGCCTGAGCAACTGGAAACACTACGAAAAGAGATTCATTCCTTGGCACCTCTTGTTCCTGTAGCAGAAACCATTCATCAAACAGTGGGCTTTCAAACATTGGAAGAATGGAGCCATAATGGAACGATTCATGACATTAGTGACTATGATGGGACTCCTTTATTAGCGATTAGTGGTATTGGACAACCTAGCTCTTTCATTTCTAATTTGAAAAGTTATGGATTCATTGTACAGGATATGATGAGTTTTGGTGACCACCATGATTATAGTGAAGAAGATGTTGTGAAACTGTGGCAACATTGTTTTAAAACAGGGATTCAAGGCATTATTACAACGGAAAAAGATGCAGTGAAACTATCTCAAGTACGGGCTATCCGTGATTTGAAGATTCCTGTCTATGTATTAGTGATTGGCATCGAATTTACCAAAGGTGAAGACGATTTTAAATCCTATGTGTTGCAAATAGCAAAGGGGAAATAATATGCGTATAGCTTGTATTATTCCAGCGCGCTATGGATCTACACGATTACCGGGTAAACCCTTAGCGATGATTGGTAATAAACCAATGATTCAACGGGTCTATGAGCAAGTGTCGAAAGCGACGGAAATTCATGAGGTCATTGTGGCTACTGATGATGAACGAGTCTATGATGCTGTCACCCAATTTGGTGGACAGGTGATGATGACAAGAACGGATCATTTGACCGGCACTGACCGCTTAGCGGAAGTAGCAGCTACAAGAACTGATATTGATGTAATCATTAATGTGCAAGGTGATGAACCACTCATTGATGCATCGGTTATCGATACATTGGCACGTCAATTTAAAGAAGATCCAACTCTACAAATGGGAACCGTAGGCTGTCCTTTATTAGAAGAAGAATACAATGAGCCTAGTGCTGTGAAAGTCATCGTAAATCGCCTAGGGAATGCTATGTATTTTTCCCGATCCTTGATTCCTTACCCTAGACATGCATTTGTGGTACCGCCATTGAAGCATGTAGGTATGTATGGATATAATCGTCAGTTCCTATTAAGCTATGCTAAGATGGAACCGACACCAGCAGAATTAACTGAATCCTTAGAACAGTTACGAGCTTTAGAGAATGGATATACCATTCGAGTGATTACTACAGAGCAGCGTTTTGTTGGAGTAGATACACTAGAAGATTTAGAACGAGTGAATGAAATATTTCACCAATTAGAAGCATAAACGATTTCGTTTAGAAAGGAGATACAATGAAAACAGTACAAGTAGGCAACCTCACACTTGGTGGAGGTAAAGGCTTATTTCTATTAGCAGGTCCATGTGTAATTGAGGGCTATGAACGTACATTAGAGATTGGTCGTCGTGCGAAAGCAATTTGCGATAAAGTGGGTATTCCTTATGTATTCAAAGCGTCCTTTGATAAAGCCAATCGCTCTAGCTATTCTTCCTTCCGTGGTCCAGGATTGGTAGAAGGTTTAGAGATTTTGAAAGCTATCAAAGAAGAGTTACAAGTGCCGGTAGTGAGTGATATCCACGATATTACTCAAATTGATGCAGCTGCAGAAGTGCTAGATATTCTTCAAATTCCAGCCTTTTTATGCCGTCAAACTGACTTGGTATACGGGGCAGCAGCGACTGGAAAATGCGTGAATGTGAAAAAAGGTCAATTCATGGCTCCTAAAGATATGAGCAATGTGTTGAAAAAAATGGAAGAATCTGGCAATCAAAATTTGATGCTTACAGAACGTGGTTTTAGTTTTGGCTATAACAACTTGGTTGTGGATATGAGATCTTTCCCAATTATGCGCTCTTTTGATTATCCAGTTATCTTTGATGCTACACATTCCGTACAACTACCAGGTGGGGCAGGGACAGCTTCTTCTGGCCAACGTGAATTCGTGGCTAACTTAGCACGTGGTGCGGTAGCGAGTGGTGTGGATGGATTGTTCTTTGAAGTCCACGATAATCCAGAAGAAGCACTTTCAGATGGACCAAATATGTTATATTTAGATTCTTTAGAAGAATTATTAACTGATTTAGTGGCTATCGATAAAATCGTAAAAAAATAGTACAGATGTAAAGGATGCAGGTGAACTATGAAGATACTTGAACGAGCAGCACAGGTGCTCCAAGAAGAATCAAAAGCAGTGTTAGACTTAATTGAAACATTAGACCATCGTTTTGAAACGGCAGTAGAGTTAATCTTAACCTCTAAAGGTCGCGTGGTCTGTACAGGTATGGGAAAATCTGGACATATTGCACGAAAAATTTCGGCTACATTAGCGAGTACCGGTACACCTGCATTATTTTTACACCCTGGTGAAGGGGTACATGGCGATTTAGGGATGGTTACATCTGATGATGTAGTACTAGCCTTCTCCAATAGTGGGGAAACTAGTGAAGTTATTAGTTTATTACCATCCTTGCGCCGAATAGGGGCCAAATTAATTTCTGTAGTGGGTAATCCAAGTTCTACATTGGGAAAAAACTCTGATGTAGTTTTGGTGGTATGCGTAGACAAAGAAGCATGCCCATTAGGATTAGCACCGACAAGCAGTACTACTGCAGCATTGGCATTAGGCGATGCCTTAGCAGTGTGTTTGTTGGATCAACATAAATTTACTCCAGAAAATTTTGCTGTATTCCACCCAGGTGGTTCCTTAGGTCGCAAATTATTGCTAACCGTAGAAAATATTATGCATAGTGGAGATGATAATCCCATTATTCATAAAGGGGCTACTGTACAAGATGCCTTATTTGTCATGACCAACAAAGGACTTGGAGCAGCAAATGTAGTAGATGAAGAAGGTAAGTTAATCGGTTTAGTAACGGATGGAGATATTCGTCGTGGATTAGATTCTGGATGTAATTTCCTAGTATGGTCTGTGGAAGATATGATGACGAAATCGCCTCGTACCATTACAAAGGATAAGCTGGCAGCAGAAGCGCTTCACATGATGGAGAAAAATCAACCTAGACCTATTACCGTATTACCAGTTGTTGGTCAAGATGGAACAAGTCTTGGCTTAGTACATATTACTGATTTGTTGCGAAGAGGTATTGTGTAATGGCGATACGTTGTTTAGCCTTAGATGTGGACGGTGTTCTTACGAAAGGTGAGATTGTCTATACATCTAGTGGAGAAGAAGTCAAAGGATTCCATGCAAAAGATGGATTAGGATTAGCCTTAGCACACCGGATGGGATTGCAAACTGCAATTATTACAGGCCGTATTTCTCCAATGGTAGAACGAAGGGCAAAAGAATTAAACATTTCTCATATCCAAATGGGAAGTCATAATAAGAGTGCAGGATTACAAGAACTTTTACATACATTGGATTTAGAGGCTCATGAAGTAGCCTATATGGGCGATGACCTCAATGATTTAGGCATTATGTCTAAGGTGGGGTTAGCTATGACACCACAAGATGGTGTATCAGAAATAAAAAAAGTAGCTCACCATATTTGCCAAGCCAAGGGTGGCGAGGGAGCTGTGCGTGAAGCAGTTGAGTATATTTTAAAACAAGAAGGACTTTGGGAGGATGCGGTGCGCTCATACCGTGAAGAATCCTACCAAGTAGGTCAGTAGAAAGGAGGCTTTCATGGCGGGAGAATGGCAATATACAGCATTGAAGACAATTAGTAAATTAGTTTGTGCATTACCCTATTCTACAATCTTATCCATTGGAGCATCTCTAGGACCTTTATATAGATTAGTAGGTAAAAAACAGGTCAAACGAGGATTACATAATCTGATGATTGGCCTTTCCATAGATGAAAAAGAAGCGGATGCCATATTAGGACGACTCTTTAAAAACTTGGGACGTTCTGTGATGGAAACACTATATATGCCTAATTTGACACCTGAGTTCATAAAAGAACATATTGAAATGCGAGGGCTAGAACACCTAGATACAGCCGTGGCGGAAGATAAAGGTGTTGTGATTTTAACGGCTCACGTAGGCAATTGGGAATGGATGGGAGCGGCCCTAGCGGCGCATGGATATCCGTCCACAACGATTGTAAAAAAGCAACCAAATGCTCAATTCACACGATTAATGAATGAATACCGAGAAATGGTAGGGTTAGAAGTATTTGCTCGTGGTGGTTCCGAAATGAGAGGCGCTGCACAAGCTATGAAAGCGAAGAAACTATTAGGTTTCTTGGCGGACCAAGACGGATGGTACACAGGATTGCCGGTGATGTTCTTAGGGCAAGAGTCATCAGCGGTGACGGGGCCAGCATCATTTGCAAAAAAATTCAAAGCTCCTGTAGTACCAGTCTTTACATCCCGTAAAGAAAATGGTCATATTGTTCATATTTTGCCAGCACTTCATTATAAAGATACTGGTGATGTGGAGAAAGATATGTTCCGCCTCACGGAAGAAACAGTTAAGATAACAGAAGCGTTTATTAAAGAACATCCTGATGAATGGTTGTGGTTCCAACATCGTTGGAATACAAAAATTCATGAAATTACAGATATTGAACATAAACTACAAGTGAGGGAGGCTGTGCATGAAGAACAATAAAAAACTTCTTCTCACGATTGTGGTAGGGATATTAATTCTCTTAGGTTTTGGATACTTCCTATATGGTGGTACCGATACAACATCGGTGGGACCATCGGGGAATTCCATTAGCTTTAATGGTACAGAACTGAAAGAAGAAAAAAATGGACAACTCATTTGGTCAGTAAAAGCTGAGAAAATCAGTCTGGACCAAACGACGAAAGTCATCACTTTAGAAAATGTAACGGGTACCTTTCATAAAGATGGAATGACGCTGACTGTGAAGGCTCCGAAAGGACTCGTATCTAAGGATCATGGACAGATTACTTTATCAGGAGGTATTGAGGCAACTTCTAATACAGGTGCTAGTCTCCGAACGGAAGGATTAGAGTATATTAGTAAAAAGCAGCTATTTAAGTCTACCTCTAAGTTTACCTATACTGATGCGGATACCACATTAGAAGGTGATGCATTAGAAGGTGATATGATTTTGCAACAGGTGACAGCAAAAGGTCATGCTAAATTAATTCGCAAGTAGGAAGGATATTCATGAAATTACAACGTTTACTCATGGCAACCCTAATGGGAGGAGTCATGATGATTCCCGTATGGGCAGCAACAACGGATACCAATCCTGCGGGGAATGGATCCATAATGATTACAGCCGATCAGTTAACATATGACGGCATCAGTGGTCGTGCGGAAGCTAAAGGCAGTGTGGTCATTACAAAAGATGATAAAACTATGACAGGGGCCTCTGGTTGGTACAATACAAAAGGTGAAGAAGGTTTTTTAACAGGTGGCGTGAGCATGATTGGTAACAATATGTCCATGGCGGCTAGTGAAGTGCATGTCTTACATAATCACCAATTTGATGCCACAGGTAATGTACATTTACAGAAGGATGATCGTCAATTGTTCGGTGATCAAGTGAATTATAATACAGAAACTGGATATGGCGAGATTATTGGACATGGACAATTAGTGATGGCAGATAATGTATTGACAGGCCAACATATTACAGCTTTTACTAATCAAATATCTGCGACGGCTAAAGGGAATGTAACCTTATCTAGCGCTAGTCGTAATGTTAATGCTACAGCAGATGAGGCGGTGTACACGCAAACTCCAAATCAGAATGATGGGGTAGCCTATTTAAAAGGTAATGCTAGGGCGGTTCAAAATGGGAATATCCTAGAAGCTCCAGAGTTAAAGATAGAACTTAGTGACAATAGTGCAGAAACGCTTGGTGGGCGTAGTACATTAATCATTACTCCAAAGTAAGGAGAGTTTATGTTTATTCAAACAAAGGATTTAGTGAAAACCTATAAATCAAGAAATGTAGTGGACAAAGTCAGTGTCCGTGTTGAAGAAGGCGAAATTGTAGGCTTGTTAGGTCCTAATGGTGCTGGAAAGACAACTACGTTTTATATGATTGTTGGTGTAGAAAAACCGACTTCAGGGAGCATCTGTATTGGCGATGTGGATGTGACCCACATGCCGATGTATAAGCGATCTGCCTATGGTATTGGATATTTGCCACAAGAGGCATCCATCTTCCGTAATTTAACAGTAGAAGATAATATCTTAGCCATGCTAGAAACCACCAATCTTTCTAAAGCAGAACAAAAGGATACAATGGAATCGTTACTAGAAGAATTTCATATTACTCACGTGCGTGACCGCTTGGGCATTCAGTTATCTGGTGGTGAGCGCCGTCGTGTAGAAATTGCTAGAGCCATTGCTTTAAATCCTAAATTTATATTGCTGGATGAGCCTTTCGCAGGGGTTGATCCTATTGCAGTAGCAGATATTCAATCTATTATTCGCCATTTGAAAGATCGCGGTATTGGGGTACTCATTACAGACCATAATGTGCGTGAAACCTTGGGGATTGTAGATAAGGCGTATATCTTAAATAGTGGAACTATTTTACTAGAAGGTACAGCTGATGAAGTGGCTACTAGTGATGTGGCTCGTAAGTTTTACTTAGGTGATGATTTCCGAATGTAGGAGTGGATATGAGAATTTTAGATAAATATATATTGAAAGCTTTCATAGGGCCATTCCTGTTTGGTATTTTTGCGTTTACTAGTATCTTTATTGGTACGGGAACTCTATTTCGGATTGCTCAGTACATTACTGAATACGGAGCTAGTTTGTGGTCTGTGACCAGAGCTTTCTTACTAGCATTGCCGAATATCGTCATATTGACCTTCCCTATGTCTGTCCTGTTAGGATCTTTGATGACATTTGGTCGATTAAGTGGTAGTAGCGAGATTATTGTCATGCGTGCAGGTGGACAAAACTTCTTACGCTTGGCTACACCAGTGTATATTATGGCGTTTTTAATTTCTCTGTGTTCCATTGGGTTCAATGAATATGTAGTACCGGCGGCGAACCATGCCTATCAAACGATTATCCGCGAGGAAATTATGAAGCGTGCTACACCGCAAACACAGGAACATATTGTGTTGAAAACCTTGTCAGATAAAAAGATTAATACTTTAATGTATGCTGGGAAATATGATAGCTCTACTAAATTATTGTCCGATATTACGGTGCAACAATTTACAGATGGGCAAGTGACACAAATTGAACGTGCTAAAACAGCAAATTGGAATGGTCAATACTGGATTATGCATGACGGTACTATTTATGATATCAATGCATCCGGTGAGGGCATTGATCGTACATTAAAGTTTGAAGAACAAGTATTGCCAATTACACAAGATCCAGATAAAATTAGTCGTTCTCAACGCAAACCAGAAGAGATGACCATCAAAGAGATTAGACAGCAAATCAAAGCGATGGAAGCTACGGGTGGCAAGATTACAGAATGGCAAATGGAAATGTATCAGCGCTTTACCATTCCTGTGGCAAGTTTTATCTTTGCCTTAGTAGGGGCACCATTAGGCTTGCAGAAACAACGGTCTAGTTCGTCTATTGGATTCGGTATCTCAGTGCTAGTTATCTTCATTTACTATGGTGTTATGACACTGTCAGGCGCCTTAGGTAAAGGTGGCGCTATACCACCGTTATTAGCAGCTTGGATCCCGAATACATTAGGTGTGATAGCTGGTTTATATTTAAACTGGAGAGTATCTAAATAAATAAGAGAGTATAGGGGGGGTAGCATGACATATACTATGTTATGCTACTCTTTTATATCTATTTCTAATACGTATATTGAGACCTTTTCCTTATAGCCATTGTAGTGTACTATGGATTTTGATATACTAAGTAAAGATATAGGACTAGTATTTGACATTGAGGTATACGACTATGTTAGTGGGACTACGAATTCTCCTCATCATTACGATTATGGGGGGATTAATTGCATTTTTAGGCGATAAAATTGGCACCAAAGTAGGAAAACGTCGCATGAGTCTGTTTGGGTTACGCCCTAAGCATACGTCTATCATTGTGACAATAGTAACGGGCATTTTAATTTCCGCAGCCACATTGGGTGTACTTAGTATTGCATCCAACAATGTGCGTACTGCTTTATTCGGTATGGATAAACTGAAAGCCGAGATGGCACAACTTTCAGCAGATATCGACCAAAAAACGAAAGCATTACAACAAAGTAATGATGAATTGAATCAAAAAAATAAACAATTGCAAAAGGTACAAAGTGATGTACAAGCAACGGAACAAGAACTAGAAGAAACGCGAAGCGCATTAGCAAGTATGGGAGACCAATTGGTATCGATCCAAGATGCCTATGCAGAAGCTGAGCATAAGTTAGTGGCGTCCAATGCGGAAGTAGGTCGTTTAGAAGATGTACGGACGCAACTAGAAAGTCATGTACAAGACTTGCAAATAACAACAAAAGAATTAGAGGATGGTATCAATCATGTTCGTGAAGGCAATGTAGTATTCCGCAATGGGGAAGTTTTATCCCAAGCAGTGATTCGACCAGGCTTAGGGGAAGTGGAAAGCATGGCAGCCTTAACTAGTTTCTTGAAAGATACGAATCGTCTGATTTTGAATCGATTCCAAATGGAAGAGGAAAAAACAGTCATTTACGTAAGTCGAGATAATTTGAATGAAGTGGCAAAAGTAGTAGCCTCTACAGATAAACCATTGATGATTCGGGTTACTGCATCTGCCAACATTATTTATGGAGAACCAGCACTAGCAGAAATTCATGCATATCCTCATGATATGATTTTCAAAAAGGATACAGTTCTGTGGTCATCCTTAATAAATGGTGGTAACAGCGCACAAGATCAAGTGTTGGCTTTCTTAAAAGAAGTCAATGTAGAGGTAAAAAAACACGGTATTTTGCCTGATCCCATTACTGGCGAAGTGGGTTCTTTACCTGGCAATGAGCTATTTACTACGATACGAAAAGTTGAAAATCAACGTGGTCCTGTACGATTAGAGGCTGTTACTAGAGAAGATACTTTCACTAGTGGACCCGTACAGATTATGCTTCGTGTCATTCCGGTAAATCAGTGAGGTGTAGACAATGGCATTGGAACCTTATGTAATGGCAGTTGATCCAGGGCGTGATAAAACTGGAATTGCGATTCTTACTAGAACATCTCAATTAGTGATGATGGATATTGTGCCTACTGATTCCATAATGAGTGAATTACAATCTCTGTTAACGATGTATGCAGGGGTATCTGTTTTAGTCTGTGGAAATGGAACGAATCATAAAGCGGTAGGGACTATTGTAAAACATGTAGCAGAATCGCAAGGAAAAAAATTTAACTTTGTCAATGAAAAGCATACCACAGAAGAAGCACGGCGCCGTTATTTTGAAGTACATCCACCTACAGGGTGGCGAAAATTAGTGTCAAAAGGCATGTTATATCCTCCCGTTCCTGTGGATGATATTACGGCATGGATAATAGGAGAACGTTGGTTAGTAACAAATAAGGAGTGAGTATCCGAAGGATGAAAGAACACAAAAGTAGAAAACGAAAATTAATGGATATGGCTATGCGCTACTTCATGATGATTATTGGTGCAGTCATTTATACCTATGGGCTAGATGTATTTCTCGTACCAAATCATTTGATTGATGGCGGTGTGGTAGGTATTGCGTTGATGGCGAGCAAGCTATCTGGTATCTCATTTAGTGTACTAGTTATGTTGATCAATCTACCGTTTTTATACGTAGGATATATGCAGATTGGTAAAAGTTTTACTATATCCACCCTATTCGCCATAGCGTGCATTTCCGTATTTTCTGCTTTCATGCATCATGTGCCGCCTATTGTGCATGACCCATTGTTGGCAGCAGTATTCGGCGGTATTATTCTAGGCCTTGGGGTAGGGATTATTATACGAAATGGTGGGTCCTTAGATGGATCGGAAATTGTAGCCATCATCTTTGATAAAAAGAGCTCTTTTTCCGTAGGTGAAATCGTCATGTTCCTAAATTTCTTTATTTTAGGAGCAGCGGGCTTTGTATATGATTGGAATAGCGCTATGTATTCCTTGATTGCCTATTTCGTAGCCTATAAAATGATGGACTTAGTCATTACGGGGGTAGAAGAATCGAAAGGCGTTATGGTCATCACCGATAAATCGGAAGAAGTAGCTGATGTGGTGATGCATCGATTGGGGCGTGGTGTCACTTTACTATATGGTGAAGGGGCGTATACAAAGACTCCAAAACGTATCATTTACTGTGTGGTAACACGGTTGGAATTAACAAAATTGAAAGATATTATTTATGAAGTGGATGACAATGCTTTCATCACCATCAATGATGTTCATGATGTGTTCGGTGGGCAGTTCGGTAAAAAATCAATCCATTAATCGATGATTACAAGATACGTATTAGTACGCATCCTTAGAATAGGAGGAACTATGGAAAAAGATACAGCCATAGGCAGTCAAATTTTGAAAGAAGCTCGTGAGTGGCTACAAGCTATTATTGTGGCTCTTATTGTAGCCATGTTAACGCATATATTTATTGTGCAACCTACGAGAGTATCTGGGGAATCCATGGAGGATACCTTACATAATGGGGACTTCTTGTTAATTAGTAAATGGTCTCACGTGATGCGAGACATACCCAATTATGAAGACATTGTCATCATTGATAGCCGGGTGCAACGAGAACGCTCTTGGAAAGATGATGTGATGGAACCCTTGATGAACTATGCTAGCGTGGTAGTTCCATCCTTGCAAGGACATGATGTGTGGGTAAAACGAGTGATCGGTCGCCCAGGTGATACATTAGAATTTAAAGAAGGACATGTGTGGAGAAATGGCACCAAGCTAAACGAGATGTATACTAAAAAAGAAACGATGAAGTTTGAACGCTCTCTACCAATTACTGTTCCAGAAGGACATGTATTTGTGATGGGAGACAATCGTAATCATTCTTCAGATAGTCGTTTCATTGGATTTGTACCAGCGGATCATGTACTTGGTAAATTAGCGTATCATATACGTAATCCATTCTAACTATAATAAAATATAATTTTTGGAATCCTGTGCCTTGGCATAGGATTTCCATATATTCTAAGAAAGGTGGAGAGATAGATGAGTGAAGGTTTAATCTTAGTCAATACGGGAGACGGGAAAGGTAAGACAACAGCGGCTTTGGGCGTTGCACTGCGTTCAGCGGGCTGTGGTAGAAAGGTGCTTATTTTACAATTTATTAAAAGTGGTGCCAATTATGGCGAATTAGCAGGCATTGATTTATTACCTACCGTAGAGATTCGATCCATGGGCAAAGGCTTTATCTTTCACAAGCAGGAAGAATCAGAAGAAAAAATGAAGGAACATCAACAAGCAGCCAAAGAAGCATGGGCTATGGTGGAAAGAGAAGTGAAATCTGGACAATGGGATTTGATTATCCTCGATGAAATCAATTATGCCATTCATTATGGATTAGTAGATGTAGGGACAGTAGTGAATTTGCTGAAAACAAAACCAGAGAACTTGGACATGATTTTAACAGGTCGCAACGCACGTCCAGAGATTGTTGAATTGGCGCATACAGTCACAGAAATGAAAGTTATCAAACATGCCTATCAGCAAGGAATTAAAGCAAAGCGTGGCATAGAGTTTTAATTCAGGCGGTTTAAGTATGTGTTTGGTTACTAGATGTTGCAGAAAATAAAAGGCTTATGCAAAAACACATCGAAAATCTTAAAAATAGTTCTTGCGTAAGTACAGAAAAACAAGTACAATAATAGTGTACTAATTTAGTGCTTTACATGGAAAGGTTTCCATGTTTGGATATGATATTAATTCAAGGGGGTTATACCTATGGCTATCACAAATTATGTAAAAACAGCTGAATTTGCAACAGAAAAACA
>CAURQH010000020.1:0-26272 GCA_963526885.1 uncultured Veillonella sp. | reverse complement strand
TGATTCTATTTGCCATCTTTTGTATTTTAATTATTAGTGTATTTGTGATTAGTAAATTCTCTTTTGCTCGTCTTCGAGAAGAACATCTAGAAGATATGGACTCCTTGAGCGATGGGAAAAAAGAGGAGTTACGTGAATTATACAAACGGCCTGAACGGTTCATGAATACGTCCACCTTCTTTATCCTCTTCTTCATTGTCGTTTTGGCGGCCTATGTAGGACGCTATTTAGAAGATGGGACTGATGTGGTATTACATCATTTAGGAGTTTATGATGCCACATATGCTATTGTAGTGGAATGGATTATACTCGCATTATTTGCAGTAGTGGTGCTTATATTTGGGGAAATTATTCCAAAAGGGCTGGCATTATCCTTTCCTGAACGATATGTGGGGACTACAGTGACCATCGTTCGGTTAGCTGGGAACATTGCAATTCCTTTTGTATACCTTGCAGAACACATTGGCAATATGGTGTTGAAAGCTTTCAAAGCTCCATATCGTACAGAAATTGATTTAGTGCACACAGAAGAAGAAATCCGCGCCTTGGTCAGTCGTAGTCATCAGCAAGGTGAAATTGACCACGTAGAAGGTGAGCTCATTGACAATGTATTCGACTTTGTGGACCGTATTGCAAAAGAAGTTATGATTCCTCGACAGGATGTAGTGTGCGTCTATACCCAAGATAGCTTTGAGGAGACTATGCATATCGTATCTTCTACAAGCCACACGAGATATCCTTTGTGTTTAGAGGATAAGGATCATATCATCGGTCTTGTGCATATTAAGGACCTCATGGAGCGCCGTGAAGAAGCAAGTAAAGATTTACGTTCCATACGTCGTAATATTCTTGTTATTCCAGAAGTGATGAAATTATCTGTTCTATTACAGCACATGCGAACACGTCGTATTTACCAAGCTGTTGTGGTGGATGAATACGGTGGTATGGTCGGCTTAGTAGGTTTGGAGGATATCCTAGAAGAATTGGTTGGAGATATTCAAGACGAACACGAACGTGACTTACCAGCCATTGTGGAAAATCCAAATGGTACCTACAATTTTGCTGGAAAAGTCTTGGTGGATGAAGTGGAAGATCTATTAGATATTTCCTTCGGTGATGTGGACGAAGATACTATTGGTGGTGTTATCTTTGGTATCTTGGAACGGACACCTGCCGTGGGTGATGTTATTACTGTAGATGGTTATACTTTTACGGTGACGGAAATGCAAGGCTATCGTATTGAACGTGTCTATGCTGTACCAGTACCAACTGATGCTGAAGATGCTGAGGAAATAAAATAATTGGGCAGAATGAATGATACGCATTTCAACATGGTTGTTCCTGAAAGAATAGAGGAAACCATAATTACCATTTTTTGTAATAGAATTTGATGTATATGTAGATATATCTTTGAAGTAGTCTAAGTATAGTTTATAAATTCTTAGGTTGATAAGATAGCTGTTAATAGCATTGAGATATCCTGTATGGAGAGTACATATAGATGAAAGCAAATACGTTTACCAGTGAAGCCATCGTGCTGTGGCGTAAAAAACGAAAATACTATAGTATCTATGCGTTCCTCACAAAGTTAGAAGGCATTATACTTTGCTCTGTGCCTCATAAGCGTAAAGCTAACTATAAAGAAGCGGCGTATTTACAACCTTTAAGCCGTTTATATTTGACAGTGGCTCCTAATGGAGATATGTACGATATTATCCAGATCGATGGGATTTCTACACGTGATTATGAAAGCTTAGAAGATATTTCCTATGCTACTTTTAGTGGTGAACTAGTGAGTGCCTTATTTGAAAAAGGTAAATTAGACCGTGGTGTGTATACGAATATGAGTCGATTTTTACAAGCTATACAAGATAAACCAGTTCGATTAGGATCCATTGTATTAGGTTGGCATATGTTAAGTCTGGCTGGATTCGTACCTCAAGGGTCACATTTTCAAGATCCAGAGACCATAGTAAGCTTATGTGATGAACTTTATGAAAGTTGCCAATATGTAGTGAAGCAAGATGTACAAGAGGGGATAGAATCGGTCTTGAAGTATGATTGGATTCCTACGAAGCCGTTACGTCTCAATGCGAATCAATGGGATCAATTAGAAATTCTTTTACGCAAGATTTTGACTTATCAGCTAGGATATACATTGCATAGCATAGAATTTTTAGAGACAATGATATAAGTGATATATTAGAATGAAAACAGGAGCTACCTTTTAAAGAAGGTAACTCCTGTTTTAAAGTTATAATATACCAGTGATACAGTATACTTATATATTATGATTGTATTCAACCAAGGTAGATATATTTAAGCTTTTTTCTTAGAGATAAGACTAATGATATACGCCGTTGCAATGGTTGCCAATGATGTTCCTACGATGGTAGATAGGCTAGCCCCTAAGAATGGGTTGCTGTCAAGGAATTGCTGGTACATATAAGTACCAGATGCCCAGCAAATGATGTATAGTGTTGGACCATGGTCAAGGCGTGGACAATGACGTAAGAAGAAATAATGAGTTAATAAAATAGCAATCATAGGAGCAAATACAGATCCGATGGTGTATAAGAATGGAATGATATTATCCATAGGATAGATGGAGGCACCAATAGTGCCAATGATGGTAACAAGAATGCCGATGGTACGGCCAGAATATTTAGATTGCAAACTTTCAGAGGAAATACCCGCAGATAGGGCGTCCATGAAAGTTGTGGTCACAGTAGAGAATACAATGATGATTAAGCCACCAAATCCTAAACCAGCATGAAGAAGAACCTTCGCAATGTTACTTTCATTTGTATAGAGGGCAGCGGCAAGGCCTAACACATACATGACGGAACTAGTCACACCATATACAATGGCACTCGCTGCAGTACCTGCTACAGGGTTCTTGGATAAACGAGTGTAATCGCTGATTAACGGTAGCCAAGACAATGGCATGGCGATGGACAATTCTAAGGCCGCCGTGAAAGTCATTTCATCAGTGATGATACCTTGGCTGTGAATGGAACTTTCTTGTAGCAAGCTAATCAACAAATAGAAGCAGAGAATACCTAAGCCGTAGCCCATGATACTGTTGATATAGCCCATATTGCGAATACCGATAAAGAGCCATACAATGATTAAAGCGCCGATGATGAAAGTCCACGCAGTGAACGGCAGATTCCATAATTCAACGGCACCAAGAGCACCGTCGTAAATCATAATGCCGGTCCAGCCAATGAGTTGCAATACGTTTAAAATGGAAAATAATTTCATGCCCCCATTGCCGAAGACGGTGGACACAGTTTGCATAGAACTCATGTGTTCACGAGCACCGATGAGTCCTGCACCAAATAATAATAGACAGCCGATAATGTGCCCGATGATGATGGCTAATAGACCGTCGGAAAATCCTAGAGGTGCAAAATAGGTGCCCGTCATAATTTCCGCAATGGAAAGAGCGGCACCGAACCAAATGAGAGACAACCGCGATGATGAAAGTTTTGTATCAGTCATGAATACTCCTATCCATGCCAATGGGAACAAAAAAGACTAATCTGAATCGATTAGCCTGTAGATGATATATTTTCTATAGTAAGTACATTATAAGTGAGAGTTCACTATGTTTTGTATTGGTACTACAAAAGAATATATACGTATATCCCTACGTTGGCATTATCCAAATCAGGTTATGGGTTAGTCGCACATAGCTACTTCTCAGCCCACTTCAGTGAGCACCCCTTATAAGTGTATTATACGAATTGAATGATACTACGTCAATAGGAATGTATAGGTGAATCAAATGTAGTATATGATATACATAGATAATGTGAATACCTATATTGGGAAAAATGTCTCATAGTGAAAATGGCTCAGCTGTTATTTATTGTATTGCATTGAGTACTATTTCATGTTATAACTAAATTAATACAAGAACCACTAGGGGTGCTTATGCTGAGATTGATGAGTATCAAAACCCTAGACCTGAACCAGATAATGCTGGCGTAGGAAAGTGGATGGCATCGAATACTAGGAATCGTACAAGAACCGTCCCAAGGATTGGTTCTTTTTTGTTACTAGTAAAGGAGATACCTATGAAATTACATAGAGCGTTAACGATTGCAGGAACAGATCCAACAGGTGGTGCAGGGGTGATGGCGGACTTGAAAAGCTTTCAAAGTCGTCACGTTTATGGTATGGCTGTCATTACATCCGTAGTAGCGCAAAATACGAGAGGTGTTACCCATATTACTCATATGGATGTATCTATGATTGAAGCGCAGTTGCAATCGGTGTATACAGATATCGTACCAGAAGCAGTGAAAACTGGCATGTTAGCCACAGCAGAGATGATGGAACTCATCGGTACTTATATTGATTCTAAGGTACCCTATGTATTAGACCCTGTGATGATTGCTACCAGTGGAGACCGTCTTATCTCCGATGAGGCTGTGAAAGCTTTGCAAAGTACATTAATTCCTAAGGCTACCTTGATTACGCCTAACCGTAGTGAAGCCGAAGTGTTGTCAGATATAAAAATCGATACGGTAGAAGCTATGCATACAGCCGGAATTCGTATTTTACAAGAATTAGGTCCTCAAGCAGTGATTATTAAAGGTGGTCACATCGGTGAGGAGGCTACAGACTATTTATTTACAAAAGACACTATGTCCATGCGTCGATCTTGGACAAGTCCTAAATATGATACAGTACATACCCATGGCACAGGTTGTACATTCTCAGCGGTGATCACAGCGGAATTAGCAAAAGGGAAATCCTTGGAAGATGCAATTACCATTGGTAAAGAATATATCCGATTAGCTATTTTGCATAACCCTGGGCTGGGCACAGGCAATGGACCAGTGAATCATATGGCCTATGGGGATGAGTATTCTGAATAATCTACCCAAGTCTATGAGTATGATACAAGTCATATCGAATAGTTTGAGTATCGTGGTATACTATAAGTAATCTTTTATAGTTGGCATTAAAGAAACGAGGATTATTTTGAAACATCATGATATAGATACAGTGCGCTCCATGATGGGGTTGTACTTCATTTGTGGGACACCTAACACTAAGGATATTCATAAAACACTTACAGAAGCTTGTAAAGGTGGGATTACGTGCTTTCAATTTCGTGAAAAAGGGGAAGGTGCTCTTGTAGGAGACGAAAAAGAACAGTTGGCACGAGAGTTGCAACACATTTGTAAGGAATATGGAGTGCCTTTCATCATCAATGATGATGTAGAATTAGCTGAAAAGATAGGTGCTGATGGTGTTCATGTGGGACAAGACGATATGGACCTTGAAGAAGTACGCAAACGATTGCCTAAAGCTCTTGTGGGTACGTCCATTAATTCTGTAGAAGAGTTAGAGAACACAAAGCTGGACTATGTGGATTACATCGGCGTAGGTCCTATGTATGCGACAAGTACCAAGAAAGATGCCAAAACTGTGCGAGGACCAGAATTAATTTTGGCGTTACGTGCTCATAATCCAACCATTCCTATGGTGGCCATTGGTGGCATCAATCGAGATAACTTTGATGATGTCTTAGCGGAACCGGTGGATGGCATTGCCGTCATTTCAGCCATCACAGAAATGGAAGACATCGAATATGAAACTGCCATGTGGATAGAGAACATGGAATGGTGTAAGATGTTCTTGGAAAAATGATATACGATACACCTTGACACTAATCCCTTTTATCCATACAATAGTATATATATAGGCGATGAAGCAGAGGAGTATACTCCCTTTAGCGAGTGAGGACGGTGAAAGCTCACAATTGAGTAGAAGGCGCTGTGGAGCATGAGCAGGAACGTTGTACCATACTAGGTATGGACAATTAGTAAAGGCTATTTTTTAAAAGAGGGCATTAGCCAATTAGGGTGGAACCGCGGGTATATCTCGTCCCTGTAGCGATTTTCGTTGCAGGGACTTTTTTTATTCCCTGTAAAACATAAGGAGGAATGGAAATGACATTTCAAGAGATGATTTTTACACTCCAAAACTTCTGGGGTGAACAAGGTTGTATTTTACAACAACCATATGACATTGAAAAAGGGGCAGGTACCATGAACCCTGCTACATTCTTGCATGCCTTAGGACCTGAACCTTGGTCTGTATGTTATGTAGAACCATCCCGTCGTCCAGCAGACGGACGTTATGGTGACAATCCAAACCGTTTATTCCAACATCATCAATTCCAAGTGATTATTAAACCATCTCCAGACAATATTCAAGAATTATACTTGCAAAGTTTGGCAGCTCTTGGCATTCATGCAGAAGATCATGATATCCGTTTCGTAGAAGATAACTGGGAATCTCCAACATTGGGCGCTTGGGGCCTTGGTTGGGAAGTATGGTTAGACGGCATGGAAGTAACGCAGTTTACCTATTTCCAGCAAGTGGGATCTATCGATGTAAAACCAGTATCTGTAGAAATCACATATGGTTTAGAACGTTTGGCTATGTACATTCAAGGCGTAGAAAATGTGTATGATCTACAATGGAATGAACAATACACATACGGCGATGTATGGCATGCGAACGAAGTAGAACAATCTACGTACAGCTTTGAATTAGCTGATACAGATATGTTGTTCAAATTGTTCGACATGTACGAAGCAGAGGCTACACGTGTATGTCAATTAGGTTTTGTGTTGCCGGCCTACGATTATGTATTGAAATGTTCCCATACATTTAACTTGCTAGATGCACGCGGTGCCATTTCTATTTCTGAAAGAACAGCTTTCATCGGTCGTGTTCGTAACATGGCTCGTATTTGTGCACAAAATTATTTGGCGAAACGAGAAGAACTTGGTTTCCCATTGTTGAAAGGAGATAAATAAGATGGCTAAGGATTTACTCTTTGAAATTGGGGCAGAAGAAATTCCTGCAGGATTTTTGCCAAATATTATCAAACAATTAGGTCAATTGGCGATAGCTGCCTTGGCAGAGCGTCATATTCCACATGGTTCTGTGAAAGTCTATGCCACACCTCGTCGCGTGGCTCTATTGATCAATGATGTAGCAGAACGTGGCGAAGATGTTCACGAAACTCACAAAGGTCCATCTGTGTCTATCGCCTATGATGGAGACGGTAATCCTACAAAAGCGGCTATCGGTTTTGCTCGAGGTAAAGGATTAGATGTATCTGAATTGAAAGTAGTAGATGGCTACATTTTTGCTGACACAACAACAGCTGGTTTAGATACAAAAGAAGTTTTATCTGAAGTATTACCATCCTTGATTACAGGATTAAGTTTCCCTAAATCTATGCGTTGGGGAGATTTAGAAGAGCGTTTTGTACGTCCCGTACGTTGGTTAGTGGCATTGTTCGGTCAAGACGTGGTACCTGTGACATTTGCCAATGTAACAAGTACCAATGTAAGCCGTGGACATCGTTTCCTAGGTGAATCTGAATTGACCATAGCTGAACCAAAAGACTATGTGGCTACATTAACTAAAAACTTTATTATGATCGACCAAGATGTACGTCGTGAGACAATCCGTACACAATTAACAGAATTAGCAGCCACAAAAGGTGCTACTGTGGTGTGGGATGAGGATTTATTAGATGAAGTTACATTCCTGGTAGAATATCCAACAGCTCTTTGTGGTACTTTCGATGAAAGCTATTTAACATTGCCATCTGACTGCATCATTACACCAATGAAAGACCATCAACGTTATTTCCCAATGGTGGACGGTAAAGGAAAATTACTTCCTATGTTCTTGACAGTTCGAAATGGGGATAGCAAATCCTTGGACGTTGTAGCAGCTGGTAATGAACGTGTACTTCGTGCTCGTTTAGATGATGCGAAATTCTTCTTTAATGAAGACCGTAAAACACCATTAGCAGGTCGTTATGAAGCATTGACAAAAATTGTATTCCAAGAAGGGTTGGGCAATTTAAAAGATAAAACTGAACGTCTTGTGGAATTAGGTTCTGTATTGGCTAAAGAAGTAGGTTTCACGGATGCAGCTACGTTAGAATGTGCTACACATTTGGCAAAAACAGACTTAACGACAGGTATGGTAAGTGAATTTACTGAATTACAAGGCATCATGGGTAAAGAATATGCTTTACTCGATGGTGAAACACCAGCTGTAGGGGAAGCTATTTTTGAACAATACTTGCCTCGTTTTGCAGGAGATATCTTACCAACTACTGATGCAGGCCGTATTTTAAGTATTGTGGATAAAGTAGATACGATTGTAGCTACTTTCAGCCGTGGCTTAATTCCAACTGGTTCTCAAGATCCATATGCATTGCGCCGTCAAACTATTGGCATTATCAACATCTTGATGGATAGCAAATGGTCCTTATCCATGCGTCCAATCTGGGTGAAAGCGATGGAGTTATTGGGCGTGGCTAGTGAAAAACAAGAAGAATTACTAGGTCAATTAGAAAACTTCTTCATCCTTCGCTTGAAAAATATCTTATTGGAACAAGGTATGCCATACCAAGTGGTAGATATCGTATTGAGCCAAGAGACTGTGACTGTAGCACTTGCAGAAGGTTTGGGACATGCTTTAACTGCTAACCGTTTGGATGAAAATGAACCATTAATGCAAGCCTACACACGTATCTTTAACATGGTGAAAGACGTGACTTTCACAGGTGTTGACGAATCCTTGTTAAAAGAAGAGTCTGAACAAGCCTTATACAAAGCGGCATTGCCTGTGTATAGAACAAATCGTAATGCCTTAGAAGCTGGAGACTATGTGAAAGCGGTAAGCCTTGCAGAATCTTTAGTTCCTTATATTGAAACATTCTTTGAGCATGTTATGGTTATGGATAAAGATGAAGCAGTGAAACAAAATCGTCTTCAATTATTGCGCATGACTTATGAAGTAAGTAACTTAGGCAAATTGAAGTAGGCTCTTATGATTGTTACGGTATTAACATTTTTTGCCAATCTGTTCATCATCGGCAGTATTGTGTATATGTACCAAGTTATTTTTGGGCCTATTGATCATCCGTTTCTGATGAAAGCGATGGACCTCTTTCATGTGCGTATAAACCTAGAAAATATTAGCTATGCCGTAGCAGGTACCTCTGTGTTACTTGTGGCGGCACTAGCGCAAATTCCTTGGTTTCATCGCATTACTATGTGGCTCTACGGGGGACGTCGTCCCCTAGGGCAAGAAGTAGAGATTCTACAAATGATTCAGAAGGATATACAAAATCATACGGGCATCGATATGTCGCAATTCGATTGGTTTATCAAAAATGATGATTCCATCAATGCCTTTGCATTGGGACATAATCGAATTTGTCTCAATACGGGGGCTATCATAAATTTACCTTATGATGAATTATTGGGCATAGTAGCTCATGAAATGGGACATATTCATCATAAAGATGGAGCCTATGGATTTTCTTGCTTCTATATGAACTATTTGGGACAAATGTGCATTCGTGTGTACGAACTCTTTGCGCGTGTCATATTATGGATTCAATATTTGCGACTACCGGTTATTACATTCATTGTACAAATCTTCTATCTTTGCGTGGTATTACAGATACTTTTCATGCAGTGGGTTATTAAAGCGCCTTTGATTATTATTGACTTGTTCACCGGTAGACGAGCAGAGTACCGAGCTGATAAATATGCTTATGAAATCGGCTTAGGGGCTGAACTCCATGATGCATTGATTACCTTACGCAACTATACAGGTGAAACGGGTGAAAGTGGACTCATGAGTAAACTCTACAGCACACACCCCGCCACAGAAAAACGCATCGAACGGCTGCGACAATATGTGGAGGGAAGATAAGTTATCATGTATTGATGCTGAAAATATGATGAATTTATCGTATCTATAGTGTAAGAAAGGATACCGACTTATGAACAAAGAAATAACGAATAACGAATTTGACTATGCTGACGAAGAAGGTTTTGCATCAGAAGAGGAAGCTGTAGGCTCATTTTGTGGAAGTGTTTTACTTTCAGAAGATTTATGGGATAAAGAAAAATTAATCAGCGATTTAAAAGCGGATTGGGAAATTGAACTATCAAAAGAAGATACGGAAGATGAAGATACAATCGTTACCGATCTTGATAAATGTAGAATTGTAATCAGTAAATTCCCTGCACCTGTACCAAATGAAGAAGCTGAAATAAACGCAGAAAATAATTGGATGTGGGAAGAGGCTGTAGAGGTTACAAAGACTCATAAGGCTCACATTGTTGTAGCTATTTTGGGGGATGAAGAAGATTTAATATCAAGGGGCTTACTTTATACAAAAATTATGGCTACTTGCTGCAAGCAAGAAAACGCCATTGGCGTATTCACATGTGGTGTAGTATTTGAGCCTAGTTATTATATGAAATCTGCTGGGATGATTAGAGATGGGGAGCTTCCAATTTTTACCTGGGTATGGTTCGGCTTATATAGGACTGAAAATGGGCTATCTACCTACACTTACGGAATGAAAGATTTTGGAAAATTAGAGCTTGAAATCTTAGATGCCGATGAAGAAGCAGGAAAATTGCTATCGTTTATATCTTCAATTTCATCATATGTATTGCAAGATGATGTGGAATTTAAGGATGGAGAAACAATAGGACTTTCTGAAGAGGATATCCATCAAATCACATGGAGTAAAGGCGTTGCTCTTCCTGATCAGGACACACTAAAGATTTCTTATTAATATTCTTAAATTCACTCTTGCATAAAAACTTTCTTTTATGATAGAATAATACTGTTAATTTGAGATGGTCCTCTGCTTATAAGGTGTAAGTAACGAACGTCTGCAAAATAGGAGGAAAAAATCGTGAATATTATTGATGTATTAGAAAAAGAACAGCTTCGCTCTGACATTCCTGAGTTCCGCGCTGGTGATACTGTAAAAGTACACGTAAAAGTTGTGGAAGGTAGCCGTGAACGTATTCAGGTTTTCGAAGGTTTGGTAATCAACCGTCAAGGTGGTTCCGTTCGTGAAACTTTCACAGTTCGTCGTATCGCTTCTGGCGTTGGTGTTGAACGTGTATTCCCACTTCACAGCCCACGTCTAGCAAAAATCGAAGTAACTCGTCGCGGTATCGTTCGTCGTGCTAAATTGTACTACTTACGTAGCCTTACTGGTAAAGCTGCTCGTATTCGCGAAAAACGCTAATTTAAAAGGGTTAGCCATGAGACGTAAGTCTATGGCTAGCCTTTTTTATTTCCTATGGCAATAAAAATATATTGTAATTGCTGTTGTAAATCTTGTCATGGTATCATTCATATATTTTCAGATTAATCATGTAATTTGATAGTAGTGTCATGATAGATAAAAGAATTGCATAGGAAGATAGTGAATCAATACTTGTATAATGCATATAGTAGACGAATAGGTGAAGTATGAGTCAAGAAATTTTTCCCGTAGTGCAGTGGTTTCCAGGCCATATGGCAAAAGCCACTCGTATGATTACGGAACATAAAAAGAAAGTAGATGTAGTCATCGAATTACTAGATGCACGTATTCCTCGGAGTAGTGCTAACCCAGTCATCCGTGAATTAATCGGCGATAAACCGCATGTAGTGATTTTAAATAAATGTGATTTAGCGAACCCTAAAGCGACTAAGGAATGGATTGAATTCTTTAAAAATGAAGGTATTCATGCCATTGCTATTGATTCTAAAAATGGCAAAGGCAACAAACAGTTGGTGAAAACTGTAGAATCCTTAGCACAGCCCATCATCGATCGTTGGCTAAAAAAAGGTATCAAAGGTCGCACCGTGCGCACTATGATTTTAGGCATTCCTAATGTAGGCAAATCCACATTAATCAATAAATTAGCTGGATCTGCAGCGACACGAACTGCCAATAAACCTGGTCATACACGTGGTCAACAATGGGTTAAGGTAGGTAAGAATTTGGAACTGTTGGATACGCCTGGTGTGTTGTGGCCTAAGTTTGAAGACCAACGAGCAGCCGCACGGTTAGCGATGACAGGGGCGATTTCTGATGATGTGTATGATTTAGATTCTGTGATTAAACAGCTCTTGGCATACCTAGAGGAACATGAACCGACTTTACTGCATGAACGCTATAAATTGACGGAAGAAGAACGCACATCGGTAGATACTATGTTAGAGGCTATTGGACGTCGTCGTGGTTGTTTAGTAAGCGGTGGCATCGTGGACTATGACAAGGTGCGGCGTGTGATTTTGACGGATTATAGAAATAACAAATTGGGATACATTACCTTTGATGGCGTCGATGAGGAGCCGTACTATGTTGACGAAGAGTGAGTTTCAGGAACTTAAAGTTAAAGATATTAAAAATCTACTGCAAGGGGAATGCCCTTTTGACTATGTACAATGGGCATTAGAAGATTCTCGTGAATCCGTGAAGAACGCAGCCGGTGTGTATTTACGAAAACAGAAAAAGGTCTTAGAAGAGCAGCAACGGTTAAAAGCCATGTTTGCCTATGAAGATAGCTTCTATGAAGAAGGAAAATTCTTAGTAGCTGGTGTAGATGAAGTGGGCAGAGGACCTATTGCAGGCCCTGTCACAGTGGCAGCCGTCATTTTACCCCCTCATTGCAAATTAGTAGGGTTGAATGACTCTAAAAAATTGACGCCAGAAAAGCGGGATGCTCTGTTTGATCAAATTATGGACGTAGCAGTAGCTGTACACTGTGTGTCTTATGAGGCAGATGTGATTGATACACTCAATATTTATGAAGCTACGCGACAAGCTATGTATGAAGCCATACGCAATTTGCCAGTACAGGCAGAAGTTGTCTTGTCGGATGCCATGAAATTGCCAGATCTAGAAGTGCCTGTGGAATCTTTGGTTAAAGGTGATTCTAAAAGTGCATCTATTGCGGCTGCCTCCATTGTAGCGAAGGTTACACGGGACCGCTTCATGGAATCTATGGACGAAGAATATCCAGGATTTGGTTTTGCTGTCCATAAAGGATATTATACAGATGTGCATAAGCAGGCTATCAGAGAGTTAGGTATTACTCCATTGCATCGGCATAGTTTTGAACCTATAAAATCCATTGTAGCAGGTAAGCCTGTAGAAGAAATATAAACTATAGAGTAGAGTGTTAGGCACACATAACTAGTATATGCTTACACGTAATACGTTATTAGGCATTTCTAGTAGTCATAAAAAATATTATACTGTTTCATAAAAGCATTCTTATAGAGTATTCTATGAGAATGCTTTTTGCATATCGATAATTGTATATGGATTATAACACTCTTAGAGGAGTACACTCCTAACAGTGTGGGTTGTGCGGTTTACATTCTTTCATAATGAAAGTAATGTAGAACTAAGGAGGTGCCTATGAACCACATTGAATTAGGAAGATACGGTGAAGACCTAGCTACCAACTATTTGAAAAGCCAAGGCTATGATGTATTGGAACGAAATATACGCTATCGATTTGGTGAAGTAGATATTATCGCTAAAAAAGAAAATATGCTCATTGTAGTAGAGGTGAAAACAAGACGGACCCAAACCTATGGAATGCCTTGTGAGGCGGTGCATTGGAAAAAGAAACAACACATTCGTCATGTCATATCTATGTTTTTGGCAACCCGTGATATAGAGTATGAATCTATACGATTTGATGTCATAGAAGTATATGTGCCTCAAATGGGAGATTCTGAATTACGGCATATGAAAGCGTGTCATTTATAAGATGGGAGGAGTATCATGTATGCAAAAACCTATGGAGTATGTGTGAGTGGTATTGATGGATATGTGGTAACTGTAGAAGTAGATATTAGCCCAGGTCTACCAAGCTTTGATATTGTTGGCTTACCAGCAACCTCTGTGAAAGAGGCAAAGGAGAGAGTGCGATCGGCTATCAAAAATGGTGGCTTTGAGTTTCCTATGAAGAGAATTGTGGTCAATCTAGCACCTGCCCATATTCGTAAAGATGGGTCTTCTTTAGATTTAGCCATTGCCATGGGAATTTTAGCCGCTCAAGAATCGGGAAAACATAAGAAAAAGGAGTCTATACATTGGAATCACCATATATTTATAGGAGAATTATCGCTAGATGGTTCTTTACAACCAGTGATGGGAATGTTATCTATGGTGATGGGAGTGACAAATCAAGAGTTAGGGAATGACAATAGTTATCTTTCTAAGGTAGAAGATATTATAGTGCCTATAGGAAATCATGAAGAGGCTATCAGTGGGGCCTCTATACCTGTATATGGACTATCTACATTAGCTGCAGTTGTGGAAGTATTAGAGCATCCTGAAAAGAAAGAAAATCTATGTGCACAGGTAGCTATAGTGCCATCAAAATATAGTGCGGAAATACTAGATTTACAAGATGTAAAAGGGCAAGTAATGGCAAAACGGGCCTTAGAAATATCTGCTGCTGGTGGTCATCATTTACTGATGACAGGACCTCCAGGTTCGGGAAAAACCATGTTAGCTAAACGATTGCCGTTTTTATTGCCTCCTCTTTCACGGGAGGAACAACTAGAGGTAAGTCGTATATACAGTGTGATGGGGTTATTAAAAAGTGGTCGATTAATGGAAGAACGACCGTTTCGGAGCCCTCATCATACGAGTACCTTAGTAGCCATGGCAGGAGGGGGACAACCACCGAAACCAGGGGAAATTACGTTGGCTCATAAAGGTGTGCTATTTTTGGATGAAGCACCAGAGTTTCGTAGACCTGTTATAGAGGTATTACGACAACCCTTGGAAGAACGACAAGTACATATTGCACGTATTGGAATGGCAACGACATATCCCAGTGATTGTATTGTTGTCATGGCTATGAACCCATGTCCATGTGGATGGTTTGGAACGGAAGAAGATCATCGATGCACATGTACAGCCACACAAATTCAAAGATACCAGCGAGTATTATCAGGTCCTATCTTAGACAGAATGGATCTAGTAGTTCCGGTAGAACGTCCTACTTTAACAGAAATATATGCACCTAAGGATGAAGTTAGTACGAAGCAAGTACGGAACCGTGTACTTCGTGCGAGAGCTATGCAAACTAAAAGGTACAAAGGAACTAACATCAGTGTGAATTCGCATTTAAGCCATAGTGATATTGAAACCTATACAAAACTTTCTAAGGAAGCTAAAAATTTACTAGATTCAGCTTTCACCACATTGCATTTGAGTTTACGTAGTTATGACCGCATCATCAAGGTAGCAAGAACGATTGCTGATTTAGCAGAATATGAAGAGATTTTGGCAGAGCATGTGGCAGAGGCCTTAAGTTATCGACAAGTACAGGAGGGATTGTAAATGAAAGAGGAAATCTATGCGAGTGCTCTCCAACATGTGGTAGGGTTAGGAAATGCTAGTTTAGGAAATTTATTTACTTATTACGAAAGCGCAAAGGAAGCTTGGCACCATGTGTTACATCACAATGTAGAACCATCGTTAGGTTGTAAATATGAATTGTTTGATGAAATTCGTCGCCCTATCAATGAAAGCTTTTTATTACAATTAGAAGAAGATTTAGAGCGCTTTCATATGCATGTAATTACTTGGGAATCTCCTTACTATCCTAAATCGTTACTAGAGATTTATAATAGTCCCCGAGTGTTGTATGGGCGTGGAAATATAGAAGTGTTACAGCATATGGATCGTTCATTAGCAATGGTAGGCGCTAGAAAGTGCTCTTCTTATGGTGTACAAGTAGCTAGATACTTTGGCCGTGCTTTATCTAACTTAGGTATTATCGTTGTCAGTGGTGGCGCTATGGGAATCGATCGTGCTAGCCATGAAGGAGCTTTGCAAGGACAAACTCCAACGATTGCCGTCATGGGCTGTGGTTTAAATGTAACCTATCCAAGAACAAATCGGAATTTATTTTTAGAAATTTTAGAAAAAGATGGCTTACTACTATCTGAATATGGACCGCATATGCAAGCTAAGAGCCATCATTTTCCTTCTCGAAATCGAATTATTAGTGGTATGACGAGAGGCACCATTGTTGTGGAGGCAAAAGCTAGTAGTGGTTCTTTGATTACTGCTGATATGGCGATAAATGAAGGAAGAGATGTGTTTACCATACCAGGGAATGTATTGACACATACTTGTGATGGAAATCATTGGCTCATTCAGCAAGGGGCTACTGTCTTAACAAATCCTGAACAAGTATTGCATGAATATGGTTGGCAAAAAGTCGCAAAGTATAGTAACATGAATAGTGAAAAAGTAAACACAGTGAATGAAGAGGAACAACGTGTGCTAGAGGCTATGAATCCTGGTGGAAATACAACGATTGAAGAATTAGTACATACTACTCAATTGCCTTTAACAAATCTTCATACATTGCTGTTACAATTAGAACTAAAGCAAATGATTACACATACCTCTCAGGGGTATGTACTACATACTTAGAGGAGGAAGATTTTTGGCCATTACTAGATCCTTCGTTACAGGGGAGAAGAAAAAAGACAAAGAAACAAAAGAAACTGTCAAATCAAGCGCCAAAGCACCAGAGTCTAGACCTTTGGTTATGCGTCCAGAACCGATTACAATGGAACATAAACGGACTTTCAAAAAAGATGGAAAAACTTTAATCATCGTGGAATCTCCAGCAAAGTCAAAGACTATTGAAAAGTTTTTAGGTGATGACTATGTGGTAAAAGCTAGCATGGGACATTTGCGAGATTTACCTAAAATGCAAATGGGTGTATCCATTACTAATGGATTTTTACCTAGATATTTGAATGTACCAGGTAGAAAGGCTGTTATCGAAGAGTTACGTAAAGAAGCAGATAAGGCAAAAGCTGTGTATTTGGCAACTGACCCTGACCGTGAAGGAGAGGCGATTTCTTGGCATTTAGCTCATATTTTAAATATAGATGGTACTACGCCATGTCGGGTGACTTTCAATGAGATTACTAAGCATGCTATTCAAGAGGCGATTTCAACACCTAGACCGATTGATATGCATATGGTAGATGCTCAGCAGGCTCGTCGTGTATTGGACCGTATTGTAGGTTATAAATTAAGCCCTTTGCTGTGGAAAAAGATTTGCAAAGGTCTTAGTGCTGGACGTGTTCAATCCGTAGCCGTACGCATTATCTGTGATCGGGAACGTGAGATCCAAGCGTTTATTCCAGAAGAATACTGGACTATCGAAGGTGTGTATCAAACCGCTAAGAATGAACAATTTGATGTGGTAGTGACTCACAAAGATAATGAAAAGTTAACGATTTCTAATGAAACAGAAAGTGATGCCGCATTAAGCGTTATTCGTGGCCGTGAAAGTGTAGTTAGTTCTGTAGAATCACGGCAACGTAGTCGTAAAGCACCTGCTCCATTTACGACGTCTACGATGCAACAAGAAGGTGTACGCAAACTGAATATGAATGCAAAACGCATTATGTCAGCTGCGCAACATTTATATGAAGGTAAAGAAATTGGTGGCTATGGTCATGTAGGTTTGATTACCTATATGCGTACGGATTCCACTCGGATATCGAAGGAAATGCAAGAAGCG
The DNA here is from genome assembly GCA_963526885.1 of uncultured Veillonella sp. Lineage (GTDB taxonomy): Bacteria > Bacillota > Negativicutes > Veillonellales > Veillonellaceae > F0422. The sequence goes on along the minus strand of CAURQH010000020.1, from coordinate 8,822 downwards.
GCTAAAGCCTATATTCTTAAGACTTTTGGGAAGGAGTTTTATCCGACTAAACCAAATGTATTTGGAGCGAAGGCGAACGCACAAGATGCACATGAAGCAATTCGCCCTACTATGTTGGAATTACCACCTAAAGCAGTAGCGTCCTATTTAACTAGTGATGAGCTAAAATTATATACTTTGATTTGGAATCGATTTTTAGCTAGTCAAATGGCTCCACAGAAAAGTGAAACTATCACTATGCAATTTCATGTAGATGAGTATACGTTGAAAGCTTCAGGGAATCGTGTATTATTTAAAGGCTTTACAGAAGTCTATGAGGAAGCTAAAAAAGAAGATGACCATATATTGCCAGCTCTAGAGGAAGGGCAAACTATTATGCCTGTCTCTATGGATGGTATACAGCATTTCACGCAACCCCCAAGTCGATATTCTGAGGCAGGTCTTATCAAAGTATTAGAAGAACAAGGAATTGGTCGTCCAAGTACGTATGCGGCAACCATTGATACCATTTTAAAACGGAATTATGTGGAACGGAAGGATAAACAGTTTATTCCTACTGACTTAGGATTTGCTGTGGTGGAGTTTTTAACAACTCACTTTGAAAAGTTCATTAATATGAAATTTACAGCCTCCATGGAGGAAGATTTAGACCATATTGCACAAGGGACTAATTTCTACGAAGCTGTGATTCATTCATTCTATGAAAGTTTCGAGAAGGAGTTATACACAGCTGAATCGGCTGAAAAGATAGAAATAGAAGCAGAGAAGAGTGGCATTCTTTGTGAAAAATGTGGACATGATATGGTCTATAAATTGGGCCCATATGGTAAATATTTAGCATGCTCTAACTTTCCAGAGTGTCGAAATATTAAGTCCATTACAGTTAGCACAGGGGTGACATGTCCTAAATGTAAATCTCATGAAATTTTAGAACGTAAATCTAAGAGAGGGCGTGTCTTTTATGGTTGCGAAGGGTACCCATCTTGTGATTTTACTATGTGGGATAAACCTATTGATAAAACCTGTCCTGTTTGTGGCAGCTTAATGGCTGAAAAAGTATATAAAAATGGCAATAAGAAGGAGTTTTGTTCCAATCCTGATTGTGAAACAAGACCAAAACGTAAACCTAGAATAAAGAAAGAAGATAAAGAATGAAAGAGTTTGTAACTATTATTGGAGCTGGCCTCGCTGGCTCAGAGGCAGCCTACCAATTGGCTAAACGTGGTATTCCTGTGCACCTATATGAAATGCGACCAAAGGTGTCTTCACCGGCTCATCATACAGATCAATTTGCGGAGTTAGTATGCTCTAACTCTTTGCGTGCAAATACCATAGAAAATGCAGTGGGTCTTTTGAAAGAAGAAATGCGTCGCTTAGACTCCTTAATTATGGAATCTGCCGATGCTACTCAAGTTCCAGCAGGTGGTGCCTTGGCGGTAGATCGTCATGCTTTTAGCAAAAGGGTCACAGAACGTATTAAAGAACACCCATTAATCACGGTGATTCATGAAGAAGTGACTGAAATCCCGACAGAAGGTATTGTTATTTTTGCAAGTGGTCCACTTACATCTGAATCATTAGGGACTAAGATTAAAGAGTTAACTGGTTCTAAAGATTTTTATTTCTATGATGCAGCAGCTCCTATAGTAACAGCAGAGTCTTTGAATTACGATAAAGTATTTGCAGCCTCACGGTATGATAAAGGGGATGCAGATTATTTAAACTGCCCTATGACGAAAGAAGAATATGATGCTTTCTATGAAGCTTTAACTACAGCTGATGTGGTACAACCCAAAGATTTTGAAAAAGAAATTTATTTTGAAGGTTGTATGCCTGTGGAAATTATGGCATCTCGTGGGGTAGATACATTGCGCTATGGACCTTTGAAGCCGGTTGGTCTCGTAGATCCACGGAACAACATTGAGTGGCATGCAGTAGTGCAGTTACGCAAGGAAAATAAAGAAGCTACTATGTATAATTTGGTGGGCTTTCAAACGCATTTAAAATGGGGAGAACAAAAACGAGTATTCCAAATGATTCCAGGTTTAGAGAATGCAGAATTTATTCGCTATGGCGTGATGCATCGGAACACCTATATTAACTCTCCAGAACTGTTAAACCACGCATTCCAATTGCAATCTAACCCACGATTGTTCTTTGCTGGTCAAATGACAGGTGTGGAAGGGTATTTAGAATCAGCAGCGGCGGGTATGATGGCAGCCATCCAAGTGGCACGTATGTTTCAGGATAAAGAATTTGTTACATTCCCAAAAACAACAGCCCTTGGTGGATTGAGTCATTATATCGGTGCTTATGAAGGTTCTAATTTCCAACCAATGAATGTAAATTTCGGTATCATGGAGCCTTGGGGAGCTAAAGTACGTAAGAAAAAAGAAAAAAATGCATTAATTGCGCAACGTGCTTTAGAAGAGTTAGATGCATTAATTGCGCATGAAGAGTTACTATCCTAATTCATGAATTGGTATCCAATAGGTATAGTACTTTAGATGTACAAAGGTAATAGAACCTTGTAATAATTGAAGTATTAAAAATATAAAAAGAGGAAAGAAGCAGTCATGACATTCTTTCCTCTTTGTATTTCTTATAGATATGTGATTATATTGATTTTACGCCTATCATAACGTGTTGGAAGGTAATAGAAACTATTATTTTCCTTTTTTGCTTTTTCCTGTAGGGAATACATGTGTATCCGTTGTTCCTTTATAATGAAGGTATAACCAGATACCGAAGGATACAGCCATTACTATTAAGCTGGTAACTTGTGCAGATTTAAATCCTAATGTTAGATTCACATAATCTCCACGTAAAAATTCTAAGAAGAATCGTAAGCCAGAATACAAGAAGGCGTATAAGCAGAAGATTTGACCTTTTTTATGAGGGAACACGTTAGCCAATAGTAGAATAACAAACAAAATAATATCTACTTGACCTTCCCAAATTTCAGCAGGCCATAATGGTTGATTACCATAGGTACGGTATGCCAAGGTAGTTTCTGGATAAAGAATACCAAAGTTTCCTCCGGTAGGGTGACCAAAGGCATCACCATTCATAACATTCGCCATACGTCCTACAGATTGACCTACCATAAGGGCTGGTGAAAATAAATCAGCAAATGCCCAAGGATCTACTTGTTGTTTCTTTAAATAATAAATTCCTGCAATAGCACCTAATAATACGCCACCTTGGATAGCCATACCACCTTGCCATACATAAGGGATTTCCAATAAGTGATTGTGATAGTATCCCCAGTCGAAGAAGAATACATCCCATAGTCGAGCACCAATGATGCCAGCGATAGCGACAGTAATGGTGAAATCCACTATATGTTTTTCCCAACCACGGCCATCTTTTTTCATAATAAAGTAGCCTACAATAGCAGCACTAATAATACCTAATGCAAGAAGTAATCCGTAGGCTCTTATAGGAAAGCCTCCGATAAAAAATAAATATTGATACATAGTACCTCCTAATATTTCTGTTACATATATTTTTAATATTCCTTCCTTTGTAGTGTACCATAATTTGTAAAGAAATAGTATAGTGTTCCCAATATATAGGCTGAATGTGATATAATAGAAAGGTTAAAAGGAGCGATTATGAAACACTTACAATTTATGAAACATATGGTGCTAGGAATATCTGCATTTAGTTTGTTTGCTTCTTATCAAGTAGCAGAGGCAACAATTCATATTCCCTTTTCAGCACTTTCCAATACAACAGCAGTAGCACCTACACAATACGTAGGTCCTATGTTACATGTCCCAGAAAAGCAAGAAGTTACATTGCCTATTACTATGGTATTTGACCCCATAGTAACAGAAACGGCGTATGATACAAAGTATGTACAGAATGGTACATCAATCATGTCTCCAAGTTGGTTTGAATTGACAACGACTGGCCTAAAGGCAAGTCCTAAGCTATCTTATGACTACGTGAATAGTTATAAGGAAAAGGGCTATCGTGTATGGCCTTTAATTACCAACCAATTCGATCCAGACATGACTAGTAAAATACTTGCTAATGAATCGATGTGGGAACGATATAAACAAGGTCTTATTAATTATGCTACAGAGTATGGTTATGATGGATATAATTTTGATTTTGAAAATGTCCACCATAAAGATAAAGCACAGCTAACTAAGTTTGTAGATTTTCTGGCTAAGGGATTGAGAGATTATAACTTACATAGTTCTATTGATGTAACGGGGTATTCTAATAGTGAAAACTGGTCCTTAGTGTATGACCGTAAGGCCTATGCTGATGCAGTGGATTATGTGGTGCTTATGGCATACGATGAAACATGGGCATCCAGTGTTACAGCGGGCCCCGTTGCCTCTTATCCATGGGTGCGAAAGCATACAGAGCAAATGCTTTCAGAAGTGCCACCATCAAAACTGGTACTGGGTATTCCATTCTATATGCGTGAATGGTCTGTACCAGTGAAAGGTTCTTGGGAAGGAAAAGCAAAAAGTAAAACCTTAGCTATGACCAAAGCGCTGGAGTTAGAACGTGAATACAGAGATGTGTTGCGTTGGGATGACGGACTCAAAGGAAATTATATAACATTAACGAATAAAAATGGTGTCTATGGTATTTATGATGAAAAGAAACCATATGAAGGGACACTGACTAAGATCTGGTTTGAAGATCCACAGTCTTTAAGCTATAAAGTAGGTCTTGTAAAAGAATTACAACTTGCAGGAGTAGCAGCTTGGCGTAAAGGCTTTGAAGCTAGTGATGTATGGCCAGTATTGAGTTTTGCTCTAGATAGTGCTACTACAAATAGTGTTGATAAGGGACCGGAACATTCAGATACAAAAGAGCATAAAAAGAAAAATAAAAAAGACACAAAGAAAGATAAAAAGAAAGATAAAAAGAAAAAATCTAAGCATACTGATACTTCAGAAGTAACAAAAATTTCTAAAGATGGTAAAGAAGTGGTGTTAAAATTTAAGAAACCACATAAACAGTCTGATGAAATAGGCATCGTAAAGGTTACGAAAGAAAAAAAGTCTTTGCCTAAAGACTAAAGTTTGGAGTATACTTAAAAGTATTAATACATACGAATGAGGAGGCATAGCATGTACGAAAAATACGTGGCGCAAGATATTGAAAAGAAATGGCAAACATATTGGGAAGAGTCTGGAGTATTTAAAACAAAATATGACCCAAGTAAAGAAAAATATTATGTATTAGAAATGTTCCCATACCCATCTGGAAACTTACATATGGGGCATGTGCGTAACTATTCTATCGGTGATGTAGTAGCGCGTTTCAAAAAAATGCGCGGATTTAACGTATTACATCCAATGGGATGGGATGCCTTCGGTATGCCGGCAGAAAATGCAGCGATTAAACATGGTGTGTCTCCCAAAGATTGGACATTAGATAATATTGCCAATATGACGCGTCAACAAAAAGAATTGGGCTTATCTTATGATTGGGGCCGTGAAGTTGCGACTTGTAAAGAAGATTACTATCGCTGGACACAATGGTTATTCCAACAATTTTATAAGCAAGGCTTAGCCTATAAAAAAGAAGCCAAAGTAAACTGGTGTGAACACGACCATACCGTATTGGCGAATGAACAAGTTATTGATGGTAAATGTTGGCGCTGTGACAATGATGTGGTGAAAAAGGACTTGAAACAATGGTTCTTAAAAATCACTGATTATGCTGATCGTTTACTAGAAGATTTAGATACATTAGATCAATGGCCTGATCGTGTAAAAGCAATGCAACGCAACTGGATCGGTCGCAGTGAAGGTACACAATTTGCATTCCATGTGCCTAAAATTGATAAAACTTTTGAAGTGTACACAACACGTGTGGATACTTTGTTTGGTGTGTCTTATGTGGTGTTGGCACCTGAGCATCCATATGTAAAAGAATTGATTCAAGATGCTGCTAATAAAGCAGAATTAGAAGCTTTCATCGAAACATTGCGCAACCAAAGTGATATTGAACGTACTTCTACAGAAGCAGAAAAAGTAGGTATGTTCACAGGTTCTTATGCAACACATCCTATTACGGGCAAAGAAGTGCCGATTTGGATTGCTAACTATGTATTGGCTGATTATGGTACTGGTGCGGTTATGGGTGTTCCTGCTCATGATGAAAGAGATTATGCATTTGCAAAAAAATATGACTTACCTGTAAATTGGGTTATCCAAAATAATGCCCAAAATTTAGATTTCCAAACATTAGACGAAGCCTTTACAGAAGATGGTGTATTGGTGAACTCTGGAGACTTCAGCGGCAAAACATCAGAAGAAGCACGCCAAGCATTAGGTGATTATTTCACTGAACAAGGTACAGGGCGTAAGACTGTGAACTTCCGTCTACGTGACTGGTTGATTTCTCGTCAACGCTATTGGGGATGTCCAATTCCAGTTGTGTATTGTGAAAAATGTGGAGAACAATTAGTACCAGAGGATCAATTGCCTGTAAAACTTCCAGAAGATGTGTCCTTTGATGGTGGTGCTATTTCTCCATTGGCAACTTCTGAAAGTTTCTTAAACACTACTTGTCCATGCTGTGGTGGTCCTGCTCGTCGTGAAATCGATACGATGGATACATTTATTGATTCGTCTTGGTATTTCTTACGCTACACTGACGCTCGCAATGACAAAGAAGTGTTCAACAAAGAAATCGCGAAATACTGGATGAATGTAGACCAATATATTGGTGGTATTGAACATGCCATCTTGCATTTATTATATGCTCGTTTCTTTGTAAAAGTATTACATGATATTGGATTAGTAGAAGTAAATGAACCTTTCAAAGCATTATTAACACAAGGTATGGTGTTAAAAGAAGGTTCTAAAATGTCTAAATCCAAAGGCAATGTAGTATCTCCAGAAGAAATCATTGCCAAATACGGTGCAGATACAGCTCGTTTATTCATTTTATTTGCAGCACCAGTAGATCGTGACCTTGACTGGAGCGACCAAGGGGTAGAAGGTTCCTATCGTTTCTTAGGTCGTGTATGGCGTATTATCGATACATACCAACAATTAGGTGCGTCTGGACATCATGATAACTTATCTAAAGATGAAATCGCATTACGCCGTGAATTACACCGTGCTATCAAAAAAGTAACAGAAGACTTAGATGGTAAATTTAACTTTAACACTGCCATCAGTACAGTTATGGAATTGGTAAATGCTATGTACCAATTTAAAGATAGTCATGACACAGTACAAAGTGAGTTAGCAAAAGAATTAGTTGAAAAATTAACATTATTGCTTGCTCCATTTGTACCACATATTACAGAAGAAATTTGGCATGAATGTGGATTTGAAGGTTCTGTACATGCTGCATCTTGGCCGACTTATGAAGAATCTGCTTTAGTTGTGGATGAGGTAGAAGTGGCAGTACAAGTAAATGGTAAAGTACGTGATAAATTGACAGTATCCGTTTCTTTATCTAAAGAAGAACTAGAAGCCGCTGCAAAAGCATTACCACGTGTACAAGAGTTTACAGAAGGTAAAACTGTCGTAAAAGTGATTGTAGTACCTAAAAAGTTAATTAATATTGTAGTCAAATAAAACGAGGTTCCTATGGAAAAACGTAAGGACTATATTAGCTGGGATGAATACTTTATGGGTGTTGCCATGTTAGCAGGGCAACGCTCTAAAGATCCTAATACCCAAGTAGGAGCTTGCATTGTAAGTGATGATAATAAAATTTTATCTATCGGATACAATGGTATGCCCTTAGGTTGTGATGATGATGATTTCTCTTGGAATCGCAATCGGGAAGAAGACAATAAATACTTTTATATTGTTCATAGTGAATTGAATGCCATATTGAATTATCGTGGTGGTTCTTTAGAGGGAAGTAAAATCTATGTCACTTTATTCCCTTGTAATGAATGTGCCAAAGCCATCATTCAAAGTGGTATTAAAGAAGTCATTTATTGGCGTGATGATTATAAAGATACCCGAGAAGTACAAGCATCCAAACGATTGTTTCAAACTGCGGGCGTAACGATTACGGCTTATGAACCAAGCGGTAGACAATTATCGTTGCAACTATAATTGAATTGACTACATATGTATATAATAAGGCTGAACTTGAGGATATATTCCTAGGTTCAGCCTTTTACATGTGTACAGTATAATATCGAACAAAATAACGGCTAGTTCTTAAAAGAATCTAGCCGTTAGTATGTTCGATATTTATTTATTATTGCCTATTACTTTTTTGATTGCTTTTACGCCCTTAGAAGTAATATTTTTACCAGTTTTTGTCAATCGTGTGCGAGTTCGTGTGACTCTACCCATAGCAGTCAGAGAAGACTGTTTACGAGGTTTCATGTCTCTTTCATTACCGAAGTCACCACGACGGATACTAGTAGCTTTTACTTTTTCAGAACCTACAGATCGTTGTAATTCTTTCATGATTACCTTAGGTTCTACGGATTTTTCAAATGTATATACATCTGCCGCTACATAGCCTAATTGTGGATACGCATGAAGAATTACATGGCAATGATGAGATACAGCTACCAAGAAGATTTCATCTTCTAAAATTTGGCAATCAATTTCCTCAACACATTGATTGGTAATTGCTAAGGCATTTACAATAGCATCTTGTAAGGCAGCAGGAGATTCTATTTTTTCATCAATACAAGAATATAAATCAATTAAGACGTGTTCACCTAAAACGTGCATGTTTTCACCTACTTTCATTCATAGTCTATTATATAAGATTATTTTAATTTTGTAAATTTGTTATACTTTTTGACGGTGTCAAGTTTTTGTTGGAAAAATAATTGCCTTGCTTTAAAAGAGGGT
>CAURQH010000019.1:0-26632 GCA_963526885.1 uncultured Veillonella sp. | reverse complement strand
ATACAGTTCGTTCTATTTATGAAATCGAAGGCGCTCGTGAAGTGGCTATCGAATTTAGATCTTTCTCTAAAACAGCTGGATTCACTGGCACTCGTTGCGCCTACACAGTAGTTCCTCATGAAGTAACGGCTAAAAATGCAGAAGGCAAGCGTGTTCCTCTAAATCCTATGTGGAATCGTCGCCAAACAACAAAATTCAACGGTGTTCCTTACATCATCCAACGTGGTGCTGCTGCTGTTTACACACCAGAAGGTCGTGCCCAAATCAAAGAGCACATCGCTTATTACATGGAAAACGCTCGCATCATTCGTGAAGGCTTAGAAGCTATTGGTCTTACTGTATTTGGTGGTGTAGATGCCCCATACATTTGGATTCAAGCTCCTGCTGGCATGAGTAGCTGGGACTTATTTGATACATTATTGGAAAAAGTACACATTGTAAGCACACCTGGTTCTGGTTTTGGTCCAGAAGGTGAAGGTTATTTACGCTTAACTGCCTTTGGCAGCCGTGAAAATACACTTCGTGCCGTAGAACGTATTAAAACACTACAATTTTAAAATCCCCCTTTTCTCTATGGGAATTTTTCGCTATAATGGTACATGCGAAAAATAGCGGACACAGTTCCTCTATTATATTTCATCATATACTGTAATTTCTTATTACAGTCCGTATAGTGTTTAATATTAATGAAAGTGTCAACTTTCACGAAAGGAAGTAACATGAGCAACATTCGTATTGGTATCGTTGGATACGGCAACCTTGGTCGCGGTGTAGAAGCGGCTGTAGCATTACAACCAGATATGGAATTAGTCGGTGTATTCTCTCGCCGTTCTGGTTTGCAAACTGTCAGTGGCGTGCCTAGCTACACTATGGAAGAAGTTGAATCTTTCAAAGGCAAAATCGATGTCATGATATTATGCGGTGGTAGTGCCACAGACCTAATCGATCAAACTCCAGCTATCGCAGCTCATTTTAACGTCATCGATAGTTTCGATACACACGCTCGTATCCCTGAGCATTTCGAAAACGTACGTAAAGTAGCACAAGAAGCTGGCACTGCTGCTTTAATTTCTTGCGGTTGGGACCCTGGCATGTTCTCCTTGCAACGTGTATACGCTGAAAGCATCTTACCACAAGGCGATTCCTACACATTCTGGGGCCGTGGCGTATCTCAAGGTCATTCCGATGCAATCCGTCGTATCGAAGGCGTAGCAGATGCTCGTCAATACACTGTGCCTAAACAAGAGATCATCTCCGCTATCCGCAATGGTGAAACTCCTGAAGTCACAGCGACTTCTTCTCACCTTCGCGAATGCTATGTAGTGCTTGAAGAAGGAGCTGATGCAGCTCGCATTGAAAACGAAATTAAAACCATGCCTAACTACTTCGTTGGTTATGAAACAACAGTGACATTCATTTCCCAAGAAGAATTAGATGCGAACCACAAAGGCATCCCTCATGGTGGTCTTGTCATCCGCAGCGGCGAAACTACAACAGGCACAAAACACATCTACGAATTCGGCTTACAATTAGATTCTAACCCTGAGTTCACAGGCGCTGTATTAGTAGCCTTCGCTCGTGGCGTACATCGCTTAGCAGCACATGGCGGTCGTGGTGCTTTCACAGTATTCGATATTGCACCAGCTTGGTTATCCCCAAAATCTGCTGAAGAATTACGTGCCCATTATCTATAAGATATAGTCTTAACAATAAAATAGTATCTTCTTCCATAAGATACATTAGGCTGTAATAAGCCATCCAAATTAAAATAGAGGAACGTTGGTTAAATACTATCAACGTTCCTCCATTTTTATATTTTCTATAAATCTATTGGCAGGTAGTATGCAATTATGGTATACTAGGACTGTAAAAAAGAGAGCCCACAACGTGTACTAGGCGTTAGGCTCATCTCGAATGATGGAACACGAAATGCCTAACGTGTTAAGGTCCGCTAAACCTTATATCGTTAGGCATTTATATTATTTTGATAATTTATTGCAACCATAAAAGGAGTTACCCACCAATGAGCACAAATTTAGAAGTAGGCATTGTAGGCCTTCCAAATGTCGGAAAAAGTACATTGTTTAATGCTATTACAAAAGCTGGCGCAGAAGCGGCGAACTACCCATTCTGTACAATTGAACCAAATGTAGGCGTTGTAGACGTACCAGATGCTCGGTTAGCTGTGTTGGCTGATATGTTCGGTTCTAAACGCATCTTACCTGCTGCTATGCGCTTTGTAGACATCGCAGGCTTAGTAGCTGGTGCTTCCAAAGGGGAAGGTTTGGGCAACAAATTCTTGAGTCATATCCGCCAAGTCGATGCCATCGCCCAAGTGATCCGTTGTTTCGATGACCCTAACATCACACATGTGGCAGGATCTGTGGATCCTGTTCGCGATATTGAAATCATCAACACTGAACTTTGCTTGGCTGACCTTGAAAGTGTAGACAAGCGCTTACAACGTATTGCTAAATTAGCAAAATCTGGCGATAAAGATGCTCGCATTGAAGCACCGATTTTAGAAAAAGTATCTGCTGCATTAGGTGATGCCATCCCTGTTCGTGCTCAAGGCTTAACAGAAGATGAATTAGATATCTTAAAAGACTTAACCTTATTGACAGCTAAAAAATCCTTATACGTTGCCAATGTGGGAGAAGACGAAGTATCCGATTACTCTGGCAACGAATTCGTCAAACAAGTAGAAGAATACGCAGCAAAAGAAGGTTCTGGTGTAGTTGTAGTATCTGCTCGCATCGAATCTGAAATTGCAGAATTATCCGATGAAGAAGCAACGGCTTTCTTAGCTGACCTTGGGTTAGAAGAAAGTGGCTTAACAAAATTAATCAAAGCTAGTTACTCCTTATTAGGTTTAATTAATTACTTCACAGCTGGCGAAATGGAAGCCCGTGCTTGGACTATCGTAGAAGGCACAAAAGCTCCTCAAGCAGCTGGTAAAATCCACTCCGACATCGAAAAAGGCTTCATTCGTGCAGAAATCGTATCCTTTGATGATTTAGAAGCTTGCGGTAGCCAAAATGCGGCTAAAGAAAAAGGCCTTGTTCGCCTAGAAGGCAAAGACTATATCATGAAAGACGGCGATGTAACACATTTCCGCTTCAACGTATAATTACCATACTAACACATAAGGCATATACAGTGTTCCCCTGATGAGAATACACCTGTATATGCCTTTTTAGATGCAACACCTTATATGCTATTTCACATAATCTGCTTAGCTATTATAAAATTCTTACATATCCACGACACTATCCATAGCAAAAAGCTAGGTGCACTTCTTTGAGTGCGCCTAGCTTTTCTATATATACCTATGTCAAAAATATTTCTCAGCACCTATGTTAATAACATCAATGCTTGTATTCTATCGGTTCTTTCCCCTTTTCATAACAATACATATGAGAAGGGGTTATTTTTTCTACTTCAAAAATACGCAGTACTTCTTCTATGTATTCTTCTTTTATACCAATAGATAACCCACAAGCGCTGGATAGTTCTGGTGGAACTGGCATCAACTGATGAGGTACTTTGTATTGCCCTAGCGTTTTATCTGCTTTATCTGCAAAATAGTAAGAGCTAAATAGAATAAGAATTTTTTGTAATCCCTTATCTTCCTTTACGTCTAGTTTCTTACTATGTACCTCAAAAACGTTCATGTCCGTCTCTCCTCATGCAATCTTTCCAGTTATATCTGTTAATGTCAGCACGCATCTAATTACAATGTAACAAATGGTTCTTGCATCATGCTTTCAGTAATAGCATACAGATTGGTAATAGTGCCCACTTGCACTTTGTCTTTTACCTCATAAAAGTCTAAACAAATCCCACAACCGCTCACAGTCACACCTGCAGCTTCTAAGGCTTTGAAGTTTTCAATATGCTCAGACCCTTCTACAAGCATTTTCACTGCGCTATTGATGCAATAGATGGCTTTTGGTTTCACATCCGTTTCCGTCAATACATAGATGAATGTTTTCATCAAGTTACGGCCTAACTCTTCACTGCCTTCACCTAAATAATCCTTCGTGAATAGCAGCACTTTATCACCCATAGAAGCCGACGGCACAGAAAACGCCACAGTTCCCATCAATTCAGGTGGCACTGTATCTTGACTAATTGGCGCACCCATAGCCGCTTTTTCTGCTTTCGTTTTTTCATAGGCTGCAATGCTACGTTCTAGACTACCGGTTCCATTCGTCATATAAAACGGAGCTTCCCCACCAGCAATCGTTGTATTCGTTACGACCTTTCCTAAAGGTGCGGCAAATTCATTTTCAAAAATATCTTCCAAATCTAGGTCTTCTAGATCATTCGATGTTTGAATATTCACAGCACTAACCGCAGCCACTTCCTCTTTCACTGCTGTAGGCGGAATCAATACCACAATGTAATTTCCTTCTTGCTCTAACACATGGTTTTCATAGCCTCGGTATTCCCCTAATTTCACCACATTGTCACGACTCACGTCATTATCAACGATGACTTTCACATACGTATTCGCATCGGCATCCATCGCCTTTTTCGCTTCAATCACTGGTGCTGGGCATACTTGACCTCGCATATCTATAGTTACTTCTTTATTTGACATATACTTGTTTCCTTCCTTCCTGAATGACACGGCCAATCTGTGCAGCCTGTAAACCTTTTTCTTGTAACTCTGAAAGTAGTTGTTTCCCTTCACTTTCAGAACACGCAAATAATAAACCACCCGATGTTTGCGGGTCGAAGCAAATATCACTCCATACAGGATCTAAGTAGTCCTCAAATTCTGCTTGATCACCCAAAGCCTTGCGATTTCCATACGTCGCTGCAGGGACTAGGCCCATACGAGCAGCCTCTAATACATCGGTAAATAGAGGAATTTGCTCCGCATAGAGTTCAATAGAAGTTCCACTGGCTTTTGCCATTTCAGACACATGACCAATTAAACTAAATCCTGTAATATCCGTACAGCCATGAACGGTAAACTGTGCAGCCACATCTCGAGCCCCTTTATTAATCATCCCCATGCTTTGCATAGCTTCCTGCACACCTTCAGGGAATACGCCACCTTTTGCAGCCGTGTTCATAATCCCGGTCCCAATCGGTTTAGATAGAATCAGCACATCCCCAACTCGAGCATCCCCATTGGTCCAAATATGTCGAGGATCGATGAGACCTGTCACAGCCATTCCAAAAACAGGCACTTCATTTTCAATACTATGACCACCAAGAAGAGCTACTCCCGTCTCCAGTAAGACCTCATTGGCACCTTCTAATACCTCACGAAGGACACCTTCTTTCACTAAAGGCACCGGAAAGCCTACAATATTCAGCGCTGAGATGGGAGTACCACCCATAGCATATACATCGCTTAGGCTATTACACGCCGCCACTCGACCAAAGAGTCTAGGATCTGCCACTGGAGGTGTAAAAAAATCCACCGTCTGTACAATGGCTTGACTATCATTAATTTGATACACCCCAGCATCTTCCATACCAGATGCATCGGTCAATACAGCTGGATGCGTAGGCATCTGCATATGTTGTAACACATCCGCTAAGATATGAGGCCCAATCTTACACGCGCAACCACCCTTGGCTGCATATTTCGTTAAATCAACCATAGATATCCCTCTCCTAGAAAACTATACTGATATACGAACACATCTTATTCTTCTGTTGCTTCTTTTCTGGATACTATCTTTTTTACATTCTTTTCAAACTTAGGTCGTGGTATCATCACTTGATTCCCACAGCCTTCACAGACTGTTACGAAGTCAACGCCAGTTCGTTTAATCTCCCAATTCTGACTACCACAAGGATGGGGTTTCTTCATTTGTACCACATCACCTACTTGGTATTTTACAAATCCCATAGGCACCTCCTATTTTCATGATTATGTGTATAGTATATCATCTAACTTTATATTTCTCTATAGGGCCCTATGTGCATTTGTGAAAGTTTCTCCTCTATCTTATACAAATATATCAGTACCATTGATGACTAGTATCACTTAGTAGTATCTCATAAGCACCCGTTTCTTCTTCCTATCTAGGAAAGCCTATAAATAGAGGGTTTTCTATATATTATCATTACTATTTCATCTTTTGAGTTCGATTCTCAATTTCTTTTCTGTGTAATCCCCTTATTTTTATAGGGAATTAAACGGCTATAAATGCGATAATAAAGCCGATTGAGAGACTTTATCATTTATAAAAAATTTTTAAAATTTTCTAAAAAAAGACTTGCATTTCTCATTTTCATAGTCTATAATGTAATCAACAATGATTATTCGTTAAGTAACGAAATCAATAGGGACTTGTTCAAGTGAACAAGCCCACTATACAAATAAGTATTTATTTTTACAACTATGTAAAGTACATGGAGGAAAGAAAATGCCAGAATTAAAAGGTACTCAAACAGAAAAAAATCTTCAAGCAGCATTCGCTGGTGAATCTCAAGCTAACCGTAAATATACATACTATGCAAGTGCAGCTCGCAAAGCTGGTATGAACAAAATCGCTGATTACTTCGAAGAAACAGCAATCAACGAATCCGCTCATGCTAAAGTATGGTTCAAATTATTACACGGTGGCGATGTAAACGCTGACGTAGCGATCAACTTAAAAGACGCTGCTGCTGGTGAACACTACGAACACACTGTAATGTACCCGGAATTTGCTAAAGTTGCAAAAGAAGAAGGTTTCGCTAAAATCGCTTACTTATTCGAACAAGTTGGTGTTATCGAAGCTCGTCACGAAGAACGTTACCTTGACCTTGTAACAGCTGTTGAAGGCGGTACAGTGTTCAAACGTGAACAACCAGTTGCTTGGATCTGTGCTAACTGTGGTTACATCCACATCGGCGAAGAAGCTCCTAAACTTTGCCCAGTATGTGCTCATCCACAAGCATTCTTCTCTCAACACGGAGAAACTCTTATCTAATTAGTAAACCGAGTGGTTTCTTAGATAAGTACTATACAACTGTATCAAGTGATACAAACCAATCAATATAAGAACTAAGTAGTTCTAAAGGCAAGTGCCTGATATACACAATATACTAAGTAGTAATGATATCTACCCAAGTGGGTCAAATTACATATACATCATCCCAAGTGGGTTAGAGCTAGTATAGGTATACTAAAGCGACTGTGAAAACAGTCGCTTTTTTGTATTCTAATCTATATAAGTTCATGGATATTCTCTATATAGAGGAGATAACTATCTTTTAGTATTTATCATCTTTTATCATCTTCTCTTCATATTAGTAAGATATACTTTAGTTACAGATGATAAGGTACGCTAAATGAATCCTAACCCTTATGCTTCTAATTATATGTTTAATTCATAGATTACCTCCTATGAAAGCCTTGAAACAGCATATAATACACTCTATGGTAACCTACTAATTGGGTGTGCCTAATTAACATTTATACACTAGATACTAAGAAGGAGACGCTTATGAAACGTGCATTACTATTAACCACCCTAGCCCTGACTATCGGCTCTTCCGCTTTTGCTGCATCCATTAATTATCCTAGTTTTCAGGGAGAACATAAACCCATGTCTTTCAAAATGGCATCCACGGAAGATATGAAGGCCTATACAAATGATTTAGAAAACTATCTAGCAGATACAGATGCAGTCATTCAAATGTTGATTACTAAAAAACGCGCCGCTATCGATGCTTACAACGCGGGCGTACGTGAATATAATAAGGACGACTTCTTCCATAAAGATCGTGTAGAACCCTATTCTTACGATGAAAGTTACTCCCAAACTAAACGTGTAGGCGGCCATACCTACCATTCTTTCGGAGATACAGTGATTATCACATCTGACAATATCATTCCTGCAGCTGAGGAAACAAAATCTCAAAAGAAAGAAGATGATGACGCTTTCGCACGCATGATGCGCCGCATGGAAAAACATCTTGGCGTTGATCGCTGGTAAATATACAAATAGGCTGTAGCCCCTGCAAATCAGTGGGCTACAGCCTTTTATTTGTTTCTTAGTACTTTCATTATAGATACATCCTGTATCTATGGCATTACTTATACCTTATCGAATTGTTTTTGTATCATTAAATGCTTCTTGGTCAAAAGTTCCTTGTAATCGGTCTACTACGATAGCATTTGTCATGGAACCGCTTACATTTAACATCGTACGTCCCATATCAACGATAGGATCGACTGCTAAGATTGGAGAAATAGACCCGAAGAATGCACCCATACCTGTACCAGATAAGGAAACGGATGCTGCCATAGTCGCCGTACCAGGTACGCCAGCAATCCCTAAGGAGCCCAACGCAATAACGATGACACTCATTACATACATTGTGAAATCTAATGGCACGCCAGACACACGAGCAATGTAGATGATACACAATGCCGGGAAAATGCCTGCACAACCTTGCATACCTGCTGTAGTACAGAAACTTGCTACTGTATTCGCAGTGGCAGGGTTAACACCTAATTTTTTAGTCAATGTTTCTACTGTTAATGGTAATACGCCCATACTAGAACGAGATGTGAAAGCCAAAATTAACGCTTCTTTTGCTTTACGGAAGTACATAATAGGGCTTACACCGAATAGTGTTAATAATACAGCTTGTACAAGTAACATAATCACTACACCCACATAGATCAGCACAATGAACAGTGCCATATCCGCAATAGCACCAAATCCTTTTTGTGCTAATGTAGTCGCCAATAATGCAACCACACCATATGGCATTAAGCCTATGATGAAATCAGCTACCCAGAAAATCACTGTGTACGCTTCATCAAATAATTTTGTGATGACTTGTAAATCAGTAGCCCCATGTTGTTTAGCCAATCGAGCAATGCCACCGATGATAACACCGAATACTACGATGGCGATGACATTCGTTTGCGCCATAGCATTCACAGGGTTGGACGGAATCAAGGCACGTAGTGTATCAACCACTGGTTTCACTTCGCGCATTTTAGAATCGCCTACAACCGCTAATGTACCTTCACCTAATCCTGTAACTGTACCTAATACTAAGCCCACGATAGCCGCAATACCTACCATGACTAAGGCAACTATACCTGTGGAAGATACAAGGCGTTTTAAGTTCGCATTCGTATCCATATGTAAGATAACGTGAACAATGGAAATAAATACCACAGGAATAACAAGCATACGGATTAAATCAATAAATCCTCCCCCAATCAGAGAGAACCATTTCGTGCTTTCCTTAATGAACACTACGTCCATTGGATTTTTAGGGAATCCTGCAATCAACTGCACTGCAACCCCTAGTACAGCACCCACTACTGTGGCAATCATTACTAATGTGCCGAAGTGAACGTTTCTTTTTTGAAGAAAATAGACATATCCTAAGGCGATAACAAATAGCACGAGTATGCCAATCGTCATAGGATCGCTAATCATGAGAAATTGTGTAAAAAATGGCATATCCATACAAATTCTCCATCCTTTCTAGACCAAACTATGGTCCAATTTACCTTTATAGTCCCTGTACTGCACAGGTGACAATATGGCTTATTATATCATTCTCAATAGAGATTTGTCTATATCCTACTTGTTATATAGGCTTATATCCATGAGTTATACGCATAGAACAGAGTATAATTAACACCATTAGTTAACAAATATAGGAGACGAAATATAAAATTTATAGTACAATAGAGTAGTAAAGGTTAACAATAAGAGATCTATTGTACGATGATGTGCGCCCATGAATAGAATTGATCTAACATGACATCTGACTACTTTTGTTTAGGAGGATACCATGGATACATCTTACTATTATAATTTTATCATCTTAGTACAAACGGGGAATATGACGCAAGCAGCAGAGATACTGCATATTACACAACCAGCTTTAAGTAAGCAACTCAAGTACTTAGAAGCAGAATTTGGTACCCCCCTATTAGTGATTAAACGCGGTCAGCGCGGATCCAGCTTTCACCTTACGGAAGCAGGCCGTATTTTTTATGAAAAAGCGCAGCAATTATGCTCCATCGAAGAATCTACCTATGCCGATGTAAAAAGACTTAGTTCGGAAGTAGAAGGCACCTTACGCATTGCCTCCTCTGCTTCAAGGTCTACCTCTTTAATTCAACAATATTTGCATTTCTTTTCGCGCCAATATCCTGTGGTTCGTTATGAAATTTATGAAGGACTAATGACAGATGTAACCGAATCTTTATTGAATGGCAGCGCTGAAATTGGATTATGCAATGAACAAATGGTAGATTCTAACAAATTTGATGTTCTCTACACACAAGCAGAGGATCTATATGCGCTCTTTAGAAAAGATTTATTTTGGACAGACCGTGACTTAGAAAGTATTTCTTGGAAAGATATTTCCAAGTGTCCTCTTAGTCTATCTGGTGGTTCCGTACGGATGCTCATGCAAGCTCATCATAACGACTTCTCTTCTCTTAATGTCATTTCTGTGACTACCACGAAGAGTTCAGCCATTGAATGGGCTCAATCAGGACGCACCATAGCTATCATTCCTATGGATGCTCAAGAAACAGTATCTCATCCAGATATGACACGTATTAAGTTAACAGAACTGACAAATACGTTCTACAAAGCATTTATCACCATTAAAGGGCAACCTTTATCCATGGTGGCACAACAATTCTTAGAATTCTACAAAGCTCATTCTGGAGAATAATATAGTAATACAAAAGGGTCCCGAAGGACCCTTTTTTTCATATCCGATTATAATTCTTCTGTTTCTTTAATTAAGCCTCGTTTTTTCTTATTTAAATATAAGAAATACAATGGCAAGATAATAATACAACCACCAAGGCCCCAAATCAATTGATTAGGTTTTGCTTGTGCCAGCATCCAAAGAGATGTAATGATGGCAATCACAGGGATAATAATACCTCCTGGAATTTTGTATGGACGCTCTTTATGAGCCCATTTTTTACGGAAAATAATGACAGAAACACAGGTTGGTAAATACTGTGTAAACCGAGATACGGCACTGATAGCTGCCAATTGAACAAAACTACCGCTCCATGCTAGTAATAAGCTAAATACACCTGTCACAATACATGCTACAACTGGTGTACCCCAACTCGTACGTTTTGCTAGGATGCTTGGTAACATACCATCTTCTGCCAAGGATGTTGCAATACGAGGCCCCAAGAAAGATTGAGCAATGTTAATGCCACCCATAGATAATAATGTACCAGCTAGCACGAAATACATGCCCCATGGGCCCATAATTTGACCAAATGCTGTTTGCAATGGTGCTTTATCATTAGCAAGGCTATCACCCATAATACCGATACATACTGCCAATACCAACATATATAGCACAGATACGATGATCATGACCGTAATGATGGCACGAGGTAAATTCTTTTTAGGATTTTCCATATCTTCTGCGGCAACCGCAATGGCTTCAAATCCAGTATACGCAAAGAATAGCAATATCGCAGTGGCTGCAAATGCACCCGATACGCCTCCATCTGAAAGTTCTACGAAATCTGGCACAAACGGTGTAAAGTTTGTTCCGTTAATAGCAAATAATCCGATCACAATAAATGCAAATAGAGGTACTAACTTAGATACGGTAATCAAGTTATTCAGAATTTTAGTCATGTTAACGCCAATAATATTAATTACCGTCAATAAGACGATGATAATCGTGGCGATGACATCTTTCATAAAGTCACCAGATAGCGCCGGAATGGCTGCCCCCAAAGCTGTCGCAAATCCTACTGCCATAACTGCCCAAGCGATGAGCACCACAATCCATTTAAGAACGCCTACTTCAAATCCCCAAAAGTCACCTAAGGAATGTTTTGCGTATAAATATGGTCCTCCATTACGAGTGAAGAATCCTGCTACTTCGGCAAAGCATAGAGCAATACAAATGGCAAGGAATGCATCAAATAACAGCACCCCTAAACTCGCTGGCCCCATAAGGGCATATGCTTTATTCGGCAACAAGAAAATCCCTGTTCCTACAATGGCATTAATACCGAGGAGAACGATACTCCAAAAGCCAAATTTACTATCTTTTTGTTCCATATTAAGCCTCTTTCTTAGCTGCTTCTACAAAGTCTTTGAAAATTGCTGCATTCAACTCTGTATGACGCATCATTTCTGGATGGAATTGATACGTACGTAAGTATGGGTAGTCAATGCCTTCCATAGCTTCTACTACGGTATCTTTTGCACGACCGACTACACGTAATCCTTCGCCTACTTCTTTCACAATTTGGTGGTGATGAGAATTAACCATGACTGTTTCAGAGTCTAAGATACCAAATAATTTGGAATCCTTTTCAATCACCATAGAATGAGTTGGTAATCCTGCTGTTTGATTTTGGGAATGCTTGATCGTAGCAAAGGCAGGTAAGTCTTGATATAAGGAACCTTTATGCGCTACATTGATAATTTGATGTCCACGGCAAATACCCATAATAGGAAGCTTGTATTCTTTTGCATACGCCAATAAACGCATATCAAAGATATCTCGTTCTGGCCAAATAGCACCTAATCCACGCTCTGGTTCTTCTCCATAGAATTGTGGGGCAATATCATGACCACCAGAAAGAATGAGACCATCTAAGCGTTCCACCAATGCTTTCAATGTGGCTTCATCTTCTTGGAATGGAATAATCACAGGAATGCCGCCTGCTTCTAATACAGACTGCACATAATCATCATTCACATAGGATCGTTTATATCCTGGAAATGGACCGCCTTGGTCGATCATATGAGAACCTGAGATACCGATTAATGGTTGTTTCATAAGTAACACCTCTCCTTACTAATATAGAGTATACATTATAATTCTATGATAAAGGAAATAAGGCAATATGACAACCCATAAAAATAAACAACATTTTTTTATTGTAAGCCTTGTATTATTGCCTTATACCCATGTATCTTCACCAGTATATGCAGAAAAGAGACTAGACCTAATGTCTAGCCTCTTTTATTAACTACTATAAATATCTTATAGCAATGGTTTACGTACTACGTCGATGATAGATCCATCACGATATTCGATGATGGCTACTACATCTTTAGGGTCTTGAGATACTTCAATTCCTTCTGGTTTACCAACCATGTCGTACGCCATTTGTTGTAACTCTTCAATTGTGTAAATTGGCAAGTTAGAATCTTTGAAACGTTCGATCAAATCTTGGCGATTTGGATTGATTGCGATACCACGTTCTGTTACCAACACGTCGATACTTTCACCTGGAGTGATAACTGTTTCCACGCGTTCACGAATCATTGGCAAACGTCCACGAATCAATGGACAAGTAATAACTGTTACTTTTGCCCCTGCTGCTGTGTCGGAGTGACCACCGGAGGCACCCATCAAGATACCATTGGAGTCAGTCATACAGTTTACGTTGAAATCTGTATCGATTTCTGTAGCGCCCAAGAATACTACATCTAAGTAGTTTGTCATGCAGTCTGTTGTAGGGTCTGCGTACATGGATGCGCTCATTTCGATATGATTTGGATTTGTATCCAAAGATGCTGCTGCTGTTGTATCAAATGTTTGTGTATCATAGATGGCTTTGATGTGACCTTTTTCAAGCATGCTTACTAGTACGCCTGTAGCACCGCCAACACCGAATCCGCCAACAACGCCTTTTTTCTCTAATTTTTCACCGATGAACTTCGCCACTGCTAATGGAGCTCCGCCAGCGCCCAATTGGAAAGAGAAACCTTCTTGGATAATACCAGCTTCATCAAGGAATTCTGCTGCCATTTCCGCAATTTTAATTTGTACAGGGTTTTTCGTGATTCCCACAGCACCAGATGCGATACCTTCTGGGTCACCGATAGCCTCTACTTCTACGATGTAATCTACATCTGTTTGAGGGATGGAGATTGGGTATACATTGTCGATTAGGTTATCTGTTAACAATACAGTTTGGTCTGCATAGTGAGAGTCAACCATAGCATAACCTAACGCACCGCAAGCGGATTTACCTTTACGGCCTGTGGCATTACCACGGCGGTCACAAGCAGGTACACCCATGAAAGCTACATCAATATGAGCTTCTCCTGTGCAAACGGCACGAGCTCGTCCACCATGGGAACGAATCACTACTGGGCGTTTTAATACGCCTGGGTTCAAGCTTAAGAATTTACCCAATGCATCACGAAGACCAGATGTTTCGATAGCTGTTACTGTGCCATCTTTAATCATATCGATTAAGAACTCATGACAAGGTGCTAAGGAAGAGTTAAGAATTGTAATATCTTTGATTCCTTTGGCTTGTACACGGTCCATCACAAGTTTCATTACATAGTCACCATTACGTAAATGATGGTGGAAGGAAATGGACATACCATCTTTCAGACCTACTTTTTCAATAGCTTCATCGATGGATCCTAGTAATTTATTTTCACCTGGAGTGTGAAGTTTCACTGGTTTACCTGCACGTGTACCAGTTTCTGTCATAGCGAATTGACCTTCATATACACGACGACCTTGAAGGCATTCTAATTCCATAGGAATATCGCGACCAATTTTATTTAACATCGATTTCTGCTCCTTCCTCAAGTTCTACTTTGATACCTGCTGCACGGGCTTTATCTACCACGCGTTGTGCACGTACTACGATAGGACCGTCAATCATTTTACCATCTACAGCGATAACGCCTTTATTGTTACGAAGTGCTTCTGCATAGGAGTTCAATACTTTTACAGAATGCGCAATTTCTTTTTCATCTGGCGTGAACACTTCATGGATAATTTTGATTTGGCTCGGGTGAATACAAGATTTTCCATCGTAACCTAATGCTTTGATGAATTCTACTTCTTCACGGAAACCTTGTGGGTCTTTTACATCGGAGAATACTGTGTCAAGTACACGGATACCTGCTTCACGAGCTGCATGAAGAATCGTTTGACGAGCAAATAACAATTCATGTGCTGGTTTATGTTTGCCTGTACGAAGGTCAGCACGGTAGTCTTCTGCACCAAGAGCAATCGCTACTACACGAGGACCTTGTGCGATTTCGCGTACATTGTATAGACCTTTTACGGATTCGATAGCTACGATAATGTTGATAGTACCTTCTTCCCAACCGTTCGCTTTTTCCACTTCTTCAATTTTTTTAGCAACGATTTCTACTTCAGATACATCTTCAGTTTTTGGAAGACGAATCAAGTCAGGTTTTGCTGGTACAATCACATCAAGGTCAGCATAACCATATGGAGTTTGTGTAGGATGGTTGATACGAACCACTGTTTCGCCTTTGAATTTTAAAGTTTTCAAAGCTTCTGCTGTCAATAAACGAGCTGTATCTTTTTCAGTGACTGCTACAGAGTCTTCAATATCAAACATGATGGAGTCTGCACCGTGGATATCAGCACTGTTAATCATTTTAGGCGTGTTACCTGGTACGAACATCATGGAACGAGATAAACGTTTTTTTGCTAATTCAGTTAATTGGCTCATTATGCTTCGCTCCCTCTTTCTAATGCACCCAATACACGGGCTTTAATAGTATAATCCCAAGCTGCTTTATCGATAGCTGTTACTTTCACGCCATCGAAGCCTGCTTCTTTTACAGTGGCTTCAATGAAAGCACGAATATGCTTACCATAAGCACGCTCAACTTTTGATTTTAATTCTACTTCGATACCAGATGCAATTGGTTCAACCGTTACCAATACATCATTTTTTTCATCAAAGCCAGCCATAGCTGCTTTCACTAGATGTTTCATAGCAAATCCTTTCTATTACATCAAACTATAGTATGAAAAGCCAGAGACCAGTGATATAGAATCACTGGATTCTGACTTCATCAACCAAAAATACTACCTATCTATTTGATAGAATTAGATTAAGCCTACAATGGACCACCAAATTGGACCAAAGCCAAGTGTCACAATCAAGCCTAATACAGCCACTACTGCACCAGTTACCCACCATTGGCGAACTTCGTTGTAGCCTTCACCGAATACGATTGGGCCAGGTCCACCACCAAAGTGAGTTACAGCACCACCAAAGGCGTTTGTCATGAAGATTACAAGACCTAATGTCCAAGGGTCAATGCCCGCCACTTTACCTACTGTAAAGAATACTGGTACCATGGCTGCAATGTAAGCACTGCCGGATGCGAACAAGTAACGAACTAGCACGGATAACACTGCAATCACCACAAGTGCTAATGTCTCATGATGTCCGAAGTTCATTTGAGCTTCTAACACTTTTGCTAACCAGATGAAGAAATCCGCTTTTGTTAACGCACCAGATAAACCAAGGATACCACCGAACCAAATCAATGTGTTCCAGCCACCTTTGTTTTGAAGAGCGTCTTCCCACTTGATAGCACCGAATATGTAGCAAGATACCATCGCTACTAGTGCTACTGCTGTCGCATCTAATTTAAATTTAATACCTACCATACCAAGGATAGATGGTAATGCCCATCCAAGTAAGGATAAGAAGAAAATAGTAATTAATACTTTTTCACCTGTCGATACAGGACCTAATTCTGCCAAACCTTCACGAGCAATTTTCTTATTGTCGATTTCTTTCAATTCAGGTTTATTTAATACATAAGATACGAATGGAGTAATCAATAACAAGATCAAACCAGGTACGAATAAAGCTACTGCCCAAGTTACCCAGTCAATAGAAAGGCCTAGGATTTTTTTGAAGTAATCCGCTGCCAATGCATTTGGCGCCATGGCTGTTAAGAATAAAAGGGATGTTATTTTTGTTACCATGTATGTATTAGTCATTAGGTAACGACCTACTTTATTCGCTGTTTCACCAGGCTCAGAACCTAAAGATCTTGCCACAGAGTTCATGATTGGGAATACGATACCACCACAACGAGCTGTGTTAGATGGTGTAGCTGGGGAAATAATTCCGTCCAATAATGCAGTTACATAACCGAGACGAAGTGTAGTATGACCGAAGGCATCAATCATATGATACGCAATACGACGACCCAAGCCTGTTTTTACGAAGGCTACAGAAATGGAAAATGCCGCAAAGATCAACCATGTTGTGGTAGATGCATATCCGGACAATACTTCCTTCGGATTATTTAAGAATAATGCAGAAGCACCAATGGCAGATAATACTGCTACTGGAGCTGGGAATGGCTTTAATACCAAACCAACGATAGCGGCTAAATAAAAGCCAAACAATTTCCAAGCGCCGTCAGCTAAGCCTTCTGGAGCTGGAGTGAACCAGATTATCAATGGGATAGCCCATGTAATCAAGGCATTGATGATTTTTTTGTTCATCTTGTGTCTCCTTACTACATAAGATATAAATACATTGCCTATATCGATTGCACTCATACTTTCTATAAACGTGAAACTTACTATATCAATAATTATATATAAGGGCGGTTCACCACTTACTAGAATACTAGAACGTGCAAATGTCTAGGTCTTTCTACGCTCTCATTATATCCAATCATTTCAGGCGATAAAAATAAAAATCCTTTATAAGGCTTATAAAAATTTTATTATTCTCAAAAATCCTTCATGTATGCATTTAGGGAATGTATTATAAACTTAGGTCTCATGCGGTTCTTATGCTATTCTTACTAAATTATTCCTATTTTCATGATATATATCTATGCTAATTGCTACTTTCATATACATTAACAGTACGTTTATAGTATTCTAAAGTAATCAAATTTGCTATTAGAACAATCTGTCCACTTCAAACTATTCAGACATACTGAAAGTAAAAGATGGTTACCTACAAAACGCTAGCTACAACGAAAACTACACACAACGAGAGCGCAACTCTATTAGCTGCGCTCTCTATCTGTAATACTATATGCTCTTTATTAACTATGCATATCATTCATATAAAAATTCAAGCCCTACCTATATAAATAAGCAGAGCCATTCTTTTGCTTACCATACACACACAAGCCTCTTAGCTCATATACCCCGGTAAGGTAACGATTTGATGATTTTCGTAATAATCTGTTACATAATCGATGAAAGTTTTCACTGCAATAAGTTTCGTACTTACTTCATCATGGAACAAATAGGTAGAGCGCACTAATGGACGATTATCTTTCATCCGTAAAGGTTCTACATAAATACCATGTTCACGGCAACTACCTAACCCTAAATACGGCAAAATAGCCCAACCTAGTCCTTCTCGCACAAAGTGACGGCACGTCACCATAGAGTCTAGCTCCATGGCTGGTCTCACATCCCCTACGTTATGTTCTTTCTTCCAATTTTCTACCACTGTCGCAATGGATCCATCCGTACGATAGTTAATCATAGGAATATCTCGTAATTCTTTGTAATCCACCGAGTGCTTGTACACTAAACAGTACGGCTCATCAAAGAGACGCACACCATTTGGCACATGATTATATTCACCACGGGCAAAAGCAATCATCACTTCTCCAGAATTAAACATTTTATTCACATGTGAACTATAGCCCGTCTTCACTTCGATACGAATCTTAGGATACTGTTTCGTAAAATTATTGAGTAAATGAGGCAACTCGTAGTCCGCAAAATTGATAGATGCAGCAATTTTTAAGGTACCTTGGATCTTCCCCGTTACCTTTCCAATATTTTGTCGCAATTCCTCTCGGGACCGAATCATACGTCGGCAATAATCGTAATACAGCTCGCCTTCTGCGGTTAATGCAATACCATCATTGGCACGAATTAATAAGGGGCGCCCTAAGATATCTTCTACTTGCTTTAATCGATAACTTAATGCAGGCTGTGAAAGAAATAGTTTTTCTGCCGCTTTCGTAATATTTCCTTCTTCCACCACTGTGACGAAGGTTTGCCATTCTTTTGCTTCCATCGTATCCCTCCTTACTAACTATCATCTATATCAATTTATTAATTACATACTAAAGGGGAGCTTCAGCGCTCCCCCATACTAGTATTATAACATACATTAGCGACGACCGAAAATGCGAAGTAAATTGATGAAAATATTGATGAAATCAAGGTATAAACCTAAAGCACCAATCAATTCAACACGTTCAAGGACACTTTCATCTTCATAAGCCACTTCCATAATTGTCCGTTTAATACGATACACATCATACATAGTAAACAAGGAAAAAATCCCTACAGCTATATAGCTGTACACCAATAATCCAAAGTCGCTAGCGCCAAAGAACATCATAATCAAGCTAGCAATGAGTAAGGCAATCACTGCCCCCATTAAAAATGTGCCTAATCCTGATAAATCCTTTTTCACCACGACTCCTAAGAAGGCAAAGCTACCAAACACCGCTACAGCCCCTGTTAAGGCATACACTACAACTTCAAAAGAATAGTGTAACGCGATAGCGGTTAAGGTCAATCCATTCATAATGGAATAGAGGAAAAACATGGCTTTCAAAAATGTATTAGATGCTGTGTATTGACGGAAAGAAAATAAGAAAACCACCGCCACTTCAGCTAACAAAATAATATTAAAGTTAGAATGAGCAAAGCGCAACCAACTAGAGTTCGTTAACGCCATAAATCCAATGATGGCTGTCGTCAATAAGCCCCAGACCATCCAAAGCATAGAATTGCGCAATTTACGATTCACAATTTCTTCCACTACCACTGTATCTGCTTGTGTAGGAACATGATATTCCATAGTTACCTCCTATCTTGCGTTTGCAATACCTTCATAGACATTACCACGAATGCCATCGACTGTTACAATCTGACCATTTGTCAATTGAGATTGATCATGAGCCCCTAAAATGACAGGAATACCAAATTGAATCCCTGCAATCGCTGCTGTCGATGTATATCCTTCTTCTGCAGTAATAATAGCGCCTGCTCGTTTCGCTAGTTCCATATATTCCGGTTCTAAGTCACGAACTACTAAGATACTGCCATCTGTCATAGGCTCTGCAGAATCACAGTGGTGAATTGGTCCCGTTACAGACAATTTACCAACTCCACGGCCTTTAATCAACACATTACCAGTGACATGAACACGAATCATATTCGTTGTGCCAGATAAGCCAGATGGCACACCTGCTGTAACCACTACTAAATCACCAGACTGAATCAATCCTTCTCCTAAGGCTGCACTCATGGCGCAGTGTACCATTTCATCAGAATTGGAATGGGAAGGCCCTTGGATAGCTGTCACGCCCCAGTATAACTGCATACGGCGAAGAGCGTGTTCATGTGGTGTTACTGCAATAATTTGGCAGTTCGGACGGTGGCGGGAAATGCTCATGGCTGTAATACCGGATTCAGTGCATGTAATGATGGCTCCAGCACCTAAGGAACGACCTACTTCCACAGTAGCAGAACAGATAGCATCTGTCGTTTTAGCTTCTTCTAATGGTACTGTATGATTACTATTCACGTATAAATCAGATGTTTCAGTTACCTTCGCAATTCTAGCCATAGTTGTTACCGCTTCCAATGGATAGTCACCACCTGCAGTTTCACCAGACAACATGACCGCATCCGTACCATCTAATATAGCATTCGCTACGTCACTAGCTTCTGCTCTTGTCGGTCTTGGGTTCGTTACCATGGACTCTAACATTTGAGTTGCTGTAATCACTGGTTTAGAAACAGCATTACATTTTCGAATCATCATTTTTTGTAATACTGGTACTTCTTCAGCAGGAATTTCTACGCCCAAATCACCACGAGCCACCATCAATCCATCAGAGACTTCTAAAATTTCATCTAAATTATTAAGTCCTTCTTCATTTTCAATTTTGGAAATGATGCGAATATCTGCCCCTTTAGATTCCAAAATGCGACGGATGGCCACAACATCACTAGCTCGTTGCATAAAAGACGCCGCTACATAGTCTACGCCCATTTCGCAACCAAATAACAAATCTTTTTCATCTTGTTCCGACACTGGTGGCAAGGATAAAGATACCCCTGGTACAGCCACTCGTTTGCGATTGCTCATCATACCAGTATTCATGACAGTCGTATGAATCTCCGTGCCCTCAATAGAGTCGATACGCAATGTCACTAATCCATCAGATAAAAGAATTTGCTTTGCCTCTTTTACATCTTCTGGTAATCCTGCATGATTCACGGAGCAAATTTCTTTTGTACCTTCCACATCTCTTGTGGTCAATGTAAAAGCTTGCCCTTCTTCTAGACACACTTTACCTTCTTTGAAAAAACCCAAGCGGATTTCAGGACCTTTTGTGTCCAGCATTAATGCCACTGGAATCCCTGTTCTAGTAGAGGCTAAGCGAACGAGTTCCATACGTTTTGCTTGCTCTTCATGAGAACCGTGAGAGAAGTTAAACCGTGCCACGTTCATCCCTGCTCGCAATAAGGATTCTACCATTTCTAAACTGTCTGTACTAGGTCCCATTGTACAAACAATCTTTGTCTTTTTATTCATTCCTATCTCCTTATAGTAACTCTACTGCATTTACCCCTAGTAAGGCTTGTACACGCCCTATAGACTCTTTCGATGGGGTGAAATAAAAGCTGCGGTTCGTCGCTAAACTGCGTTTTTGACGTTGTAAGAATAAGGTTACTGGTGTATCTCCTTGCAATTCTTGCAACAGCTTTTGTAATTGTTGGCTCACTTGTGGTGTGTCATGAGCTGCATCGATATGAATTCGAATCTGCCGCACTTTATCATATTCTACTTTTAATAGTTGTACGGAACTAGCAATGCATTGCACCCCTTTCTCATCCGCATCAATACGCCCTTCGATAGCTACTACGCCATCTCGTTGCAATAGCATATGGCTTTTTTGATACCCTTGAGGGAATACTACCACTTGTACAGAGCCTGTGAAATCTTCCAAGGTTAAGGTACACATTTTTTCCTGCTTCGCCTTCGTTAATCGATCCACTTTTTCCGTAATCAATCCACCAATGGTAATAGTTTTACCATCAAAATCCTCTGGATTTTCTGCTAACCGCCCTAATTGAAATAAGCCGTCCAATTCATCACGATACGCATCTAGAGGATGCCCCGTAATATAAAACCCAGTATATTCCTTTTCATCTTTTAGCTTCAGCTCCTTAGGCAAATCTGGTAATTCTGGAACATGGATAGTCTCCATTTCTTCTACCTCTGCAAAGAGACTCACCGCTCCTAGGGCACTATTTTTCTGTCCTTTAGAACCAATACCTTGGGCTTGTTCATAAATCTGTAACAGCTGATTTCGATTTTCTTTGAAAGAATCCATAGCTCCGCAGCGGATCAAACTTTCCAACAAACGCTTATTGACCACACGATATGGGATGCGTTCACAGAAGTCGACAATGGACGTAAATTGGCCATGTGCCTTACGCTCTGCTAGCAATTCTTCGATTGCATTATCTCCTACATGTTTAATACCGCCCAAGCCAAAACGAATTTGTCCATCTTGTACGGTAAACATACGCTCTGAATGATTAATATCTGGTCCTAATACTGCTACTTGTTTCGCCTTACACACATTGATGTAATTCGTCATTTTATCCATATTGCCCATGAAGCTTGTCATAGTAGCTGCCATGAACTCTGGGAAATAATGGGCTTTCAGATACGCCGTTTGATACGCAATATACGCATAGGCGGCAGAGTGAGATTTATTGAATCCATAGCCCGCAAAGTATAGTAAAAGGTCAAATACTTCATTAGCCAATTTCTCATCAATACCATTGTTCACCGAACCAGACACAAAGGAATCTCGTTGTGCTTTCAGTACAGATTCCTTTTTCTTACCCATGGCACGGCGCATCAAGTCCGCTTGTCCCAAAGAAAATCCACCCATGGCAGAGGCAATCTGCATAACTTGTTCCTGGTATAGAATAACCCCAAAGGTATCCTCTAAAATAGGCTCTAAAATTGGGTGCAAATAGGTCACTTCTTTTTCTTTATGACGACGTTTGATGAAATCTTCTACCATACCTGAGCCCAACGGTCCCGGACGATAGAGGGCTACTAAAGGAATTAAGTCTTCAAAATGTTCTGGTTTTAAGTCCATTACCAGTTTTGTAATCCCTTCTGACTCTAATTGGAACACCCCTGCCGTTTCACCACGACTTAGGAGTTCGCAAGAGGCCTGGTCATCCAAAGGGATTGCATCTAAGTCTAATTCGATACCGTGATTTTCTTTAATCAAGCGCAATGCCTCGCCCATCACCGTCAGCGTACGAAGCCCTAAAAAGTCCATCTTCAATAGGCCTAGTTCTTCAATATTATCTTTGTCATATTGCGTGACAAATCCATCTTCATTGGAGTTTTGCACCGGCACATACTCATCTAGGGGCGCCGCTGAAATTACAACTCCCGCTGCATGGGTGGAGGAATTACGCGCAATCCCTTCCAATCGTAGAGAAAGGTCAAATAACTCTTTTACTGATTCGTCTGTATCATACAAATCTTTAAGCTCTTTTACCTCTAAGGCTTTTTTCAAAGTGATTCCTAGTTCGTTGGGAATCATCTTAGCTAATCGGTTCACCTCTGGCAACGGCATATCTAGCACACGTCCTACGTCACGGATAACGGCACGAGCCGCTTCCGTACCAAAGGTAATAATTTGTGCTACTCGCTCTTGTCCATATTTTTCTGTTACATAGTCGATGACCTTATTGCGAGTTTCATAGCAAAAGTCGATATCGATATCAGGCATACTTACCCGTTCTGGATTCAAGAACCGTTCAAAAAGCAAATCATATTTAATAGGATCTAACCCTGTAATCCCCAATAAGTAGGCTACCACTGACCCTGCCGCACTACCACGACCCGGTCCTACTAGTACCCCATGTTCACGAGCATATTTAACATAGTCCCAAACAATGAGGAAGTAATCTTCAAAGCCCATGCGACTAATAACACCCAACTCATAATCGAGTCGCTCTTGTAATACCGGTGTTACCTCCGGATAGAATTGAGGAATATAGGACTCACAGACCTTACGTAAATAAGAATGTGCCGTTTCCCCTTCTGGTACGTCGAATTTTGGCAAATGGTGAGCATCAAAATTAAACTCTACATGACAACGTTCCGCAATCTTCAACGTATTATCCAAGGCTTCCGGAATATGCCCAAAAAGCTCTTCCATTTCATCGCCGCTTTTCATGTAAAACTCATTACTGAAAAACTTCATGCGGTCTACATCATTGCGCCTTGTACCAGTAGCAATACATACTTTAATATCATGAGCTTCAGCATCATCGGCATAGACATAGTGAAAGTCATTAGAACATACTAAACCTACTCCATATTGTTCTGCCATCTCTACTAGCACATCTTGAACACGCAATTCTTTAGGATCACCATGGTTCTGAATTTCTAAGAAAAAGTTATCCTTTCCATAAGTCTCTAGGTACCATTCCAAGGCACGATGGGCCCCTTCCATATTATCTTGCAATATAAGCTGTGGAATTTCCCCAGCAATACAAGCACTCAAAGCGATAATCCCTTTACTGTAGGTAGACAGTAGTTCTCGGTCTGCACGAGGCTTGCGGTAGAATCCTTCTGTGGAAGACTTAGACACAATTTTTACAATATTCTCGTATCCTTCCATAGTTTCCGCTAAGAGAATCAAATGCTTTAATCGTTCATAAGTTTTACCTTCGGGACGGTCAAAACGACTGCCTTCCGTCACATACACTTCGCATCCTAAAATCGGTTTGATACCTTGTGCCATAGCCTCTTTATAAAAATAAATGGCACCATACATATTCCCGTGGTCCGTCAACGCTAGGGCAGGCATATTGAGTTCTTTCGCACGACTCACCATTTGTGGCAATCGACTAATCCCATCAATGAGGCTATATTCACTATGACTATGCAGATGTACAAATGGTCTCATGGGCCCTCCTCAATAACGTAATACAGTATGTTTTCATTCTCTTTATTATACCATAGATTGCGTGTTTCAGTGTACCGTGAAAGCATTTGACACTCGAAGAAGCAATGAATGCTCACAAAATAAAAACGCCTATGTAATCTGGATAGCAAATTACATAGGCATTGCATTATTTAATACACTTCACTGCTTAGTACATCGATGCTAGGCAACTATACTTATTTATAATATGCGCGCATCTCCGCTTTCACTTGTTGCCAGTCCGGCAACACATCACTCATGACCTTGTAAAAGCGTGACGAATGGTTCGGCTCGATAAAATGCGCAAATTCATGGATCATTACATAGTGCGCAAACTTCGTAGGCCCTAATAGCAATCGTGTATTCATGGTAATCGTTTCTTTGAAAGGCATACAAGAGCCCCAACGGCTCGTCATGTACCGTAATCGTAAAGTTGGTCTTGGAACCGTATAGCCAGCGTCTCGAAATTCATCATACACTTGTTGTGCTAACTCTTCCATGAAGTCCTGCCCTAGAATTTTCCAAAAGCTAAGCCACATTCGTTCTATTTTACTAGTGTCTAGGATGTTAGTGTCACTTGGATGTCTCACGAGCAATATATCGTCTGCTACCGTTATGGCATAGGTAGAGGTGCTCCCACTCAATCGTTTTCTTTGTGATAGACTTCCTTGTGCGGATTTCCTTTTTGATGAGTTACCTACCAATAGAGAATTTGACGGAGTATCGATTAATTGACCCTCCTGTGAAAAGTTTTCCAAATAGGCAGATACCGTATGAGGCTTTTCCTGTACTACTCGATACATGTGTCCCATCACCATAATCTCTGTATCAACAGTGGGTACCATCGGATGACCACCCGTATCTTTCCTTCGTTGTAATGCTTTTTCTATGAAAGCTCGATAACGATAGATAAACTCCTCAATCATTCCTAAAGGGACACGAGGAGAGGCAGACACTCGCACTACACCGCTGGCTGTGACACAAAGATTCATATTCTTTACTCGTTTTCTATGCAGTTCGTAAGTAATGCTTCCATCTGGCAGTGTATGAAGTTCTTTCATCCTGTCTCCTGTATCTTCTATATCATTAATAATGTATTACTCATATACCTATTATAGGCTTTCACCCCTATAAAATACAACAAAATATCGATGCACAACAAAAAGCACAGAATTTGCCCTCTGTGCTTTTTATATATTTTATGAAAAAATCTGCTATAATAAAATTGTTGCCTACCCCAATCTGCAACGGAAAGGGGGTGACTATATGGAATGCATTTACTCTTTATCTAGCTATAGTATATCATAATTACCTTGCAAACTCCAGCCTTGTTTCATGAGAGATAGAAGCTAAGTCTTTCAATGGAATTACTCCATATAGTGTATGTAATTATTTTGCTGCTTTTGCTGCTTTCGCACGAGCGGAACGATCCAAGATCGCTTTACGCATACGAATATTTTCTGGTGTTACTTCTACCAATTCGTCATCGTTAATCCACTCTAAGGCTTGCTCCAAGCTGAAGATACGTGGAGGTGTTAAACGAACTGCTTCATCAGAGGAGCTAGAACGCATGTTTGTAACATGTTTCTTTTTATTAGGGTTTACATCCATGTCGTTTTCACGAGCATTTTCGCCGATAACTTGGCCTGTGTATACTGGCACGTTAGCACCTAAGAATAAAGTACCACGGTCTTGTACAGAGTTCAAACCATATGGTGTTGTTTCACCGTCTTCGAAAGCTACCAAAGCACCGCGCGTACGGCCTGGGATATCCCCTTTGTATGGAGCATAACCATGGAATACATGGTTCATGATACCATTACCTTTTGTAGCTGTTAAGA
>CAURQH010000018.1:0-28603 GCA_963526885.1 uncultured Veillonella sp. | reverse complement strand
ATTTGCAATTGTTCCCCTAATTTCTTAGTGATACCATTTTGCTCAGCTTCTGTAGTAGTTGACGCTTTGTAGTTATCCCCAGCATATTTCATGCCTTTATCTGTAGCATCACTCACTGCTTTCGCAATGCTTGCATCAGATGTTTTCTTGAGGTCAGATACGTTAACTGCAGATTTTCCTTTTGTTGGGTCTGCTGCAGCTTCAGTTAATTTAGCCAAGAATGTATTACCTGTTGTTGTACCTTCTGGATCAATTGCAGAACCTACGTTGTCTACACGTTGAGGCGCTGTTGTATTTACTTTTGTATGAACATCGCCTTCATACTTACTACCATCTGCTTTTTTGAAAGTACCATCTGGTTGCTTAAATACCTGTTTGCCTTTATCATCTACAAAGATTAACGCTTGCGCTTCTCCAAGTTTTTTAGCATTTACTTTCACATCGTACGCATTGGCATTTCCGCCTACAGTATCAACAGTGATAGTACCATCAGTAGATGTAACAGTTGTGATTGTATCGTTATCTACTCCTTTTTGAGCACCGATTGTGATGACACCATTTTCTTGTTTAACAGTAACGCCGGATTCACCTTTTAAGACAATACGTTTATTTTGACCTGCTACAGTTGAATCTTGTGGTTCTACCTTGTCAGTAGAAGTGCCGTTATTAACAGCTAAATCCCACAATGCAGTTTTATCTGCTTTGTTGTTCACTTCATCATTAACAGCTTTCAGCTGATCTTCTGTGGCTGCACGACCAGATACAGCTGTTGGATTTTTTACATTCCATTCCGTATTTTGTAAACCAGTTACATAGCCTTGTTTGCCATCGATAGATACTGGATGATCTCCATCTACTTTCACAACACCATTGTTATCAAATGTTACTTTGCCAGATCCTGCTTCATTCGTAATAGATGTGATATTACCTAAGTTGCCTTTTACGTTTACTTTGTATGGTTTAGCTTCTGTACCTTTACCTTCTACCGTTGTATTTGTACCATCAACTAATTTAGTTTTTGCAGCAGAAATAGTATACGTAGTTTGACCAGTTGTAGTATCTACAGTTGGTGTTCCAACAGAAATACCTTCGCCAGCTTCAATTTTTGTTCCTAAACCAGTGATTACTTTTTTACCTTCATTAGTGATATTGGACAAGTCGTTTTTCGCTACACCTTTGATCGTTGCTTTACGATCTGCGATGGCTTTACCATTGCCATCTACGTACGTTAATTCAACCTTACCTTCAGTACCAGTTACTTCATACTCTTTATTTTCGATAGAAATATCTTGGCCTTTAGCAATTTTTTCTACTGCTTTTTTAGATACACTTACTCCATATTTTGTATTCGCCGCATCTTGATCACCAGTCACGGGGCTTACTTCTGCGATGTTTTCGTCAGTAGTATCTGCCAACGTTGCTTTTACAACAGATTCTACTTGTTTATCTGCCGTAATAGTATACGTTTTCTTACCAGTAGTAGCATCTACGGTAGGATTTCCTATTGTAACACGGTCGCCTGCTGTAATTTCTGTACCTAAGCCAGTGATTACTTTTTTACCTGCATCCGTGATATTGGATAAGTCTTCTTTTGCTAATCCTGTTGCACTTACTTTTACAGATCCATTAGCTTCTTTAGTAATAGCAATATTATCGCCATTCACAAAGTTAACTTTTTTATCAGTTGGTTCTACCACTGTCCCATTCACAGCTAATTTCCATTCATCAGCTTTTTTCGCCAATCCAGCATCGTTGAATGTAAGTTTTACATCAGAGCCTTTAGCCGTAGTTGTGATGTAGTTAGTATCACCTGTGATGTTAAATTTCACATCATTAGCTAATGTTTGTTTATCTGTAGCAGAGTTATTATCCCCACCTAACGTGATACCACGACCTACTAATGCATCTAGCGCCGTTTTGGACGCAATATCTTTCAAAGTAACAGTATCTTTTAACTTAGAATTCGGATCTTCTACCGTTAGATTAATCTCACCAGCATTATCCACTGTGTACTTATGGTCAGTAGTATCTGCATTCGGAACTAAGCGATAATCTGTGCTAGATTTCTTATTCAACTCAGTAGTAACTGCTTTCAACTGATCTTCTGTGGCAGCACGGCCGCTTACGTACACTGGATTTTCGATATTCCAAGACGTATTGCCAAGTCCAGTGATGAAATTGCCCGCAGGGCCAGTCGGTTGACCCCCTGCCGGCGCTGTGCCATTAGCTGTCGGTGTTGCCATTTGGTTACCAATGCGGATACCAGATGCTAGCACTTGACCTGCTGCACCATCTAATGTGACCGCCGTATTACCAGTACCAGCCACAACTTTACCTTCTTTGCCATTAATGGTAACAGGATTATCACCTGTCGCTGCACCACTTGTGAAAGTAGTTACGCCATTCGCGTCGAAGGATACTTTGCCATTACCTGCTTCATTGGTGATGGATTTGATATTACCCAAGTCACGTTTCAATTTGATGTTGACAGTGGTATTACCCTCATCTTGTTGTACCGTCGTTAATACGTTGCTTCCATCAAAGTTAGTAGCCTCTGTTTCTGTAGCGCCACCTTTGATAGCCACAGTACTACCTAATTTATTTGTAACAGGGTTAGCACCACCGGTAGCTTCGGAGATATTAGCGCCATATTTCATACCTGTATCTACTACAGATTTAAGATCAGACACATTCACCGCTGCATTAGGGTTATTAGTAGATGCTATCTCTAAACGGTCTAAGAATGTTGGAGCCGCATTACCTGGTCCCACTCCTTGCGTTTGAATCGCAGATTTTACATTATTAAGCACCGTTGGTGATGTAGTGCTATCTCCATTCGCATTCACTAGACGAGATTGTACATTATTAGCTAGTACAGCACGTTCACCTGCCACAGGTTCTTTCGTTTTGTAGAATTTGCCATCCGCTCGTTTATACAAACGGTTACCTTGTGCATCGGTGTACACAACAATACTATTTTGATTTTCCCCTTCAATAGTTATCGTATTGCCATCTGCAGTAACTGTAACATTTCCTTTACCTTTCAAGTTGATACGCTTGTTATCGTTATTCACATCTTGAGGTGTTACTTTTGTTGATGTACCATCTGTCCCTATAACGCCTAAGTCCCATAATGCAGTTTTATCTGCTTTATTGTTCACAGCATCGCTAACATGTTTCAACTGATCTTCCGTAGCTGCACGGCCAGATACTGGTGTTGTCGTGCCAACAGTCCACTCTTTATTTTGTAAACCAGTCACATGACCTGCACTGCCATCAATGGTAACAGGGTTTCCGCCATTGCCTACAACAACCTTACCTTCTTTGCCATTAATAGTGACTGTTTTATCTCCAGTCGTTCCGCTACTGAAAGTAGATACACCATTCGCATCAAAGGATACTTTTCCAGAACCAGCTTCGTTCGTGATGGAAGTAATTTTATTTACATTGCCTTGTACATTGACTTTATATGGATCAGCTTCTGTACCCGTACCACCTACCGTTGTATTCGTACCAGCTGCTAATTTTGTTTTATCTACGGATACTTTGTAAATTGTTTTACCAGGTGTAGTTGTATCTGGTGTTACATGAACATTATCTGAGCCATCAGCAGGTTTTACTTCCACTGCACCTTGAGCGATTTCAGCTACTTTTTTCTTAGATACGCCTACACCATAACGAGCATTCGCTGCTTGATCTGAACCTTTAACCACGTTAACTGTAGCAATATTTTCATCATTAGGAGCTGCTGCTGATGTAGTCACAGATTCTACTTGATCTGTTGCTGCTATAGTTACTTTGCCTGCCTCGCTATTAATAGTGATATTCTTTCCATTTACAAGGTTAACTTCTCCATTTTTTGGTGCAACCGCTGTTCCATTAGCAGATAATTTCCATAAATCAGATTTTTTAGCTACACCTGTAATGGTAAGTTTATCAGAAGTATCTTTGCCAGTTCCATCCACATAAGACATTTCAATCAGATCTTTAGTTGCCTCAGTGGTTCCAAATGTATACTCACCTGGTTTAACATGACGTTCTTGAGCTTTCAAGTCTTTTGCGGTCATATTCAAATCGTACACATTAACAGCACCAGTAGGAGTAGTTTTTGCTGCTTCTGCTAATTTATCTGTATACGTTGCATTAGCACCAGCAGGCGCTGCCACCTTATTAATGCTGGATCCTACATTCGCCAATGTAGGGGCAGAGTTATTTTGAGACGTCGTACTACCACTAGCATCTACTAAACGAGTTCTCACATCTGTTACCGGTTTTGTACCAGCTGGTGGATTTTCTGTTGTATAGAACTTGCCATCTGTATGTTTATACACACGATTGCCTGCTGCATCTGTGTATACTACTGGCATAGAATCCAGAATTTTACTACCGCTAATCGTCACAGTACTACCAGAAGCTGTTACAGAAATACCGCCATCTCCTACTAGGTCAATACGTTTATTCGTATCAGTACTTGGCGCCACTCGGCTGATAGTACCGTCAGCACCCTTAGCTCCCAAATTCCATGTGATGGCATCTAATTGCGATTTATTGACAGCATCACCAGCATTTACCCCTGCTTGAAGGTTCGTGATTGGCTTACCATTCATGTTGATGCCGCTGTAGGAAATAGATGGACCCGCATCTGTTGTGGCCGTTTCACCATTATATTTATACGTATTGAAACTACGAGATTGTAAATCCGCTTTCATGCCAATATATACTTTATTCCCAGCGGCATAGGTTCCGATATTTTTGGTTTCCATACGATCTGCACCGGAACCCCATTTTTCATTGGCCTTACTACCTGTCACTTCCACTTGCGGTGCCGCTTTGGTAGGTGTTACTACACCATCATTATCGCCTTTGAAAGTTGTTGTAAACACACTATTTAGTGTATTTTTCGCAGACTGTGTCAAATCCATAGTAATTGTATTATTATTCGCAGTAGATGTTAGGTATGTACCGTCTCCTAATACATTTAATGTTTGGTCATGCAAACGCACATCAGCACCTGCTGTTGCTGTGGTATTGCCAGCAATTTGCAAGTTCACTGCTTTCAGTTGAGCTACGTTGACCGCATCTGTATCATTTGAACCTGCTGCTAAATTTGTAATTTGTCGCTCTTTACCACTAGCACCGATAGAAACGGATCCCAAGCCAGACAAAGAGGCTGCTG
Source organism: uncultured Veillonella sp. (assembly GCA_963526885.1). Classification (GTDB taxonomy): domain Bacteria; phylum Bacillota; class Negativicutes; order Veillonellales; family Veillonellaceae; genus F0422. The sequence goes on along the minus strand of CAURQH010000018.1, from coordinate 23,427 downwards.
CTCCAGGTACAGCGTTTGCATAATTATTCGCACGACCTGCAGCTGGATCCCATCCCTTTGCGCCTGCTGCTGCCCCTGCTACAGACTCAGAACCAAGTGCTACGGAACCTGCTGCAGTTGCAGTCGCTCCAGAACCTAATGCCAGAGTTTTTTCTCCCGATGCCTTAGCACCTTTACCTAATGCAGACCCTTCAGAGGATGCAACTGTGGCCCCCTGACCAATAGCTGTCGCATAGGTTGCATTTGGGTTAATGGTTGCTCCTTGACCGATAGCTGTGCCGTAAGTCGCACTTGTATTGATAGTAGCGCCTTGACCGATGGCAACTCCGTATGTTGCATTTTCTTTAATCGCAGCACCTTTACCTAAGGCAACACCATCAATGGCCCCATCTTTAATGTTAACGCCTTGACCAATGGCAACACTTTCTTTAGCTGTAACACGAGTACTTGTACCCATAGCAATGGTTTCTTTTTTATTTGTATATGACTCTCGGCCTATGGCAATACTATTTGCACGAACTTTTACATCAGCAGCCTCTGTACTATTATCATCTACTCTTGCATTAGAGCCAATAGCAACAGAGTTTTCGCCCAATGTATAGGCACCAGAACCAAGAGCTACCGCATCTCCGCCTTTTGCAGAAGCAGATCTACCGATAGCCACGTCTTGGTCACGTTTTGCTGTCGCACCAGTACCAATAGCCACAGTATTATTTCCGCTCCATTTACCATTCCAAGTAGTGGCGCTATCGTTCGCATCTGCTTTTGCAGTAGCACCATCACCGATAGCAATACCACTAGTAGCCGCGCTAGTCGCAGATTTACCAAGTGCTACTGCATTAGTACCAGAACCAGAGGCACTTTTACCAATAGCCACGCCATTTTCAGCATCTACCTTAGCGCTAGAGCCAATTGCAATCGCTTCTTTTTTTGTAACCTCTGCTTGAAGACCGATAGCAATACTATTGGTATTTTTTGTATCATTCCCAGTAGGATTAACTTTTGCTTTAGAGCCGATAGCAACTGAATTTTCGCCATAGTTTGTCGCCTCGGAACCTATAGAAAGTGCTGTTCCACCTTTTGTAACAGAATTGTAACCGATAGCAATATCTTGATCTCGTCTTGCTTGTGAAGTTTCACCAATCGCAATTGTACGAGTTCCTGTCCAAGTGCCATCTGGAATATCTTTACCTTTATCATCAACATCTAGCCCGATTTTTGCAGCCTTACCAATCGCAATACCACTTGTTGCATTAGCATACGCTGTACGCCCAAAAGCGATAGACTCAGTTTTTCTCGCATCTGCGTTACCACCTATCGCTAATGCCCCTGCTTCTCTTGCATTAGACAGTGCACCTACTGACATAGCATCTTTTCCAACAGCCTCAGCACTTAATCCCACAGCTAAAGAGTTCTGTCCACGAGATTTTGCCATGGAGCCCATAGCAATGGATTGCTTTCCACCAGCATATACAGCAGAACCAACACCGATAGAATATTGGCCATATGCACCAGACCCTGCACCAATGGCAATCGCCGAAAGTGCGGCATCACCAGCTTTTGCATATTTACCTAAGGCCATGCTATTCATCCCTAAGGCTTGGTCATTTTGATAGTTAGAATTACGAACCTCAAAATCACTTCCATCTGCATTCCAGCCTGCCGTTGCCGTGGAACGCTCATTCAGTTTTTCTGCATTGTTGACAGACAAGAAGTGAGGGTCAGTTTCACGCCATGCACGTAATTGGGCAACTGTTACTGCATCTGTATCTAGCGCACCTGGTGCCACGTTGGTGATACGGCGCAATACGCGAATCTTTCTTGGTTTACCATTCTCACCTGTAACCGTTTGTTCGCCACCACCGACGGAAACAACACCTACATTTGCTTTATCTAAATATTTTAGTTCTTCACCCATATCTGTGCCACGAGGCAAGAAAGCCATCACATTGGCCCCTTCTTGCATTTCAGACACAACATTTCCATTGCTATCATGTTCATAGATAAGTGTCGGATCTGTATAGGGAGCATACGGATTTGCTCCTGGCTTTAATTTTGGAGCCATACCACGATAATAATCTGTAGAACCAGTACCCAACACAACAGAATTTTCTCTATTAGCAGATGCACCTTTACCGATAACAATACTTTGCTTATTATTAGCCTCCGCACCATTACCAATTACAATCGCATCCGTACCTCTACTTTTCGCATCCGTACCTAGGGCCACACTATCTTTGCCTATAGCATTCGCCGATTTACCAATTGCAACGGACTGAGCTGCTCCATTATCAACAATTGCACCTTTACCTAAAGCTACGGAACTTTCTGCCTCAACTTTACTTGATGCACCAATAGCAACACTGCTGTCAGAGCCGCCATTAATATAGGCCGCATTACCTAAACTAACACTGTCCTTAGACAATGTATATGCTGTGGTACCAATCGCAATGGAATCTGTTTTATCGTCAGCTACATTGGCCTGCGTACCTATAGCAATACTATTTTTAGCATTAGATCCCACATTAGTCGCATAACCCATGGATAAAGCATTCTCGGAGTTTACACCCACCTTCGTAGAGGCCCCTATCGCTGTAGCATTATCAGAGTGCGCAGAAGACCTACGTCCAATCGCCACAGAGTTATCTCCTAATGTTTCTGACCCATGACCAATTGCAACGTCGCCTTCTCCAACAGCAGTTGATCGCACACCCATAGCGATGGATTGTGCTTTATATACTTGCGAACCAACACCAATCGCAATGGACTGCGTCGCATTTTTAGTAACCTGAGCAGCAGCACCTAAAGCAATACTAGCATCTGCTTTTGCCGATGTAGCCACACCCTGTGCAATACTACCATTTCCTTCAGCAATCGTTAAGTTACCAATGGCAATTGAGTTACTGCCATTAGGCGTCACTACTGTATTGACGTTAGATTTAACATTATTTAACAACGTAGCATTATTATTAAAGTTATCATCTAAGAACTTAGAAATCCCTCCAGTTCCTGCAGAAGCCAATTTAGTCCCTAACGCCGTATTATCTGTATGGTTAAGAAAATCTTGATAATCTTCTTGGCCTTCTAACTCTTGTTTAGCTGCATCTTTCTTAATACTCGCAATCCGGTATGCTGATTCTGCTTTACTAATATCTGCAGTCGTGCTACTAGGATTCTTACGTGCCGCAGCCAAAGCTTCCTCCGCATTCTTAGTTTGCGTAGCCCACATATTATAATTATCTAATTTTTCTAGCGTTTCCGCAGAAAAACGACCTGTCTCATTAGTAATTTGTGTACCTAATGCATTAGACCCTACTGTAGTGGCATTGGCAAATGTATTATAACCAAGCGCTAGAGACGCTGTACTACCTGCGTTTGTATTGTAACCAACTGCATTGGACCCTTGACCAAGAGCGGCAGAGTTACTGCCTAATGCTAGGGAATAGTCAGATTTAGAGCGTGCGTCATGACCTAATGCTACCGCTTCATGAGCCAAGGCTTTCGATGTTAAACCAATCGCTAATGCATCAGAACCTTCAGCCTGTGCTCGTTCACCTAATGCCAGCGTTCCTACTCCGTCAGCCTTGGAGTTACCACCTAAAGCAATAGCTCCTGCACCTCTTAAATATACATCTTCACCGCCAGCAATGTTACTCCCCTGGTAGGTAACATATCCTTGGTTGACAGTTAAGCCCGTCGATGTATTAGTACTAGCCGTAGCTAATGGACCATGATACAGCAAAGCATATAAATCTCTAAATGTAATATTGGAATCCTTCACTTTAGAATTAAGAATGCTTTCATTCTTTTCTGCACTCGTGGTGCCATTATAATTACCAATGACCCCCATGTTCTGAAATGCCTGCCACAATAAGTTGGTAGGTATAACCGCATGTACCGTACTGGGCACACTAACCCCAATGCCGCCTGTAATCAAGAAAGCGATAACTGCCCCTTTGGTATAGCGTCCCTTGTCTTTCAATGCTCGTTTTAGAAAGCGTTCACATTCTAAAAATATTTGGCTCGATTTCATACAACCTCCATATACATAACTATCCTTCAACTCCAACACTTGTGTTCACAGTTGTGCAAACTCAATTAATCAGAGAATTCATCCTTTGTTTTCATACTATGCTACCTATTACGAATCGTAGATATACGATACGTAACTTTGTCGTTACATTTGCGTTACAATACTTCGCCATTTATTAGCAAATATATCGTCATGCGTTCACATAAAGTAGCATAATCTAGTAAAAAAATTTTAATTATTAATTTTTATTATACACTAAAATACTAGACTTTTATAGCACTTTCCCCTAAAAAATCGTATAAAACTTCAAATTATTAAATTATAATTCCTTTATTTACTAACTTTTATGAAGAGAAGATGAAGAAAGATAAGTTTCTTCATGTTACTTCGTTTTACCCCCCCCATTTATTAATAAAACTTATGACAATTATAAGAAAAATAACTCATCAAATGATAGTTATAATTCAAAAATAAAACAAAAAAATTCACCCAACCAGACCTCATATCTGTATTGGGTGAACCTGTTTTACTGTATTATTTTTGTTATTAGCTAAACCACGGAGAGATGTCAAAGTCCTCGTGGATAGTTGCTTTCACCATGCTACGTCCTAGGTATAACCCTAACAAAGTTAAGTTCAAACGACACAATGGGATACGATTATAGGTTTGGCACAAGTCTAACAATACTGGGGAAATGTGTTCTAGCACGTCATCAAAAGATGTGTTATCCCAATCAAAAGCTCGGCTGAAGGCTAACCCCGTCAACGCCTGTTGTGTGTCTTGATCAGCAATGCCTGCTCGTTGGAATAAGTTCGGCAACATATATTCATCTACAGCCGACAATTTTAGTAAGTTCGAGTTGAGGCTCGGTACGGTAATGGATGTGCGTACTGGCGCATTTTGCATGACGTATTCCAATTCTTCCATGGTAAAGCCACGGTAATCGAACACCAACGGATAGGAGTTGCGCAGAATTTGCTCAAAGCGCACTTCCCCAGCTGACGATGTACAACGTAAATATTCTAATTGTTGATACATGTCTTCACGAGTTGGCAATTCGCTGACTAGTGGTTCTAAATATTTCTCCACATAATGTTGGAAGTTCTCCAAGGAATAGTTGTTGGAGTTTTTAGAATATTGCACGATCAAAGCTAATGCCAAGGCCTGCAAATGACCTTTTTGCATATTCACCAAGCATTTCAAGGCATCCACTGCCACCAAGTACCAAGTACTGGATTGTGGTCGTTTTACTACATCTCGGAAGGCATCTGCTAGCATGTCTCGTAACCACTCTGTTGGGTTCGTTACGTACGCCTTTTGCACTTGTAACAACGCTTCTTGGACAGCAATATTTTCCAATAAGGTAGCGATTTCTTCTTCCGATTCAGTGCCCAATTGCGAGAATACATATTCTGTGATGTACTTCGCCGCCGCTTCTGATTTTGGATTCAAGATACCAAAGGCTGCCACGTATTGTGCCAACGCTTTGTCTACGATAGTGGACGCTTCAGGTACTATTGCTTCTTCAGTCACAAGTTCATCTGTGGACGCTTTTTCGTTCACTAAGTCCTCTGTAATTTTAGGCATAATTCGTGTCGCATCGTCTGCTTCTTCCAATGGTTGCTCACTAACAGCACGCACCAATTCTTTAGACACAATGCCTTGGGATTCGTTCCAATCCGCCGCATCCACTGCTGGCAACGGCATCGTATAATCACTAGGATTCATCTCTTCCCAAATGGTGTCATCTGTTTCAGGTTCTTCTTTCACGGCATAAGGATTCTGAAAGTTCCGTCTCCGTTCTTCGTAATACTCTTCATAGGTTGGCATCTGTTGTTTTATATGTTTTTTGTTACTTTTACCATCTCGGAATAAGAAATAGCAACACAGTAAAAACAACAATACGACGCCTACGATGACCACGTAAGGTCCATATTGTAATGAAAGTTGTATCAATCCGTCCATGGGGAGTCCTCCAATTCATAAATGTATGTGTACTTCTTTTATTATACCTATTTATGTCTAGATTTGAAAGGGTGCCAATAAAATTATAACCGTCCGTCAAAGATTATGAGATACTCTGAACTAATTCTTTTATAGCCCTAATGGTATCTTGAAATTCTATTTCCAAAGCATATGGAAACCGCTTTTGATATGCTTTCCACCTAGTGTATAAATCTTTTTCATTCTCTAACATACAAAGAACATCCAAAATATCCAATACACTAAAACATACACCTCTATGCTTAAACGTTTTTTCACAAGCTGCCCTCAAATTCTTGAAGTCAATCTCATCACATTTCAGGCAGTATAAAATATATACATCATAAAAATCTTTACTTCGACTATTAAATATCCCTCTCACAAAAATAGTATGAATTTTTTCAGCTAATATAGTCTCTATATTATAAGCACATATCTCAAAATACTCAGCACCGAATAAACTCTTATACTCATATTCTATCTCACAAGGCGTTATTGGATCCCCAGTCGCAATATCTAATGGTACTATTTGTCGTATATTCTCCAATTGACACAGGATAGTAACTCTATAACCACCATACTCATCTTCATGACGAATAGGTTCTATTTTTTGAACTTTATAAGTAACTGACTCTTTTTCATCATACGATAAAATAGTTTGTATTTTCTGCAGAATATTATCTTCTGTAAGTGCAAATTTGTTAACCAAAAAATCTATATCAACTGTGCTCCTCTGACCTATGCCAATCATATTAGAAAGCAAGAACCCGCCTTTGAAGATAAAATTTTTATTTTCATCACTCACAGAAATTCTTTTCAAAATACTTTCTAAAAAATATTGTGTCTGCACAATATTAAAACTTAAACCAGATTTTCTCGACAAATTAAGGCAGAGATCCCTAAGCTTATCCTTATTCATAAATAACCTCCAAAATTTCCTTCACCTTGTCAAAAACCTTTAATTGTCTAGCATATGCATACAATTTAGCAAAATCTTTTTTAGGGCTCCTTACATAATTATTAAGTGTCTTAGAAAATAATTCGCTATCAACAAACTTCCTATTTTTAACAATATCACAAATAACTCGTTCTAAATCGTACACTTTTACTACATTGCCATACATGGTTTCGCAATCCATTACACCTAGACTATGTATATCTCTTGTCACATAATGTTTAATAATATCTACATTCATCCTATGTGGATTATATCCCCTATACAATGTCACTTCTATTGCATTGGGCACTACATCGGTTAATTGATGTAGATATAATGCTGATAGATAGGAAAAAATTGCTGATTTATATCGCTTCTGAAAGAAATAATACTCATCATAATTCCCATGTTTACTTATATATACGCCTCGTTCAACACGTTGAATTTCCCCTTTTTCCACCATTCTCGTAAGATAAATGGACGGAATAGATTTCGAAGATATATCTTCACTGAGCAATATACCCTTAGATTTATATATCTGATCTTTTATAATCTTCTTGCAATCCATGACACGCCTCCTACGTTATCTTTGTGCTAACATTATATTATATTGTTAGCACAATTACAACAAAAGCACATCAAACAAAAGTTTTTAAAACATCTGAGAATAAAAAAGGAACTATCCGAAGATAGTTCCTAGTGTGGTGGACGATGACAGGATCGAACTGCCGACATCCTGCTTGTAAGGCAGGCGCTCTCCCAGCTGAGCTAATCGTCCATATGGTGACCCGTGGGGGAATCGAACCCCCGATACCGCCGTGAAAGGGCGGTGTCTTAACCGCTTGACCAACGGGCCATGTTGTGTAAGTGGTGACCCACCCGCGACTCGAACGCGGGACACCCTGATTAAAAGTCAGGTGCTCTGCCAACTGAGCTAGTGGGTCATGATAGTGTACTAACCGAAAGTAAGTTGGCTCCTCGAGTAGGACTCGAACCTACGACCGATCGGTTAACAGCCGATTGCTCTACCTGCTGAGCTATCGAGGAATGAACAAACTGGAGCGGAAAACGAGATTCGAACTCGCGACCCCCGCCTTGGCAAGGCGGTGCTCTACCGCTGAGCTATTTCCGCATGAATGCAATCCATGTTTTTCTTTCTTGCGACTGCTCACTTATAATATCAAAAAATTCAGATAGTTGTCAACAAATTTTTAAAAATATTTTTATTCTGCTCTATAGTAGTCAAACATTTATGATACAATATGTGACATTTCCCCATTACAATACAATAGAATACCCATTTAAGATGTTGATTATAGTGATTTCGCCCTTATAATCAAAAGGGATATCTATATAGATAGTGATTCCCCTATTACAAGCGGAAGAAATTCCTATGTATATTGCATCGTACAAAAAAGTTGTAGCAAAATATACACAGTATATTTCACTACAACCTTTACTATTATTTGTTATCAGAATCTATCCCATATTCCTCTTTCAATATAGATATCACCTGCTCTTTAATGTCCGGTAGCATCTCATAATAGAGATTCCAAACGGGTCTTTTACCAAATTTATACTCATAGGAAACAAGATAAGGAATGGCCGCAATCAAATTCCAAGGTAATTCTCCATACTTCATTTTGAACGCCTCTGATGTTCTAGTTAGATATTTTCCAACAAATTGTAACTTACAAGCAATTCCATCTTCTACTATATCATCCATGAATCTATCATCAGTAAGCAGCTCGCCCTGTTCATCTCGTCCTTTATATCGTTCCACCGACGCATCTAGCTTATAGATTAAGTCCAACGTATCTACTAGTAGCTTTTTATTATCCATACATACCCCACATATGAATTGTATATCTACATATTGTTTGAAAGTAACAATTCTTACCGTCCGTCTTGTCGTTCTGATCCCGGTCCATCAACGGCTACATTTACGTCAGCTTCGCCGAATGTTTTCATATCGTTCAACATATGCATGCCCGCATCCAGAACGGATAGTCCCATAGTGGAGCCTAAGGCTTCGTCCATTTCAAAGCCATAGAACAGATGTGGCTGAATGCCTAAGTATTTCATTTGCGCTTTTTGCACCGGTTCTCCCATATGAACAGATGGGAACACGTAATCCATGACCGCTTCGTTGATGCATTTCGCAGCGAGTACAGCCGCCCCTGTTTCTGCGGTGTCAAAAACCACTGCCATACGCTGGCTTGCCGCACCTAGGATAAGTCCTGTTAAGACCACTACATCTGGAGAACCTACTGTGGCTAACACATGGACGCCATCTTGACTAGGCAACTGGTGTTCAGCTAAGCTTGCCGTCAATTGTTTTGCCTTTTCTTGAATGCTCAAAGTGCACTTGTTCTCTGTCAATAACTCAGCCATGGGATATCCCGTAATAGCCGCAGTCACCGCTAATGCTGAGAGCAAGTTTCTTTCACCAACAGTACCGATAGCTAATGTTTGATAGCCTTTTTCACTCAATTCATCGGCTAAGGCAAATCCTACCTCTAATCCTTGTTCTACGATGTCAGGTGTCAAGGCCGCATGCATGCGGAAAAACTTAGATCCTGTTGCCAATTTGTGTTGTCGTACACCTTTGATATGGCTTGTCTCTAGTTCTAATCCTGCATCCACTAAGAATACATCTGCGCCAATTTTCTTAGCCGCCCCATGTGTCGCTGAATGACCAGAAGCCAATCGCTCCATGGCTTGTAAGCTTTCCACGCCATGTGTTTGATTTTGTGGTCCATCTACAGCGATGTCAGCTCCTACGATAACAACAGCATGACGAAGGTGGTTCGGTTTTTCTTCTTTCAGAATCCCTGCGATACGCTCTGTAATACCCTCTAAGCGTGCCAAGGAATACAACGGTTTTGTTAGGTTGTCAATGCGCAAACGGCATTCTTCCATAGACGGTTTGTGCAATGGTTCGATGACAAAATTACGCATGGTGCTCACCTCCTGCAATTTCGTGGAACATGTCCACGGCTAAGTTCAACATTTGCATTTGCATAGATCCGCCTGTGGCCTCACCCAAGCAGAATCCAAGGTCTACATAGGCTTCGAGGCCCAATGTTTTCAGCGCATCTTTGTGAGCTTTTTCAGCCGATAAATGGGATGCCATCACGTAATCCATAGTGTACGGGTTCATAGCGTGCGCAATGAGAGCGCAGGCTGTGGTGTTGAATCCGTCGATGACCACCAATGCATGGTTCGCCGCTGCCCCTAGAATGACACCGACCAGACATGCAAACTCCAATCCCCCTACGGCAGACAAAATGCCCAATCCGTCTGTGGCTGGAATGTCTGCGTATTTCACTAGCGCATCGTAAACGACTTTTTGTTTTACTTTCAATCGTTCATCTGAAATATTTGTGCCTCGTCCCGTTGCTTCATTCGCTGAAAGACCAGAGAACTTTGCTGTAATAACTGCACTGGATGTGGTGTTCCCAATCCCCATTTCACCGATTAAAAATGTATTGAATCCCTCTTTCACTTTTTCTTCTACGAAAGCGATACCTACCTCAACGGCTTCGATGGCTTTGTCCATAGGCATAGCCGGTTCTTCTAACATGTTATTCGTACCATTAGGCATTACCTTGCGGTGGTGTAAACCTGGTACAGCGGACATATCCGCCGCCACCCCTACGTCGATGACTTCAATTTGAGCCCCACAATAGTTCGCCAACGCATTGGCTGCCGCCCCTTTAGGAATCAAGTAGTTCATAGTCATATGCACCGTTACCTCTTGTGGGTACGCGCTGACACCGATTTTTGCCACACCATGGTCACCAGAGGCGATGATCATACAAGGCTTAGGAGCCGCTGGATTCAGTTGATTCGTCGCCGATGCATAATGTTCTACCATGGTCGCTAACTTGCCATACGAACCATACGGAGTCCCCTTACTCCACTGTTCCCCAATTGCTCGTTCAATCTCTTTATTCCGTGGCACAATGCGCGCCAACGTACTTTCATATAAACTCATACGTCCTCCTATGTGAAACCCATCATAAGAATACAAAAAAGCATAGCCCTAGACTGTGCCAAGTTGATTCCATTATAAAGTATTTTTTGATTAGTTTCAATTTTTATATTTTTATTTACATTATATGTGCCAAAAGCCCCAATATGTGTTTTAAAAACTGCCCTTCGCGAAAGTTTTTAAAACACATATTGGAGCTTTTCATACAATAATGCGACGAAGATATAAAAATTGAAACCGATCGAGGAAAAATAAGCAGGAAGAAAGTTACTTGTTTTTGTATACTTCACGTCTATAAAGTTATCCAATATTTTATCCTCCTTGCTATGGATAGATCTAACTTTTTAATTTGCTTTATAGCTTGTTCTGAAAATTTAACCGCAAACACTAAATACCTAACGTCTTCCAAACTTCTTCATGATCGTATATCGGCTCTTGGTGTAATGCATGTCTTGCCTCAAGAATACGTTGTTCGTCTATTATCGACTCTTCTTCTGAAGAATATAGTATTTCATTAACTATGTCACAATAATTGATATCTTTAAACATAAAAATACCTCCATACTGTCTAATTTGTCCTTGGCATTATTCACTTATCTATGAAAATAAACCTACCAGAGAACCCTCAACCGCAATTCTCATTTATACCTACAGTATATCACACTTTTATAGAACACCAATCTCCCTTATGACGACCATCACATTCTTTTTCTCTAGGGAGCCCCCGCTCAGAGCAGTTTAAATTCCTGCCTCTAATAAGCGCAAAGGAGCCCCCATGTGTTTCGTCAAAAACTTTCGCGTAGGGCAGTTTTTGCGGAATACATGGGGGCTTCCCCTCAGCTTTAACAACCTCAAGAATTTAAACCGATATGAGCGAACGACCTCTCCATTTTCCCGACTGCCACCGCCACACGAATATGATTGCCCGTATGATCTCATCGATTGCCATAGCGATCCACACACCTACAAGTCCCCATCCCAAGACGATACCAAAGTAATAGGATAAAGTCACAGCGAACATCCACATACCAAAGACACCTACGAACACGGGAATGCGAATGTCTCCCGCCGCTTGCAAGCATTGTACCAACACAATGTTGGCACCACGGCCGATTTCCAAAAATATTTCGATAAACAAGACAGCTTTCGCCAATTCTATAATCTCCTGATTATCCGTCACAAGGCGCATCACCGGTTCACAAGCAAAGTAAAAGAATGTACTCAATCCCACGCCAATGGAAACTCCTGCTGCTGTTGTAAGCCACACACGACGAGACACCTCTTCTTCTCGTTTGGCTCCCATAAGGAATCCCACCACAATTTGTGCTGCATTGGCCAAGGCAATAGTGTACATATAGCAGAAAGTGGCAATGATGTACACGTATACTTTTGTGGTGATCACCACGAGCCCCATGAGGTTCACCATTTTCATAATCACTGTTTGTGACATTTGGTACGACAAAGTTTCCCCACCTGATGGAACCGAGATAAACAGCAATTGTCGTAATGTGTCCCAACGGAATGGGCGAAGATAGTCCGCTTTCAGACGAGCAGTCAACAAGGATTGATGGAACCAGATAATAAGACCTAGTCCTAATGCCTTACTAATTACTGTCGACAAGGATACTCCTAATACACCCATGCTTGGAATTGGTCCCCAGCCGTAGATAAGGGCGTAGTTCAAGATAATATGGACCACGTTCATGACGAGAGCAATCCACATGGCGATACGCGGCATGGAATGTCCCCGGAACATCGCTACATAGGTCGTATAAATCCCTGTAATAGGAATGCTAGCTGCCACGATATTCAAATAAAGCGTCGTTTCTTCCATAATCTCCGGTGGTACACCAAGCCATTCACAGAGAGTTTGATGAAAGATAATCACCACAGCCCCTGCGATAGCACTGAATACCGTATGAAAGACTACACTAATGGTGTACACTTCATCAATTTTATCGGGTCGTTTAGCCCCTAAATATTGGGCAATCAAAATGGTGGTGGCTGTACTCATAACAATAAGCAAAAACAAGATGACATTGATAATCTGGTTCGCATTGGCTACGGCTGCCACCGCTGTTTCTGCATATTGACTAAGCATAAATTGGTCCACATTGCCCAATAACATCTGCAAAAATAATTCTATAAAGATAGGGACACTAAGTGCCCCCACAGATAACGATATGCTTTTTGTTACTTTCATTCTACTTCGTATTCAACTTTCTCTAATGCACCGGTCTCCACTAAGGATTCCCAGCTCGCTACTAAGCGATAGCGGGCTTCTACTTCCGCCTCTTTCCAATGTTCCCCTTCAGGAAACCATTCGCTTGGAACCTTACTGCATTTGGTAAAATTCAAGGTATACCCCATGGAGCGCACTTCTTTGGATGCCCACCAGGCTCCTACACGGTCACGGCTATCTAAGTAGACCGAGTCTAAGCCGGTTTCCGCTACCCAAGACATAATTTCTGACCAATATTCTTCTGGGACTACGCTATTAACCAATGTTTCTTGCAAGGCTTGATTCGCCACTTCCAATGGGTTCCCTACCCCTACACCTGGCGTATTTTGCACTTCTTCTAGTACTTGATCTACAATATTTTGTGCTGTGTCTGTCATACTATCGCTCCTTTCTAACCTTATGTTTCCTGTCTATTTCCTAATTTCTAGTAATTTGTTGTAGTATTCTGAAAGTTCTACATAACTATATCATAGGTATTTCTTTCTCGTACATATCTATTGCCATTATATCATAGGCTATACGTATAACCTATATTGGAAGCCTCATCTATTATCATGGGGATTGTTTACACACCATATCTCCCTACTATACATACGCACAGAGAAGCGACCTAGTTATACCTTAAAACCTAGTATTTCTTGTCTATAGTCAAGCTTGGTAGTCGATCACGAATTTCTTTCCCTCGTGTTAAATACTGCCCCAATCCATCACCATTGTCGTCCGCTTGAAGTAAAGCTTTCACTATTTCTAATTCCTGCTCCACCTTATGAATGGCTTCTAATACATTATGACGATTGCCATAGATAATCTCCTGCCACATGCTAGGCAAGCCACTAGCAGTCCTCGTGCTATCTCTGAGTCCTCCAGCGGATAAGCTCATACGCTTATCTCCCAGCTCGTCATTACCAACTGCAGTAATCATAACAGATGCTAGCATATGTGGCATATGACTCACCATGGCCAAACATCCATCATGACGCTTCATGTCCACGTATTCAATACGGGCCCCCACGGCATGGCCCATATCGGCTAACTCTTGTGCCACTGTAGCATCGTAGGCTGTTTGTCCCTCATCTTCTAAGATAATCCACCCCATTTTCTGAAAGAGGTCTTTATGAGCTTCTTCATAACCACCTTTTTCAGAACCCGCCATAGGATGTACGGATACGAAGTGCACACCTTCAGGAATATGCCCATACACAGCATTAGCAAATTCATCTTTTGCACTGGACACGTCAGTCACCACTTGTCCTGGTCGGAAATGATGAGCTACTTTCACAAAGAGTTCGCTATTCGTTTGCGGCGGTAAGGCGAATACAACGATATCTGCACCTGTAATAACCGGTTCTACCACTGTGAAAGCCTGCGATATACAGCCGTCGGCTAAGGCGAGATCACAAATTTCCTGACGCCGTGCATACCCGATGACCTCATATGTGGTATATGCTCGCAATGCTTTTGCCAATGATGCCCCTAGCAAACCTAATCCTATGATACCAACCGTTCGTGCCATCTATTCCTCCTAGCCCTAACCTTAAGGGACTTATTTATCTGCCCTATAACGACCTCAAGATGCTCCTTAGCATCAGTCATTACTAATAAGGTACAGCTACTTTCACAAGTAACTGTACCTATCATTCTATATTTACTAGTTCTATCACGATTTATAGATTCGGTCAACCTTTACTTTTATTTAAAATACAGATTTACACCATCCTATTGACAACAACACTAAAAACTATACTTCCCCTTACCAAGTAAATTATACAAAAAGAGGAGCCCGTCTATTATGTACCCCTCTTTTTTATAGCAATATAACTTTTATGTATTTGTAGCACGACTTTTATCCCATGCCAAAATAAATATTGTAACAATGATAAGGGTCATACCGATCATATCCCATCGGGAGAACTCATTGTCTAACAGCAACCACGCCAACACCGCTGCTGAAATGGGTTCAATAGATGAAAGTATGGACCCCGTTACAGCTCCCACTCGTCGCACCCCTTCTAGGTACGCATTAAAGGACACTACTGTACCGAAGATGATAATACTCCAGAACCCTCCGTGCGCCCATAGGTCCCACACAATTCCTTCAGAGCTTGGTTGTGTGGCAATCCACGCAAAGGCCCCACCAATTAGCATACCAAAGCCCACAATAGGGGCCGTACCATACTTTTTCAACAAAGGCACTGGTTGCAATGTGTATATACCAACTGCCACCGCTGACAACATACCCCATAATAACAGGGTGTCGTCTAAGGCAGAGATATCCCACACCCCTTGCAGTGCGATGATACCTGTACCTACCGTAGCCAATACGACACTACATACCTCTGCCACTCGTGGTAACTGCAATCGTGTGATCGAGATATACAAAATGATGAGTGCTGGGCCTACGTATTGTAAAACCGTCGCAATCCCTGCCCCTGCATAGGCAATGGCTTTAAAGTAAGTATATTGGCACATCCACATACCAAGGACCCCAAATATCACCAACCGCAGTGTATCTTTCCAGTCAGAAAAGACCTTGAAAATAGAGGTTCGCCCTTGGTAAAAGGCCGCTGCTACCGTAATGACACCGGCAATAGTCAATCGCATGGCCACTACCCATTCTGCAGACATCATGCGTTGTTGTTGCACAAATTGTGAGCACATCCCCGAAAAGCCCCACAAAATAGCCCCTAATGCAATGAGCAACATGCCTTTCATGACATATGCATTCATATATCCTCCCTTAATCATTACTGAAAGTTATCTTCTAGTCATTATGCCAACTATAACTATACACTCTAATCCTAAACTTTCTCCAGCACTTCTGTCTGTGTCTGTAAAGAATTATATGGTACAAACATAAACTATCCAAGCTTATGTTTACTTACTTAATAAACTCTTATGAATTTTGACAACAACCTTGCGAATCTGTTGCACCTCATGAGGGGCAATCAAAGTGCGATGTAACTCACCAGGATGAAAAATACAATAATCCCCAGGGCGCACATCGATTTTTACAGTCCCACCTTGCGTAGGATCATAGAAGTAACAATCCTTGTCATCATAAGCCTCGACCACATCAGGCAAAGTTTGACGAATAAGAATTTCCATTTGCTCTTCCCCAGTCACTAGAAATTGCACATCCATGTAATCCTTATGCCCTTCAATCTTCGTCTCCTCATAGATCCGTGTATTGACAATATCCACATTAGCATACATCAAATCACCTTCAATTGGGTATCGACCACCTGCAAAGGTCGTGAAATCATGAGCTTTCAAAAACTCAAGAGCCCGTTCCACCGCCTGCGGATACCGAAACTGTTTGTAATCTATAGCAATATTTTGATAAATCATGGGTTACTCCTTTATTATTATATCCTGCGAACCGTGCATCCTCATAACACCCTCACATGAATCGTATCTATATACTGTTACTATACTAGCATAGCCATATAAGGTCAAACACAATTTCTGATCCTCTCTTTTATTCTGTTATAAACTATGCTATACTAAAAGCAAGAAAAGAAGAGCCAACAACGTGTTTGGAGCGTTAGGCTCATATCGAAATTAGCAAATTTGATGGCCTAACGTGTGTAAGTACTACCAATACTTACGTTTTACGTTAGGCTTTCTCTTTAATTATTTAAACAAATCAATGAGTTGTACTATTGAGGAACGCCATTTCGAGTAGTAGCCTTGTGGCGCCCCCCCCTTACTGACTAAATTACACAAACGCAAGAAGAGCACGACATGTTCCGGAACAAACCTAACCACTGTATCAGTTCGGGTCGGAATGTGTCGTGCTCTTCCTTAGCCCTGAGGAACGCAGTTATGCGTAGTAGTCTTGTGGCGTTCCTTAACTACCCGAATTACACAACAGCAAGAAGCCCATGGCGTGCTCCTGAACAAACATTATGAAATACCGTTTGAGAAGGAGTATGCCATGGGCTTCCCTTTGCTCTATTCAGTTAAGAACGCCACAGGCTTCATAGCATCACAAATTACGACTCTTCGTGCCCCTCAAATCTCGCAATGATTGTTTCCGCCTGTTTATGTGGTACTTCTTCGTATCCATTGAACTCCATATTAAACACACCTTGTCCTTGTGTCATGGAGCGCAATACTGTTACATAATCCAACATTTCTACCAATGGAACTTGGGCTTTCACCACAGTGATCCCTTCACGCACGCCTTGATCCATGCCGAGTACGCGACCACGACGGCTATTCAAATCGCCCATGATATCGCCCATAAATTCTTCTGGACCAATGACATTCACATTATATACAGGTTCTAACAAAATCGGTTTTGCATCAGGCACACCTTTTTTCAATGCTTGAGCTGCCGCCATTTTGAAAGCCAACTCAGAGGAATCCACTGTATGATAGGAACCATCTAACAATGTCACTTGGATGCCAATCATCGGATACCCTGCCAAAAGACCTTTTTCCAATGTTTCACGAACACCTTTTTCTACAGCTGGAATGTATTGACGTGGCACAGCACCACCAAAGATTTTATCGATAAACTCGAACTCTCCTTCATATAGCGGAGCAATACCAAGTTTCACATGTCCATATTGACCATGACCGCCACTTTGTTTTTTATGTTTCCCTTCTACTTCCACTGTACCACGAATGGTTTCACGATACGGAATGTATGGCGTTTCTAATTTTGCACGCACTCCATATTTGCGTTCCATTTTTTGTAAAATATGTTCTAAATGCACATCTCCCATACAACGCACTTGCATTTGACGACCTTCCACATCTTTTACTACTTCGCAAGTCGGATCTTCTTCAGAAATACGTGCCAGAGCATTCGCTAGCTTTTCTTCTTCTCCTTTTTTCTCAGGAACCATAGCAATACGATACAACGGTTGTGGGAATCGAATTGGTGCATATTGTACTTTAAATTCTGCCGTACCAAAGGTATCCCCTGTTTTCGTTTCTCCTAGTTTAGGAATGACTACGATATCTCCAGCTTTTGCGACCTCTACTGGCACTTGTTGTTTACCAATTAAGGTTACCATTTTTCCCCATTTTTCTTCTACATCTCGGGTCACATTGTAAAGTTTATCTCCTACTTTCAATTCTCCAGAGAAGACACGAACAAAACTTTGTTTTCCCGCAAATGGGTCAAGAATTGTTTTAAATACAAAACCCGTAAACGGTTTATCTGCCACCACGATATGCTCTTCCTTAGAATCCACACCAATAGCGGTCATCATTTTTTTCGTGGCATCTGGCATATAGCGAATCATACGGTCTAAGACTTGGTCCATACCAATACGACTCAACGCTGTACCACACATAACAGGACATACACGGCCCGTCAACATGCCTTCACGTAAACCTTGACGAATTTCTTCTAAGGTCAATTCTTGTCCGTCTAAATATTTTTCTAATAATGTATCATTACCTTCTGCAGCTGCTTCCACAGTCATTTCACGAATTTCTTCTACTTTATCGGATAGTTCCGCTGGCACGTCCACTTCTGTCATCTTACCGTTTTCATAGACATAAGCAGTCCGTTTTGCCACGTCTACCACACCTTTGAAAGTAGGCCCTTCACCGATTGGAATTTGCAATGGCATAATCGCTTTACCAAATAATTCCCGCATTTTTTCCAAGGTACCAAAGAAGTCTGCTTTTTCAACGTCCATTTTATTGATGAAAGCCATACGAGGCATTTGCAATTCTACCCCATACTCCCAGGCACGAATGGTATCGATTTCTACGCCTGTACCAGCAGACAATACCATAAGCATACCGTCTGCTGCACGCAAAGCAGATCGCACTTCCCCATGGAACTCAGAATAACCTGGAGTGTCGATGAAGTTAATTTTATGACCTTTCCATTCACAAGGAGCCATACCTAATTGGATAGTGACATTCCGTTTGATTTCTTCTGGCTCAAAGTCCATGATATGTTTATTATCTTGACCTTTGCCAACAAAGTCTACAGCACCACAAGACAATAACAATGCCTCTACTAATGCTGTTTTACCCGCCCCGTCATGGGAGACCACCGCCACGTTTCTGATCAAATCACTAGTATATTCTTTCATGAACATCGTCCTCCTTTACAGCCGAAAACAGTCTATTGTTTTAAATAATTCTACATATTTTTTTAAACTCCTTTGAATAGACTGGAATTTATATATGCAAATTACGCATACTACAGCAGGATATATGATGAAAATAACATATATACTTGAATATTAATCCCACCATGTGAAAATACACAATAATTTCTACTTTTATCATAGGTTTACATGTGTTCACAATTTCTTCATTACTTCTCTACTACACTAAAATTTTACTAGGTAAATTCTATAGTTTATGGTATTCTAATAGATATATGTCATTTCAGAGTATACATGGGAAGGGAGTTATATAGAATGAAAGACAATGAATCAAAGACGTCATTGCATCGCGGGCTGAAAAGTCGCCACATGCAAATGATCGCATTAGGAGCCTCTGTGGGGACAGGCCTCTTCTACGGATCCGCTCCCACAATCCAACTGGTAGGACCAGGTGTTATTTTCTCTTATTTATTAACCGGCATTTTTATCTTCTTTTTAATGCGTATGCTAGGAGAAATGTCAGTCCGCGAACCTGTGTCCGGCTCTTTTACTTATTTTGCTAGTAAATATTGGTCTTCTTTTGCAGGCTATTTATCTGGCTGGAACTATTGGATCGTATACATGCTTGCCAGCATGGCAGAACTGGCTGCTATTTCAGTATACTTAGATTTCTGGTTGCCAGGCATTCCGCATTGGATTACTACTCTCGTTTGTATTACATTGGTTACTGTAATTAATCTAATCAATGTACGTGCTTATGGGGAAGTAGAGTTCTTTGCATCACTCATTAAAGTGGTTGCTATCATCGCCATGATTGGATTTGGTATTTTCTTGATTTTCTTCGGAGATATGGGTACATTCCCGCAAAACTTCTCTAACCTTTGGATTCATGGTGGATTCTTTCCGAATGGTGCCTATGGTTTCATCGCCTCTATCGCTGTGGTGATGTTCTCTTTTGGTGGAGTCGAACTCATTGGCATCACTGCTGGGGAAGCAGAAAATCCAGAAAAAACGTTACCAAAAGCGATTAACGAGTTATTAGCTCGTATTCTGATTTTCTATGTAGGTACCATGACTGTCATCATGGCATTATCTCCATGGAACGAACTAGGTACACATGCCAGCCCATTTGTGCAAATCTTTACGAACATCGGCATTCCAGCGGCAGCGCATATCTTAAACTTCGTTGTTGTAGTGGCAGCGTTATCCGTGTATAACAGCTTGCTATACAGTAATTCTCGTATTTTACATAGTATGGCATTGTCTGGTGATGCGCCAAAAATCTTCAAAAACTTAACCGCTACAGGGGTGCCATTGATTGCGACCTTGTTCTGTGCAGCCTTAGCCTTGATCGTTGTATTCTTAACATACATCTTCCCAAGCGCTAGTGACGTGTTCTTGCAATTATTGGCAATCATCGTAGCAGGTTTGATTATTGCATGGTTCATCATTCCGGTGACACACATCAAATTCCGCAAACAATTTGCTCGTGAAGGCCGTCTTGATGAATTGAAATTCAAATCTATTTTGTATCCGTTCACAAACTACTTCTGCTTTGCGTTCATCGCTATGGCAGTAGGCGTTATGTTAACAATGGATTCCATGCGCACATCCATCTACATCATTCCAGTGTGGATTGGCGCACTGTACATTGCGTACAAACTTAAGAAAAAATAATATAGCAATACAAAAAGGATAGCTGAGATTTGCTCAGCTATCCTTTTCTTATGTCATTTCAATGGAAATTTTCGCACTTTTTGCAAACGAAATTTTCTTCAATGGAAAAAATCGCTATTTTTGCAAATGAAAGTATTCTCTTTATATTAGATAGTACTATATTTTTCGACTTCCTACAAGAAACAATTATCCACGCCCACCTTAGACTCTATCTATGGAATCCCCCATAGAGTCCTAGCTATAGACTTACATTTATAATAACCCCTACACAATTTGGCTGAGCCCTTTCAGATGTGATACTATACTAGTGATATATAACCACTTATACTTATGATTATCATTACGTTATGTGTATGTTATCTTACACTATATGTATGTTATATTTACGAGGTACCACCATGGCTTGGCTTGAAATTACATTGACCACGACGCACGAAGCGTCTGAACTTATCACGGATACTCTGCTCGCTCTAGGAGCAGAAGGTGTCTACACAGAAGACCCTTACGAATTTGATCAACTCACAGATGATGGGTTTGGCATTATCAAGCCAGACCGTGAGGAACTGTATGATTCCTCTGATGTGACTGTGAAAGCCTATATAGATCCAGACCTATATACTGTCGATGAATTAGACGCTCTCATCAACAGTGAGATTCAGCAATTACAAAGCACTTTCACTATGGATTTCGGCCCCCTCAATCTATCTATTACTATGGCTGATGAGTCTGGTTGGGACGATTGGAAAATGCAATATCCTCCAATTTCTATAACGGAACATTTGACGATTATTCCTGATTGGGTAGAGTATAGCCCTCGTGAAGATGAGCGAGTGATCCGCATAGAACCTGGCATTGCCTTTGGCACTGGCGACCATCCTACTACACGGTTGGCCATTCAAGCTATGTCTCAACATTTGACCCCTGAAAGCACCGTCTTCGACGTAGGCACAGGATCCGGCATTATCGCCTTATCCGCAGGAGCCCTAGGCGCTCAATCTGTCACAGCTTTCGATCTAGATGAAACAGCTACCACTAATGCACAACACCACGTTGAAATGAACCAGCTAGGGTCGGTGGTGCACGTACAAACGAATAATTTGCTGGAAGGCATTAGTGCCACCGCTTCTATTATCGTGGCTAATATTATTACCCCTATCTTGCTACGCTTATTGGAGGATGCCTATCGTTGCCTAGAACCGAAAGGAATCTTCATCATGAGCGGTATTCAAGAGGGAGAAGAACAAGAACTCATCCATGCTGCCACTACTGTTGGATTTATAGATATTTCCAAAACCATTGCCAGTGGATGGGTGTGCTTGGTGTGTGGGAAATAAAAAGCGAAAAAAGCACCCTTCCTTCTCATACTTCTACAACAATTTGCTCCCCTGTTCGCATGTGATAGCACACCAACCGATAGGCTCTTAAAACAAAGGTCTTTTCTGTGTCTTGTGCCGATACTTTTTCTATGTTTTCTGAATCGTTTTGTACACTTATGTGAACTTGTGTAGCATCCATTCCCAAAGCACCATGTTTATATTTCACCACTTGAGCATCTGCATACAACGTATCATGTACCAACGGATGTCCTATGTGAGCCATAGTCACTCGAATTTGGTGGGTTTTGCCCGTCCATAATCGAATGCGGACTTCTGTTGTATCTTGACTTGTATCATAGGATAGAACTTCATATTCCGTTTTTGTCATCGCTCCCTCTGGGTGCACTTCTTGATGAATCCCGTCGTCTGCGCTCTTTCGCAGTGGAAACTCCAATACACCTTGCGACTGTTCTACTCGACCTTTTACGGTGGCACGATACCATTTTTCCAATCGATTGTCATCCATCTGTAGTTGGTAATAATGTTGTGCCAATCCGTGCTTGGCTACTACCACCAAGCCCGATGTGTCACGGTCTAAGCGATTTAAAAATCGCACTTTTCCGTAAATCTTATTTACTTTAAAATAATGAGCTACTCCATTCGCTAAAGATACTTGCCCTTTCGAATTCATCGTGATTCCCGATGGTTTGTCTACGATAAGAATATCTTCATCTTCATAGGATATCGTTAAAGGCATTTCTATTGGATCGTGGTCGATGCGCTCTTTTAGAGGGATAATTTCTAATACCATCCCCTCTGAAAGCCCCGATTTTGCCGTACAAATTTTTCCATCTAATCGGACAGCCTTTGCACCAAAAAGTTCTTTCATCGTTTTTCGTGGAAATTGATGGATGTCTAGCCATTCTCCTACCGTCGTCGCTATTAGGTTTTCAATTGTATATGTTAACGTTCGTTTGTCTTTCATAAATTTCCTATATCATTTAATTTTGTATAACTTCAATATATCTATCCATAATCTCCCGACTCCTATGTAGCAAAATCTTTTCACTTTTACCCTACACTAATCTATATATATTTTACCACATGTTAGTGTAAAATGTTTGTGGGAAAAATAAAATAGAAAAAGAAGGTCAACCTT
>CAURQH010000017.1:0-28880 GCA_963526885.1 uncultured Veillonella sp. | reverse complement strand
TTATGCTTCTTCACTTTCAGCAAAGAAAATTTGTATACTTTGCAATCCATCTGCACGGACTGGTTCATCGATGTAAACCACCAGTTCTTCTGTCTCTGTTCTACCAATAGAATCACCGTCATTTAGCTCTTTCCCAGATGTGAGCACATAATTCGCCACACTGAGGATATAATTCCAAGCCCGCTCTGGATCCCAAGGACAATGCAAGAATTCCACATTGAGTTGGTCGAACTCTTCCATACCATTGGTATACAAAGATATGGTTCCATCTTCTTCAAAATCGATATCAACCCACACAAGGTTCACCACAGGCAACACATTATCTCGTAGATTCTCTGTTTCTTGGTAGTACTTGTCCGCTTCATAGAGGACGCCATTCGTATAGATAGCAGTAGTTCCTGTTTGTACTGTTGCCACTGAAAGTAACTTCGACAGCAAAATACTTTCTTCCAATGTATTATCCGTACCTTCTACGATACTGATTGCTACATGGTTCGTATGCTTCTTAAGCACTTCTAAAGCATTGTTAAACAGATAATTCCGTAGCGCCCCCGGTTCTAATGCTTCCACCGGCATAGCAAAGTCGAATGGTGCTATCACCACTTTCACATCGCCAATGATTAATACATGTGCTTCCTCCATATCTGCTGTATCTACAGAGTCCACATCTTTCGTAACCACTGCTGCTCCTGCTTTCATATCATTTGCACTTGTTGAGGAAACAATATCCCATTGAGCGAGCAAGTCCTGTTTAAATTGCTCCATATCAAAGGTAGCATTTTCTAACAATACCATGCCCATACATCCACTTCTAAGGGTTGTAGGACGCATGCCATCTTCTATGGTACTTTCAGCTAGGATAGCCATAGTACTCATCATGAGCTGATTATCATCGCTGTCGAGGTCCAATGCTTCTATATTCAAATTCATGATGCGTTCCTTAACGCTTTCTAGAATGGAATCCGCTAAATTGTCAGACATTTCATCCATAATTTCTAACAAGGCGTGACTGAAAGACGGAGCCAGCACCTCTAGCATATGGGTGTCCCCATCGTAATAGATCACCTGCCCTACATCACCGGATTTTGTCGGATTATAGTCAAGGTAAAGCCGCGATGCCTCTTCCCCTTCCCCAGTAGCTGCAAACAGGCACAGATTTCTCTGTTTAGAAGCACTCCGTATTTGTGATGGTTTTGTATCAAGCCCCAATATATCCATCTTCATCACATCTTGTCCGTGAAGATCAAATTCTAACATTTGACGTGCTGACAGCAAGTAGAATCGTTTGCCTTCATAGAGGAACATAGGGAATGTGACCTTCATAGATGTGTATTCCTGTTGGTACGTACCATTCACAATATTGAGCAAGAAGCTAAGACCTTCTGGTGTGTCTGGATAACGTTGTAACAAGCGCATCCACTCTTGCGAAGAAATACCTTTCCACTCACTTTTAATCGCAGACCACAAATCAGGCACTACCCCACGATAGATGCTATATATATCTGTCATAAACCGTTCATGAATCGTAAGGCCAGAGTCTACCACATCAATCGTAGCTCCTGTTCCTAGTACACTTCGACCAAGATACTTCTCGATGGTGCTCACTGCAAGGTCCTTATCTGCTACATAATAGGCAAAGGTAGCCACTCCCTCTGGAATACGCAGTGTGGTACCGCTGACAACGTTATTCTCTTTCAAGGCCTTAGAAATTTTTGTATCCAATTGTTCGAACTGTTTCGCATCCCCTAATGACGCATCCAACACAACATGGATATGATGTAAATTGCCTAATTCTGCAATAACATTTCCATTTTGATATAACTTAGCACCACAAGGTACACCTGCTTCTCTCAAACAGAGGAGTATTTCCTCTACAAATTCATCTCCTTCATCCATGGAAAACCAAATTACGCAATGGTCAATTTCACCATTTTCTTTATACACCGATTCCCCTTCATGGACAGTCCCTATATCTTCTAACATATCCTCCATCAGCGTTTCTAATGAACCTCGAATCTCCTCGTTAAATTGGGCGGGAATATATAGTTCATACTGAATTTGTGTGTTCTTTTCTTCTGTTGCCATATCTCTTAGTTCTCCACTGTACTCATTGTTTATAAACATAATGAACACTCTACAGAAAAAGGACTGTAACCACACTGCCTATCGGCAATCTGTTACAGCCCTTACTAGCGATTAGTCCATCTCTTCGTATAATTTAATGACTGCATCGAATTCTTCATCAGTAGGAGCTACGTAAACTTGTTCTCCCTCTTCTTCATCAATGCGTGCAATAATCACTTCTGGTTCGTCATGTTCAGTGTCTTCTTCTGGAGGAAGAGATACTAAAATAGCAAATGCTTTTCCATCATGTTGAATGAGCATTTCTTCTTCATAGTACATTTCTTCTCCATTTTCGTCTTCAATGACAATTACAGATACTTCACCTTCATAACCTTGTTCGATCATGGTAACCTCCTTATGAACGACTATCTAAATAGCCTTGTAAAATGACAACTGCTGCCATCTTATCAATGACTTCTTTCCGTTTTTTACGACTTACATCAGCAGCAATTAAAGATTTTTCCGCCATCACTGTAGATAGACGTTCATCCCAAAATACAACTGGCGTAGAAATGACTTCTTTCATCTTTTCCACAAAGGCTTCCGTTTTTTCAGCCCGTTCTCCTTTGGTGCCATTCATATTTTTCGGCATCCCCACCACAATGGTGTCTACCTCATACTCACGGATTAATTCCACAATGCGCTGAAAGTCTTTTTCGTGAGATGTGCGGCGAATGGTTTCGATGCCTTGCGCTGTAATATATAACGCATCACTGCATGCGACGCCAATCGTCCGACTTCCCACATCGAGTGCCATAATTCGCATTATAATTGTTTCGCTTTCACATACTCTTTTACAAGCTCTTCAATGAGCTCATCTCGTTCGATGCTACGAATATCTTTCCGAGCATTGTTATAACTTGTAATATACGTTGGATCTCCCGAAATGAGATATCCTGTGATTTGACTAATCGGGTTATACCCTTTTTCCACTAGTGCTTGAAACACATGTTGGAATACTTCTTCTGGCGTTAACGGCGTAGTTTGTACCGGTTTAATCACCATTGTTTTATCTGAAAGATTCATACAATCCCTCCTTATTATGAGTTTTCTACTGAAAGTCTCATCTATCGTAAGCTTATACAACCATAGATTGGATAGCTTCTTTACCTGCTGCTAAGGCTTGGTCCATCGCTGCTGGGTCTTTACCACCAGCTTGTGCCATATCTGGACGGCCACCACCGTTACCACCAGCCGCTTGAGCCGCTGCTTTTACGATATTACCGCAATGGATACCTTTGCCTACTACGTCTTTCGTAGCCATGCAGACGAAGTTCACTTTATCGCCACCAGCTGCTCCCAAAAGAACAACGCCAGATCCGATTTTATCACGAACCATATCTGCCATATCGCGCAATTCACCCATATCAGACACTGGTACAGATGCGACCACAGCTGTTACATCGCCTACTGTAAGTTGACCTGCTAAGACACCATCAAGGTTACCGCTGTTCAATTCTTTTTTCACTTGTTCTAGCTCACGTTCCACAGCTTTTGCATGGTCAAGTACTTGTTGTACTTTGCCTACCACTTCTTGTGGTTTTGCTTTCACAAGAGATGCTACAGATTTTAATGTATGTTCTTCTTGTTGTGCTAAAGCTAGAGCTGCTTTGCCTGTTACCGCTTCGATACGGCGTACGCCAGAACCGATACCACCTTCAGAAGTGATGCGGAATTGACCGATAAATCCTGTATTTTCTACGTGAGAACCGCCACACAATTCAATGGAAAATTCTGGCACAGATACGACACGTACTTCGGAGCCATATTTTTCGCCAAACAATGCCATTGCACCTTTTGCTTTCGCTGCGTCGATGGACATCGTTTCTACTTCCAATGTAGAGGCACGAAGAATTTGTTCATTCACCATATTTGTAATCGTTTGTAATTCTTCTGCAGTCACAGGAGAGAAGTGTGTAAAGTCAAAACGCAAGTAGTCTGGCGTTACCAAAGAGCCGGCTTGGTTGACATGCGTACCCAATACGGAGCGTAATGCAGCATGCAATAAGTGCGTTGCTGTATGGTTACGAGCCATATGTTGACGACGTTCTACATCCACTGCAAAAGTGACTTCGTCATTTACAGAAATGCTACCTTCTACCACTGTACCTACATGGTAAGTAGTTCCTTCTGGTAATTTTTTCGCTGTATGTACTTCTACTTTACCCAATGGACCAACGATGAAGCCAGTGTCACCTAATTGTCCGCCTCCCTCTGCATGGAATGGAGTTGTTTTTACGATGATCGTTACATCCTGTCCATCTTCCGCACGGTCGATAGCTTTGGCCCCTTCACCGATTAACAATACAGTGGATGCTGTGGCACTTTCATCGTCAGAAATATGTTCATTGGATAAGTGCGTAATGTCTGGAGTTGCTACTTTTGCATCTACATCTTCACGAGCTTCACGAGCACGAGTACGTTGTTCATTCATAGCAGCTTCAAAACCAGCTTGGTCGATAGTGAAACCAGCTTCGTGCGCAATTTCTTCTGTCAATTCCCAAGGGAATCCGTAGGTGTCATATAACTTGAATACATCTTGACCTGGTACAGTAGTCGTACCATCAGCTTTTAATGTATCCAACAATTGGCTCAACATATCAAGACCAGATGCCAGTGTTTGGTTAAAGCGTTCTTCTTCATTCGCTACCACACGTTTTACAAAGTCTTGTTTTTCCACAATATTTGTGATAGCTCCACCCAAGATATCTACTACGATATCTACTAATGGCACCAAGAATGGTCCTTGAATACCTAATAGACGACCATGGCGAACAGCACGGCGCAAAATACGACGAAGTACATATCCGCGGCCTTCGTTAGATGGCAATACACCGTCTGCAATCAATGCTACAATGGCACGAATATGGTCGGCAATAACTTTCAAAGAAATATCTGTATTCGCATCTGTATGATACGTAACACCTGCTTTTTTCGCTGTAGCTTCGATGATTGGGAAAATCAAATCTGTTTCAAAGTTGCTTTCTTTACCTTGTAAAACAGATGCTAACCGTTCTAAACCAGCGCCAGTATCGATATTTTTCTTAGCCAATGGTTCGTATGTACCTTCTGCAGTGCGATTGAATTGCGTAAACACAAGATTCCAAATTTCAAGGAAACGATCGCAATCACAACCTGGTGCACAGTTTGGATCATCACAACCACGTTCCGGTCCTAAGTCAAAGAAAATTTCGCTATCGGGACCGCATGGACCTTCACCGATTTCCCAGAAGTTGTCTTCTAAACGGCTGATGTGGCTGTCTGGCAACCCGATTTCATTATGCCAAGTGTCATACGCTTCTTGGTCATCTGGATATACAGTAACGTATAATTTTTCTTTATCCAATTTGATGACTTCTGTCAAAAATTCCCATGCCCAATGGATGGCTTCTTTTTTGAAATAATCACCAAAAGAGAAGTTACCCAACATTTCAAAGAATGTATGGTGACGTGCTGTACGTCCTACGTTTTCAATATCACCTGTACGAATTGACTTTTGACTTGTCGTAATTCGTGTACAAGGTGGCACTAATTTACCTGTAAAAAATGGTTTCAAAGGCGCCATACCAGCACCGATTAATAACAAAGATGGGTCGTTATCTGGAACAAGAGAATAACTCTCTTGTTTTAAATGTCCTTTACTTTCAAAAAAATTCAAATACGCTTGGCGTAATTCATTTCCTGTCATGGTTTCCCTCCTAAAATTGTCTATTGCCTTTATTATACCACAGATTTTGATGAAAGTATGCATTTAGGTACAGTCATTAACGTATATATGATGGCGATACTTTCAACACTGATGGTATATTGTATTACTATCTACACTTCACCAAATTCACCAAGAACGTCACCACATACAACCCAATGGCTGTGAGTACGATGGTCCCCCCTGGTGCAAAGTCTAGCCAAAAGGCGCTACATAGTCCACCAACAACGGATAACACTGAATAGACGGTGGCGATACCCCAAGTTTCTTTAAAGCCTCGTTTCCATAAATGAGCGGATGCGACAGGCACAATCATAAGTGCACTAATCAATAAAATCCCTACTACGGTCATCCCCATCACAACCACAAGAGCTGTTAAGATGGCAAAGATCATGTTCACACGATTCACATTGATGCCTACGGTGCGAGCAATCTCTTCATCAAAAGAGGTAAGCATTAAGGAGTGATACACAAATTTCATGATGATCCCCACTACTATCGCCACAGCACCAATGCCATAGATATCGGTCATAGTAACCGTCAAAATACTGCCGAATAAGAAGTTCAAAAGACCCGTACTCGGCATTTTTACCATCGTAGAAAAAACGATAGCTAAGGATAATCCGCCATAAAAGAATAATGCCATAATCATATCTGCATATTGTTTTTGATAGCGACGCACTAGTTCTATGCCCATCGCAGATAGTACGGTCAATACCACCGCACCTAATGGAGGGTAGACTTTCAGCAAGGATGCTCCCGTCACACCTGCAAAGGCAATATGCCCTAATCCATCGCCGAGCATGGATTGTCGTTTGATAACGATGAACATACCGATTAAAGGACACATAAGCGCCACGATAAGGCCTGCTAAAAAAGCGCGTTGCATAAATGTATAGGATAAAATATCCATCTTAACCTCCTATATGCCATGCCAAACGAGATCCTTGATGACTTTCCATAAAGCCTTTGCAAGGTCCATAGTAACAAGCATGTCCATCCACACATAAAATAGTATCTGCCACTTCCATAGCTTCCGTCACATCATGAGTGACCATGATGACGGTAATATTTTCTTGTTTCAAAGAGCGCAACACTTCATAAATTTTCTTACTTGTTTCATAATCGATACCACTTGTGGGCTCATCCAGTAAGATATAGTTCGGTTTCCGTGCTAGCGCTTGAGCTAACATCACACGTTGCTGTTGACCACCACTGAGCTCACCGATGCGGCGTTTCAAGAAATCTTGCATGCCTACTAATTCCAGGGCTTCCAAGATACGACCTTTACGATCTTGTTTCGGCACATGAAATAAGGCTAGTCCCACTACCTCTTCTACGGTTGCTGGAAATTGAGCTGCATTTTTGTTATAAATTTGTGGCACTAGGTGAATGAGTCCTTTCATTTGCGCCTCTTTCGGACTAATACCGTCTAAACAAAGATGTCCTGCTGTCGGTTCTAATAGTCCTGCTACCATACGTAACCACGTGGTTTTACCAGATCCATTAGGTCCCACTACCAGCACAAACTCGCCTTTAGGAATGGTAATGGTCATATTATGGATCACCGTCTGAGATCCATAAGAAAATTGTACATCTTGTATGTGAATGCCTGCGTGCGTCATAGTTAACTCCTTTATGTTTCAACTTATCGCATATATGGCAAAAGCTGTAATGACAACATCATTACAGCTTATGTGTTATAGTACGCGTTTTGCCCCTACATAGCGTGGTCCCCAGTAGCTATCATCAATATCTGCTACGGCAACGCCACTGCTAGATGTGGCACTGATGAATTGTCCATCTCCGATGTAAATACCAGAATGGGAAATCCCTGGTTCATAGGTTTCAAAAAATACTAAATCACCTGGTTGTAGATTACTTTTCTCTACTTTTTTACCCACTGTATACTGTTCATCAGCTTGACGTGGCATATCAAAGCCTATTTTTTGGAATACATAGCGAATGTATCCAGAGCAATCAAAGCCCGCTGGCGTTGTGCCACCAAATTTATAAGGCACTCCTGTGAACGTATTGGCATAGGTCAAAATCTCTTTCACATTGCCAGATACAGGTTGATGTCCAACCTCGAATCCTTTGTATGTTTTGCCTTTCTTTTTGAAAGTCAGCCCTTGTGGAGCAGAGGCTTTGCCTTTTTTATGCTTCACCGCAGATGTAATAGCTGTAGATTCTAAGTGTTTATCTGAGTCGATATGAGATAATAGAACTGCATCTTTTTCTGAAATTTCTTTCTTCTTAGATACTGTATTAGTCTTAGCTGGCAATGGTTTACCCATCAATTTTTTATAGGTCACTGCCCCTAATATACCATCCACTGTTAATCCATTATCTTTTTGGAATAATCTAACAGCCCACTTTGTGTTTGCATCATATTCGCTAGTTTCTCTAGCTTTATAACCAGCAGCGGTGAGTTTCTTTTGAATACCAAGAATTTCATTGCCTGCATCACCATATTGGTAAGCTCCTTGTACACTAGTACCTAAAAAACCTACTAATAGAGCGACTGCCAGGTATTGTTTCTTTTTACTCGTCATAGGACTCCTCTCTTATATACGACTATTTGTCTTCTATGTGACAGTTTATGGTCTCTTTCACCCAATATAACGGTCGTTGTTTGACTTCTTCAAAAATTCGTCCCACATATTCCCCAATGATACCAATGCCTACCAGTTGTACACCTCCTAAGAAGAAGATAGCCACCCCTAAGGTAGACCAACCACTGATTACATTGTCAGAGAAGAAGTGAACGAACAATATATGTCCGATCATAATCAGGCTGAGCAGTCCGCATAGCAAACCGATATATAAGGCTAAGCGCAAAGGCACCCTAGAAAATGCTGTAATCCCATCTAAGGCAAAGCGCATCATTTTCTTTACGCTAAATTTGGAAGTACCTGCAAAACGTGGGGGGGCTACAAAATGAAACTCATGTTGTACGAACCCTAAGTCTCCCACGATACCCCGTAAAAATCTACCATGTTCTCGGAAGGATTTCAAAGTTTCCAAAGATTTACGATTCATCAATCGGAAATCGGAACCCCCTTCCACGATAGGAACATTGGCTAATTTGTTAAGTACTTTGTAATAATATTTCGATGTGAAAGCTTTTGCCCAACTAGCATCTTCTGTAGAATCGCGAATAGTACGTACTACATCTGCGCCTGCTTCCCAATGTTTGACTAGTTCTGGAATCAACTCTGGTGGATGTTGCATGTCTCCATCCATCGTGATGACCGCATCACCTTGTGCGTAATCTAATCCACATGTTAAGGCTAATTGATGACCGAAGTTTCGTGCCAACAACAAAACCTTTACTTTTGGATCTTGATTACCAATATATCGTAGCATGCCTGCACTATCATCACTGGACCCATCATCGACGAAAATAATTTCATGGTCATAGTCAAGAGTTTGCAATACATCTTTGACTGTAGTATAAAATTTTTGAATATTATCTTCCTCATTATACACGGGAACAACAATTGACAGTAACATAGCTCCTCCTTATGATCTTTACCTATCTATTTTACAGGATTGAGGACGCTTTTGCAAACTCCGCTGTCTATGGCGTTCTTTCCACGCTTTCGTGCCTAGAACGTAGGGAGCGAACGCCATACACTTCTCCACAAATTTTCGTTCCACTGAGAGTGCTCCGCTGTATATGGCGTTCTTTCCCCGCTTTTGTGCCTAGAATGTAAGGAGCGAACGCCATACACTTCTCCACAAATTTTCGTTCCACTGAGATTTGCTCCAAAGTGTATGGCGTTCTTATATCTATATATTATATATACACTTGCTTCATGAAATCAGACATAATAGCTACGCCAGTAAAAGAATGTTGCAAACACTTTTGATAATTGTATTCGTGAATGCCACCCAAAGCAATGCCTTTGACATATGGGTAATGATTCTGCATTTGCTGTAACAATGTTTCCCCTCTGCTAACACCAATTCCAGGATGTCCTTCTTTGCATGGTGTAGGAAAGATAGGGCTAATTAAGACGTACTCCAAATGAGGGATTCCTAAAGATGCTAACAACTTGATATCATCTTCGTTGTGGACGGTACTCCATACTGTGACACTATTCAAATGGCTTTGGAATATGTTCCACAGTTCTTCTTGTTCGGATTGCCAATGGCGTATTAGATTGGTAGGCATATGGATTCGTTTTGCTTTTGCTAAGACTACTCCTAATTGTTTTCGATTCGTAATAACCTTGCCATGGTATACTACAGTACTACCTATGACTTCACAGAGTTGGAGGTACTCTTCAAAGGGTAGGTCTGTGTCACGGCATAATGTGTACAGATTGTGGTGATTTCTCATCCATCTATCCATTTCAACACTATCTACTCCTCGCTTAAACAATCTATTGCTATCGAGATTTGCTGCTACTGTAGATTCATATGCTTTATGCATATCACATGGAAAACTATTTTTTTCAATATTATAAAGAAAATGTTTACCATACTTTTGTAATCTTTCTACTCCTCTGGACAGTGCTGCACCATATGCTCCTAGATTCATGTCATTTTTCAACAACTGTCGATTCGTAATCAACACCAAGGTATCTATAGATTGGTTATTTTTCTTCATAGAGCACATCGATATAATCACTCATCACCACTTGCATACCTAAGGCTTTTACGTCTTCCATCGCTTCTGCTACGGTTCTACTATCGGCAATTTCAAACTGTGCATCCCCTTCGTCCTGTTTCTTTTCTTCTGAAGAATGTTCACCAATGCCTGTGCTGACACCTGCTGAAAGTTTCGTCGCTGCTAATGGTAAGACTCCGTTACGGAATCGTGCTGTTTCACGAGTAGAAATAGTAATATTGGCATACGGTAAGAAAAGTCTATACGCCAAGATAACTTGTAATAATTGTGCTTCTCCTACGTCTCCTGCATTGATGGTCTCATCATTAACAATAGGGCGCAGACGTGGGCATGAAATACTAATTTCTCCATGCGGATAAGCACGCTGTAACAAATGGGCATGCAAGGCTGTGGCAAAGGCATCTTTTCGGAAGTCATCCAGTCCCAACAAGGCAGCTAAGCCTACTCCACGCATACCTCCACGTAAAGCCCGTTCCTGCGTTTCTAATCGGTATGGAAAGACACTTTTATTGCCTAACAAATGCAATGTTTTATAGTTTTCCCAATTATACGTTTCTTGGAATACCGTTACATAATCGCAACCACATTCTCGTAAGTACACATAATCGTCTACATTGGCAGGGTAAATTTCTACGCCTACTACTTTGAAATATTTTTTTGCTAATTCACAGGCACGACCAATGTACGAAATAGGACTGTGACGTTCACTTTCCCCTGTAAGAATTAAAATATCTTGCAATCCTGTTTTGGCAATGTTTTTTAACTCTTCCTCAATGCCCTCTTCGTCTAATTTGGCACGATGAATCTGATTTTTACAGTTGAATCCACAATACACGCATAAGTTATCGCAATAATTTGAAATATATAACGGTGTAAACAAATATACAGAATTGCCAAAGTATCTTGTTCTTACGACTTTCGCCTTCTCCGCCAATTCCTCTAAAAAAGGCTCTGCTGCAGGAGATAATAAAATTTTCAGCCCTTCTAAGTCAATGGTATCTTCTTGTAACACACGGCGCACGTCATCTGCTGTATAGTGGTCGTACGTATATTGTTCACGTTCTTCTAACACTGTTTCTAAAATGGGACTTTCAATTTGATCCATATGGGGGCGATACTTCCAACATGGATCATCTATATGGTATCTGGTGGTACTAGACATAACTATATCCTTTCCTAACATTATACTTAACTAAGCTAACTATAAGGACTTCTGCTCAGTATTATTTATTATTATACCTATACGCATTCGTAGCCCCTTATATCGATACATGTTGCACTCTATCAACTATGTATCGATATATAAGACATATCGTTCCTATTATCGTAAAAATCCAGTTAATGGAGAGGAAGCGGTACCGCCTGTTTCAAGTGTTGGTCCTAATTTTGACAAATATGCCAATCGTCCTGCTTGAATGGCTAAGCCAAAGGCCTTTGCCATACCACGAATATGGCCCGCAGAGGCTACGGCAGTATTCGCCATAATCGCAGCTACACCCATTTCCATCGCTTCTGCTGCTTGGGAGGGAGCTCCTATACCAGCATCTACGATGATAGGTAAGTCTATTTCATTGACTAAAATTTTAATAAATTCCTTCGTCTGTAACCCACGATTAGATCCGATAGGGGCAGCTAAAGGCATCACCGCTGCGGCACCAGCATTGACTAAATCACGAGCTACTTCTAAATCTGGATACATATACGGTAAGACGATAAATCCTTCTTTAGCTAAGATCTCCGTTGCTTTAATAGTCTCTCCATTGTGAGGTAATAAATATTTAGAATCTTTCATAATCTCTACTTTTACAAAATCTCCACAACCTGTAGCTCGGGATAAGCGTGCAATGCGCACCGCTTCTTCCGCATCTCTGGCGCCACTTGTGTTAGGGATTAAGATGGTATCTTTTGGAATGGCGTCTAAAATATTTTCTACTTCGCCCCCCACCGCACGACGCAATGCTAGGGTGATCATTTCTGCCCCGGCCTCTTCTAGGACAGCTTCGATTAAGTCGATAGAAAATTTGCCAGACCCCAAGATAAATCGAGACTGTAATGTATGCCCCCCTAAAGTCCATGTGTCTTGTGTTTCCATATCTTGTACTGAAAGTGTCATAGGTTTCTCCTTAATCAATATCTTCTCCGTGTAATAGTTGAATGACCGCATTTGCCATATGGCCAGCACAAACCATAACACGAGCAGCCGTAATTTTTCCAATAGCATCAATATCACTCACACCGTCACCACATAAGTACCAACGATGATGTCTCCGTTCACGGCGTATCCCATTACTATCACCCCAACCAGCCATGCCAGAACAACCTACTAGCAAAGGTTCTGTAGGATGCGTTAAAACAACTTCTGTCATCCATGCTTTTGTGACCGCTTTATCCACTGCTTCTACGACCATGTCATAGCCATCGATTAATTCAGATAGTCGCTCTGGTGTGAGGCATTCATTATGAACAATGACTTCACAGTTTGGATTCATCCGATTCAGGTGACCTTTCATAGCCTCAACTTTTAACACTCCAACATCATTCACGTCATAGTATTGACGGCCTAGATTACTCTCATCCACAACGTCGAAGTCTACGATTTCTAGTTGTCCAATTCCAGCACGACACAATGCCACTGCCACATGAGAACCAACACCGCCCACACCGATGAGCAATACTTTTTTATCTTGTAAGGATACCATTTAGCCACCTCCTACAAAGGTTACTACTTCCATTGTGTCCGCAGCGCTCACACGAGTGGATTCCCAATCTGCTTTAGAAAGAATCTTCCCATTATATTCCACTACGATGCGATCCATACGAAACGCTAAGGCTGTCAGCACTTCTTGTACTGTTTGTCCTTCATAATGATAGGTTGTTCCATTTACTTTCATCGTATCCTCCTAACTATAGCGTTTGCTATATATACATTTCAAAACTAGTATACTGCCAATCACCTGTACGGGATTCTTCCTCACATACTAGTATAAAAAAACAGCACGAAAAACCATACCCGCGGTGGTATGCCCCTTCATGCTGTAGCACTCTATCGTCTCACTATTCTATTCCACTTGTACATCCACTTAGATGCACCTTCAATTTGTATCCATATACGATATCATCTATAAAAGACACAAAAAAAGGACATCCTGTTGGATGTCCTCGGTATGACGAATCAAACTTATCCTACGTTGGCATTATCCAAATCAGGTTATGGGTCAAAACATTCGTTTACTCTCAGCCATGAGGCTCCCCAAAGTTCTCTTTCAGTATACGCTGATACCGCTCAATTTGCAAGCACAAGTATCAACAATTTTTATCTTCTATGAACGACATGCAATATTGTCATGATTCCAATACGCTTTATACTCTTCGCTTAGACACAGAAGCATAATTTTTAATCACCACGATTGGCGTCATTTGGCTATCATTACCAAATGGATTATCGATCAAAATTTGCGCAATTTGTTGTGGTTTTAATCCACGGCTATGGCCTAAAATAGCAGCTCGTTTTAAATCATTCACATCTGCCACACAAGCCCCATAAGCTCCTGTTGCTTTCATAATAGCATCCGCTACTGCATGTGGTTGTTTGGGTCCATAGACGATACATTTATCAAATGGAGGCATGGTGCCTGTTACATCATCTGTTAAGGATGCGGTACGTGCCATTTGATAGAACACGCCAGATTTTTTGAACACTTTCGCAACGGCGCCACAGAAGAAGGCAAACATCATTTTCCATTCTCCCTCTTTATCCATAGCCGCCTGCATACCATAGACAGATGCCATAGATCCATCTGGATGGATAAAGCGATTTAAAAATTTAGCTTGCCAAGATACTTTCAAATCTTCTGGACGTGTGAATTCGCCTTGGGTGATAGCCACGACGGATTCTGCTACACACACAATGTCCTCTGCCCCAATATAGGGTCCTGCAAATTCTACGATAGCCTCTACGATATCATCTTTATTCGTTAAAATGCGAGTAGGGATTGGTAAAAGTTCTAATTCTGCCATGATATACCTCCTATTTACGCATCGCTACTTCTAACTCTTCTGCAGTTAGAGTGATTCTAATTTTTGAAATACGGTATGCCTCGCGACCTACCACTTGATGGTAAATATCGATAGGCATATCAGGGAATCCCACTAAGTCTTTACGAATATTGCCACTATTAGCGGTCATAACAATCCGCAAACGAATGGTACTGCCTTGTCTTTGTTCATACACTAACGCTTCCCAATAGCCATCATGACGTTCGGCTTTCGCATCGGTCAACCAAGATTGAATTCGCACATTGTCAAATTGTTCTTGTGGCAATAAATGACGAGGGAACATATCCATGATGGTTCCGTATTGTTTTCCTCTGTTCACAAATGGAATATCCGTAGATAGCACCACTTGGTCAAAACTAATATCTTCTACCACAAATGGAGTACGGCGTTTTACCATAATCACAATCTCTTCATTGCCTTGTCGCCATGCAAAGATGCGATATGCAATATATATAATGGCAATGATACAAGCAATCCACACTAGGGTGTCTATTAATGTGTAAATATACATACTTCCTCCTATAGAGTAATGAGCTTAGCTTCTAAGCTAGCATCCTTGAAAATATCCTGTACGATAGGAGTCACTCGATCTGCATGACTTGTGACACAAATTTGAATGGAACCTATCCGTCCTGTACTTTGTTCTAGGTCTTCACTGTACAAAATGGCTCCCACTGCATCTGATGTTTCCCACGCAGGGTTGACGAAGCAAATACGATCATCCGTGAGTTCTCGCAATACAGGTTCTACTAACGGATAATGGGTGCAGCCTAAAATAGCTACTTCCACATTTGCCTCTACCAATGGTTGTACATACTCTTTGGCACAACTCCGAAGCAAATCATCATCTAAATGCCCTTCCTCAATACAGGCTGCCAAGTCTTTACAGCCTTGTTCTAGCACTTTCACATGAGGTTTTAAACTATGCACCGCATCCATATGTTTATGACTATTAATAGTCGCTACGGTAGCCATAATACCTAAGGGGCCTTTTCGTTTCTGTTTGACTTTGATGCGTAGTGCATCATGAATCCCCTGCGACATACCCACAATAGGTACATCAAATCGTTTGGACAACTTGTCCAAGGCCACCACAGAAAACGTATTACAAGCAATCACTAGTAGTTTCACCGGCTGTGCCACTAAAAATTCTGCAATAGTTGTAGCAATGCTTTCAATTTCCTCAATCGGCCTATTTCCTACTGGATTATTTGCGCTATCTCCGATGTAAATAAAATCTTCTTCTGGAAATTCCTGTGTAAGCACAGATAATACAGACAATCCACCGATGCCAGAGTCGAATACTCCAATAGGTAATTCCTTCTGTATGGGCGTCATTCCCTACTCCTCCTCTGCTACGGCTTTCATAGGATTAAAAAATACGTCCGGCAAGCGAATAATTTTACCCGTTTCCTTAGCGGTGAATACATTTTGCGTCTCTCCTGTGCAAATAAGAGCATCATCACTTTCACGAATAATCCGATAGGTGAAAGTACATTGAGCCCTCGACAATGAGGCCACCGTTAATTCTACCCGCAATACATCGTCAAAACGTGCCACTTCCTTATACTCACAGCTCACCTTTGTAATAGGAAAGACGATGCCCTCTTGCATCATGTCCCATAGACTAATGCCACAGCGGCGGAAATATTCAATTCGGCCCATTTCAAACCACCGTAAATGGTTGGTATGATGAGCAATCTCCATCATATCCGTTTCATAAAATCGGACACGTAGTGACGTAGAAATCATCGTATACTACCTTTCCTATGCAATAAGAGGCTCCAAAGAGCCCCTTTTACTCATTACTCAATTGATCCAATAGGCACGAATTTTTGTGCTTGTTCTTTATGAGAAGCCTTAATATACCGATTAGCTACTTTCATAGCAATCGCCAAGATGGCTACATCATCTACCCATCCAAGACCCGGTACGCTATCTGGGATAAAATCGATAGGCAAAATTAAATAGCCCAAAGCCCCGGCAATGACAGCTTTCACAAATTTTGGTGTGTCTTTATCACGTAAACAATAATATAACATAACTGCTTTTCGTGCAAACATAATATTGCGTCCCATGCGATTCACAGTGGACATAAAGGCATCAGATGTAAAGTTTTTTCCATACTTAAGGAGTTTTAAAATGTTCATAATGATGACCTCGCTGATTACTGTTTGAACTTATCTTTTGCTTGTTCTGCTAAATCAATGGCTTTCTCTTTTGTTTGTTCCGCCAATTCTACGGCAGTTTCTTTTACAACTTCTGCTTTTTCACGGATGTCTTGCACCGTTTCTTGTGCTTGGTCAATCGCTTTGGCTGTTAGTTCAGAAGCTTTTTCTTCTACTTGCTGTAATGTTGGCTCTACAATCTCTTTTACCTGTTGAAGTTTTGGTTCTACCTTTTCTTTTACTTGTTGTAATTTTGGTTCTACTACTTCCTTTACATCTTGCATCACAGCAGTCGCTTTTTCTACTACTGGTTCTACGGTAGTCTGTAAAGAGTCATTTAATGTTTGGCGTACAGTATCTGCTTTTTCATAAGCTGCTTTTGTATATACACTTGCTTTGGAAGCAGATGTACTTGCTGCAGCTCCAGTTAAAGATAATGCTTCCGTCGCTAAAATTTTAAGTAAGGATCCAACACCTTTTGCAGCATGACGAGCATTATCTAGTAATTCTTCATTACCACTTTTTTCTAAGGCGTCTTTCACAGTTGCTGCCAAGATAGAGACAGCTCCCACTGCAAGACCTTTCACAGCGCCAATATTAGCCAACAAATCAGCGCCTACAAAAGAACTTGCAAATCCTTTCGCACTTGCTAAATACTCGTTACCAGATACATGAACATCTTCTAAGAAGTCTACAGCTTCATTGCCTAACGGTTTATCACGAAGTGGTGTATTAGCCAATGTAATCACTGTTTCTTTATTATATTCATAAATATCTACTAAACGTTGTCGATAAGCCTCAAAGTTAGGGCATGTTGGCATACCATCTTCAATCCATTTCGCAGCCATTTTACCTACGCCGTAAGTAATGGCTGCTGCCACAGGGACGCGAAGAATAATACTTGGCACAACAGTACATACCAAGGCTGCCACAGCACTGCCACCAAGACCTACTAAAAATCCCGTAATACCCTCTTTAGCAGGACATACGCCATAGGCTTGAGCAATGCGGGATACCATATACACATCATTGGCTAATAAACCTGCATAATTAAACTTTGGTAATGCCGCAATGCCAGCTGCACGAGCTGCAGCCCAACGACAAATCATTTCTACTTCTTCTTGTACATTCGTTGCTTGAGCAAGTGTTTCATTATTGTATTCCAACTGTTCCATATTTGTCTCCTATACTTACCACAAAACATGTATGTGTCAATGTACTGATTACCCTTATTGTATCAAATTTCCGTATGAATTACCAACTTGTTAATCCACCATCTACAGTCCATGCAGCTCCCGTCACGAAAGAAGCTTTCTCACTGATAAGAAAAGCGATAACTTCTCCCACTTCTTTGGGTTGCGCAATCCGTCCTAATGGATAGTGCAGTGCCATCTCTTCCTTAGCTTTCACAATATCCCCAGAAGGTTCATTGGCCAATTGTTTCGCCACTAATGATGTATCTACATCACCAGGACATACACAGTTTACGCGGACACGATGTGGCGCCATTTCTAAGGACAGTGACTTCGTAAAGCTTACCACAGCCCCTTTGGATGCTCCGTACACAGTGCACGCTACATTTCCTTGTAGACCTGCATCACTAGAGATGGTCACGATGCTACCATGAACTTGTTTCAAGTACGGCGCTGCAGCTTGACATAAAAAGACCGTACCTTTCACATTAGTTCCAAACATTTCATCAAAGTTTTGTTCATCCACATCCTCTAACAATCGTTCTTCGTAATAGCCAGCTGCTGTTACTAACGCATTCAAATTACCAAATAGACGTACTGTATCTTCTACAATACGACGACAATTCATAACCTTGCTCACATCGCCTTGTACAAATCGAACTTTTGAGGAAATCCGACGCAATTTCA
The DNA here is from genome assembly GCA_963526885.1 of uncultured Veillonella sp. GTDB lineage: Bacteria > Bacillota > Negativicutes > Veillonellales > Veillonellaceae > F0422. The sequence continues at coordinate 10,307 of CAURQH010000017.1, read as the reverse complement.
CGACCGCTTCTTGTCCATCCCATTCATTACGTCCATTGATGACAACGCACCAACCTTGCTTTAACAGTAATTCTGCTGTAGCAAATCCAATGCCAGATGTACCACCACTAATTAACGCTACTTGATTATCACTAAACTTTTGCATAGTCACCCCTACTATATAATTCCTAGTGAAAGTAAATAGTCATAGGTCAATTTCATTAGCATCGTCAAAGACATGGTAATAAATAAAAATCGTACTAGTCCCGCGCCTTTCACCATGGCTAACTTCGATCCTGCAGTGGCACCAATAATTTGACCTGCTGCCACGGCCAGTCCATAGCCGTAATTGACTTGACCCATATAGATAAACATCATCAAAGACCCAAAGTTGCTGACTGTATTGAGTACTTTTGCATTACCAGAGGCACCCAAAAAGTCATAGCCCATGAAAAGAAAGTAAAAAATCAAAAATACTCCTGTTCCAGGCCCAAAAAATCCATCGTATAAACCAATTAAGATAGCTACGGACATATAGGCAACTAATTTCCAGCCACGCTTAGGCTCTACTTGGGAAATAGCACCCCAATCTTTCTTTGTAAGTACCACAATGAATACAACTAACAATAACACAATAATAGCTGGCTTCAAAAATGTAGATGGTACATAGACCGCTATATACGCCCCCACCATAGACACAAGCAAGGTAAAGGGAAGAATCCATTTAATCCCATCCCAATTGACTAATTTATTTCTAGCAAAGTTAATCATTGCGGTACCTGAGCCAAACACACTAGATAATTTATTAGTCCCAATACACATGGCAACAGGCATATTGGTTAATAGCAACGCAGGTAAGGAAATTAAACCACCGCCTCCAACAATGGAGTCAATAAATCCTGCTAGGGCCCCTGCAAAAAATAATATAATACCTATGAGCAAATCGCCTTCCATGGTATGAGCCCTCCTTTCTTAACTACATCACTTGGATGTCTTCCTCTTATGCTTCAATCCGCGGTAATATTTTATTATATCCATCAGCGCCATAATTCAAGCACCGTTTTACACGGCTTATGGTAGCTGTGCTAGCGCCTGTAAGTTCTACGATTTGATCGTACCCTGTACCCGCTTTCAATAGTCTCGCTACCTCCAGCCGTTGAGAAATAGATTTTAATTCTCCTATGGTGCAAATATCTTCAAAAAATTCATAGCATTCTTCTAATGTTTCCAAAGACAAAATGGCATGAAACAATTGGTCGTGTATTGGATTCTTAAGCTTTTGATTCAATCTTTTACTCCTTCATAATTCTATTCGGAATGCACTTTACTTCACTACCATTATACCATAGGAAATACCATACATATATCATAAATTCTTCATTCTTATACAAAAAACAGAGGCCGTTGATGATAGTTCATCAACTAGCCTCTATTCTATATTTCTTTGTTACTTTCATTCACTTAGAATGCTGGAATAATAGATCCTTTGAATTCTTCTTGAATGAATTTACGTACTGGTTCAGATTGGTAAATAGACAACAATTTTTTGTATGTTTCATTGTTTACATCATCTGTACGAACTGCCATTACATTTGCATATGGAGAGTCAGTGCTTTCCACTACAACTGCATCTTTTTGTGGATTCAAACCAGCTGGGATGGCATAGTTAGTGTTCACTGCTGCTACGTCTACATCATTTAAAGAACGAGCGATTTGTGCTGCTTCCAACTCACGAATTTCTAAGTTTTTAGGGTTGCCAGTAATATCTGCTACAGAAGATTTAACACTGCCCCCATCTTTCAATGTAATTAAGCCTGCTTGTTGTAATAACAATAAAGCACGACCACCATTTGTTGGGTCATTTGGAATCGCTACAGTAGCACCATTAGGTACGTCTTTCAAATCTTTGTATTTATTGGAGTAAATACCCATTGGTAACAAGATTGTTTTACCGATGGATTGAATTTTTAACCCTTTATCTTTTACCATATTATCCAAGAATGGTTGGTGTTGGTAAGAGTTTACATTCAACTCTTTTTGATCTAAGGCAATGTTTGGTTGGATGTAATCACTGAATTCAACGACTTCAATGTTCAATCCTTGTTTGGCTGCTTCTTGTTTTACAAACTCCATTACTTTTGCATGCGGACCTGCTGTTACACCTACTTTAATTGGTGCATCCGCTGCTGGTTTTGCTTCTTCTTTTCCGCATCCTGCTAATAATAGCACTAAGGATGCAATGGCTAATAAGCCGACTAAGATTTTCTTCATGACTATCTCCTTTATTTTTTATTTACTTTGCGGGATAAGTAGTCCCCTAAACTTTGGATGACTTGTACTAATACAATTAAGATGATGATAGTGGCTAACATCACATCCCCTTGGAAACGTTGGTATCCATAACGGATAGCAATATCACCAAGACCGCCACCACCAATAGCACCTGCCATAGCAGAATAGCTAATTAAGTTAACGATGAGTACTGTAATATTGTCGATTAATGTTGGTAATGCTTCTGGCAATAAGACTTTCCAAATAATTTGTAATGGCGTAGCCCCCATGGACTGCGCAGCCTCGATAACACCACCATTCACTTCTTTAATCGCTGTTTCCACTAAGCGAGCCAAGAATGGAATCGCCGCCAATGTTAATGGCACACAAGCTGCGGTAGTCCCAATGGATGTACCTGCCACTAAGCGAGTAAATGGAATAATGGCTACCATCAAAATGATAAATGGAATGGATCGTGTGGCATTCACAATAGCCCCTAACACTTTGTTAAGGCCTTCATTTTGCATGATATGACCACGACTGGTGATGACCAAGATAACACCCAAAGGAACACCGATTAGAACGGCTACCACAGTGGAAATCACTGTCATTTGTACTGTTTCCAAGAAACCTTGTATCAATAAATTAATGATTTGCTGTGACATAACCGATCACCTCGCTTCCAATTGGTAAATTATGTAAGTAGTTGATAGCAGCTTCTGATTTAGCACGCTCGCCTTTTAATTCTACAATCAAATGACCAAAACTCATGTCTTGAATGTAATCAACACCACCAAATAAGATGCTCACATCTGTATCGAATTTACGAATGATGCTTGCCACTACAGGTTCATCTGTTACATTGCCTTTGAAAGTCAATCGTACAATCGGATTGGCTCCTTCAACCCAACTTTCATTTAATGTTAGGTGAGCCAATGCATCTTCTGGCAAGTCATGACTGATGATGGCAGACACAAACTCTTTTGTCGTTGCTTCTTTTGGTTCTGTGAACACATCTACAACAGGACCTTCTTCAATGATTGTACCACCTTCGATAACGGCTACACGATCACAAATTTCCTTGATGACATTCATCTCATGAGTGATTAACACAATTGTTAAATTCAATCGACGGTTGATGTCTTTCAACAATGCCAAAATAGATTTAGTCGTTTGTGGGTCAAGAGCTGACGTAGCTTCATCGCATAATAACACTTTTGGATTGCTTGCTAAGGCACGAGCAATACCAACACGTTGTTTTTGACCACCGGACAATTGAGACGGATAATTGTCTAAACGATCCGACAATTTCACGATGTCCAAAATCGGCAAAATACGTTCTCTAATTTCTTCTTTAGACAATCCTTGCAGTTCCAATGGAAATGCCACATTTTCATAGACTGTACGAGATGAAAGCAAATTAAAATGTTGGAAAATCATACCAATGTGTTTGCGTTCTTCACGAAGTTCTGCTGTGTTTAACTTGGTTAAATCTACTCCGTCCACAATAACGGATCCAGATGTAGGGCGCTCCAACATATTGATACAGCGAATCAAGGTGGATTTACCAGCACCAGATTGGCCGATCACACCAAAAATTTCACCTTCTTGTATAGTGACATTAATTTCTTTCAAGGCTTCCACGCGGACAGCACCTTCATAGATTTTTTGAATCTGTTTAAGTTCTATCATGAAATCCTCTCCTTTTCAAACTAAATAAAATAAGAGCTCTCAGTAACCTAAGAGCTCTTGGGTATGCATAAATTGTACAATGTGAGTAGACAAACTGTCAATAATTCCCACTATATTGCTTACCTATCGTTTGTTATAGTTTCAAATTATAGCTTTATATTTAGAAGTATTAACTCTTTATAACGAGCATCATCGTAACGTAAAAAACATCGCGTTGTCTTAAACTGAAATATATATCAAAAAGTCTTACTATATGTTATAAATCCATAGAAGATTGTATTGTTATTCAGTATATCACCACTGTAAAGTAAATACGATTACACACCATCCATATACTTGCTATTCTTGTTTTTTCAGCTTAATGCCGCCACGTTTCGCAATAAAAGCCGCTAGGAACACACCACAAGTACCTGTGATTAGCTGTGGCCAGCCCATACTGAACAAGATGCCTTTTTGCATGGCTTCTGGAATGCCCGGCATTAATTGGAACAGCGCCAAGAATAGTCCATAAAGAACTACACTTTTAACAATAGCACCTGTAATCGCAGTCATCCATACACGCTTTGTACCTAATACTTTCACAGTGATTGCATATGCCATACTACCAATAGCCACCACAGGTACAAATAAAGGTATGGTCAACATACCTTGCAGAAATGCCATAATCGGAGTCACACAAGCCACTACGAATCCGCTCCACAAGCCATACCGCCATGTAGCTAGTGCCGTACAAGCACCTACGATGGAGCCCACTAAAAATTGTACTAATCCGTGCATAGGAATAATCATACGAAGAAATCCTTGGCTTAGCAAGGCAATTGCTAACAGTAAGGCACTGCCTGTTATCGTTTTGACTGACATTATGCTAACCCTTCTTCCATTAAATGTTGTAATTGTTCAGCTAATACCTTTGCCGCTTTGCCTGGTTTACCATCGCCTACAGGCTCACGGTTTAAGGTTGTAATCGGAATAATACCGCCAATAGTATCAGTAAAGAAGATTTCGTCTGCATCTTTTAGGAATGCTTCATCAAATTCACGTTCAATAATCGTAATCCCTGCCGTTGGTGCAACACGAGTCACCACTAACTGACGAGTGATACCTTTTAGAATATGATGATTAGCTGGATGCGTATAACATACACCATCTTTCATCACGAATACATTCGAAGTTGCCCCTTCCGTAACAATACCATCACGCACTAAAATGGCAGTATAGGTACCTTTTTTCTCAGCTTTCGTTTGTGCTAAAATATTTGGAATTAAATTTAATGTTTTGATGTCCACACGAGCCCAACGTTCATCTGGTAATGTAATCGCTTTTACACCTTCTTGTAAGGCCCCTAAATCTGTGGTAATAGGCTTGATAAACATATACATTTGTGGTTCCAGCTTAGAACGTTCAAACGCATGATGACGTGGCGTCACACCACGAGTAATCTGTAAATAGATATATCCATCAGTAATTTCACTTTGTTCAATCATGATTTCGTGCAATTCTTGCAACTCGTCAGGAGGCATGCGCACAGGAATATCCATTTCACGCATAGAACGATACAAACGATCTTGGTGATAGGAAAAGGCAAACGCACGTCCGTTGTACACACGCACTACCTCGTATACACCATCACCAAAACAATATCCTCTATCATCAAGACTAACCACCTTGGCTCCAGACTCTACCATCTCACCATTAAAATATGTTAATTCTTTCATAGTAACACCTCATAGTATACATACGAATCAAGTATTATCTTCATTATAGTACAGACAAGTATAAAATTCTACATTTTTATAGTAAATCTCCTGTAGAAGCAAACAATCTACACCAATGCAAACTAAGCAAAGCAACAAGTATGCAGATACCGTGCACATGCCCCCTCCCCTGAGGAGCGCAGTTACGAGTAGCAGCCTTGTGGCGTTCCTTTCTACCTAAACCACAGAAATGCAAGAAGACCGTAACATACCCCTGAACAAACATAACCACTGTATAGTTTGAGAAGGGGTGTGTTACGGTCTTCCTTTTACCTTATTTAATTACGAACGCCATAGGCTACATAGCAAAACAAGTGACGATACATTATGAAATACCGTTTGTGAGGGGTATGCCGTGCTCTTCCCTTTGCTTATTCAGTTACAAACGCCACAGACTGCATAACAAAAGAAGAGACGACTTACTTTCCTAACACATAAGTCCGCACTTGTTTCGGCAGCCCCTCTAATCCTTTTGTCACGCCAAAAGACAATATGACCGCGCTGACGTACATAAACACTACTGTCGTTGTTGTATATCCTAATCCAGAGATTTGCAATATTTTGTCGATGAGTATTAACATAAATGGATGCACCAAATAAATACCATAGGATGTATTCCCCAGTTCTGTCCAAAAGGTTTCCACTATGTCACTCATGGATGACACGGTAAAGGCCCACACAAAGAAGAGACAACCCATCCCTGTATACACCAACCCTTGTGGACTCAGCTGATGCACTGTGTAGATAGCCTCTAATCGAGTATATCCCCACTCCGCCATCACATAGTAATAGGATCCTAGCATAGCCACTAAGGACAAAATAAATACAACGGTGATACCGAAACCATGGGCATCAATCCATTCTAGCATCGTATCAAAGCGCTCGGCTAATATGGCTCCTAATAGAAAGATCCACATATAAAATCCTACAAAATAATTAAGGCGTATGCTAAAGATATACTGCAACCATTCTTGTGAAAATTGTACAGCCCCCGCCATATAAGAGGACCAATAATTCACTGCCATTTGCACCAAAAACAATAGAGTCATCAGAACTATTGGAGCTTTCAGTATAAACCGTAGAGCCCAGCGCCAAAGCGGCATCAATGCATAAAACCAGAGAAGAATCACCAAGAAATACAGATGATACATACCATTCCCAAAGAGTAGAGTCAGTCCTAGTACATGTGGCATCAATCCCCAGGCGCTATGGGCTAGCACCGCATTATAGGCTGTATATAAAATTGTCCATACAATATAGGGATAGAGCACTACCTGTATACGACGGCGCAAAAAGTTGGAGTAAGAGAATTCATCCTCCACCGATGTATGATAAAACAATCCAAAGGCGGATAAAAAGAAAAATGCAGGCACGGTAAATCGTGATACAATTTCTAATAACCCTAATAGATGTATGTTAATCGCAGGGTTTGTCAAGGCATAGGACCCTACATGGATACCGATAACACCTAACATACAAAGACCCCGCATATAAGTGATAGCCGGTATGGCTGGCTTTCTCATAATTCCTCCAAAAAAGAGGGGCTACGCCCCCCTCTTCTTGTATTACGTAACATTATTGAACTTGTTTCACTTTTGTAGCTTCTGCTTTTTCTTTGGCCGCTTTTGCCTCGGCTTCCGCCTTTGCTTTAGCTTCTGCTTCTAGCCGTGCTCGTTCTGCCGCTTCACGTTGCAAACGCAATTCTTTTTGTAAGGGAGCCACAGGTTCACGATATACAGTGATATCTGTTTCAAACAAGCGTCCCCATGGGAATCGAGCCGATACAGTACGAGGGTCTAATTTTAAGTACGTAGCTGCAAAGTCTTGTACTCGTTCACCTAAATAGCTTTCTAATGCTTCATTCAACGTACCTGTATATTTCACATTATCTGTACGGATAGAGTCCTGCATTCGGTACACATCTTTACGGATATTCGCTTGGTATGCCCAGTTATCCAAGTATTGTTGTGTCAACATATTGCGATGACTTTGGTCATCCATGTTCACCCCTAAAATACCTTGTGCTATGGCATAGCCAATAGTATTACTTGCCGTATTCCAACCATTATAAGCGCTTACTTTATACAGTAAATCTCGTTGGTACAGTCCATACACTAACGTATTATCCGACCCATTGGAGTAAGCAATATCTGCAATGCTAACAGGTACCCCTTGGTTCATAGACGCTTGAATGTGATCTAAAAATTCATTAGTACTTCTAGAAATCATTGGAAAGTTTTCAAAGGCTTCTGATTCACCTGTCACCATACCTAATGGCGTATTCACCGCTAGTAGGACTGATGGTTTGCCTTTGGCTTTCATCGTACCACCTACAGCCACTACATGTTCGGCAATTGTTTTTTCTACCTTTTGATCCTCGTAGTGTGGCACTGTTTCGCCGCCACCACCTAATGGATAGATAACCTCAAAGGTAGGGGTTAAGTGATTGCGATCCACATGGTCACGAGCAATCAATAATAGACCTAATTGGTCGGCTCCTGGAAAACTACCATATTGCGTAGGAGAAAGCCCTTTACTATATTTTTGTAAATAACGCCCCTCCATAGCCGATTGAGATAAACTACTAGTATCGTCATGACCTAAGGCAAAATATTTAAATACGCCTTTTTTAGTTATATCAATTAACTGACGGTTAATTTCCATATTTTTTTGACGACGATGGAACCAATCTTGTAAAAACTCCACAGGCACCGTAGCTTGCAACATGAACAATTCTTTTTGCTCATCTGGAGTCAATTTTTGACTGTCTAATTTATCTTGTAATGCAGCAATACGAAAAATCGTTGGTCCATATTGATCATAATAGGCTGGTTCTACACCGCCACCACTGGCACGTGGAGAGCGCATCACTGTACCAAAAGCATAGATTGGCACATTAGGATATTTTTTGTGCAAGTCCTCAATATGGCGCACACGATATTCCAACGTATGCAATTCTAGATTATGCTTTCTAGAATCTACAAGACCGCCATAAATTAAGGAATCTGTGCTTAAGACGAGCACATCTGCTTTGCTAGCATTCTCGTCTACCCATTTCCACATCGCCTCCGCATTTCCTTGAAAGTTTCGCCCAGAAATATAGTATTGCGGTGGTGTTAACACCGTATAGCCTGCATCTTGCGCCGTCGCCACCGTGTAGGCTAAGCTCACAGGGCGGTCATCTTGTGGTACATACAGCACCGTAGTAGCCTCTGCGGTATTTGCATGACTCAGTATCGTTGTGGCAATGGCTGTAGCTATCACAGCAAACTTGCGTCTCCATAATTGTTTACTCATGTTTTATATCTCTCCTACTGCATAGCATAATCGCTAATTATCTTCTTAATTAATCCTATTCGCTACATATGATGCTTTCACAAAATATATTTGTATATTTTTACTATGGTTAGTATTACATGGATAATTGAGCGTCATATATAATCATTCACTCTCAATTCCTATACCACCCCAAATTAACTTTTTTACATGTAACAAGTCTACATTACATATATAGTATCAAATACTATAATCATCGATGAATCCGATCGATACGTGGCAAATTCCAATGATATTCAAGCGCCACCATACGAATGATAAAAACAATAAGGAATGTTGCATAAGACGCCATAATTTGATGTCCCATACCACATACCACATAGTATATAATACTGCCTAATAAAGCAGGCAAAGCATACACTTCTTCTTTCAGAACACTAGGCGTACGATGCGCTAAAATATCCCGGATAATACCACCACCTACAGCGGTAATCACGCCGAGCACAACTGTGAGCACCAAATTACCTGGATCTACAGTAATTCCAATTGTTGCACCAGTCACCGTGAAAGAAGCCAATCCCAAGGCATCTGCTGTCAGATATACTTTTGTTGCTCCTTTTCCTTCAATATAACGATTCCAACCATAACGATACATGATGAATATGATACCTACCGTAATTAACGTGATCGAAATATATAATCCCGTTTGCAAAGATGTGGGCGGTATACGTCCTACCATCACATCCCTTACAATCCCACCGCCAATAGCAGTGACCAACGCTAATATCAAGATACCAAAAATATCCATACGTCGTTGAATCCCCAAAAGAGCTCCCGATATGGCAAAAGCAATCGTTCCGATGACGTCAAATAATAACCATAAAAAATCCATACAACGCCTCCTCATACGGAATTATTGTACCATTCTTTTCGGTAAGATACTAGGTGTAAAACAAAGCAAAAAGAACGAATATCCGCATATGTCCAAGTATAAAATGTGGTATACTTTATATAACCCTTTTATTTAAAGAAAGGGGGTGAACCCTAAATGGGTGAATATAATATTATTTGTATCGGCGTCTTTCTCGCCCCTGTTCTTCAGGGTATCTTGATCCATATTATTTCATATATGGTGATTGAGTTCTTCAAGAACAGAAAGTAGAAAGAAAAAAGGACGGCTCACACCCGTCCTTTTTTCTTTGACCCTATAATGGGGGATATAATATTTATTGAGTTAATTATATACCATCTTGCTACAAAATACAATAGATATAACAATAAAGACGGTGTCAAGTTTTTGTTGGAAAAATAATTGCCTTGCTTTAAAAGAGGGTT
>CAURQH010000016.1:0-33187 GCA_963526885.1 uncultured Veillonella sp. | reverse complement strand
AAGGTTGACCTTCTTTTTCTATTTTATTTTTCCCACAAACATTTTACACTAACCTGTACCTAACTCTATCTAATATACATCATATCACTTCAACAATAGATATACATCATATTGTTTTTCTATTTTCTTCTATAAATTTTATCCTACAACTCTTCTGCTTTATACAGGGTATACCCTTCATAGTAATAACTATAGTCGATTCCCTTCATATATACTATTCTATCATCTATCCTTTCAGTTAAAGCATTTTTTAAGAGATGCTTGATTTCAGTATCTTTAATAGGGCTTCGTTCCATAGCTAGTAAATAATCGTCTTTATCTACAAAACTCCAATCTACAACGAGATGCAGTTCTTGTTTCAGCATTAGATCTAGCCAGATTCTAGCACTTCTTCCATTGCCTTCTCTGAAAGGATGTGCCACGTTCATCTCCACATATTTTTCAATAATTTCATCAAAAGTAGATTATGGCATGTTCTCTATACTTTCAAGGGCAGCCTTTAAATACATCACAGGAGCAAACCGAAAATTACCTTTTGCTATATTAACAGACCTAACTTTTCCTGCAAAGCCATAGATATCTTCAAACAAATATCTATGTATCGCAGCTAATTGCGCAAAAGAACCTACAAGATGCTTCTCTAGTACAGTAGTATCAAACAGATCTAAAGCTTTCTTTTTACTAACCCGCTCTTCCTCTCTAGCAAGTTCTACAAAATTAGTGATTCCCAACTTATTTTGCAATACCATACCATCACCACCTTCTAGCACAAAATATACAGACGCCTCTAACATTCATCATTTTTATAAAAATCTTCTAAGATATATGTTGTCACTGGTGTTACAAACAATTCATATTTTATAATTAGTTCTACAAGATCATCGTCATCAATTCATACAAAAGGACTGCACCCAGAATCTATTGTATTCTGTTGCAGTCCTTTCTATGTTACATACTCACTATGTCTTATTTTTTATTTTCAATGGCCGCTTTCACAAATCCTTTGAACAATGGATGTGCATTGTTTGGACGAGATTTCAATTCTGGATGGAATTGTACGCCTACAAACCAAGGATGATCTGCTACTTCAACGCATTCTACTAGACGATTGTCAGGGGATGTACCAGAGATAATCAAACCTGCATCTGTCAATTGTTGGCGATAGGCATTATTGAATTCCCAACGATGACGATGGCGTTCGTAAATCAAGTCTTCGCCGTATGCCTCATGTACTTTTGTACCAGGTACTGTTTTACATGGATATACACCAAGACGCATTGTACCGCCTTTTTCATCCACATCTACTTGGTCGTCCATTAAGTCGATGACAGGGAATTCACAGCTTTCATCAAATTCTGTAGATGTAGCCCCTTTCATATCCAATACAGAACGAGCAAATTCCATAACAGAGGATTGCATACCTAAACAGATACCAAGGAATGGTACTTTATGTTCACGTGCATATTGGATGGTAGCAATTTTACCTTCTACACCACGGCAACCGAAACCACCTGGTACCAAGATACCATCTACATCTTTATACACTTCCGCTAAATCAGTACCCTCTGCTTCTACTGCTTCAGAGTCAACCCATTTAATGTTCACTTTCGTATCTTCAACGATACCTGCATGGCCCAATGCTTCTGCTACAGAAATGTATGCATCATGCAATGCTACGTATTTACCAACAAGGGCAATGGTAATTTCTTTTTTAGGGTTCAAGATTTTATGAACCATTTCTTTCCATTCTGTCATATCCGCAGGACGGTCTTCTAGGTTCAATTTGCGCACAACAATGCTATCTAATCCTTCATCTTGCATCATTAATGGCACTTCATAGATTGTACTGCAAGTGCGGTTTTCTACGATAGCATCTGGATCTACGTCACAGAATAATGCCAATTTATCTTTCATTTCACGGGAAATTTCTTTCTCCGTACGGCATACAATGATATCTGGTTGAATACCGATGCCTCGAAGTTCTTTTACGCTATGTTGTGTTGGCTTTGTTTTCAATTCACCAGCTGCACTGATATATGGTACCAATGTTACGTGGATATATAACACATCATCACGGTTAACTTCTTTTTTTACTTGGCGGATTGCTTCTAGGAATGGCAAGCTTTCAATATCGCCCACAGTACCACCGATTTCTGTAATTACCACATCCGCATTATCTTCTTTACCTACGCGGAATACAGCATTTTTTATTTCATTCGTAATATGAGGGATAACTTGCACTGTGGAACCAAGGTATTCACCTTTACGTTCTTTATTGATGACAGACCAATACACTTTACCAGCTGTGATATTGGATGTTTTACCTAAGTTAATATCGATGAAACGTTCATAGTGGCCTAAATCTAGGTCAGTTTCTGCACCGTCGTCAGTCACGAACACTTCACCATGTTGATAGGGACTCATTGTACCTGGGTCGATATTGATATATGGATCAAATTTTTGAATTGTCACCTTATATCCACGATTTTTCAACAAACGTCCCAAGGATGCTGCAGTAATGCCTTTACCTAATGATGATACGACGCCACCTGTTACGAAAATATACTTTGTTGACATGATGCCTCCCTAATAATTATATGCTTCTGATTACATTTTTTCAGGAGCAGAAATACCTAAGATACCAAGACCATGTTGCAATACATGTGCCGTTGCTGTAATCAAGCCTAATCGAGCTTGTTGCAATTCTGGGTCAACGCCCATGATACGACCTTGTTTATAGAAGGAATGGAATAGACTGGCTACATCGTACAAGTACTTAGCGATACGATGTGGTGCTTTATTGTTCGCAGATAACTGAATTTCTTCTGGGTAGGCTGCTAATTTTTTAATCAATTCCACTTCTTGTTCATTTTGCAATGCTGTGAAAGATGTATTCGCCCAGTCGCCATACACAATACCCGCTTCTTTCACTTGTCCAAAAATACTGTGAATGCGAGCATGCGCATATTGGATATAGTACACTGGATTGTCATTAGATTTAGAGGATGCCAAATTAATATCGAAGTCTAATTGGCTATCTAAGGAACGCATCAAGAAGAAGTATCTTGCTGCATCCACTCCTACGTCTTCAATTAGTTCATCCAAAGTAATCGTTTCACCGGTACGTTTAGACATTTTCACGAGTTCTCCATCACGGTATAAGAATACCATTTGTAATAAGAGAACTTCTAATTTATCTGGGTTAAAACCAAGTGCTTCCATAGCCGCTTTCACACGAGCAATGTAACCATGATGGTCAGCACCCCAAATATTGATTAATTGTTTGTAACCGCGTTCGTATTTATCTTTGTGGTAGGCAATATCTGCCGCCAAGTACGTCGGCTCTCCGTTATCGCGGATAACCACACGATCTTTGTCATCTCCATATTGCATCGATGCCAACCAATACGCTCCATCTTTTTCATACATTCCGCCAGATTCTAATAACTGATCCACCAACGCACGAATTTCACCGCTTTTATGCAAACTACGTTCACTGAACCAATGATCAAATCCAACACGGAAATTGCGCAATGTTTTGCGTAATCCATTTAATTTTTCTGTTAAAGCAAATTCTTTAAAGAACGGAACACGCTCTTCTTCTGGAAGCACTGCAAAGAAATCGCCTCTCCAGTTAATCAACTCTTGCGCTGTATCGATGACATCTTGACCACGATAACCAGACTCAGGGAACTCATGTTTCATATTTAATAGCTCTAAATACCGAGCATTCACAGAGGCCGCCAAGTTATCGATTTGTTTACCTGCATCATTAATATAATACTCAGCAAATACATTAAACCCAGCTGCGCGCATCAAATTCACCAATGCACTACCATACGCAGCACCACGACCATGGCCTACATGCAATAATCCCGTTGGGTTAGCACTGACATACTCAATTTGAACTGTATCTTCTTCACGAAGTGGTGCACTACCATATGTGTTCCCTGCGATTAATATATGTTTTAAAGTATCGTAAATCACATCTGATGCTAAAAAGAAATTGATGAATCCCGCACCTGCTACTTCTGCGCGCTCTAACCAATCGTAGTTCATATGGGAAATGATTGTTTCCGCAATAGCTCTTGGATTCGATTTCGCTATCCGTGCAGATTGCATAGCAATATTCGTAGAAAAGTCACCAAACTCTTTCTGCGGTGGTACTTCCAAATGTGCCTCTGGATAGGTACCTTCTGGTAATTCTCCCTGTTCCAGAGCTATCTGCAAAGCATCCTTAATGGCTACTTTCAAAACTTCTTTCATGTCCATAATGTACATCCTCCCGAATCTCTACATACAGCTGGTTATAAAATTGCCATTCACCACCAACAGAGATATCATATCCTAAACAAATATGGCCCTTGCCATCATTCAAATCTATATCTAATTCATGAGTTAGCATCGCTAATTCTACTGCTCCATATGGGGTTTCCAAACTGGCAACATTAGTTTTCCCCAGTTGATACTCATGACGCATAGAAAATTCACCCGTTCGCAAGAGTACCACCGAATCCTTATAGGCTTTAATAGTCGTTTTCGTATTCCCCAATCCAGTGACTTCACTTTCATCATAAATAATGTGTTTTGCCAACGTTGTTTCATAATACTTACCAGAGGATACTAATTCCACCACCGTATCCTCTCCATCCGCATCACGTTGCGTACTTTTTACGGACACAATGACTCGTTTCATTAGCATTCCTCCTCTCTTATTCACGCACTATCTGTATCATTTTATTATATCACAACTTGCCGCAATGAGGGCATCTTTTTGGGACCGTTCCATACGTTTCACCTGCTGTTCCATGGATTGAGCATCTTGCTTTCTACTGAAAGCTGTACTCCACACCAAGGTTACTGGTCTACGACCTCGTGTATACTTAGCTCCCCCTTTAATTTCACCATTATGGGCTCGTATGCGTTTCTCTAAATCCGTAGTCCAACCCGTATAGAGAGATCCATCTGCACAACGCACCATATAGGTATAAAATTTTTCTTCCATCTTATTCACCAGCTGGAATTGGTGCTAAATCAACAGATTGAATCACCACTGGCTCTTTCGGTGCATCTCGCTTATCTCGTGGCACACGACTGATGGCTTCTACCACATCCATACCCTGCACAACGACACCGAAGATGGTGTGTTTATTATCTAACCAAGGCGTTGGTGCCACAGTGATAAAGAACTGTGCATTCCCTGTATTTGGACCTGCATTGGCCATCGCCAAGATACCCATCTTATTAAAGTGCAAATCATTGCTCACTTCATCAGGAATCGTATACCCAGGACCACCCTTTTTATTATCTCCACCTTGGATCATAAATCCATCGATGACACGGTGGAAGGTTAGATTATTGTAATACCCTTGTTCAATTAAGCTTTTAAAATTTTTCACAGTGATAGGTGCCTTGCTACCATATAGACGCACTTTGATATCACCCTTATTCGTATGAATCGTAGCATATTCATCAGCAATAGGTGTGGCATCAAAGCTAGGCATTTTTGTTTCTACTTTCACATCTTTTCCTACTTCAGACTTTGCTTGCTCAGCTGCATCAGTACCACAAGCAGCCGTCACTACCAGCGTTGCTCCTAATAGCGCACTCAGTAAGATACGTTGTATATTCATTCATTATCTCCATTTCTAAAATAAAAACCACCGTTAGATGAAACCTCTAACGGCGGTCTTTATTTATTGTATCATACTTGACGCAGATGTGCAAAAAGAATCTAACTTATCTTGATAGGAATTGGCGAATATAATAACCACGTGATCGCAAGGAACCATTCAAGTAAACAATCTCATTCGCTTTCACACGAATCAAATACAATGCATCTTCACGATCTAATAATTTTTCCATACCAATTTCTGTTAGTACCTTAGCATACTCTTCTTCACCAGGCCCTAGCACTGTTGCTACACCTTGAACCTGAACACACTTCGCTGTACCTGGCCCCTCATAAGGATCGAACACAGTAAGAGATACATGTTTATCTTCTTCTAAATGAAAGAACTTCTCACCACCTTCAGAGAAAATATCAATGTATCCACCATGTACAGTATATGATAATGGAGTGCAACGTACACCCGTTTCACTATGCGTCGCCAAGGCGCACGTATGATGAGCTTTCAGAAAATCAACTATCTCAACATGCAATTCATGTGGATCCATCTTTCTTGCAGTTTTATCCTTCTCTGTCCAAAAAGAAGCTGCTACTTTATAATCCATCAATTCTCCTTTCAACCCCTGCACGAACTTACCTGACTCTATTATAGCACTAACAGCCATATCCATTTCAAGTAGTTACAGAATAATTTTGAAAATTATTATTAAAAATAGACCTCCACCCATTGAGGAACGCCGTTACGAGTAGCAGCCTTGTGGCATTCCTTTACTATCTAAATCACACAAATGCAAGAAGAGCACGGTGTGCCCCCGAACAAACATTATGAAATACCGTTTGAGAGGGGGTATACCGTGCTCTTCCTATCCATTGAGGAACGCCGTTACGAGTAGCAGCCTTGTGGCGTTCCTTTACTATCTAAATCACACAAACGCAAGAAGAGCACGGTGTGCCCCCGAACAAACATTATGAAATACCGTTTGAGAGGGGGTATACCGTGCTCTTCCCTTTACCTTATTAAGAACGCCACAGGCTGCATAGCAAAACAAGAGACGACTTAGTCACGATCATATTTCATGCGATAAATCTCACCTGTAGTCGCATCAATTTTCACCTCTACTTCTTCGTATCCACGGAAACCTTCAATTTCATAATGAGGGCGACCATGGTCCACATCAAAATCAACATCTTTAATTTGATAATCTGGATATTGTGCTTTAAAAATTTCTACTGCACGATCATAGCTAATAGCTGCTTGCGCCTGTACTAGTGTATATTTACTGAAAGCCGCTTGTGCTGGTACTGCAGCCACAAATAAACCTGCACCTACCACAGCTGCTAACGCTACTTGTTTCATTACTTTATTCATAATACTTTCTCCTCAATACACAAAACTTATCTTTTATATCGATATATCTCTATATCCTATAATAATAGTATATCTTAGCACAAATTAAATCGTCAACTATAATCACAGCCTATGTTATACCAAAATCGCATAAACAAAAACTATAACAAAATAAACAACGCTCTCTTCTC
Organism: uncultured Veillonella sp.; assembly: GCA_963526885.1. Classification (GTDB taxonomy): domain Bacteria; phylum Bacillota; class Negativicutes; order Veillonellales; family Veillonellaceae; genus F0422. The sequence goes on along the minus strand of CAURQH010000016.1, from coordinate 26,019 downwards.
CCTAAGGAACGCAGTTAGGCGTAGTAGCCTTATGGCGTTCTTAACTACCTAAATAAAACAAATGCAAGAAGAGCACGGTGTGCCCCCGAACAAACATTATGAAATACCGTTTGAGAGGGGGTATACCGTGCTCTTCTCTTCGCACTATTCAGTTAAAAACGCCAAAGGCTACATAGCGTCACAAGGGTCGCCCCTAGCATAACCAAAAACGCCACATAGTCAACGCCTTGTAAACTTACTTTTCGCATAAATGTATGTTGCTGATTTCCAAATCCTCGAAGTTCTAAAGACAACGCCATTGTCTCAGATCGACTTAATGATTTCAGCATCAATGGTTGAATGACCGTCATGTAAGATTTTATCTTTGTCAGCCAATTCCCTTCTAACGACATACCACGGCAAGCCTGTGCTTCTTGTACCGCTTTACTTTCACGTAAAAAGTCCGGCACAAAGCGTAAGGCTGCTGTAAACATAAATGCATAGGCATAGGGGATGCGACATTGTTGCACAAGAGCCACTGTTAAATCCTGTGTTTTTGTTGTCACAATGAGCATCATAAAGATAGTCGTCATCGTCAACATGCGCAAAGCCGTCACAATAGCAGAATCTATAGACCAGCTACCCAAGTATTGTACGATACCTAAGAATGCAGAAAATCCAATTAAAGCTAATAATGCTTTCCATTGATGGAACAGAATACCACCGACAAGCATTAACAGCAGTTCTACCCCAAATAATGCTAACAATAATTCCGGAGTTTTCATAGCAATGGCTAAGATGGACACGAAGATGGTTGCCCAAATTTTTGTTAATGGTACAAATTTCATCGGTCTCCTCCTAACCTTTCACATGCTCTGCATAACGCAGTTCAAATTCTTTCATAGACTTACAATACCCTAAATCTGGTACCATTTCACTAAGCACCACACTCGGTGGCTTCGTCAAACCAAGTTCCAATAAATCCTCGCGGTTGGTAAATAATTCTTCTGGGGATCCATCAAAGGCTTTCGTGCCGTATCCCATAATGATCACTCGTGTAGAATATTCTGCCATAATTTCCATATCATGGGTAATGAGTAGTATGGTCAAACCTTGGGCTTGTAATTCTTGCAATAATACCAAGAGTCCCTTAGTTTCCGTCCCATCTTGGCCACTCGTTGGTTCGTCAAGGATTAACAATTTCGATTGCATCGCCAAGGCAGAGGCGATAGCTACCCGTTGTTTTTCTCCACGGCGTAACCCTAATGGATACGATTCTGCCAAATGAGAAATACCTACTCGCTCCAACGCATCTTTCACAATACTACGGACAGTTTCTTTATCACATCCCAACTGTTCAGGCCCAAATGCCACCTCTTCTGCCACGGTTTGGCGGAACATTTGACGATCTGGTTGTTGAAATACATAGCCAATAAAACGTCCTCTTTCAGAGGTAGGCATATGCGTAATATCTCGGCCGTCGTAGGAAATCTTCCCCTCAGATGGCGTTTCTAGACCCACTAATAAACGGGTCACAGTGGTTTTTCCACAACCATTACGACCGCCTAAAGTAATGAACTCACCACTGCCAATAGTGAAAGTCACATCTTTCATAATGTCTTGTCCCGGCACATAGGAAAAGCGCAAATTTTCAACTTGTAACATATTAGCGTTCTCCTTTCAATAGACTAGACTGGGCAGATTCCAAGGACAACCATGGTGTATCTAAGGCGATCCCTTTCGCTGCTAATGATTTATATGTCACAAACAAGGATGGTAATGCATCTACATAAGTATTTGTATCATACATGTAAGACAACACATCTTCTACGGAATTATCGATTTTTAGCTCCCCGCCATCGACTAATACCATACGATTTGCGTACGGCAATACAGCATGTAAATCATGGTCGATAACAACTACAGTAATACCATGATCACGATTCAAGTAGCCTACCAAACGATACAATTCTTCTGTTCCTTCTGGATCCAAGGAACTAGTTGGTTCATCTAAGACTAAAATCGATGGGTTTACAGCCAGTACAGAGGCAATCGCTAATCGCTGGCGTTGACCACCAGATAAGCTATATACATTGCGGTCTTCTAAGCCTGTCAATCCCACTTGGTCTAATACGATGGCCGTACGTTCTTCGATAGCTTCCGCCGTATAACCACGGTTTTCAAGAGCAAAGGCTACTTCTTCTGCTACCGTCATTGTTACTAATTGTGTATCGTAGTCAGCTAACACAATACCGATATCATCGGCTACGTCTGGAATTTCTAATTGCGTCACCGCTTTACCATTGATGAATACCATGCCTTCCATAGTACCACCGTAAAACTTAGGCACAGCCCCTGCCATGGCCATACAGATGGTAGATTTACCACAACCTGCTGGTCCTGTAATAACAAGAAAATCCCCTTCGTTCACAACTAAATTGATATCTTTCACGGCATACTTCGTTTGATTTCCATAGCGATAACTCATATGGTCGATGACGATAGGAGCTTTCACGGATGGTACGATGCGTAAATCACTATGATCACTGCTGTCCGTCAATTGTTGCCCTTTTACAGTTTGGCGAGCCAACAATTTTTGCGCCGGAATATACAGGAATGGTGCCACTACAGCATTACATAGGGCCACCATCAACACCAATGGCCACATGGCGTTCCAATACACATTACTCGGCAAACCTAACACGAGGTACAAGCAAGTAATGAAAGCGCCACCAGACGCCACAGTACTGATGAAAGCGCTCAATATAGGCATCAAATTTAACTTACCAATTTTTAGATTAGAAATGTAATGCACTAATACGGCACATGTAAAAGCCCCCAATGGCTCACTGATCAAGTTGCCATATGGCAATGCCGATTTCGATGTAAATACATTGATCAAGGCGGCTACCAAGCCGATTCCCAAACTTTGTCTAAGGGTTGGGCGCGTTAAGTTGATAGCTACACAATAGGTCGCTATGGTCCAATTCGGTGTGACCCCTGCTACACTTGGGGATACTGCATGCAGAATCGTTCCCAAGGCTAGCATGATGGTACTTACTGTTATCCAACGAAACTGACCGCCCTGCACATGGGTATAACTCAGTTTCGACACATCTTTGATTTCTTTCATTCGTTTCTTCCTTTACCTTCTATATAAATCTTAAATTGTATCTATATCAAAGACATACTATCTTAAAATATAATTATACTATTTTTTCACGATTCATGCTATTCCTAGAGCAATATTTATATCTATACTATCCATGTAATACCATACTCTTTCTTAAAAAGCAAAAAGGACGGTGGCAACCGTCCTTTTTAAATTATAATCCAAAACGCGCCATAATAGTATCTACATGACGTAACAATGGTGTTGGATCAAAACAAGCATCAATTTCTTCAGGGCTTAAGTACTTAGTAATCTCTGGATCAGATTTCAATCCTGTGGCAAAGTCTTTGCCTTCTAACCAACGAGCCATGGCATGACGTTGTACCCAACGATAGGCTTCATCACGAACAGCCCCTTTGTCCACCAAGTGTGTTAAAATCGTTTGGCTAAATACAAGACCGCCTGTTAAGTTCAAGTTTTTCATCATGTTTTCAGGATATACTAATAATTTATCTACTGTACGTGTTGCTAGATGAATCATGTAGTCCAATGTAATCGTTGCATCTGGTAAAATCACGCGTTCTACAGAACTGTGCGAGATGTCGCGCTCGTGCCATAAGGCTTGGTCTTCAAATGCCGCTTGTGCATGACCACGCAATACACGTGCTAAGCCACAGATTCTTTCACAAGTAATTGGATTACGTTTGTGAGGCATCGCAGAAGAACCTTTTTGTTTAGGGCTGAAATATTCTTCCGCTTCACGCACTTCGGTACGTTGCAAGTGACGAATTTCCAAAGCGATACGATCCAAAGTACCACCGATAACAGCAATCATAGACAACAATTCAGCATGACGGTCACGAGATACTACTTGTGTCGCTACTTTCACAGGTTCCAAGCCCAATTTTTCACATACATATTGTTCCACAAATGGATCAATATTAGAGTACGTTCCCACAGCACCAGATAATTTACCTACCGCTACGGATTGACGAGCCTGTTCTAAACGAGCAATATCACGGTCAATTTCGGACATCCAATTCACCAATTTGATACCAAATGTAATCGGCTCCCCATGAATACCGTGAGTACGACCAATCATCGGCGTATATTTGAACTCTACCGCACGGCGAGCCAAGACCTCGCGGAAATTGCGCAAGCCTTTTAACAATAAATCACAAGCTTGTTTCATCATGTATCCTAATGCAGTATCTTTTACATCTGTGGATGTTAAACCAAGATGAATGTATTTCGCAAACTCAGGACCTACATATTCACCCACAGCAGTGACAAAGGAAATGATGTCATGATTTGTTTCCCGTTCAATTTCACGAATCCGTTCTACTTGAAAGTCACCTTTCTCACGAATCGCTACCGCCGCTTCCTTCGGGATAATCCCCAATTCTGCCTGCGCTTCAGATGCCAAAATTTCAACTAATAACATCGTATCGAACTCATTGCGTTCGCTCCAAATATGTCCCATCTCTTCACGAGTGTAGCGATTAATCATTCCTTAACTCCTTTATCTAATCCGTTTTCTTATGGAAATATATTTACTATCCATTATGAAAGTCATACCTTACAGGGCATTCTATATTACCTTATCATTATACAAAAATCAGGGGGAACTGTCAGCTATTAGTTGGGGCTTTAGTATAGAAAGAAACCCATGTCACTCCGAAAAACTGTAAGAACAGCCACGTCGCTTCTAAAAACTGCCCTACGTGAAAGTTTTTAGAAGCAACATGGCTGTTCTAAGTATTTATATTAAATTGATTAACACAAGTATTATAGCTTTTATACTAAGCATTTTCATAGTATAGATACATTAAAGATCGATCTTACCGTTATACCTTTCTAGTATCAAGTTGAACTGTCAACTAATAGTTGACTATTCAGTTCCGCATATTACACAAGCCTGCAGGGATAGCCCCTACTAAGCAAATCATTCCAAATACAACTAGTGCAACAGTGCTGTTATATTCCATCATTTCTAATGCCGATCTTCCTTCTATGGTGTAGGCCAGAATGATTCCAATCAGGGCCATACTCAAAGTTTGTCCCAATAGGCGTACTGTAGAAATCGTAGAGGAAGCAAAACCAATGTACGTTTTCGGTACAGAACTCATAATTAGATTATTATTCGGCGGTGCAAAGCAACTCACTCCGATACCTACGATGGCTAAGCTCACCATGATAATTGCCATACGTTCAGTGAAAGTACCATAGGCCATGCTGAGCAATCCTACGCCGATGAGCACCATCCCCCATCGAGCAAATTGCGCGGGATTATGTCGATCCGACAAAGCCCCCATCCGTGGCGCTAAGAAGACCATAATTCCAGTTTGAATGCACAAAATCAATCCAGTCATACGAGAATCAAAGCCCATTATCATTTGTAAAAACAGAGACAATACAAATCCTACACCAAAGGTGGCACTAAAGTTCATCATCGCAGCTATGCTAGACATAGTAAATCCTAGATTCGCCACAAATATCTTAACTGGAATGAGCGGATCCTTACTATGCCATTCTACATATCCTAACACGCTTAATGCCACCAGTCCTGCTACAAAAGCATAGACACTCCACCAAAAGCGAACCCATTCGGTAATACCAACCATCACTGCGCTGATACCCAGGGCGTATAAAAGCAAACTTTTCATAGAAATACTACTATCCGGTGTATGTACCCACTCTTTATGCAACGAGCGAAAGGCCATCACATTTGCCACAACACCTAGTAAGGTAGTAAACACAAAAATACTACGCCAACCATAATAATAATTTAGAAAACCACCTAAGGCAGGACCTAAGGATAATCCTAAATAGACCATCCCGCCAATCATACCGAACGCATATCCCCGTCGTTCCACTGGTACAGATAAGGTTAAAATAGACATAGACGTAGTATATACAATCCCCAAAGCAATTCCTTGCAAGGCTCGATACATCGTCAACATCTCTACAGATCCAACGAAGCACATAAACCCTGATATCATCGTAAATACAATACTACCTATATAAAACAACTTGCGTTTTCCATAGATATCCGCTAACTTACCCGCTGGAATCACCGCCACCGTACAGCACAGCAAAAAGGCTTCCACCACCCATGCCATATCATTGGTAGTCGCCCCAAACTCTTGCATCATATCCGGAAAGGACATCGTAAGAGAACTCGATGCAAATGGATTTAAAAACGCCGCTACCATCATAGTATATAAAATAGATTTCATCTAATTATCACTCCTTGTTTCAATATACTCACATTATAGCAATACAAATGAGGTTTTGAAAGTAAGCGAAACCTACAAACAATACTATTCTATGAACTGAGCCTATTTCGTCAATCCCCCCAAGTAAGAGTTTAATATTTTTATGACATCACACCTGACTTATGCTATACTAGAGATACAAGTTGATTAAGTTCCATTGGAACACCCCCTACAGTTCTACTGTGGGGTTCTACTTTTTTAGATGACAATTCTCTTTATTTATGATACACTAAAGACATCAAAAGGTTGAGTGTTTCCATCGAAACAAAGAAACCCCACAGCGGCTACTGTGGGGTTTCTGCTTTTTTAGAGAGCTACCTCTAGGCTAATTACCTCTAAACTTTCTATCTAGCCATTTACAGATATAGCGGCTAACAATACCTGCCATGATAGAAATAATAAGGTTGAGCGCTAACTCCATCAAAACACCCCCTTCCTGTCACCAGTATCGGGGAGGTAACATCTACAGTATAGCAAAAATTCACAAACTATAAAATAAATATAGCAAACATATCACAGACTCTAACAACATCCCCCTCAAGAAAAGCCGTAGTGCTTACTGAAAACTTTCGCCCAGTTTTGAGAAGCACTGCGGCTTTTCCCTCCCCCCTGAGTTCCCCCAGTAGAAACAACATTTCTCGCCACACAATACGATAATGCAAAAGAAAAGCCGTATAACTTCAAGAAAACTTTCGCGTAGGGCAGTTTTCTGAAGTTATACGGCTTTTCACCACATTTCATATCCTCAAACGAGATATGTCGTTTCTACTTAAACTCGTTGCAAAGAGCTGCAAACATCTCAGCATCAGGTTTTACCACGTCATGCACTAATGCACGAGCATGTGGACCACCGTTTGCTGCATATAATGCTTGTTCAAAGGATGGTTTTGTTGTATCTTGATAAATCAAGCCTGTTACAAGACCATTTGTTTCACCTAACATAGCAAATGCTTCTGCACGGTTTGTTGGATCGTAACCTTCTGGCAAGTTTACTAGATTATCTTTGAAGTAATCATAGCCATTTTGTTTATTGTACGTTACGCAAGGGCTGAACACGTTAATGAAAGAGAATCCTTCGTGTTGCATACCTTGTTTAATTAAATCCACCAATTGTGCACGGTTTACCATGTAACTTTGTGCTACGAAAGTAGCACCAGAAGCAATGGCTGTTTCACAGATTGGCAATGGACTTTCAAAAGAACCATGTGGAGACGTTTTTGTCACAAAACCCACGTCAGAACGAGGAGATGTTTGGCCTTTTGTCAAACCATAGACATGGTTATCCATAACCACATAGGTAATATTGACATTACGTTTGAACGCATGGATCGTATGACCCATACCGATAGCGAAGGCATCACCGTCACCACCGCAAACCACAACATTCATATCTTCATTCGCTAATTTCACACCTTGTGCATACGGAAGTGCACGACCATGTGTAGTATGCGCACCATAGGCGTAGAAGTAACCACCGATACGGCTAGAACAACCGATACCAGAGATAACAGCCAACTTTTCAGGCGCAATATCAAGAGCAGCAACTGCATCAGCGATGGCTGCTTGTACCCCATAATGACCACAACCTGGACACCAGTTAGGGCGGATATCATTTCTATATTCATTTGCTGTTGCCATTATAAAACCTCCTTAATTGCCGCTTTTACATAAGATGTTGTAAATGGATTACCATCGTATTTTAAGCAACTAGAAAGTTTTTCTTTATTCGGCATGTTAATGCGGAATAAGTTAGTTAATTGACCTGTCGCATTTTGCTCGCAGATCACAACTTTTTTAGCACTGTTATAGAATGGTAGCAATTGTTCTTTCGGGAATGGTTTAATCAAACGAAGTTGTAAATGGTTCACTTTGTGGCCTTCTGCCTCTAATTCCACCACTGCTTCTTCGATAGCACCACGGCTAGAGTTAATACCGATCACAAGAACATCTGCTTCCTCATGTTTTGCATTGTTCAAGAATGGTTCATATACGTCTGCTACTGTAGATAATTTGCGGAAACGTTTATCTGTTTGTGCCACGTGCATAGAAGGTGCCTCTGCTGGTTTACCTTCTTCGTTATGCTCTAGACCAGTAGACAAGAATAGACCGTTTTTCATACCTGGGATAGTACGAGGGGAAATACCGCTTTCAGTCAATTCAAAACGTTTGAAGTATTTAGGATTTTCCAATGCTGGTAAATCTTCTTCTTTCATCAAGTTCCCACGTTCAATACCAACACGGTTCAAATCGAATGTTGGTACAGATTGTTTATTCAAGCCTTGTTGTAAATCAGGCATGAAAATCACTGGACATTGGTATTGTTCCGCCAAGTTGAAAGCATGTTGAATTTCATAAAAACATTCTTCAATACTTGTTGGAGCAATTACGATATTGGAATAGTCGCCATGTGCATTGTAGCAAGCTGCATCGATATCGGATGTTTCTACTTTTGTAGCCATACCCGTAGATGGACCAGAACGTTGCACATCGATGATCAGCATTGGCAATTCAGCCATAGATGCCATAGATAAAGACTCAGCCATCAAGCTCAAGCCAGGGCCAGATGTACATGTAAAGCCACGAACACCAGCGTATACACCACCCATAGCCATCATACATGCAGCAATCTCATCTTCTGTTTGTACCACAGTAGAACCAACTTTATCCATTTTCTTAATCATGTATTCCATTACTTCAGAAGCTGGAGTAATTGGGTAGGATGCCATAAAACGGGATCCCGCTGCAATCGCACCTAATGCTAACGCTTCATTACCAAGCAAGAACATTTGATCTTTTGGTGTTGGTTTATCCAATGTATCTACTTCTACATCACCCAATTGGTCTTTTACTAATTGATAACCCAATTGGAATGCTTGTAAGTTTTTGTTAATAATATCTTCAGATTTTTTCGCAAAGCGAGCTTTAATAGCTGTCAAGAACAACTCTGTTTCAAAGCCCAATAGCGCAACAGACATACCCAATGCCACGATATTACGCATCAACAAAGATCCTTGTTGTAATGCTGTTTCGGAAATTGGCAATGCTAAGCATGTTACGCCAGTGCCTGTGAAAGCTTCAAAATTAGGATTTACTTTGCTATCGCAAATGATAAAGCCACCTTCACGCACTTCTTTACCGTGCATATCTACAGTTTCTTGGTCAAGTGCTACCAAGAAGTCGATATGCTCACCGACTGTCATAATTTGTTCTAATGCGATACGTAATGCAAATGTTGTGTGACCACCTTTGATACGAGATGCAAACAAACGTTGGCTGTACAAGGAATAACCTTCTTTGGCAAGAATAGTAGCTAAAATTTCGCCACAACTTTCAATACCCTCACCTTGCTGACCGCCCATTTTCCAGATAAAATCTTTACGTTTTTGCAAGAGATTCACCCTCCTTAGGATTGTAATATAGGACCACAGAAAGACTGTATTTATTCAGTGTTTTTCATACACATCAATCTCTCAAAGTTCATCTCTAATAATAGCATTTTTACCACTTTTCATCAATCACATTCCCCACATTTATAAAGTATTTTTGTTCTTACTGAGGGCTATCTATATATTCATTGTCTAAACATATACAACAGCTTCTATATATAGATATTCCCTATAAGTAAAAAAATACAAAAACCTCGGCCAAGAGAATACAGCCGAGGTCTTTGTATTTGAGAAAAAAGAGAGAGAACATTTGAAATAGCTTCAAATGTTTTGTTGGGGCAATGGGGGGCGCCCCTTCGGTAAAAGTAGGGTCTTTTACCTGGGAAGGTATAAGATGAACCCTTCCCTATTGTAAGTTAGGTAGATAAAGAGAGAGATCTTTATCTAGCAAAGGTAGTGTGAACCCTTTGCTTGAGTTATTATAGCAAATGATTGTGTAAAAGTAAACACATGATTTTATAAATTCCTAGGCTTTTTATATATTTTTTATATATAACGCTAGAAACTATTAGTATTACAACCTATGAATACTTTCACCGCCAAAATTATTACTTTTCTTTCTGCTTCGCCAATAACTCTGCATGAGCCTTTTTAAATACAAAGGCATTCCGCACATGACCTCGCATCCGCTCTTCTGCAAGCTGTCCATTGCGATCATGAATAGCTTCCATAATTTGTTGATGCTCTAAATCACAAGAGATAGTACGTGTTTTATCTGACGTACTAATGTACATATCACGATTTACCATTTCCCGGAAATCCGCTAAATAATCTGCCACCCGGTCATTGCCAGAAAATTCTGCAATCAATGTGTGAAAGCGACTATTAATGGCAACCCGTTCCTCTGGATCTTCCGTATGAATCCCTGCATCGCACACCTCTTGTAGTTCTGCTAGTTGCTCCTCTGTACATCGCTCCGCGCAAAGTCTAGCCCCTAAGCCTTCCATCACTTCACGACATTGGTACATAGCTACAATTTCCTCTGGAGAGTATCCTTTTACGGTAACACCTTTCCAAGGTTTAATGACCACAAGATTATCTTTCGCCAGTTTACGAAATGCTTCACGTACCGGAGTAGCACTCACATTTAATTGCTCTGCAATACGCACTTCACTTAACTTCATTTTTGGTTTCAAAGAACCCGTCAAAATAGCTTGCTTTAATGACATATACACTTGTTCACTCAACGGCAATCGCCCAATTGAGTCAATACTATGCAAACGATACTCTTCTGTTCTATCCATCGAATCCCCCTCCAGGATGTTACTGTTCTATACTTGTACCTAGTCTTGGTATACGTAACACATTTCTTTCATTATACGTGAAGTAGGTCCTAAAAATCAATGAAATCTACAGAAACAACCCTTTCCCACAATTAAATTTCCTATGCTATAATAGTAATAACTACTATATTTATGTTTAACATAGGAATCAACCATGAGTCGTTGTCTAATTATTATAAACCCTGTATCAGGCGGAGGTCGGGCTCGCCGATACGTAATGGAACTACAATGGCAACTAAGCGCTCTCTTTGATCGCTTAGAAGTAAAATTTACCCGACAATCCGGCGATGCTACCCGCTTCGCCATCGAAGCCTCCAACGAAGGGTTCGATGCTATCTTTTGCATGGGCGGTGATGGCACCATCAATGAAACTGTCAACGGTATTGTGAAAGCTGGCTGTCGCTCCAAGTTTGGTTTCATTCCCCTTGGCACTGTCAACGATATGAGCCGTGCTTTGGGCATCCCCTTACAACCATTAGAAGCTATTCACGGCTTAAAAAATAGTACTATTCGCCATGTCGATGTCGGTCGTTGTAACGATTCGTTTTTTTGCAACAATATCGCCATTGGAGTCATCCCTGAGGTTGTGGCCTCTGTCACGCCAAAAGAAAAACAATTACTGGGCCCCTTAGCCTACTTTGCCAAAGGCGGACAAGCTTTATTTACAACCAAGGATTATAAGTTCCGCATCACTACCGAAGAAGGGACCCAAGAATTTATGTCCCCATTAGTCATCGCCTTATTGACCAATGTGGTATCTAGCTTTGAACATTTTATGCCTACTGCTTCCGTAGATGATGGGTATATGCGTATTATTATTTTCAAAGAATACTTCATCATGAACCTATTCTTCATCTTGCCACTCATTCTAAGTGGTTCTATTTATAACTCAAAATATGTAACCATATTAAAAGTCAAACAAGCTCGCATCGAAGTGTGTGACACCATGGATGCGTCCACCAACATGGATGGCGATATCGGACCTGATGCACCAGTAGACTTAGAAGTATTGCCTAAGTTTTTACAGGTCTACGTACCTAATAATCGCCGCAAAAAAACACAGGGATTATTCTACAATCCATTACAAAAACAAATCTAATCTCAAGAAATAAAACACTTACAATAAAGGAGAGTTGAAATATCAACTCTCCTTTATTATTTGTTAATTTAGGGGCTCTACAGTAGTATGAATCCATTCTGTAGGACTATTTCGTTTGTTTCCTATATCTATTTGTTGTACAATCCCTCGCAGTTGAGTATCTCGTACCACAATATCACGAATGCCGCCTCCTATGGTTGTAGTCTCACGAACACGCATAGCGAGTAGTACATCTTCCATAGTCAATCCTTGTAAATACATATGTTGAATCCAAGTATTTCCTGTATTAGCAAAGGCAATGCCTACACGACTATGACGAATCTGTAAATTGTACGCATTCCACTGCTCCGTTACACTGGATCCTACAGGGTGTCCTGCTAATACCACAATCCCTTGTTGCATACGTTCCATCACAAGATTCTGTGTCAGTAACCCTACACCATCCCAATGTAAGCCATCACCACTATGCCTACCTTCCATACGCACCTCTTGGATGCTTAGTTGATCCACTTGTGTAGCCTCCACCATATGAGCTGATGCATTTCTTAACACTGTATTTTTCAGAAAAATATCCTTACCATGATGGATAACCACTAAAGAAGACCGTGTAGAATTACCTTTTTCATAACTAGCCCCTCTACGCATAGCAGCTTGTACTTCCGACTTACTTAACAAACCAGTATGATCAAGCACATCTTGCGTCACTGCATCCGCTTCAGGTGTATTCTCCTCTTGTAAAAGGTCTTCTTTCCATCCATATCCATCAATAGTACCACCACGAATGACAACGTTTTCGATAGGTCCTTGCTCATCGCCTTCTAACTGTAAAAGTCCTAAATATGGCGTACCTCCTGTCACCACATAATTAGGTTTCACAAAGGCAGAGCTATTATTAACCGCCATCAGTACAGCATCCTCATCTAATTCTAAGGTCATATAACTGTGCAAGAATAGCGTTCCTGTGAGATATACACCTTTACTAATATGTAAGATACCTCCCGCTGGGGTATCACGTATCGCTTTTTGTAACGCTAACGTATTGTCCGTGATTCCATCTCCTACTGCGCCATAGGCGGTAGCCTCTAAACGCGGTTCTTGAGGTAATGTTTTGACTGGTATCTTGGAAGAATCAGACAAGGTAGAGCCCGTATCATCTACAGCTTTTACTTGCACTAAGTATACTGTATCAGATTCTAGTCCCTTCAACTCTATTCTAGGAATGATAGATACGCCCTTTGCACTAGGACGAATTTCTTTCACTTTTTCTTGATTAACGTAAATATCATACCCAGCCAATCTGTCATCATTCACTGGATTCCACGCTAAGGAAATCGTGGTACTAGTTATGCCTAACTTAGGGATTTGCAATTCAAAATCGCCTGCTTCTACCACATATTTCGTCACCGGCGTTGTATATTTCACATACATATTCCAGCCTAATCCTAGCAAAGCCAAGATTAGACTCAATCCTATGGCCCACCACCCATAGGTTCTATATCGCTTTTGTTTCATTATGTCCATCCTGTTCTCATGTATTCACTATGGCTCGCATATCTAACACATAGCGTATATGTACCATTCTACATGATTTACAAAAATGGTCAATACTCAACCGATGATGGTAACCCGCATAATATGAGACATAGGTACAAGCACATCTCCTACAGTCATCGTTCGATGCACTGTATCAATCTGTTGTAATCGCCCTTGCACCGTATCATAAACTCGTCCATTGTAATAGACTACACTGACTAGGTCCCCTATCACTAGCCCCTTGCACTGTGTATCCAATACTTCCAATTGCTCCTCTGAAAGTTCTTTACGATTCTCTTTATATCGTGCAGTTTCCTCCAATAACTCTTGAAATCCTTTCAATGCAGCAAAGGGCATAAATTGTTTAGCCCTCTGTAACAATGTCATCTTCGGTCGTTTATGTTGCATTATGCCCTCCCACCAAGGTGTTACGAAACTGCATGGTCCCCTCTTCTTGCAAACTGCTAGCACGAAGTATGGAATTACCGCCAAACTTTTCCTTAATCGACAATACAGTCCGCTCCACTTGGTATGCTTTTTCTTCTCTATCCTGAGACGTAGAAAACAAATCTTCTTCCCAAGGTACCGCCTCACGACTAACCAAATCATCAAATCCCACCGATAACTGCCGAATCTCTTGATGAGAGTGAGTAGTTTTTTTATACAGTTCCAATACTGCCTGTGAAAGTACCTCTAAGGAGCACGTATACTTCGATAATCGTCGTGATCCACCGGTACCTTTCACCTTTTTATCTGCATACCGCACCCCTAAGGAAATATATTTTGTCAGTGCTTTCTCTGCAATCAGTTCCAACAATAAAGATTCCACCATCTCCCGAAGAGGCACAAAACACTCCTCGTAGGAATAATTCCTCAGCAGAATTTGCCCTCTCGACAGAGAGTGTTTCGCTGGTCGGTACATATGAATCTCTTTCATAGTGCATGTCTCACGCCCCCAAGCATGGTCAATGAGCAGCTCCGCATTAATCCCAAATTCCTTATACCAGCGTTCCTCAGGCACAGTCGTAATACCATGTAAATCCACTACGCCATACTTATACAACCGACTTGCGATTCCCCTTCCGATTTGCCAAATATCTGTAATCGGTTGATGATGCCATATTTTTTCTTCAAATAGCTTCTCATTAAGAATACCAATTCCCTGTGGCGCATGCTTGGCCAACACATCGAGAGCTACCTTAGCTAAAAATAAATTAGTTCCTAATCCAACTGTAGCATGAATATGAGTCTGTTCTAATACCTTATATTTGAAGAGCAATGCTAGTTCCCACCATGTTTTCTTATACAATCGGCTATAGGGAGTCACATCAATAAAATACTCGTCAATAGAGTACACATGAATATCTTCTGGTGCCACATAGTCCAATAAAACACCATAAATAGAGGCAGATACTTCCATATATCGTCGCATCCTAGGCCTTACCGCCATATACTCAATGGTAGAGGGAATCTCAAACAACCGACATCGATTCTTGACGCCTAATTGCTTTAATGCCGGAGAAATAGATAGTGTAATCGCCCCTAGCCCACGTGATGCATCGGCTACAACTAATGGGGTCGTAAAGGGATCTACCCCCCAATCTGCACACTCCACAGAAGCATAAAAACTCTTCAAATCTAAACACATATACACTGCCATACTATCCCTCCTCCATACTAGTATAGTAGCATATTTGTTCTATATTTTCAATATATATGTTCGGTATATTATTCTTACAATAGTATAGTAATTTACTATATTTTAAAAAGATAACTACACAATACACCCTGTATTTGACTTGGTTTATCACTAGGAAATGCATCTCATTATATCCGACCTCAACGTTTTTAAAACAACTTTAACATGCAACGAAGCTAGTATTTAACTAGGATCACCTCTATTAAAACAAACTCATTTTGTCCTATAAGCCACAGTTAGACATGTACAATTACAATATAAGGCTTCCATGAGCACGCAAAAAACAGGTTGTCCCGAGGGACAACCTGTTGTAAGTTTGTGTAATACAATTGTATTTCTGATTATAAGAAACGGTTCAAGGAAGCAGTGCTTGCCAAGTGACGATCTGTCATACCCATTTCTGCTGGAGTGCAACCCAATGCAAGGCCAATTAATTGGCTCATGTGGATGATAGGCATATCACCATTCATTGGAACAGTTGCTTTTGCTTCTTTTTGGAACATATCCAATTGCATTTGGCAAAGTGGGCATGGTGTTACGACACAATCAGCACCTTCTTTTTGCGCATCAGCATTGATAGAACCAGTCATTTGCATTACAGAATCATGTGCAGGATATACTGCATGGAAACCACAGCAATCTAATTTACGGGAGAAATCGATTGGAGTAGCACCTAATGCTGTAATCAAATCTGCCAAGCTTGTTGGGATTTGCATATCTTCGAAGCCCATTTCTTCTTCTGGACGAAGGATATGGCAACCATAATATTCAGCAACACGAAGACCAGTCAATGGACGAACCACTTTTGCTTTCAAATTATCTAAACCATATTCGCGAATAAGCACCCACAAGAAATGTGTTACTTCGCTAGTACCTTTATAGTTCATACCAGCTTCGCCAAGAATGTTGTTAACTTTTTGGCGAGTTACTTCATGGTCATCAAGCTCTTTTTTAGCTTCACGAAGCATTAAAGTACAAGTGTTACAAACTGTAAGAATATCTAAGCCTTCTTTTTCAGCTAACGCAATGTTACGAGCATTAGTGGAAAGAGTCAATAATGGATCGATATCTTGAACATGAGATGCGCCGCAGCAAGTCCATCCATCTAATTCTTGGATTTCGATACCTAATTTTTTCGCTACTGCAACGGTTGCTAAGTAGTCTTCTTTAGATGCGCCTTCTAATACGCAACCTGGGAAAAATCCGTATTTCATTATTTTCCAGCCTCCTCTACTGCACGACCGATTGTACGAACACCTTCAATACCATTCACTGGTTTATGAGGAACTACCAATTCGAATGGATTGATTTTGCCATGTTTCCATAAACGAAGAGCGTATAGACCTTGTTTTGCGGAATCCAATAATCCGTCTGTTTTCAAGCTCATTGTTACTTCGTTTAGGCGACCAGTTTTTAACAAGTCTTGTTTGAATGCGATAGCATGACGAGTACCTTTATTGGACAAGCCTGCTTGTGTCGCTACACGGCGAAGGTTGGAAATATCTTTTTCTGGTTTCAAATGTTTTGGACAACGAGTGATACAGTTCATACAATGTACACATTTCCACAAGCCATGATTGAAGGCTGGTGTAGTATGAGCCATTGGGGACACATCACGGGAATCCATTACAAAACGATTAGCTTTTGTATATACATATGGATCCAAGAAGTCTTCACGATTAGCAGACAATTTATTACATTCGGAAGCACAGCATCCGCAAAGGATACATTCTGTGTTCATAACGAATTTTTTGAAGTCTGCAGCAGATTGGCGTGTACCAGTTTTAGTAGTGAATTCTGGTTTTACGAAAATCCAAGGAGCTACTTCTTTCAAGCGGCTAACTTTTGCTTCCCAGTCAACTACTAAGTCACGGATTACATCAAAGTTACCGATTGGAGCTACTGTGATTTCATCAGAACCGAAACGTTCTGTAATTTCATCAATTTTAGCTTCACAACCAAGCATAGCTTGACCGTTAACTTTCACGGAGCAAGCGCCACATACTGCAGAACGGCAAGCTGCTACGAAAGTTAATGTTGGATCTAATGTATCTTTAATTTTTTGTAAGCCCCAAAGGATAGTACGGTCTGCTTCATAATCGAAAGTATAAGACTGTACATACGCGCGGCCTTCGTTAAAGCGGTGGATATGATAAGTAATTTGTCTCATCTTAGTACTTCCTTTCTTGTGGTTCGTATTTAGTGAACACTACATCGCGTTCGGACATTACGTATTCGCCATTTTCGCCAAGTTTCCAAATAGCGTGTTTTAAGTATTGGGAATCATCACGTTTAGGGAATTCTTCACGAACGTGAGCACCACGAGATTCTTTACGATGTAAAGCGCCCAAAGCGATAGCTTTCGCAACTGTCAACATAGATTTGATTTCTACGTAGTTTACGAATGCCATATTGTAAGTACGGTTAGAGTCACCTACATAGCAAGTTTCATATTCTTCTGTCAAACGATCGATCACTTCAAGAGCTTCTGTGATACCTGCTTCGTTACGGAAGATACCTACTTTATTCCACATAGCCACAGCTAATTCATCACGAATTTCAGCTACTGGACGACCAGATGTACGGGATGTAACTTCAACGAATTTAGCTTCCCACTCATCAGCTTTTGCTTTCAATTCAGCATCGCAATCTGCAAATGCACTAGCTTGTGCATAATCAGCGGCACCTGCACCAGATACTTTACCAAATACAACGCCGTCAGCTAAGGAGTTACCACCTAAACGGTTAGCACCATGGATAGAGATACAAGATGCTTCACCAGATGCGAAGATACCAGGGATTTCTGTTGCACAAGTTTTGTAGTCAACTACGTCGATACCGCCCATGATGTAATGGCAAGTAGGACGAATTGGCACTGGATCTGTTAAAGGATCGCAATGTTCAAAGCAAAGAGCCAAGTCACGGATACCATGAAGTTTTTCGATGATAACTTCAGGTCCTAAGTGACGAAGGTCAGCTACTACGTATGCATCAAGGCCAGAACCATTGAAACCACGACCAGCTGCGATTTCATCTTCGATTGCTTTTGCTACAACGTCACGAGACGCTAATTCCATTTTGTTAGGAGCGTATTTTTTCATGAAACGTTCGCCCTCAACATTTAACAAGTATCCGCCTTCACCACGAACAGCTTCGGACATCAAGATACCAGTTTTACCAAGACCAGTTGGATGGAATTGGATCATTTCCATATCTTTTAAGCCTACACCAGCGCGGAAAGCTACTGCCATGCCGTCACCAGTAGAAAGGAATGGGTTAGTTGTACGAGTCCAGAATACACGGCCAGCACCACCAGTAGATAATACGATGGATTTAGCTTTGATAATTTCTACTTTACCTTTTTTCATATTCCAGATAATAGCACCACCAGCTTTACCGTCTTTTACAACGATATCTAATAGGTACCATTCTTGTAAGAAATGTACGCCTTCTTTAAGACATTGTTCATATGTTGTATGAAGAATTACGTGACCAGTTTTATCCGCACTGTAGCATGTACGTGGATAGGATTGTCCACCAAAGTTACGTTGTGCGATTTTGCCTTCGTCTGTACGAGAGAAAGGAGTTCCCATGAAATCCATTTCTAATACGCCTTCTGGGCAACGTTGACAGAAGAATTCGATAGCATCTTGGTCGCCAAGATAGTCAGAACCTTTTACAGTATCGAATGTGTGAACTTCTGTGGAGTCTTCTTTTGCTACGTTATTTAACGCCGCATTAACACCACCTTGTGCCATTGCTGTGGCAGAACGTGTTGGGAAAATTTTTGTGATCAATGCTACACGTAAACCATCACGTCGTGCAGCTTCTAAAGCAGCTCGTTGGCCTGCTCCACCACTACCTACTACGAGAACATCATATTGTTCCATACGTACCTCCTCAAAAACACTTGTCTTATTTTGAACTATACCTCTTACATACTGTTCTTAAAATAAGGAACTATGTTTAACTGCATATATGACTGATATATGCATCAATCTATAGCCTTATTATATACGGTATTCCAAAGTGTTACAATTGTCACAGCAGCCCTTAAAAACCCTCTTTTTACAAGGGATTAAGCGGTTTTGATAACGTTTTTCATAGGTTTTAAGTAAGTATATAACAATATACTATTTTCAAGGTAATTCTCATTCAATTTATACTTATACAGTGTACTTTTATCTTTTCCCCCAACTATCTTGTTATTACACAATTTTTTAGGTTATATAATTTTTTATCATTATTAAATTTTATTTCACAAGTATATTAATTAAATACTTTTAAAATGTTTACTTTTCTCTATATGATATTTTTTCTCACTAACTATTTTTATATTCAATTATACTTATTTTACATTAATAGTATGACTTTATTTTATAATACAACATATTGATTTTTATCACATCTTGACTACAAGTCATATCTATTTTTTTCCATTTTCTTTTTCTGAAAGTACCCATTACAAACTATCTAAAACAGAAAAAGGACGACGGAATGATTCCATTGTCTGTCATGCATTCATATATTTAGTTATGTTATATTGCTTTGCTAGTTATCTATCTCAACTAAAATTCAGGATTATTTTTCCAAGAAATTTCATCAGATTATTCTGATAAATATAAATCTTTTATATACTATGATAACAAGAAAAGAATGTATACATTCCATATTAGTTTGTATTCTAGTTTCTTCTTCAACCTATAGCCTATCTACCCTTTAATTTAACTTCCTCTTATCCATATTTATGATATGATATAGTTAATTAAGAATATTTTATATTAAGCCACCTTTACATAATTTTTCACCTTAATTCAAATAAATTTTAAAATCCAATTATATAAGGAGATACTTCAATGAAGACAGAAGATGTTGTAAGAGATGAAGCAAAAATAAGACTGCAATTTGACGAAGAAGAAATAAATATAAAGCAAGGTACTGGTCAAATAACTACTTTTAATCAATTAGGATTTTCAGGGATTAACTTTAAACCAGATGGTTGGTACCTTCCTGACAATGTAAACATTCCTGCTATTATATTAGAAACAAAATCATCAGATAAAGACTTAAATAAAAGGGCAATTGTTAATGAGCTTTTTAAAAATCTTGACGTCGTTTCAACTAAATATAAAAATACCATCGGTATTCTCTACAACGGAGAAGATGTTGTCGTCTATAAAAATAAAGAAAAAGTGCAAACAGCTGAAAAGCTTCAAAATAAGCAATATTATTTAGACTTATTTAAACTTGATTATATTGATAAAGGAAAAATTTTCACTTTAACAAAACGGATTAATGATCTATTACACTTTAAATTTGGCATAAAAAACTTATATCATAGAATGATTTTTACTGCTTCCGCGCTCGTTGTAGAGCGTTTTGGCGGAAATTTACTAGCCATAAAAAATAATGGATACGGACCCTTTAGAAATAAAATCTATGATACTCTAGCTAAATCATTGCAAGATCATCAACAGCAAAATTTAAAAATCGGAATTTTATTAGATGTATATAGTGAAATAAAAATGAACATTGTAGAAAACCAGGAAGATATAAACACCTTTATTGATTCCATTACAGAAATATCAGAATCAGTTAATTCAGACAACTGGAATGGAGAAGATGTGATGGGAATTTTCTTCAATGAGTTTAACCGCTATAAAAAGAAATCTGAAAGTGGGCAAGTATTCACACCTGAACACATAACATCATTTATGTATCATTTAATTAACGTAAATCATAACGATAGAGTCTTAGATGCAACCTGCGGTAGTGGTGCATTTTTAGTTAAATCTATGGCAAACATGATTAAAGAGGTAGGTGGAAACAATACTAAAGAAGCTGAAGATATTAAACAAAATAAATTATTTGGCATTGAGTTCGATCGTGAGATTTTTGCACTTGCATGTGCGAATATGCTTATTCATAAGGATGGAAAAACAAATCTCGAACATTTAGACTCGAGAGAGGAACAAGCATGTAAATGGATTCAATCAAAAAACATTACAAAAGTGTTAATGAATCCACCTTATGAACGAAAATATGGTTGCAAACATATTGTAACAAATGTTCTTACACATGTTCCAATAGGAACCAAATGCGCATTTATTCTACCCGATAAAAAACTAGAAAAAGATAAAATGCAAAAACTTTTAAAAAAGCACACTTTAGAAATGATTATCAAGCTTCCAGAAAATCTTTTTGATGCAGGTATAACAACTAGTATCTTTGTTTTTGAAACGGGAGTTCCTCAAAATAATAAGAAAATCTTTGCTTGTTATATAGAAGATGATGGTCTAGAACGCGTTAAAAATCAAGGGCGACAGGATACTAAGAATCGTTGGCATGAAATTGAACGTTATTGGTTAAATGTAGCACACACAAAAATAGACGAAAAATATGCTACCCATCAATGGATTGACCCTAATGAAAATTTATCCTACCAAAAGCCACAAAAAGAGTTCGAAATATATGAAGAAGACTTCAAAAAAACTCTCTTAGACTACATTATGTTTGAACAAAAAATAGATGTAAAAGAGTTTAACTCTAAACTGCTAGACAGTATTTTATACAAATCGAGTATAGATAATAATAAACTAACATTAGATTTAGGTGATACAAGTGAAAAAAATTGATTTTCAAAACTGGAAAGATTTTAAAATAGAAGAGTTATTTTCTATACAACCCACAAAAAATCATAAGATAATTAATAAGGATTTAATTCATGATGATGGTATTAACCCTATTGTCGTTAATTCAAGCTACAATAACGGTATTGGTGGATATACTAACCACGAAATCACGGAACAGGGTAACGCTATTACATTTAGTGATACTACTAATGCAGACAGCATATTCTATCAAGAGCATGATTTTGTAGGTTATTCACATGTACAAGTTCTACGCCCCATAAAATATCAAAATATGTGGAACAAAGAATGCTTATTATTTTTTACAGCTGTATTTAAAAAAAAGGCAAAACTTATGAACTTTGATTATGTCAATAAATTTACTAGAGAGGATGCCTTAAAAATCATAATAAAACTACCCGTTACATCTATTGGCGAACCGGATTGGAACTATATGGAAACATATATAAAACGGCTTTACACTAGAGAGAGAGAGAGTTCAGCGCATGTTGCAAATTTTATAGGTAACAGTAACTCTCATAAAATCGACATAAGTAAATGGAAAAGATTTCCTTTATATGACGAAAACTTATTTAATATTTATGCAGGATCAAAGTTAGATAAAATTAATATGACTACTTTGAATCCACAGATTAATTTTATTGGACGATCTAGTTTTAATAATGGTATTTCAGAAAAGGTTGATTTAATTTCTGATATCCCCCCTTATAAAGCTGGAAATTTAACATTATCTCTAGGTGGTGCCTATTTAGGATCGTGTTTCATTCAACCAGAACCCTTTTACACTAGTCAAAATGTTATCATTTTATCACCTATATTGAATATATCTGATTATTGTAAAAAATTTATAGCTACAATGATTTTTAAAGAATCTCAGACATATTATAAAGCTTTTGAAGATGAATTAAATCGCCATATTAAAACAGATTTTTCTATCTATCTGCCTATTACCAATAATAATACACCTGATTGGAAATTTATGAATGCATATATGAAACAATTAGAGTTAAACCTAAGGAAACTAGTAATATCCCATGCTATTTTATAAACACAAGATAGTACCATACTACAAAATAAAGCCTATTTTAAAATCTCAATATTTTTTAGATATAGGCTTTATTATTTTTTCTATTCTTGTAAAGTATCTTTTCCTCATTATGGTATGCATTTTTGACATTGTTAAACCATTGTGAAAAAAAGACTGGTATAGTATAATTTTAGAAGATGTTGTGCCAAAGCACTTCATCTCTATACAATATATTGATATTGAGTCCGTGTGAAAACATATCTATGCACTCTCATTTACAAGTTGTAAGTGGGAGTCCTTTTATGGTCAAGGCCTAGTGCATATGTTGGACCGATATGCTTTCACATATATTCAATATATGTGCATACTCTTTACAATGGATACAAAAACTACATCGTCAGAAAAAGGAGACACTCATGAGCATTATGATCAAGAAACGTGATGGCCATTATGAGCCATTGTCGGTAGAAAAAACAAAGAAAATGGTAGCCTTTGCTTGTTTAGGCTTAGATTCTTGTGACCCTATCGAACTAGAAATGGATTGTAAGTTACAATTCGTAGACGGTATGACTACGAAACAAATTCAACAAACCCTTGTACAAACTGCTATCGAGAAAGTCATCCAAAAAGTAGATGATGGTTTTGGCAACATGGTAAACCGCATGAACCAAGATTGGCAATTCGTAGCAGCTCGTCTATACTTATTCGATTTATACAAAGAAGCTGCTATTAACCGCAAGTACAAAGCTTTTGGGTATGGCAACTTCACTAATTTAGTAAAAACATTAGTGGAAGCTGGTCGGTATGCAGACTTCTTCTTAACACAATACACAGAAGATGAATTAGAAGAACTAGGCGACTATATCAAGCCAAAGCGTGACTACTTGTTTAACTATGAAGGTATTAAACTATTAGCAGACCGCTATTTAGTAAAAGGCTTCAACAAAGAAATTTTTGAACTTCCTCAAGAACGTTTCATGGCCATCGCTATGCATTTAGCGGTCATCGAAGGGGACAAAAAAGTCTACTACGCTAAAAAGTTCTATGATTTGATGAGTGAACTTAAAATGACCACTGCTACTCCAACATTGGCAAATGCAGGTACACCATTCCATCAACTAAGCTCTTGCTTTATCTCTGGTGTAGAAGATAATCTATGGTCCATTTACGATGTGAATGCAAAATTCTCCCGTGTGTCTAAGCATGGTGGCGCTCTTGGTATTTATCTTGGTAAAGTGCGGGCCTTGAACTCCGACATTCGTGGCTATAAAAATTCTTCTGGCGGTGTTATCCCTTGGATTCGTTTGTACAATGACACAGCTGTTGCGGTAGACCAACTAGGTAAACGTAAAGGTGGCGCTACAGTAACACTTGATGTGTGGCATAAAGACTTCTACGAATTTGTAGAACTTCGTACGAACAATGGTGATGATCGCCGTAAGGCACACGACATCTTCCCTGCTCTATCTGTACCAGATATTTTCATGGAACGTGTTATCAACCGTGAACACTTCACTTTATTCGACCCACATGAAGTATCCCGTGTGATGGGCTTTCAATTAGAAGACTATTACGATGACGATACGAATAAAGCGTTCACAGAAAAATATTTAGCTTGTGAAGCTAGCCCAGATTTACACGGCATCGAAGTAAGTGCTTTGGATATGATGAAAAAAATCATGCGTTCCGCTGTAGAAACTGGTACACCTTTCATCTTCTTCCGAGATACGACGAACCGTGCGAACCCTAATAAGCATGCAGGTATGATTTATGCGTCCAACTTGTGTCATGAAATCGCACAAAACGTTGGTTTCACCGATTTAGATGAAGAAATTATCCAAGACGATGGATCCATCGTGACTCGCACAAAAGCAGGTGACATGGTAACGTGTAACTTGAACTCTATCAACCTAGGTCAAACCTCTGATGAAGAATTGGAAGAAAATATCGCCTTACAAGTGCGTATGTTAGACAACGTTATTACTATCAACCAATTCCCTGTACCTGAAACACGCGTAACTAGTGAAAAATATCGCGCTATCGGCCTTGGCACTAGCGGTTACCACCACTATTTGGTAAAACATAAAGTACAATGGGAAAGCGATGAGCATTTAGCTGTAGCTGACACATTGTTTGAAAATATTGCCTACGCTGCCATCAAGGCATCCATGGAATTAGCAAAAGAAAAGGGAGCATATCCTGCTTTCAAAGGTTCCCAATGGGAAACGGGTGAATATTTTGAACGCCGTGGTTACACATCTGAAAGATGGCAACAACTGCGAGCTGATGTGGCAAAATACGGTATCCGTAACGGTTACTTAATGGCTATTGCTCCAACAGGTAGTACATCCAACATCGCTAACACCACAGCTGGTATCGATCCTATCTTCAAAAAATTCTTCATTGAAGAGAAAAAAGGTAGCTTTACACCAAAAACAGCACCTGATTTGAGCAACGAAACCATGTGGTTCTACAAAGAAGCCCACACGATTGATCAACAATGGTCTATCAAGGCTTGCGGCATCCGCCAACGCCATATCGACCAAGCACAATCTTTCAATTTGTACATTACGCCACAAATGAAAGCAAAAGAAATTCTAGATTTATATGTGGAAGCGTATAAACAAGGCATTAAGACAATTTACTATATCCGTAACCAATCCTTAGAAATGGATGAATGCACTAGCTGTTCCTCCTAATCTTTGGTGGATCTAATCCTAATGAATGGAAGAGCACGGCATACCCCTCACAAACGGCATTTCATGATGTTTGTTCGGAGCACACCGTGCTCTTTTTGTATGTTCTGAATAATACAACTCCTCCCCAAAGATGTATGCGGAACGACGTCATTTCTTCGGAGGTTAGTGTAAAATGTTTGTGGGAAAAATAAAATAGAAAAAGAAGGTCAACCTT
>CAURQH010000015.1:0-50562 GCA_963526885.1 uncultured Veillonella sp. | reverse complement strand
AAGGTTGACCTTCTTTTTCTATTTTATTTTTCCCACAAACATTTTACACTAACATAGAATATAGAATTATAAATAATGTTCTAATCCATACGTTAATCCTGCAAAATCTTTGATTTTTTTACAAGCTAATACTACACCAGGCATAAAGGACAAACGACTTAATGAATCATGACGAATCACCAATGTTTCATCATAGCCACCAAAAATAACTTCTTGATGAGCTACATAACCTGGTAAACGAACGCTGTGAATTGTTACATCATCTACTTTAGCACCACGCGCACCTGGTAGACTTTCACGAGTTAAATCTTCAGCAGCTTTTACATTAGCGGTTTGTTTTGCATCATTAATTAATTTAGCCGTTAATACAGCTGTACCGGAAGGTGCATCGTATTTATGATTATGATGTAATTCAATAATCTCCACATCTGGGAAGTACGGAGCTAGTTCCGCAGCTGTTTTCATCATCATCACTGCACCTAATGAAAAGTTAGGTGCTACTAAACAATTAGCACCATGTGCTCTACCAATAGCATCTAATTCTTGACGTTGTACTTCTGTAAGACCTGTTGTACCAATCACAACATGAATCCCTTTTGATAGCATAAGTTTTGCATTTTCAAAAATAATGGCTGGTGTTGTAAAGTCTACAATCACATCTGGATGTACGGCCTCAATACCTTCCTCTAAACGACTGTATATTTTACAATCTAAAGGGCTAGTGCCGATGAATTCACTAACATCTTTTCCTCCGTGACTAGGATCCACCCCACCCACTAAGGTTAACTCTGTATCATTATGAACAGCTTTTAGAACCTCACGGCCCATTTTGCCAGCTGCTCCATTTACTAAAACTTTCATTGTTCCTCCTAGAATGATTCCTGTTGAAAGTATTGAATCATTTCTTTTGCTGTTTCTATGGCTGTATCTGAGAAAGATTGTCCTGACATCATACGAGCAATTTGTGTAATATGTTCGTCTTCTGAAAGTATGGTCACTTTAGAAATTGTTCGCTCTTCTTCTTCTACCTTATGTAAATGATAGTGTTGTTTTGCCACACTAGCTGTTTGAGGTAGATGTGTAATACAGAAAACCTGATTACCAGAACTTAATTGAAGAATTTGTTTCGCTACTTGTAAAGCTATATCACCGCTAATGCCTACATCAATTTCATCAAACACTAAGGTCTTATGCGTTGCTTTGTTAAATACTGTTTTGAAAGCTAAGGCAATACGTGCTA
This sequence comes from uncultured Veillonella sp., assembly GCA_963526885.1. Taxonomy (GTDB): domain Bacteria; phylum Bacillota; class Negativicutes; order Veillonellales; family Veillonellaceae; genus F0422. The sequence continues at coordinate 49,322 of CAURQH010000015.1, read as the reverse complement.
ACTCACCGCCAGAGGCAACTTTATGTAGTGGTAATAAAGCCTCCCCTGCATTAGCAGAAAATAATAGTTCTATGCGGCTAGCACCTAATGGAGATAAGCTTTCAGTACCTTCTATTACAAATTCTAGCTTTGCTTTGGGCATACCTAATTGAATTAGGTTTTTCTGTAAGGCATCGGTTATTTCTTTATGATGAGCATGACGAATCTGTGTAAGAGTCTGTAACGCTTGTAATGCTTGTATTTTTAGTGTTTCCACATGCTCCACTAGCTGTGATTCTTCACTTTCATGAGATTCTAGTAGCTCCAGTCGAGTTTGCGCTGTTTCTTCAAAGGCTAAAATATTTTCAATTGTTTCTCCATATTTACGCTTTAAATTGTAAATAAGTGTATCTCTCTCTTGTAAGTAAAAATAGCGCTCTTCGTCATAGCTAATGGAATCGCGGTATCTATCTAAAGCTTGTCCAGCTTCCTCTAATTGATAATACGCAGATTGCAATAACTCAGCTACTTCTTCCATATCTTTATCATATTTTACAAGATCCGTCACTTCATTAGTAACACTATTCAAGCCATCAATAAGGGGAGTTCTACCTCCATAGATGCCATCATAGCAATTAGCAATTGTTGATTGAAGATGCTCAAAATTATCTAATCGTTCTAATTCTTCTGATACCGCTGTATCTTCATTTGGCTGCAATTGGGCTTCTTCAATTTCATCAATCTGAAACCGCAACATATCTAATTCTCGACTCCTTTGTGCCGACTCTTCACGCAATGTTTCTAATTGTCGCTTTGCACTTGCATAGTCAGTATAGGCTACTATGTAATTTTCATAAGCCTTCATGGCATCATCACTATATGTATCTAAATAGATATGATGTGTATCCGGTAATAAGAGCTGTTGGTTACTATATTGACCATGAATATCTGCCAAAAAGGTACCGATTTCACGTAATGCCTTCAATGGTATCACTTGGTCATTCGCTAGGATTTGTGATTTACCGTTTCGATTAAACGTTCTAGATAAAATTAAAGTATCTTCTTCTACTAAAATATTTTTGTTGTCCAATAGTTCTTGTAATGCTGTATCTCCTGCAATATCAAAAACGCCTTCAATCAGAAAAGAGTCCTTCTCATGGCGAATAAATTCACTACTAGCTCTTTCTCCTAATAGAATGGAAAATGCATCCATCAATATAGATTTACCAGAACCTGTTTCCCCAGTAAAAATTGTGATGCCCTTGGCAAACTCTAACTGCATATGTTCGATGAGGGCAAAATTTTTAATCCCCATGCGTACTAGCATATTAATCCCTCATTAAGTCTTGAATACGGTCCAATACCAATTCTACACTTTCTACAGAATTACATATTAATAAAATTGTATCATCTCCAGCAATTGTTCCTATCACTTCATGCCATTTTGCATGGTCAATTGCAAAAGCCACTGATTGTGCGGAACCTGGTAATGTATGTAACACAACTTGATTCAAGACGTGATCAATCCGCAAAATAGAATCTTGGAACAAACGGTTGATGCGCGTTCTTGATAACATAATATTTTCTTCTGGAGATAAGGCGTATCGATAGCGTCCATCCCCTGTAGGAACTTTTATTAACATTAATTCCTTAATATCTCGTGATACTGTTGCTTGTGTAACAGTAATCCCTTCTTCCACCAAGGCTTGCGCTAACTCTTCTTGAGTTTCAATAGCCTTAGTTTGAATAATTTCTTTTATCTTATTATAACGAAAACGTTTCATTATTTCCTCCGACGAATAATATATAAAATAGGCGGGTGATTCGCTTGATTTAATGGTCGCCACGTACTGCAGTGAAACTCTTTTTGATTAATAGAAGTTATATATTCTTCTAACGCTTCAGTTTCTTTGCGACCAGATTCTGTTCCAGGATACGCTACGATTGTACATAATCCATGTACTGAAAGTTTTGCTAATCCCTTTGATAAAGCTGTAATCGTTGATGTGGATTGTGTCATGACTTCATGGTCTGCATTGGGTAAATACCCTAAATTACCTACCATTAAATCGATAGTAGATACAGGAAGTGTTTCCAGTGCACTATCATGTGAACCCAATATGAAATCCACTTGCTTTATAGCCTGTGGAAGTTCTTTTACAATCTTTTCTTTCGTCCTTGCTATGGCTATTTCTTGTATATCAATAGCATATACATGACTATCTTCATGACAATGTGACAATAAATATACCGTGTCATGTCCATTACCACAAGTAATATCTACAATAGTTCTAGCCGTTACTAAGGCATCCAACCATAAGTGATGCTGAAATTCTACACTATGGTGTAGAGGAATCATAGGACCTCCTTAGATCGTGCGGTTAATTTTTTAAACAAGGTAGCGAAGAATTTTTGATCTTTAAATCGCACATATTTACAATATTGTGGATGCGCTTCAATATGTAAGGAATCAGTATTACTAAACTCATAATCAAAAGTGCCATCCACAGAAATATGCAAGTTTTTCTGGCGCTCTGGCATTGTAATATCAATCTTTGCGCTTTCTTTTAGCACCAAAGATACGCCTTGTAATAAGTGAGGAGCTATAGGGGTTACGATAAGAGACCGATTGTCTGGCGCCATAATTGGACCTCCAGCAGATAAGTTATACCCTGTGGATCCTGTAGAACACGCTACAATTAAACCGTCAGCTGGATACATTTGCGTATGTCCACCATTAATCGACAAGTTGATGCGCGCCATTTTACCTGGTTCTGAACGGGATACCACAATATCATTAATAGCAGGACGTAATACACGTTCTCCTTCAGGAGTGTGCAGAGTTCCTACTAAATGAATACGATCTTCTACATAATAATCGCCTTTACTAATTCTTTCAATAGCCATCTCTAAATTTTCAAGTTCGATTTGATTTAAGAACCCTAATTCCCCTAAATTAATACCACAAATTGGTACATTATATGGATATATTTGACGTGCTAATTGAATAATCGTACCATCACCACCAAAGCTAAATGCCATATCCAAATGTTCAAATACTTCTGGTCGTGGTAATAAGTGAGATTTTTCTATCCCTAAGGCACATACATCATGATGTTCTAATTCTTTAGGCATATAGACTTCTATACCATATGTATGGCAATAGGTAATTGCTTGCGATAAAATATCTCGAATATTCTCTTTTTTCATATTAGGAAAGAAACCGATTCTCATAGATCCTCCTATAATTGATGAGCCTCCTCTACTGTGGCTGTAATTAGCTCTTCAGTAATGTCTAAGGAACCCTCTTCTTGTTTTGTAAAATATCCTAAAAATTCAATATTTCCTTCCATTCCTTTAATGGGAGAATAGGTTAGTCCATGTAAATATAAGCCACAATCTTTAGCGATGTGCAAGATACGATCTAACACCAATCTATGAGTGGATTTTTCACGTACTATACCACCTTTACCGACTAGTTCTTTACCAGCCTCAAACTGAGGTTTGATCAAAGCTACTAAAGAACCAGTATCTTTCAATAAGGTTGTCGCTACTGGAAGTACCTTATCTAAAGAGATAAAAGCTACATCAATGGAAATAAAATCGCTAAGTTCTCCTAATTGTACAGGTGTAACAGTGCGAATATTTTGTTTTTCCATATTAATAACTCTAGGATCTTGTCGTAACTTCCAAGCTAATTGATTATATCCTACATCAATGGCAAATACTTTGGCTGCCCCATGTTGCAAGGCACAGTCTGTAAACCCTCCTGTGGAAGCACCAATATCTACCATAACGGCATTCGTTAGAACGATAGGATATAACTCGATAGCTTTTTCTAACTTCAAACCACCACGACTCACATATGGTAAGGTATTACCTTTTACTTCCAAATGTGTATCTACTGATACTTTAGTGCCAGCTTTATCTAATCGCTGTGTACCAGAAAATATAAGCCCTGCCATAATAGCAGCCTTAGCTTTTTCTCTACTTTCAAATACACCGCGTTGCACAAGTAGTATATCAAGACGTTCTTTTTGACTCATACGTGTCTCCTACTGTGTGCGGTCCATTAAATATTGGACTAGTCCTTCAAGTACAGGTGATGTTTTGTTGGAATCGTGCAATGCAGTTAATGCTAAATTGGCCACTTCTTGAGCACGTTCTTTAGCAGTATCTAAGCCTAAAATAGATACATACGTTGCTTTATGCTGACGTTCATCACTACCAGGAGTCTTCCCTAATTCTTCTTGTGTACCTACTACATCTAAAATGTCATCAGTAATTTGGAATAATAAACCTAAATGATCTGCATAACGTAGGTATGCTTCTCTTACGGCTGTAGGAGCATTCATAATGATTAGACCAATTTCAACAGCTGCACTAAATAAAGCCCCAGTTTTACCTTTGTGAAGAACCACTAATTCTTCTAATGGCAGAAACTTTCCTTCTGATTGTAGGTCAAAGGCTTGACCACCCACCATTCCACTAGGTCCTGCACCTTTTGCTAAGGCATGAATAATCTGCACCACTTGTTCTGCGGATAACTCTTTGTGCTTGCTCACTAATTCAAAGGCATAGGTTAATAATCCATCTCCGGCTAAAATAGCCATACCATCACCATATACACGATGATTTGTTAGCTTTCCACGACGATAATCATCATTATCCATAGCCGGCAAATCATCATGAATTAATGAATAGGTATGGATTAATTCTATGGCACATACTACATCTTTATAAGCATCCCAAGATCCATCCAAAGATTCAATAACAGCTTTCGTGATAATAGGTCGAATCCGCTTTCCTCCCATTAATAAGCTGTATTTCATACTTTCATATAACTTAGCATACTCCGTATTCGGTGATTCTAATACCGAGGAAAGATAACTTTCAATGTCTGCTTTACTTTGTTGTAAGTACTCTTTTAACATAATATCCTCAATTCTTTGAAAGATAATAATTTTTGTATAAATATTCTAACTCTATTATACCTAAAAAAACGTACTTTGTCTCCTAATTCGTATCTACTTGTACAGTTTCAATAATTTGTTCAACTTCTTTTTCTACAAGCTGCAATAAATCAGAACATTCTTTAACTAGAGTTAATCCTTCCTTGTAAGTTTTTAACAATTCATGCATAGATAAGCTTTCATCATCTAGTTTTTTTACCACTTCTTCTAAGGCAGTATATTTCTTTTCGTAATTTTTTATAGATTTAGCCAAGTTGTGTAACCTCCTGTACAGTTGCTTTCACAGAGCCATCTTGAATATGTATATCCAATGTATCGCCGATTTTTACGTTTTCAATCGTTTGTAATGGAGCCCCATTAACATCTACTTTAGCAAAGCCTTTAATGACTTTAGCTAAAGGATTTTTATTATCCAATTGAGTCGCTAATATAGCTAATTTACGCGATTCATCTTGAGATTTTTTTTGTACTACATTATGCAATAGGTGTTCAAATCGTTGTAACATATTTTTCTGTTGATGCACTAAGTTCATAGCAGGTACAGTAATCTTACGATTGGTAATAGAAAATAACTGTTGTTTTTCTTTTTGAATACGATACTGTACTATGTTGTGAATAAATTCTAACTTCTGCTGTACTTCTTCTTGCAAATCCACCAATGGATAAATAGATAACTCAGCCGCATGACTTGGAGTTGCCCCTCTTACATCAGCTACAAAATCACATAATGTATAATCTACTTCATGACCTACTGCAGATACAACTGGTGTTGTACATTGGAATATAGATTCAATTAATGCTCTATCATTAAAGCACCACAAGTCTTCCATAGAACCACCACCACGACCGACAATGATCAAATCTACATCTGGGTCCGCATCTGCCATAGCTACACCACGAGCAATGACAGGGCCTGCTGTAGGTCCTTGTACGGGCACATTAAATACTTTAAATGTTACCAATGGATTGCGATGGGATGCTACATGTAAAATATCGTGAATGACTGCTCCTGATGCAGATGTGACAACACCAATACAACTCGGTACAGGTGGTAAAGGTTGTTTATGTCGTTCGTCAAAATATCCTAATGCATATAACTCTTGTTTTAACTTTTCATAGGCAATCTGATAGTCACTTTTGGCACCAATACGAATATCTTCACAGATAAAACTTAAACGACCAGTTTTTTCGTAAAAGCTAATATTTCCTCGTACTTGCACTAACAAGCCATTTTCAAGGGCACCTTCTAAGCCACGTTGTTGTACTTTGGAACGCCACATAGCCATATCAATGGACCCAGTATCATCGATGAGGGAAAAATAATAATGTCCTGTGCTGTGACGTTTCACATTAGAGATAACGCCTTCAACAATACAATTTTTTAATAGAAATTCTCCCTCTACGGTTTGCTTTATAATTCTATTTAATTCTCCAACGGAGTAAGCATCCATTCTATTCTCCTTCGACAACCTTTGCACCATACGCATTACCTGAGGCGTTATCTGCACTATATTTGGGAGATACACATAATACATCTAAATCATGATGGTGTCCCCAATGAACTAAACGATCCTGTAAATAGGTATTTGCCATAACACCACCAGCAGTAATTAATGTTGTAATGTTATGCTCTGTTAGAATATGAGATAACGCTTTTTCTAGGGAACTTCCAATACAATGGAACACAGAGGCTGACAAAATTTGTGCGTCTTTTTCTCTGCTAAACGATTCTCTATTACTCCAATCGATAGGCCCATGTTGCAATGACTTCCACCAACGTTGACCAGCGCTGTAAGGACCACCAAAACTAATGGTAGATTCTTTTACGGATACAGGAAGCACAGAGTCTACGTTGTATTTAATACGTCGTCCCAATGTTTCCATACTTGGACCTGCTGGAAATTGTAATCCCATTAATACACCTAGTCGGTCCACTAACTGGCCTCCAGCTATATCATCAGAGCCTCCCACTATTTGCACTTTAAAACCACTTTTATGAATGCGTTCACAAAGAACAAATTCCGTAGTTCCTCCCGAAAGGTGTAAACTTAAAAAAGGACCTTCTGGAATTTCACCGATTTCACGCAAGGCTGCCCATATATGATTCTCTTGATGTGAAAAAATGTGGACTGGGACATGTAAACAATGGCCTAGTGATTTCGCTGTATTAAGCCCTACTAGGAATGCTGGCATATAAGAGTTTTCTTCTCGTCTTGGAAACCCGCTGACACCGATACCTGCGATGGGCTGGTCCAATGTTAAAGACTGAATCAGTTCACCTAAGGCACGAGTATGTTGAAACACCATGTGTGACTGTTGTAATCCTCGTTTACCTTGCGGCACCTCTAATAGTTTTCTAACTTCCTGTACTAATCTACCTTCCTCATCAACAAGTGCACAAGACGTGGTATAACAGCTTGTATCTATTCCTAAATAATAGGCCATTTTATTGTCTCGATGCAGCTAAATTATGAAGAATAGCATTAATATATTTATAGGAAGTCTCTCCACCAAACTCTTTCGCTAATAGAACAGCTTCATTGATGACAACCTTTGATGGTGTATCCTCTTGAGGATGTAATAACTCCCAAGCTGCCATACGTAAAATAGTAAGTTCTACTTTAGGAAAACGCTCCATTTTTCGTTTTGGAGAGAATTCTTGTAACGCGGCATCTAGTTGTTCTTTTTCATTACGTACACCTGCAATTAATTTCTCTGCAAATTGATTAGCTTTTCCTTGCATATTAGTTGTATCTAACACTGCCTCCTCAACTACGTCTCCTGAAAATGTATCTGCATAAATTGTTTCAAATGCAAATACTCTTGCTAACCTACGATGATTCATGACTAGGTTCCCTTCTTTCTAAACCGTCGATGTGTACATCTACACGAACACGGTATAAGTCTAACATATTTCGTAAATCTTGCCGCACTTGTTGTTGTATTTGTCGTGCCACTTCTAATGGATGAGCTCCACAATATAAACGAAGATATAAATTAATTTCTATGAAAGCATCTCCAAAAGTATCTCGTTTATGTTTTACATTCATTCCAGGCCAACTTTTTTGACCTAATTTTTGTGAGATACCATCTACAACACCATCAAAAAATCGTTTACTCATAGAGTGAATTTCATCGAATGATGACAATACTCTTGCAGTGACATCTAAAATAACGGCATCTGTAATTTCAATTTCTAAATGATCTGACATACAAATCCCCTATGATATGGTACTTTCAAAAATAATATCTTGCACATAAATATCAACACTGTTTACAGTAGCATCTGCCATAGATACAAGAGCACTTTTCACTCGTTCTTGTAAACGTAATGCAATATCTGGAACACGATATCCATAATACACGGCAATATGTAGAGATACTTGTAATGAACCATCTTCCATGACTTGTACTTTTACACCTTCCATGGCATTTTTTCTACCAAATAAGCTACTTACTGTATCTCCAAATGTTGTGCTCATACCGGCAACACCTTTCGTTTCTAGTGCTGTCATGGTAGCAATCATTTCATAAACAGAATGATCGAACTGTATCAGTCCTTCAAAAAAGCGATTATCTTCCATATGTTTACCAAAAAAGCATTTGTCGTCCCGCCACAGGCCAACAAATGCTTTTAATCACAATACTATATTAGTTGTTAAAAGATCAAATCTGTGGTTTAAGCACGTTCAATATATTGTCCAGTACGTGTATCTACACGCAATACATCGTCTACTTCGATGAATAAAGGTACTTTTACAACATAACCTGTTTCTAATGTAGCAGGTTTATTACCACCAGTTGCAGTATCGCCACGGATACCAGGGTCAGTTTCAACTACACGTAACTCTACGGCTACAGGTAAGTCAATACCGATAACAATGCCTTGGAAGAACATAATAGATACTTCCATGTTTTCTAATAAGAAGTTTTTAGCATCTCCTAATTGGTCAATTGTTAACTCAATTTGGTCATATGTTTCATTGTCCATGAATGTATATGCTCCATCGGACTCATATAAGAAAGCCATACGACGACGGTCAACGTGAGCTTTTGGTACTTTTTCACCAGCATTGAATGTACGCTCTACTACAGCACCTGTTTGTAGGTTTTTCAATTTAGCACGTACGAAAGCGGCACCTTTACCTGGTTTAACATGTTGAAAGTCAACTACTTGCCATACATTACCGTCTAGTTCGACAGTTACGCCTGGACGAAAATCATTACTGGAAATCATTGTAAATCCCTCCATTACACATCTAGTTCTATTAAATCTTTAGGAGTTTGTGTGAGTATTTCACAGCCCTCCTTAGTAACTATAACTGTATCTTCAATACGAAGCCCCATATGACCTGGTAAATAAATACCTGGTTCCACGGTGACGACCATGTTTTCTGTTAGTATATCTTTGGATCTAGGTGATGCTACTGGTAATTCATGAATATCTAAACCTACACCATGACCTGTACCATGACCAAAGTTAGAACCATAACCTTGTTCCTTAATATAGTCTCTGCAAACTGCATCTACCTCAGCACCGGTAACGCCTTCTCTAATGAAAGCAACACCTCGAGTTTGTGCTTCTAGTACGATAGAATAGAGTTTCTTTTGTTCATCACTTGCTTTACCTAATACAATGGTTCTTGTCATATCGGAGTGATATCCATTATGCATAGCACCAAAATCAAAGGTAACAAAATCGCCACGTTCCATCACTTTATCGCTAGCCACCCCATGAGGCATACTAGAACGATAGCCAGAAGCTACAATAGTGGTAAAAGACGGCTCTCTAGAACCACGTTTTAACATTTCTGTTTCTAAAATAATACGAGCTTCATTTTCAGTCATCCCCACCTGTAGTTGTGGCAACATGGCTACAAATGATTCATCAGCGATGCGAAAGGCTTGTCGTAAACACTGTAGCTCGTCGTCTCGTTTTACTATACGTAGACTGGTAAAATCAAAGGATAAAAATTCTGTTTCATTTAATGTATCACAAACTTCTTGAAATACATCGACACTCATATAATTTCCTTCAAAGCAACATGTGGTTAGCGCAATGTTGGATGAACTTAGTATATTCTTAATCGTATCATATACATTACCCGTATATTGGATAACCTCATACCCTTCACATTGTTCTTTAGCCTGTTCTGTATAACGACTGTCTGTTATCATATAGGCTTTGTCAGGTGTTACAAAAGCGACTCCAGTGGTCCCCGTAAATCCTGCAAAATAATGTAAGTTAATAGGACTAATGAGGATGGCTCCTCCATATGTTTCTTCTGTTAGGAATGCTTGTAAAGCGACTAATCCATTCATCGTCTCGCCTCCTTAAAAAGCATCAACTAATGATACCATATAATGCATAGTTATGACAAATTGAATAGATTCGATTAGACAATTTCTTTTTCTTCTTCTGTTAAATCTATGAATGTGCCTACTTCTTCAATAGAGTCAAGTGTAATGTTATCGATAGCAATGCGTTGTAAGTATGTTACCGTTCCACCGCAAGCACCAATCATACGTTTCACTTGATGATATTTTCCTTCGTAAATCGTCAACTCACAGGAGTGAATCGTTTCACCCGACTCATTTATCACATCCTCATCATTGTGAAGAGTTAATTCTGCTGGTTTACATTCTGTACCATCCCCTAACACCATGCCTTCTTGAATGCGACGAATACCTTCCTCGGACAAAGTGCCACTATATTCAACATAGTAGGTTTTACCAATATTCTTTTTGCCATGGATAATTTTGTGAGCCCATGGACCATCGTTGGTTAATAATAGCAACCCTTCTGTATCTTTATCGAGTCGTCCTACAGGAAATACTTTCAACGTTTGAAACTCTTCAGGAAGTAATTCCATAATAGTAGGGTCTACAGAATCTTCAACCGCTGTTACATATCCAGCTGGTTTGTGAAATTTAATATAATATTCTAATTGTGCTTGTACAACTTGATCTTGAACTGTAACAATATCTATATCAGGATTGATATGCATATCTTTCTTCTTGATAATAGTATCATTTACTTTCACTAGACCTTGTTTAATTAAATCATGCACTTCTTTTCTTGTACCAAAAGCTTTATGGGCTAAAAATTTATCAATCCTCACCGTAACCACCTTCTCTCACATGAGTATGAGATGTATCATTTAAGATACAAATACGATTATAAGGGGATTTATCACCCCAGAAATCCACTACACTAACGGCTGTATTCCCCTGTGCCAAACGCCATAAACAATTTAATGGAATGCCTGTTAATGCACATAATAATGTGCGTATAGTTCCGCCATGACAAACTACTAATAATCGCCCTCCATCTTCCATAAGCGATAATTCTTCTATCAGTCTAGCATAGGCACGCTCTTGCACCATTTCTACAGTCTCCCCATTAGGGATTGGTTTTTGTGACGGATCTTCATAAATAGCTTCGATTTGGCCCGGCCACCGTTCATTAATTTCAGAATAGGTTAAGCTTTCCCAGTCGCCAAAGTTAATTTCTCGTAATCCTTCTGTGAAAGTAGTAGGAATGTATCGGCCTTTTAAAATTTCTTCAGCTGTAACTCTAGCTCGTACTAGGTCTGAAACAATAGATCTATCAAAATGAACATCTCGTAAAGCATTCCCCACATCCACAGCTTGAGCCATGCCCTTTTTATTTAATGGTATATCGCTGAATCCTTGATGCTTTCCAAGATGATTCCAATCTGTTTCACCATGGCGGACAAAATAAATTTGTATCATAATATCTCCTATTATAATCTAAAATATGCTTGTAAAGCCTGTATTAGTTGTTGATTTTGCTCTCTTGTTTTGACAGCGACCCGAAACCAGTTAGGCCCTAAGCCTGTATATTGAGAGCAGTCTCTAAGTAAGATAGATTGATGGTATAAGTTTCGAATCATATCCTCTAATGAATACGGCTCATGTAGGTGGCAAAGAATATAATTCACAGATGGTTCAATGCACTGTAAGGGGTCCATCTGCATAAGCTCCTTATATAGCCATTGTTTTTCTGTTTTTAGTGCTGTACGGCTCTCTTCTATATAGTCGTTGTCGTGTAAGGCTTTTTCACTATATATTTGCGCTAAATGATTGACAGTCCAAGATGGAATATGAGATTTGATAAAGTTAATAATCATAGGATTTGCCATCAACGCCCCAATCCGTAAGCCAGGGACTGCGTAAAACTTAGTTAAAGAATGCACAATAATTACATTGTTATAGTCTTTCACATAGTTTCGCATAGAATATGTATCCCCTAAAAAATCAATAAATGACTCATCAAAGACTAGATAATGGCCATTTTTTTGGCACACTTCAAATAGTTCGTCACTTCGATCTTTCCATAAGGTACCACAAGGATTATTGGGATTCCCAATAAATACTAGTTGGTGTTTGCTCTGCTGTAGGTCTTGTAACATAGTATTCAAATCATAGGAAAAACTAAATATATGCTCATCAAATTCTAAGGGATATTCTACAATGGACAAATCATAAGCCTTGGCCCCATGACTGTATTCAGAAAATCCTGGAGCTGGTACATAAACACCTTCGATTTGAGGCAATCGACAGATGGCATAAATTAATTCTGCCGCCCCATTACCAAAAACGATGCATTCCTTGGGCATATTCCACAGTTCAGAAGTGATGGAATAAAGATGAGTCATATCTGGATCTGGATAATGAATGACATCCTGCAATGCGTCCTTCACGGCATCCAAGCCCTTACTACTCATCCCTAATGGGTTAATATTGGCACTAAAATCTAAAATCTGATCTAAGGAAGTATGTAATAGTCGGCTCGCTTTATGCACATTGCCACCATGTACATTTGTTGTTTTCACCATGATAACCTCCTTTATCGTTCCATGAAAGTAATTCCTTCATTCGTGGTTTCCACAATATCCATGAAGCTAAGAGTTGGTAATTCCTGCTTTACTCGCTGCAGGCAGTGTACAATACTTGGTGAGTCTGGGGGGAATAGCAAGCCCAGTACGGTTCCACTATGGGCAATAATCGTTCCGATAGCATTGCACTCTACACCTATTTGGTGTAAAGCATATAAATTTGCCTTCTGCAAAATACGTTGATTACCGAAAGAACTAATGGTAGAGGCTTCACCGATAAGTTTTACATTATGCGTATGTATACCTTCTTTAAATTTTGCTAAAGCTTCTACCATCAACTCTTCTTTTTCATCAATTAAAGTATCTAGATTTTGTTGATGATTAAATTGTACGGTATCAATAGTACCACCTTCGTCAAACATAATGATGCGGATCGGTGGACATGTGCCTAATAATTCACAACATGTACCATTAAGATAATCAAATTGAACAATACCAGGGTAAAAGGGTGCATCAGTAGGCTCAATTGATAAACAGATAGAGGCCAATTGCTCCATAGATAAATTATGGCCATGGCTTTTTGCTGTAGCCATAGCCACTACACTAATATCGGCGCTACTAGAGGCCAATCCTTTTCCTTGTAAAATATCAGAATGTAAATACACGGGCTTTGCTATTGATCTATCGATACCCAATGTATCCAATACCGTGATGTATGCTTGATAGGCCTTTGATTGTAAAGAAATCGATGAATGAGGAAGTGGGAATTGTACATCGCCAATAGCATAGGAATAACGATTAATAGGACAAGTTACTAAAAAACGTTGCCCTTTTATGGAACCTTGAATAAATTCTCCACAAGTCCCTGGCGTTCTTACATAAAATGCCAACTCTACTTCCTCCTTTCATTCATATAACACTGACAATAATTGCACCTAAAATAATAAAAACTTCTGATAATTCACATACAAATCCGTACGTATCCCCTGTAGTTCCTCCTAAATGCTTTGTTACATAAGAATTAATGATAAGATTCACAGCTAAAGCAATAACAAATAGATACGCATAAAACCATTCATAGAAGAACACTGGTAATAATGCCAATACCGTTGCTACCGATGTGGCATACTTAGGGGCATTAGCAGCAAAAAATTTACCGATACCTTCTGGTCTTGCATAGGGAAACTTCTGAATACTAATGACCATAGTATAGCGACTCAATATAGGCATACTCACCAAAACTATAGGAACCACTATAGTTGGTAGATTTACTAATAATTGCCATTTTAAGAGCGTTAAAAATACAAATCCTACTACCCCATTACTCCCTACTCGGCTATCTTTCATAATCTCTAATTTACGTTCCCGATCACGTCCTGAAAATAAACCGTCACAAGTATCCATAAATCCATCTGCATGAAGCCCACCAGTAAATAGAAATTCAAAGATAACTAATATAAGCATCAGTAAAGATACCGGAATATACGAATTTGCTAAGCTATACAGGGCCCACATAAAGGCACCGATGACAAGACCTACTAAAGGAAAATAGGTAACCGATGCGCCAAAGTCTTCTACTTTCCATTCTGTTTGATTCACAATTTTTAATCGTGTTAAAAATTGAAGACCTACAAAAAATCCTTTCATATTCCACCTACCATTGATTAATTACATATGTACTGATCATCGTCAACACAACACCGAGAATAGAAACAGTATACATCAAATATATAGTTTGATAAATATGTTTCCCTACCATAGATGTTATAGGATCTCCCATATAAGCCCGGAAGGTAACTTTATCATGATACACATTTTGTCCGCCTAACCGAATATGTAATGCCCCAGCTACTGGAGCCTCTGCATACCCTCCATTAGGACTAGGATGTTTAGCTGCATCACGAGCTGCTATACGCAAGGCTTGTTTCCAGTCCTTGCCGCATAGAAATGCGGCTATTACAAATAACACAAAGGTAAGACGAGCTGGAATATAATTAACTGCATCATCTAATTTAGCGGCAAATCGACCAAAGTATAAATAGCGGTCATTTTTATAGCCTAACATAGAGTCCATCGTATTAATCGCTCGGTATCCAATAGCGCCCCAGGGGCCTAATAGAACAAACCAAAATAGAGGAGAAATGATACCATCTACTGTATTTTCTGCTACTGTTTCAATGGTGGCACGAGTAATTTCACTTTCATCTAAATCGCTAGTTTTACGACCTACAATCCATCCTACTTTGCGGCGTGCTTCAAGGATATCTTGCTTGTGCAATAAATTGGCAATTTCTATACCTGACTCGGCTAAGCACCGTGGGCTAATGGCGATATATAGGCACAATAAAGAAATAATAAAATAGCCAATAGGATGAATAGTACCACCGATGAACAATAGGCACGTAACAATGAGCATTACAGTGATTATAACTAACAAAACGGTAGAGATACCTAACAAGATTTGATGTTTTGGTGTTGTATTTTTTTTGTACAAAATATTTTCATAGAAAGAAATACAATTGCCAATCAATACCACTGGATGATACTTACTCCTAGGATCGCCAAAAATAGTGTCTACTAAAAGGGCGCCTAAGGGGATAAAATACACAAGATGGTGCAAAAACCATTCCATCAGTCTTGCTCCCATAAAGAGTTAATATAGTCCATGTCAAGATGTTCTTCTACAATCTTAGCTAATCGATTATAGGCTGCTTCTTTATGTTCAAAGTATCGGAATACAATATCCAATGGCTCTAATCCTTTTTTTGTGCGCAATGCATTCAGAATAGAGCGACGTAATCCATCATTATCTAAAATACCGTGAATATAGGTCCCCATTACTTGACCATCGCTAGTGACAAAACCGTCGACCACATCTACTTTTGCATCACTGCGTTTTTGAATATGGAAACAACGTTTTCCCGGTCCTACTGGCTGGGTATCTCCCATATGGATTTCATAGCCCACAAGATTATCACCACTATAGTGAGTACCTAAGAAAGATAAATTCTTTACATCAAAACAAACTTGATGTGTTAATTTTTCCGTTTTCATAGTAGTCGCTGTTGGAAGCAAGCCCAAGCCTTTTAATTCAGGAATATCCCCTTCAATCCCTTCCGGATCATACAGCATTTCCCCTAACATTTGGTTGCCACCACAAATGCCTAGTACTGGCACACCAGCCTCTGCTAAAGCATGAATATCCTTGTCATAACCATGTTCTTGTAAGTACGCCAAATCAGCTAACGTATTTTTTGATCCCGGTAAAATAACCATATCTGGATGTCCAATTGGCTCCCCTTGTTTCACAAAGCGAACAGATACATCTGGTTCATAGG
Organism: uncultured Veillonella sp.; assembly: GCA_963526885.1. Classification (GTDB taxonomy): domain Bacteria; phylum Bacillota; class Negativicutes; order Veillonellales; family Veillonellaceae; genus F0422. The sequence continues at coordinate 33,170 of CAURQH010000015.1, read as the reverse complement.
CAAGAGCATCAAAGTCTGTAAAGTTAGAAATTTTTGGAGTTTGCATGACAGCAATAGTAATCTCCTTAGCTACACCTCTATATTTACTTTCTAAAGCCACAGAGTCTTCTTCGTCAATATCAAGATTTTCAATAGCCGGCACTACACCTACCACTTTTTTCCCAGTCTTTTGTTCAATGAAATCTAAAGCAGGCTGTAATAATGTGACATCACCTCTGAATTTATTGATGATAATACCTTTTACTAGATCTCTTTCATCTGGTTCTAATAATTCTAATGTTCCCACCACAGATGCAATAGCACCACCACGATCAATATCTGCAATCAGCATAACAGGAGCCTTTGCCAATTTAGCAACGCGCATGTTAACAATATCATTAGCTTTTAAATTAACTTCCGCAGGGCTACCAGCACCTTCAATGACAATCATATCGAAATGATCATCGAGATATTGTAAACTTTCTTTTACCTTATCTAAGGCTGTTAAGGAATATTTAGTGTGGTATTCTCTAGCACTATACACACCAACTGGTTTGCCCATTAACACGACTTGAGAGGACTGATTCCCTGTAGGTTTTAATAGAACAGGATTCATTTGTACAATAGGTTCTAAACCTGCTGCTTCCGCTTGCGCTACTTGGGCACGACCAATTTCATCCCCTGCTTTTGTAACATAGGAATTTAAAGCCATATTTTGTGCTTTAAAAGGTACTGTTTTATATCCCTTATTGTGTAAAATACGACACATTGCTGTAGCTAAAATACTTTTACCTACATTAGAACTGGTACCTTGAAACATAATCTTTTTAGCCATGGTGATTTACCTCCAATGCTTTTATATCAATTGTTATACCACTGATTGTCATATACGCTTCATCAGCCGCTTCTGCTACCATACGATTGACACGGCCCATAATATCTCTAAAAATACGAGCTAATTTATTCTCTGGCACGATACCTAAACCAATTTCATTAGTGACAAAAATAACCGTTTTTTCATCGTCTCCCCTGTAAGCTCGAATAGCATCGAGTACAGCCTGTACTTCTGAAACTATAAATCTTTCACGGTTATTAATATCTTCTTGAGATGTAAACTCTCCATCTTGTAATACTAGATTAGTAGTCCACATTGTTAAGCAATCTATTAATACCACAGAGCATTCATCTAACACTTTTTGAATCTCTGCACTCATAGCATAAGGAATTTCATAATTGTTCCAAACCTTTTTACGCCGTTCTTGATGCAAATGAATACGATATTTCATCTCTTCATCATAGGCTTGACCTGTAGCAATATATCCTTTTTGTCCTTCCTTTGATAGTGCTAACGTTTCTGCAAATTCACTTTTACCACTGCGGGCACCACCTGTACAAAATATGATACGATTTTTCATAGTATACCTATACAAAGTTGCCCTTTATCAGTTATCATATGTACTATACGTTCATTAATAAAGGAGACAACTATGGAATTATTAAATTTAGACATCCAATTAATGGCCACTCTATGGGAAAATACATACCGTGCAGCCATCAAAGATCAAAATGGAAATTATGTAGCTTCTGTACGCATCATCGTGAATGTTCCTCTTTCACCAGATCGGTTACCACCGAATGCCCCAAAAGCAGATCCACAATTATTTGTATTGGTAGAAGATGCTGTGATGGAATCAGAAGACATCATTCAGTTTGAAACATTGTTATCTGTACACATTCGTGAGAAATTTAAAAATGAGATCGACCAGATCTATTTCTTCTATCCAAGCCCAGAAGATGTGTTAAACAAAACTGTAGATGTACAAGAAGTACAACATTAATTACAGTAACTACATACATAGTATTATAGCACATCCAAAAAGATTTGATAGAAATAATATAAGAGATACTAAAAGGAGGTACCCCAAATGGAGTACCTCCTTTTATATGGTAAACTATTTCACTTCATCTTCTACGCGAGCTAAGATAAATAGCAAGTCGGATAAGCGATTCAAATAGCGAAGATTCGACATATGAATCTCTTCTGTTTCTCCTAATTTCCATAGGTCTCGTTCTGCACGGCGAACGATGGTCCGACCTAAGTGCAAGAAGCTAGATGTTTTACTATCTCCAGGTAAAATAAATTTAGATAGTGGCTCTAATTGTTCATCAAATTTGTCGATGATCTGCTCTAAATGTGTCACATGCTCATCTGTAATAGTAGCTTCTTGACCTAAGCTAGAGATATCAGCCATAATCATCCATAGTTCTTTTTCCAGTTGCAATAATGTGTCTTGCACCACTTGTTTATCCGAGTACGCGCGCGCTACTCCGAGAAAAGCTTGCGCCTCGTCAATAGTTCCATACGTACAAACACGTTGAGATGCTTTGCTTACACGTTCACCAGTGTATAACCCAGTAGAACCTGCATCGCCTGTTTTCGTGTACACTTTTGCCATAGTATACCTCCTTAACAATTAGAAATCTTACGATTCTTGTAACATAAGATAGGTGTTACTACCTTTACATGCGACTCGCTATTTCACGCAAACGTTGAATACGACTTTCTGTAGATGGATGCGTGCTAAATAATTGAGTCATAGTGGAAGAAATCCCACTTAAAGGATTAATAATAAACATGTGTGCTGTAGATGATACACGGCTTTCACTTTGACCTGGTAGCACACCAAATTTAGCATAATGCTCAATCTTAGCTAATGCAGATGCTAACGATAAAGGCTTACGACTCATCATCGCCCCTTCTTCATCTGCTAAATACTCACGAGATCGTGAAATCGCCATTTGAATTAAGCTAGCTGCTAGTGGAGCTAAAATAATAGTGCCGATTAAGGCTAAAGGATTAGAATTTTCCTCCTCATCACGGCCACCAAAAATAGCTGCCCATTGTAACATATTCGCCACCATCGCAATAAATCCTGCCATACTTGCTGCAATAGTGCTAATTAATGTATCTCTATGTTTCACGTGAGAGAGTTCGTGAGCCAGAACACCTTCAATTTCATCATCAGTTAAGAGATTCATAATACCCGTTGTCACAGCCACTGCTGCATGCTCAGGGTCACGACCTGTAGCAAATGCATTAGGTACATCTGATTCAATTATATACACCTTTGGCATCGGTAACCCAGCATTATGAACTAATTTTTTTACAATATGAAAGATATTAGGATTGTTTTGCTCTGTTATTTCTTTTGCATCATACGCACGTAGTACCATAGATGCGCTATTCCAATAGGTATAGAAGTTGATACCTAAGGAAATAATAAACATCAGTATCATTCCTGAGTGACCTCCGACCATTTGACCGATCACCATCAATAATCCTGATAATAATGCCAACAAGGCTGCTGTTTTTATATTGTTCATGTATTCCTCCTACTTAGATATATTATAGAATATATATACTTAATTATATCATATACAGTTTAAAAGAATCATGAAGCGTTCTACTCATATTTAATTTTCACAACTTTAGCACCCTCACGGTCTGCATGAAGCACAAAGCGACGACAATCAATATCGTGATTCATAAAGACAGAACTCATGGCATCTGCCACTGTCACCCCATGTTCTGGAGAACAATAGGCTATTAAAGTAGAACCTGAACCACTAATAGTAGATCCATAAGCTCCATGTTCCTTAGCAGCCATAAATACTTCGTCACAATATGGAATCAAAGTTTTACGGTATGGTACATGTAGATAGTCTTGTAATGCTACAGACAAATTGTCCATACGATTTTGTATCATCGAACCTACGAATAAAGTAGCAAACCCTACATTGGCAACAGCTTCCTTATAACTTAATTCCGTTGGTAGTACGCTACGTGCATACGATGTTTCTACAATCACTTCTGGTACTACCACAGCAAACGTTAAATTACTTGGTACATCGATATGGGAATGGAATACCGTATCGTTTCCACCAACAGCACAGACTAAATTTCCCATAATAGCTGGCGCTACATTATCAGGATGACCTTCCATATCATTGGCAATCAGTAATAATTGATCCTTGTTCAAAGGTTCTTGCAAATAAGCATTAGCCAATAGTAACCCACCCACAATAGCCGTAGAACTACTACCAAGACCTCTTGATGGTGGAATTTGTGTATTCGAATGAATACGACCATAAACGGGAGCAGCCTTTACCTCTTTAAATACTCGTTCCATGGCAATACCCACTAGATTTTGACTATGGTCTTCTTGTTCCAGCAAGTTCGCTCCAAACCCTTCGAAGGTATACGTATTAGATGTGGCCTCTTCATCAGGCTCAAAGGTAAATACATTATATAAATTTAGTGCTACTCCTAGACAATCAAATCCTGGACCGCAATTGGCACTCGTAGCCGGTACTTGTACCGTAATAGATTTCATGAACACTCCTTTATTCCACCATGATGCGGATGACACTACCCACTTCTCTAACAACACGTAAATGGTTAAAAGAATCAATTAAATTTTGAATGTACGCATGAGGACATTTGGATGTAATTATCGCTAATGTAGCCGTATCATTATCTGCTTTACGTTGGATAACAGAATGAGCAGAAATACGCTGTTCCGCTAATTTAGTAGCTACTTTCGCCAATACACCCGTAGAGTTATCCACAGTCATGCGAATGTAATAAGCAGATTCAATTTTGCTAGAACTATACATTGTTTTTTGAGGATAATAGAATTGTTTCATTTCTCCTGTTTTGCCTTGCACCACATTGCGGGCTACTTCCATCACGTCGCTTACGATAGAGCTACCAGTTGGTAAGCTACCAGCTCCACGACCGTAGAACATGGCATCATCAAAGCCATTACCACGTAAGAATACAGCATTAAAAGAACCCCGTACAGAAGCTAATGGATGTGTATCTGCAATGAAGGCAGGATGTACATTTAAAGATAAACCTTTTTTCGTTTCTCGTGCAATACCCAACAACTTAATAGTATAGCCAAACTCTTTACCAAATTGAATGTCGCTAGCATCAATTTTAGTAATCCCTTCACAGCTTACATCTTCAAAGAAGATACGTTTATTAAAGGCAATAGAACCTAGGATAGCTAATTTACGTGCTGCGTCATAGCCTTCCACATCGGATGTAGGGTCAGCTTCCGCATAGCCTAGCTCTTGTGCTTCTTTTAGTACTTCTTCGTAGCCTAATCCATCTTCACTCATTTTAGACAAAATAAAGTTAGTTGTGCCATTTAAAATACCCATAATTTCAGTAATTTGGTTACTACCAAAGGAATCGTATAAGGCGCGGATAATTGGAATCGCCCCAGCTACACTCGCTTCAAAGCGTAAATCTACATGATGTTTCGTAGCTAATTCCATTAAATAAGGGCCAGCCTCTGCTAATAAATCTTTGTTAGCAGTCACTACATGTTTTCCCGCAATGATAGATTCTTCAATACAAGTTCGGGCAAAGGTGGTACCACCCATCACTTCCACTACAATATCTATAGATGGATCCTGTAAAATCTCTTTATAATCTGTTACAAATGTAGCCGTTGTAGGTAGTGTAACATGACTATATTTGTCTGGATTTCTCACATAAATTTTATCCACGATCACTGGTACACTAATACGATTTTGTATGACATCTAAATTTTTTGTTAATAGTTCAACTGTACCCTGACCAACAGTACCAAACCCCAAGAGGGCAATCTTTACGCCTTGCTTCATTCTCTATCTCCTTAAGCACTAGGCTTGACCAATTAGTTCCACCTTAATAACTCCCTCTAATTGTCGTACTTCGTGCAAAACATCTTCTACTGGTAATGTCAATTCCTTCGTTTCAAAGGAAATATTCACATGTGCTACACCTTGTAGCGGCAAATTCTGATTAATTGTTAATACACTGCCATTATAATCTGCAATAATCCGTAAAATATTAGATAGCATACCAGATTCATTAGAAATCAGTGCATTAATAGACACAATTTTACCTTGTGAAAGTTCATAAAATGGAAAAACATAATCTTTATATTTATAATAGGCAGAACGACTTAAATCCATTTTTTCTACAGCTTCATTAATCGTTTTCGCCTCTCCTAATTGTAAAATAGATTTTACTTTGATTGTTTTTTTTATAGCCTCTGGTAAAATTACTTCATTCACTAAATAAAATTTGTCTTTTTTGCCTTTTACAGCCATAACTACACCTCTTCACTACTAGTGGAAACGGAACTTGCTATATATTGTCCATATAAAGTAAATACGGAGTACATACCGATAAAGAACGGAATATATTCAGCTACAATCCGCCATGCCACTGCAACTAGCCCCACCGTTCCAATGGGAACAAAGGAGGCAAACAAATACACAAATAATCCTTCAGCAACTCCTGTTCCCCCAGGCGTGGGAGCAAAATATAAAATTAAATTTAATAAAATCATTCGATTTAAAATTTCAACAATACTGATATCTGACGTAAACGCATACATCAAAGCCGGAGCAATAGCATATAAGAATAATAAGCTCAATGCAGACTCAATAAACACAATGAAAGATTGCATCGGATTTGCATATAATAAACTAAGTCCTCCATTAAATTCATCTAACTTAATAAGCCAACCTTTTGGATTTCCTTTTTTCATCATTTTACATATCCAAGTTACCATGCGTTTCATGAGTCGCGTTTGTAATAGATACATTCCCATAAATGTTGAAATCACAACAAAAATTGATATACCTAACAATTGTGTAGTAGTTATATAGGGTACTTCAATTGGTTCTGTTACTAATATAATCGGTAGCATGACAATTAAAAATAAAATGGAGAATACAGTCCGTACTAATACGATAGGAGCTGCTTTACCAATAGGTACATGATAGGACCGTAAAATTAAAGCCTGTGCCACCGCACCACCACTAGCACCGGGAGTTAACATGGCCATAAAATAATTACCAAATATAACTCGTAGAATGGCAATTAAAGATAAACTATATCCCCCCATACGTACCAATCGTTGTAGGCGTAATCCATCAAAATACATCCCTAATGCAAGTGATAGTATTGCCAACAATAAAGATGTCATGTTGAATGTACCTAGCGTAGCTAATGAATCTAAATCAATTGTAAAATAAATTGTTATTCCTGACACAATCAGAAGCAACAATCCAATCAAGATTCCTCGCTTTACCATGGTGCTCATGAACGGTCTCCTTCATTCCATTGCCCATAATGAATCAGACTAATGTCGTGAGTACCAACATATTCTTTTACTTTAGCAGATGTCATTGCAGCGCGTTCCTCATCCCAATGATACCCCCAATCATACAAGGAACGAAGTGTCTTATTATCTTTGCCAGGATGTGTCATAATTTCATGGACCCCTTGTTTCTTAGCAATCTTTCCTAAAATTGCTAATAAGGCATCTTCCTTCAACTGTCCACCATTCATCATGCCCCAAAAATACAGAGGTGATGAAAATCCTAAGTCTCGAGATGTAGCATAAGCTTGTTGTGTAATGACAGTAAGCCCAACTTTACCAATCCAACGTCCTAATGAAGAAACACCATTCAATAAAAATGGAGTTTCATCAGGCATACGAATCTTAGTTAACCCATAGCGCTTCATTTGTTCTGCCACTATAGGTAACACTTGTGGTAGCACATGCATATGTTGATGTCCATCCACATGAGTAATCGGTAATCCTGTAGACATTATTTTTTGAAATTGTGCTTCAATTTCTTTTCGTAATTCATTTCCCTTTATTTGCCCTGTAAATAGGCGTTTTATAAATTCTGTATGTGTCATAGGAAATTTGCCATCTATGAGGAGACTTGGAACTTCTTTAGGGTCACAAACTGGAAAAAGACCACCAACCAAACATATATGTATACCTACACCCAGTGTAGGTATTGTCTTAGCTAATGAGAGGGCATCCTCAAAATACTCTCCGGATGCCAATAAAGACGTACTTGTTACTATTCCTTGTTGATGACTTTCTAAGATTCCTTCATTAATAAGAGGGTGTAAACCGAAGTCATCTGCATTCACAATTAGACGTTTCATAGTTACCTTCCTGTACGCACTAAATGGATAATTGTATTATTATTTTACCAAAATTATTGTTGTTTGGATAGACAAAGTTTTCTTTCTTGTACTTTATACATGCACAAAGCTCCTGCTATGGCAACATTTAGCGATTCCATGGGACCATACATAGGAATGGAAATTCTTTGTGTAACCAGTTGTAATATATCTTCTGAAATACCATTAGCTTCATTTCCTAAAGTAATCATAGTTGCCCCTTCATAAGTAGGTTGCCCATAGTCAACACTACCTTCCAACACGGTTCCATACAGTTTGATTCCTGATTCTTTGAGTCTTACCACATCATCCGTTGAGACGTTTATATAAATCGGCAATTTACACAACCCACTCATAGTACTGCGCACTGTTTTTTCATTGTATATATCAACAGTATTAGGAGTTAAAAACATTGCCTCTACACCAGCACCTACAGCAGTTCGTATTACAGTTCCTAAATTACCTGGATCTTGTACACCATCAATGAGCACATATAGAGCATTTTCTTTTACTCGAAAATCTTCTAATCGCCGTACTTTTTGACATACTACAGCAATAACACCTTGTCCATGCACGGTTGTTTCAATCCCTTTCCATAGGCTTTTTGAAATAGAACATACCTGCACATCATAGGTTTCACATAAAGATAGCAATGGATGTAACTGCTCCTGTTTTATGGACTCTGTATTGATAATTACATACCGCACTGTACCAGTAGGCAGCATATCTATGACTGTACGATATCCTTCAGCCACAAATTCTTGATGTGTAGTGCGATATTTTCGTTTATACAATTGCACAATGTGCTTGATTTTATTATTATCTCGTGAACTAATCTCTTCCATAATATCCTTTCTTTATGCATTCCATAATTGATAGAATAAACCTTTTTGAGCCAGCAATTCTTCTAACGCACCTTGTTCTACAATTTCACCATCGGATACGACAATAATTTGTGTAGCATCACGTAAGGTTGATAAACGGTGTGCTATGGCTATCATCGTTTTTTCACCTTTCATATCGGCAATCGATTGTTGCAACAATTCTTCTGTGTGACTATCTATATTTGAAGTGGCCTCATCAAATACTAATAATGATTTATCCTGTACCAAGGTTCTAGCCAAGGACAATAATTGACGTTGCCCCTGTGAAAGTAAAGATCCTAAATATCCCACAGGCGTTTGATATCCCTCTTCCAAACGACGTATAGAGCTATCCAAATGAGCTCGTTTAGCAGCTTCTTTTACCATGTCTTCTGTAATAGAACTATCAAATAAGGAAATATTCTCTTCTACAGAACCTTTAAATAAATGAGGGTCTTGAAATACATAGCCCATAGATTGACGTATGATTCTTGGATCCAAAGTACTTAAATCGTGTCCATTAATACGAACACAACCTTTTGTAGGTTGTTCAAAACCAAGTAATAATTGCATCATCGTGGACTTACCTCCACCGGATGGACCTGCTATTCCTAAAAATTCCCCCTCCTGTAAAGACCAATTAATATCTTTCAGTACGTAATTTTCTGTTCCATCATAGGAGAAATAGACATGATCAAACTCGATAGAATGGATCGCAGAAAATTCTTTTGGTATTGCAAGATTCTTTTCTATTTTCTTCGTTTCATTTTCTAACATTGGTAAAATACGTTCTGCTCCTGCTAAAGCAGACTGTAGATTACCATATTTTTCTGCAATTTCCTTAATCGGTTCAAAAATGCGATTAATATATTGTAAGAATGCAAATACTGTGCCCGCTTCAGTTATGGAATCAAAATACCCAGTCACAGTAAAAATAGCAATCAGAGCGACAAAAAATAAACCATCCACAATAGGCCTAAAAATAGCAAATGTTTTTACCTCGAATAAACCTGCTTTTAAAAACTCTCGACTTACCTTATCGTAACTTTTTTCCATGATAATTTCACCTACATAGGTTTTAATCATCAAAATAGCATTCAACATTTCCTGCACAGATGCATTAGATGCAGCTACTTTACTACGAACACCTCTGAAAGCCTTTCTAGCATATTTACGATAGATAAAAATAACCCCAGTGAAAACAGGTACTAATAATAATATTATGGTAGCCAAAGTAGTATCAATGAGAAACATAAACACCAAAATACCAACAATCTGAAAGATACTACTACTTATTTTTACGAGGACCTCTGTATATAAGGTACGAATCGATTCTGTATCATTGGTAACTCGTGTCACTAGATTTCCTACAGGATATGCTGTAAACTCTCTAGGACTCATAGTTAATATATTTTCAAAGATTTTATTTCTAATATCATAGATGATACGTTGTCCAAAACTTTGTAATGCATAGTTTTCTATACCTAGTGCAACCATTCCAAATAAGATTAATCCTATATAGGCTACTGCATAATTCGTTATGAGGCCCATGTCTTTTGTTGCTACACCTACATCGATGAATTCTTTCATAATGACGGGACGTATTAGTTGTACACCTAGTACTAACAGTAACATACAAACGCCAAGACACAGATAGGCAATATAAGGTTTGATAAATGTGCATAAATGCAATAGCACATGATAATCTGTTTTTTGTTTAGTTCTCATCGCTATCTCCTCGTTTTTGCAACATCACCAACTGATGATACATACCTTTTTGCTGTAATAATTCTTCATGTGTGCCAGATTCAACGATATGACCTTCATGAAATACATAAATACAATCTGCACCTTCTAATGCCTCTAAACGCTGTGAAATACATACAATCGTTTGTTCTGTATTTGAACGTAATGTTTCTAAGATATGACTTAAACTATGAGCATCTAACGCAGAGAACGCATCATCTAGCAACAGGTAGGGAGCATCTTTGTAGAATGCACGGGCCAAAGAAATTCGTTGTCGTTGTCCTCCCGATACATCGGATCCACCCTCTTCTAAGTTGTCATGTTTGCGTGCACCTTCAATGCGTTCCTCTAAATCTCTAAATAATCCCGCTCTTTCCGCAGCCTCTTCGATAGTTATTCTTGAGCTTTCATCGTTCCTATAACCAAATTGAATATTATCTCGGATAGATACACTTAGTAATGAAGGAGTAGACGGTGCATAGGCAATACTATTCCGCAATGTACTAAGTGGAATATCTTGAATATCAGTAGAACCAAAATAGATACTGTTTTTAGGGGCATGCTGAATATCCAATAATAATTTAAATAAAGTAGATTTTCCCGATCCTGGTCCACCAACGATACCAATAAAGGATCCTTTTGGAATAAGCATAGATACATCTTTTAAAATTGGTTCCTTACTAGTAGCATAGGTAAAATGTAACCCTTGAATGTGTATATTTTCGAGCGGTAAATGTCCTATCTGTTCTTGGATTTGTTCCTGAGGAAGTTCAAAGAACTCTTCCATTCGTTCTAAAGAGGCAAAGCCTTTTTGCAATACAGAAGTTAACGATCCAATAGCCATAATAGGTCCTATTACAAGCATGACATATCCATTAAGTGCCACAAATTCCCCTACTGTTAGTTCACCATTGATAATAGCTTGACCACATACATACATATTGAGAGCATAGCAAACAAATGGGGCCATATATGTTAATGGAGTCAATAAAGAATCGATACGCACCACATCTAAATTATTTTCATAGTTTGTTTCATTTACTTTCGTAAAACGCTTCCAGCTTGTATATTCCTTATTGAATGCCCGAATCACTGCCATCCCTAAGAATAATTCTTGCGCATATTCTGTTACATCACTGTAGGAACTTTGTGCTTTCTTTTGACGTCCTCGTAGATGTTTTGAAAGTTTCAACATACCATACACAATAAAAGGCATGGGTAAAATAGTCACCACCGCTAACCATAGAGACATTTTTTGAACGAGGATACAAAATGCAATAACTCCAAAGAATAAGGCATCTACAAATAACATAACTCCTAAACCTAGAGACACACGTAAAGAAGTGACATCATTTGTCATCAGTGCCATAACCTTCCCTGGACCATGTTCATCGTAATAAGACGTAGGAATGCGCAAAGCATGACGAAATAGCTCTCGACGTAAATAGAATTCAAAATTACGAATAGACCCCAAGAGCATGTGACGGGAGATGAATTTTAGCACAGTAATCACAATACCTAGCAGTACAAACAAACCAACATAATGCCAGATTCCATCTTTTCCTACATATAATGTATTGATGGCTTCTCCCATCCAAGTAGGAACCAATAAGAATAATCCATTAATTGTAAGAAGTAGAAGGATTCCTATGATATATTTATAGGAATGTTCTTTAAAAAAGTATCGGAATAAGTGAAAACCTTTCATAGGTACCCCCATTCTATTATAATTTCGATTTTTTTCGATAAAGTTTATTTACTAATTTTATTGTACCATGTTATAATGTCATTATACAAAAGATATTATTCCGTATTTTAAGGAGGAACATACAATGGAAAAACGTACAGGTGTAGTAACATTTGCAGGTAACCCAATCGCTTTATTGGGTAAAGAAGTAAAAGTGGGAGATAAAGCTCCTGCGTTCACATTATTAGACAATGGTTTAGGTGAAAAAACATTAGCTGACTATGCTGGTAAAGTAAAAGTAATCTCCGTAGTACCATCTTTGGATACAGGCGTGTGTGATGCGCAAACTCGTTGGTTCAATCAAAACGTTTCTAAATTAGGTGAAAACGTTGTAGTATTAACTGTATCCGTAGACTTACCATTTGCTCAAAAACGTTGGTGCGGAGCTGCTGGCATCGACCAAGTGGAAACTTTATCAGACCACCGCGATCTTTCTTTCGGTGAAAACTATGGTTTCATTCTTGAAGGCTTACGCTTATTATCTCGTGGTATTGTTGTTATCGACAAAGACGACGTAGTTCGTTATGTAGAATACGTACCAGAAGTAACTTCTGCTGTTAACTTTGAGGCAGCTGAAGCAGCTACAAAAGCGTTAGTATAATCGTTATTTACAAAGTATATAAGGGTGCAGTGATTAATCACTCCACCCTTTTTTATTGGAAAGGTCCATATGAATTATTTTTTACAACGAGTGTCTACATTTTTTCAGTGGGTTCTAAACTTCACTTTATTTTCTATCGGTATTGTATTAACCGTAGCTGTTTTGAATACAGCATTTTATATTGTAACGCTCATACCGGGGTTATTTACAACTGATGTAGTATATACTACGTTTTTAGAAGAAATCATTAATTTTTTCTTATTTTTTGAGTTTTTATCTTTAGTAGTGAAATATTTTAAAAACAATTTCCACTTCCCTCTTCGCTATTTTATCTATATTGGTATAACTGCTATTATCCGATTGATAATTGTATCTCACGAATCTTCTATGGATCTATTTTTATGGTCGTCTGCTATTTTAGCATTAGTCATCAGTTTAGTCTTAGTAGTTCGATATGGTAAAGAACCTAATAGTAGCGAACGATTATAATATACTTCACTGAATATAACTACAATATCTATATTAGGTAAGTATATATAATTTATTATCTTCATATTTTAGAAAGAAAATATACAAAAAGGACTGTTCACGATTTCGTGTTCAGTCCTTTTTCATAGACAAATGTAAATAAGTCTAGATTCACGTAACTCTTCTTTTACGAAGTTGCTTAATCAACTCCAAAACTATCGTGTTACGTATAATATGCTATTGTATAACACTCTATAGATATTTATTATAAAATATTACGAGTATACTCTGCATATAATGCTTCTAATTCGATTACTTTTTCATTCATTTCTACTTGCAATATAGATGCTGTATCATAGTCGCCATTTGCCAATGCTTCAGTGATACGGGAGAATAAACATTTACTATCTACACTGTCTTTTGCCAAATAGAAACGCAATGCATTCACTTTATTCCAGTTGGCGCTGTCGAAGGCATCAGCTGTATCATGGATGGCTTGTAAAGAACGTACTAATTGGACATTAGCCGGTACAATACGATTTGCTAATTCTAATTTCCAACGATTTAATACACCAGCCATAAAAGAATCCATCAAATCTTTATCAAATGCTCCACCTAAAGTCAAGGATGCTACTTTCTCTGGATTATTTGTATAGCCTTGAATATTTTCCCACACAGTAGCAGGTGCTTTACCGAATTTACGATCTCGTTCTTCTGCTGTGAAATCATCAAATACGTCTACTTCGGAGCGATATTCGCGAGATGCATCTAAATAATCAGCTGCTTCCCCTTCTTTTTTAGACAATTCAGCCAAAATTGCTTCTGGTGCTTTACCAGATGTGATAACATATTTCATTCCATCAAAAGCAGATAAATAAATCAATGCTAATGCTGTGTATGTGTTTGTATATGGATTTGGAGAACGCAATTCAAAACGAGTTGCCATCGGTGTATCCACATCGCGAATCAAACCACAAAGGATAGTACGGTTACGGCTTGGTAAGGCAGGATTTGTACCCAAGGATGTAACGATACATACAGGTGCTTCAAAGCCTGGTTTTAAGCGGTTCAAGGAGTCTGTTGTAGAAGAAATAAATGGGTTGATTGCTTCATAGTGTTTTAATAGACCCATGATCGCTCCATATGCCAATGGGCTAGCATGTTCTTTGCGCAAATCTGCTGGAGAGAACAAGTTGTATACTTTGCCATTTTTCATTTTTACCATCACACCGAAATGTGTATGCTCTCCAGAACCTGCTACACCGATGATTGGTTTTGCATTGAAAGTAACATCTAAGCCATTTTCACGGAATACTTCACGAACAATGATACGAGCTTGTAACTCATTATCTGCAGTTTGTAATGGATTGTTCGTGTATTTCCAGTCAATTTCTAATTGTTCTAATACCCAGTCCACATTACCTTCATCATCAAGTTTTGCTTTTACGCCACCTACTTCTTTATGGCCCATTTCTGCATGTAAACCATATTTATCTAGTAAGGATACGGCTTTTTCTAAGGCTGTACGAACAGAACCATGTGTACGTTGCCAGTATTGCTCTTGTAATTTTTGAGATACAGATAATGCTTTTGCATCTACATTTTTAGATGGAGTTTTAACCCAGAATTCTAATTCTGTAGCGGATGTAAAAATAACATCAGCGATTTCATTAGCATCGATGAATTCCATGCCTTTCACTTGGTTCGCTTGTAATAATTTCATTAATTCTTCTTTTACGTATTCACAGCTCCGTTTTAAGATAGAACGAGAATCTACATAGCGATCACAGTGTTTTAAAAATGCTGGAATACGAAGTGTACCAGTTGGTTTACCTGTGGCTTCATCAATGTGTTCATAGTTGTAGTCAACAAACCAGTTTACACTTGGGTCACCCCACATATCTACACGAGCATTATTCAATGTTGCAATATTTGTTAACACAACAGAAGAACCATCTGTTTGTACTGCACGACCTTCAAAGAAAGATTCATAATCATCAAAGAATTGCTCCATTGGAATTTTTTCGTCAGTATCATTACCCGCTAGATCAACACCGACTAAAGATACAAAACGAATTTCTGGATGTTGTTCTAGTAAGGCAAGAACACCTTCTTTACCATATTGGCCTGCTGGAATGTAATATAATAATTCTTTGCTCATGATAAACCTCCTCATAATAAACAAAAAGACTCCAAGAAACGATGTTTCTTAGAGTCCTCATTGACTTAGTATTATATTATGTGATTATAGTAACATAATCAATTAAGTCTGTCAACACATTAGTTGACTTTTGCAAGTTCTTCTTTGACAATCGCATCGACTAACTTGCCATCTGCACAACCCTTAGTCTTTGGCATAACCAATGGCATAAGGTCACCCATCTTAATTGGTGCAGTTAGGGTGGAAATCGCTTCTACCACAATGTGACGAATCTCATCTTCACTTAATTGGGCAGGCAAATATTTTGCTAATACTTCCATCTCAGCTTTTACCTGAGCAATTAGGTCATCACGATGACCTTTCTCAAATTCAGCTAACGAATCTTGACGAATTTTCATCTCTTTCGCTAAAATAGCGATAACATCTGAATCTTCTAATTCAATTTTCTTGTCGATTTCTGTATTTTTTATGGCGCTATTTACCATGCGAATGACTGAAAGAGCAACTTTACCCGCTTCGCGAGCTTTCATAGCTTCTTTCATATCTGTTTTAAGCTGATCTTTTAAGGACATGTTGTACCTCCAAGATTGACTTACGCTTTGAATTTGCGTTTTCTTGCTGCTTCAGATTTTTTCTTTCTTTTTACGCTTGGTTTTTCGTAATGTTCGCGTTTGCGTACTTCAGATAAAACACCTGCTTTTTGGCAGGAGCGTTTAAAACGACGAAGTGCACTTTCAAGCGATTCATTTTTACCGACTTTAATTTCTGACATCTATATCCCCCCCTCCAAAACGTATAATGGAAGTGCAGGTAATTTATATACGCACATACAGATATTATAAGCAGTCGACATATATTTGTCAAGCCTAGTCCCCTATAGTTTCTAGGATTTTATAAAATTGTTTTTTACTACGATTCAATTAATCTATGAAAGTATACAGAAACTAGTAAACTTTCCCTACAAATACTTGTATCGACTCATACTTTGGCTCAACAATTGTTTTTCCCGTAAAATCTAAAACACCATATTTACCATGCTGTTTATAAATTACGCTCTCTAAAGTAGTACTATCCACCTTAGTTGTATCTGATGGCAATTGCAATATACTTTCACCAGTTAACGGGTTGACAAGGTATACATTAGTTCCTCGTTTACCGATTAATCCACTATAGATACCATGGAATGGTTTAGGCGCCGTAATTGAATCATAGCTTTCACCAATTTCACGAAACGTATCTAATGAAATCATTCTATACGATGATCCAGATTTACCTACTAGCACCGTAGGCGCCACAACCTCTAATTTTGAATACTCAAAAGGAAGTACTGTAGTATTGTCTTTCCGTTTTACACCCCAACGTCCTTCTTCATCTTGTAAGAGAAAGGCTCCTAGCTCTGGCATATAGGTAATGTTTTTATAGACCATTGGAAATACTTCAACGCCCTCTTTGGTGTACAATCCAAAACGACCATCCTTATAGGTCATAATCCCTGCTTCAGTTAATGGACTGACCATCTGGTTTTTAGAAGAAATAACTTCTTTTCCCGTTTTGTCAATATATCCTCGTTTTAATTTAGAGGTTGTCCAAGCATAATCGGTTTCACCATAGGTTGCCTGATGATAGAATGCTCCTTTTACTAAAGCTGCTGCTAATGTGTTAAAGATGCCACCAAAGTTCAATCCATGTGCTTTTCGTGTCACCCGAGCTAACCCATTTTGATACGGTTCAACGCCATCATAGTCTTTGATAGAAAATAAAATCTTTCCACTTTCATCAATGGCTACCTTTTGCTTATTACCCAATAATACAAAGGCAATTCCTTCACTGAAAGGAGCTAATACACGTTGAATACGCTCACCTTCCACTTGCTGTGGCATTGGTATTTTACGAGGCTCTGCACCTTCTGTTTGAGAAATAATTTTTAAAGCTGTGGATGCCTCTACATGATTGCCTTCATCATCAAAATATAAGATAGATCCATCTGTTTGGTACCCAGAAATAAGTCCTGTATTCTGATTCCACACTAAGGATGTAAATATCTCATCAGATTTATATTCTCCAGTTCGAGCATTGAATATTGCTACTAATTTATTCGTTGTGCCTACGCTATGCAAGTCACCATACAATTCTTTATCAAGCTTAAATGGTTTATGATGTAACATTTGACCTTGCAGATTATAATAAGTGGTTGCCTCCCCTTTCATGGAATAGATTAATCCAGTAGAGGATACTTCAACATGCTTTGTTGGCATCACAATGGAAGAACCAGTGTTCACGGTTTCTAATACTGTTTTACCTGCATCTTCATATAGTACAATGTCTAACTTTCCTGTAGTGTCTAGTCTACCTATATGTAACTCTTTTTTAGGCCCCATGACAGGTTTCCCATCCGATGATAGGATCACATTACCCTCTTTGGATTTACCAATGTAATAGTATGGCGCATGGCTAAGTTGTTCCATTTGTGATTGTACATGACTTATACTGTTTGCTTGTTCTACCACTGTATACGTTTTGTCAGGATACTCAATATGCTTGCTGAAAGCGCCTAATACGAAGCCCCTTCCTCCATAGTATCCACGCATATATTCCATGCCTCGATAGTAGCCTACACCGTGATAACCAACGCCACCAGATACATGTGTTTCTGCTTGTACTATAAACGGTGTCACCATGGTAGATACACTTGCCAAAACAAGTCCCAGTGCTAACTTTTTACATACTTTCATAAGAGCTCCTATTACGCTTGAAATACAGCCTGTGCTTGGGCAATTTCATAACGTAATTTTTCTTCATCAATAGTCAATAATTCTTTATCTTTCATCACCACTTTACCCCCCACAAGAACGGTAGTAGCATCTGATGAATTAGCCGCATACACTAAGGAGGCTACATCATTATAGCGTGGTTGCCAATGTAAGCCTGTTGTATCATACAATACAATATCTGCCCGATATCCTACGTCTAATATGCCTAAATCATTATAATCTAATGCTTTAGCTCCCATGACTGTACCAAGCTCCCAAGCCGTTTGAGCAGGTATTGCCAATGGATCGTATAAACGAGCTTTATGTAGCATAGCTGCTAAACGCACTTCTTCTAGCATATCTGCATTATTGTTACTAGCAGAACCATCTGTACCCAAACCAACAACAATTCCTTTTGAAAGCATTTCTGGCACTGGTGCAATGCCACTGGCTAATTTTAAATTAGATTGTGGATTATGAGCTACGCGAACAGATTTTTCTTTCATAATATCCATATCTTCATCTGTTACATGGACGCAATGAGCTGCTAAACATCCTAAATCAAATAAACCCAAGTCATTCATATGTGCAATAGGAGTTTTACCAGTAGCTTTTATAACATTTTCCACTTCTCCTTTGGTTTCGCTTAAATGCATATGAACTTGTGCTCCTAACTCATGGCCTAATTGAACCACTCGTTCTAAATACGCATCAGGGCATGTATATGGTGCATGAGGTCCTAACATCACCTTGATTTGATCTTGGTTATAACCGTGATACGTTTCAAATAATTCTTTACTTTCTACTAACGCTTGTTCTGCCGTAGGCGCAACACCAGCCATACCACGAGATAAAACGGCACGAATACCTGTTTCTTTAATAGCCTCAGCCGTTTGGTCCATAAAGAAATACATATCACTAAAACAAGTAGTACCAGAACGGAACATTTCTGCAATACCTAATTGAGTACCCCAATAGACTAAGTGATTATTCAATTTAGCTTCTGCTGGCCAAATCGCAGTTTGCAACCAATCCATTAATTCTAAATCATCTGCGTAATTACGCAATAAGCCCATAGCAATATGAGTATGCGTGTTTACCATTCCTGGGGCTACTAGCATACCTTTACCATCAATCACTTCTTTAGCTTGAGGTGCAGCATCATTAGAAACAAATTCTTTAATGTATCCATTTTCAATGACCATAGCAATATCTCTTGCAATTGAATTTTCTTGTAACACATCTACATGTGTGATAACAACATCAACCATGTTCAACTCCTATTTCCTTTTCTTTTCTTGTAAATTGCGAATACTTTCGTTAAACGGAGGTCGTAACACACCTTCTTCTGTGATAATAGCGGTCACTAAATCATGAGGTGTTACATCAAAAGCCGGATTCAATACTTCAATGCCTTGCGGTGCCGAAGGAACGCCTTGAAATTGCAGTATCTCTTGAGGATTACGCATTTCAATAGGAATATCCTTACCACTTGCCATAGAGAAATCGAATGTACTATACGGAGCGGCTACATAAAATGGAATATTATGATGTTTGGCTAATACGGCAACACTATATGTGCCAATCTTATTGGCCACATCACCTTCTAAAGTAATACGGTCAGCCCCCACAATCACTGCATCAATAAGACCCTGTTGCATAGCATAACCAGCCATATTATCTGTTTGTAATGTCACAGGAATATCATCTTCATGAAGCTCAAAAGCAGTTAGTCGAGATCCTTGCAATAAGGGTCTTGTTTCATCTGCATACACGCGATCTAGCTTACCTTGTGCATGGACTTCTCGAATCACTCCTAATGCAGTGCCTATTCCTGCTGTAGCCAGCGCTCCTGCATTACAATGTGTCAAAATACGGTATCCTTCTTTATCTTGGAATAATGTAGCTCCATGTTTTGCCATACTTTCATTTAAGGCAACATCTTCAGTATCAATGGCGATAGCTTCCTTGACAAGAACTGCATCTAAATCGCTAATATCGCCTGTAAAAGTATCTACCACACGTAATACGCGATCAATAGCCCACATTAAATTAACAGCTGTCGGTCTAGTTTGGCGTAAGGTTTCTGCAAAGGCTCTAAATTCAGATAAAATCTCTGCACTAGCACCACCACGATGATAGCTTTCACGGAAGGCAAGAATTAATCCATAAGCAGCAGATACACCAATAGCAGGAGCCCCGCGCACACGAAGCATTTTGATAGCTTCAGCCACTTGTCGCCAGTCAGTACAACGAATATATTCCACAGATGTAGGTAATTTCGTTTGATCTAAGATAATAACTTCTGATCCATTCCATTCAATACTTTTCATACTGTTCCCTCCATAGAAACAAGTAGCATTAATGTGTTTCTTCGATTAATAAGGTTTGCATGTCTTCCTTAGAAAAGTGATATTTTTCATTACAGTAGTGACAAGTTAATTCTGTCACTTCATCTTGAGCTAATTCTTGTTTATCATGCAATGGCAAACTTGCTAATCGATCAAAAAATCGTTCTCGACTACAAGGACATGCAAAATGAATACGCTCACTATAGACCTCTTGTACAGTAAATCCATCCAAAATGCGTTCCATTAAGTGTTCCGCATTAGGATTTGCTTTCAAATAATTAGTAATAGGTCCAATGGTTTTCAGATTTGCTTCAATTTTATCAAATGCATCATTTGTCACATCTGGTAAAGCTTGTACTAAAAAGCCACCTGCTACAATCGTATGGTAATCTGGATCTACTAATACACCAAGACTTAATACAGACCCCACTTGTTCAGACATAGCAAGATAATAGGCTAAATCTTCCGCCACTTCACCAGTTTGGATAGGACTTTGGGAGGTATAGTTTTGACGAAGTTTAGTAAAGCGAGTCACTTGAACCTCTCCATTCCGCCCTACAGCAGCCCCTACATCAAGTTTTCCTTCTCGCAATAATGGTACATCTACATGAGGATGGTCCACATATCCTCGTACAGTATTATTACTAAATGCATCCACATGAACTATGCCTAATGGTCCATCGCCACGCAACCGGATACTTACATTTTCATCATTTTTAAAGTCACTAGCCATTAGCATAGCCCCTGTCATAGTACGACCAAGTGCGGCTGTTGCTACAGGCCACAAATCATGGCGAACTCTCGCCTCTTCTACGGTATCAGTAGTTACGGCAATAGATAGACGCAACCCTTCTGCTGTTGTATAACGTTTAATAAAATCCACGGATATCCTTCTTTCTACATAGATTCCAATAGATTGATCATTTCAATAGCACCCATAGCGCAATCAAAACCTTTGTTACCAGCTTTTGTACCAGCACGTTCGATAGCTTGTTCAATGTTTTCTGTTGTTACTACACCGAACATAACAGGTACGCCAGAATCTAAAGACACATGAGCAATACCCTTTGCTACTTCATTACACACATAATCATAATGAGTAGTGGCCCCACGAATAACAGCACCTAAACAAATAACAGCATCATACTTGCCACTTTTTGCCGCTTTTTGAGCAATTAAAGGAATTTCAAAAGCACCTGGTACCCAAATCGTAGTAATGTCGCTATCTTGTACATCATGGCGTAATAATGCATCTTTTGCACCGCTAATTAATTTAGATGTGATGAACTCATTAAAACGAGAACCGATAATAGCAAATTTCTTACCTGTACCTATTAATTTTCCTTCTTGAACCATTGTCATTCTCCTTTATTTAACATATAGATTAACCTAAGTACGTTTTACACTAGCTGTTATTTACATATATGTTTTACAGCATATGACGCATTTTTTCTTTTTTTGTATTTAAATATTTTGCATTAATACTATTCGCTTTGATGACGATAGGAACACGCTTAGATACAGTAATACCCCAACGCTCTAAGTCCTCTTTCTTTTCAGGATTGTTTGTTAATAACTTCACACTTTTTACATCTAATTCTCGCAACATTTGTGCCGCTAAGGAGTATTCGCGCATATCTGGAGGGAATCCTAATTTTACATTCGCTTCCACTGTATCATAGCCTTCATCTTGTAGTGTATAGGCTTTAATTTTATTCGTTAATCCAATGCCACGTCCTTCTTGGCGCATGTATATGACGATACCTTCTCCTTGCTCTTCAATAGCACGCAATGCATTTTCCAATTGTTCTCCGCAGTCGCAGCGATGGGAACCAAACACATCACCTGTCAAACATTCGGAGTGAATGCGCATTAACACATCGGATTTACCACGCACATCACCTTTCACGATCATGAGATGCTCTTTATGATCCACTTCATTTTTAAATATAATGATGCGGAAGTCGCCATATTTCGTTGGTAATCTCGTTTCAGCGGCGATGCTCACCAATTTGTCGTGACGTTTTCTGTATTCAATCAAGGCTTCCACAGATGCAATTTTTAAATTATGTTTTTTACTGAAAGCCAATAAATCATCCATACGTGACATATATCCTTCATCATTGGTAATTTCACAAATCGCTGTTGCAGGATATAATCCAGCTAATTTACAAAGGTCAATAGACGCTTCTGTATGGCCCTGACGTACTAATACGCCACCTTCTTTGTAGCGCAATGGAAATACGTGTCCAGGACGTCTAAAATCCTCTGGTTTTGCATTTGGATCAATAAGTTTTTGCATCGTAACAGCACGTTCTTCTGGAGAAATACCGGTGGTAGTATCCATGTGGTCTACTGACACAGTAAACGCTGTTTCATGATTATCCGTATTCTTTTCTACCATTTGTGGAATACCAAGTCGTAGCAAATCACGCTCCAACATCGGTGTACATAATAAACCTCTGGCCTCTTTGATGATAAAATTTATAGTTTCACGAGTAGCAAATTCAGCTGCAACCACTAAATCGCCTTCATTTTCACGACTTTCATCATCTACAATAATCACAGGTTTACCTGCTTTCAAATCTTCAATTACTTCCTCAATAGTATTTAATGTATAGGACATTTGTATCATCCTTTCTATAAAAAGCCGTTACTTAACAATGTATCCATCGTTACCTTTCCACCTTTAGTCGGCACCTCCTGAGGCCCTTTCATAAAGTGTTCAATATAACGACCGAAAATATCTGTTTCTAAATTCACTGTAGTCCCTATGGAGGCATATTGTAAAATGGTGTTTCCAATGGTATGAGGAATGATAGAGATTTCAAACCAACTTGGTCCCACCTTAGATACAGTCAAACTAGCTCCATCCACAGTGATGGACCCTTTGTAAATAATATAATGTAATATATCGGAATCAGTAGTGATGCGGAACACGATAGAATTACCCACATGGTCCTTCCCGATGATAATACCTTGTCCATCTACATGACCTGCCACAACGTGGCCACCAAAACGACCATTGGCAGCCATGGCACGTTCTAAATTGACCTTACTTCCTGTTGAAAGATTGAGTAATGTTGTCATTTTCACAGACTCTGGCATCACATCAGCTGTGAAACGATTAGAGCCAATAGTGGTTGATGTTAAGCACACACCATTGACTGCTACAGAATCACCAATTCTTAAGTCGTCGAAAATGACAGTTCCTGCGATTTCAAGGGTAAGTGAACTTTGGGAACGTTTTACACTCTGTATAGTCCCTATTTCTTCAATGATCCCCGTAAACATAAACGCCTTCTCTTCCTCTTCGATAACTAATTATTTTCATATTATCACCAACAGCCATCACTTCATCAATGTCTAGTTGCACTGCTTCATCCAAACTAGAAAAGCCTAAACCACCCACAGCTGGTGTAGCTCCAATACCTCCAATAATACGATTTCCAATGTAGGTTACCAATTTATCAAAAGATTTAGTTTCTACAAAACTAGCCACCACTTGGCTTCCACCTTCAATGAGCAGGCTCATACATTGACGAGTCCCCAGTTCTTCCAGAATAAAAGAAATATCTAAGCCTCTTTCATTTGATGGCGTCACAATGACTTCTGCGCCTTTATCACTGAAAGCTCCCATTTGTTCTAGCCCACACTCTTCGCCAACAAATATTGTTATATTGCGATTAGGTACTGTCCAGATAGTCGCATCTAATGGCGTTCGACCTTGGGAATCTAGAATAAATAGATGTGGTTGCTTTTCTATCGTTTCTTGTGGAAGACGACAACTTAGCAATGGATCATCCGATATAATTGTACCGACACCCACCAACATACCATCTACTTCTTTACGAATACGATGTCCATCGATCCTCGCTTCTTCGTTGGTAATCCATTTTGATTCGCCACTGGCAGTAGCAATCTTTCCATCCATAGACATGGCAGATTTTAAAATCACAAAAGGCTTTCCTGTTTTAATGTATGTAATAAATGCTTCATTCATTTCCACACATTGTCGCTCTAATACACCAAGCTCGACTTCTATGCCCGCCTCTCGTAGCATCTCTAAGCCTTTACGAGCAACTAAAGGATTAGGGTCAATCATACCGATGACAACCCTTGAGATACCTGCGGCTATCACACGTTTAGCACAAGGCGGTGTTTTTCCATAATGTGAACATGGTTCAAGTGTTACATACAAGGTAGCGCCTCTGGCATCCATACCTGCTTGATGCAAAGCATACACTTCTGCATGAGGTTCACCTGCTTTTTGATGATATCCTTCACCAATGATGCGACCATCTTTTACAATAATAGCCCCTACCATTGGATTTGGAGATGTACATCCCCTTGCTTTTTCTGCTAATTCAATCGCTTTCGCCATATATTTTTCATCAGTTGTCATATGTGTCATGGCTCACCTCTACACAAAAAAGGGACTATATACATAGTCCCTTTAGCATTCCAAATATTTGATAGCATATACAATAGCCATCAATATACTGTCTTTTCCCATCCAGACTTTACTGTCGGTTCCGGAATATTACCGGATCTGCTCCTAAAAGCTTGCGGACTACTATACCGCCGGTCAGGAATTGAGGTTTCCCTCGCACCTTGCCTCAAAGACTTATGTATTTGATTGTAGTTCTTATCTTTATAAGATGAGTTTATTGTATCATAGATTTCTTGATATAGCAATGAAAGTTGCCATTCACCCTAACTATATCACAGACTTTCGATGATAACTAGTCACATCAGTGCCAATTTTTTCATACAATTCTTTTTCAGTAATTTTTCCATTCCTAAGCGCTTGTAACTCCTTTTTTGTAATTCCAATCAGTGCAATAAAGTCAACTCGACCATATGGTGTGTCAAGAGATTGTAAGTCCTTATCGGGAACTGTAATAAATGCAACAATGTTAGATGTACCTGCAATATCTATACCGATATTTTTCCTTGAAGAACTAGCTTTCACTAAATAAGTATCTTCATAAGGCTTTACTATACTATTTTCTTGTATAATATATTTTGCAAAATTCTGCAAAAACAAAGCTATATTAAGCAGTTCTTTTCGTTCCTCTGATTGATTTTTATATTCACCACGTTTTAATTTCAATGTTAATTCTGTACCAAATCCACTTTTTGTTTGGTCCTTACTCTCTTTATCATGCAATTCTGTTAATCCATATGTAATGAAGTGAAAATAATCTTTTTCTTTATGTATGCCAATTTGCTCTAAAGGTTCTGTTCCGCCTGATTCCCAAGTTATTTTCGGTGTGTAGTATCTTGCATTCTCCCACAAGGGATGTATACGTTTCACTTCGTTTTCTATAGCATCCATCCCATAGCGGTGTGTTTCTTTTGCAACAGTAGTTCCTTCATCCTCTTTTTGTTCCCTAGGGGCAATATTAGCAAATTTGCTATTAGGATAGTTTGACTTAAAATCAAAGAAAGAAAGTCTACTTACACTAGCATTGAGTGTTTCTTCTCCCTCTTCAGTAGCATATGCACTGTCAGAAAAACTTGTACCTGTAGCACTATGAACTGTCTCAGATGCTATACCATCCATAGCAAACCCTCCAAAACAGAGCCTCACCATAATAGCTGTTGCAATAATTATTTTTGTGCGCATTTTCATAGTAACTCCTTTTTGATATATACGATAAATACTCAACATCTCACTCTATAAAACTTTAATCTAGCATTCCACGGTATCTATTAAACCGTATATTCGTTTCAATAATACTTCTTCCATTACATTCATACGTTCTGAAGTGACTAACTCATGTTGTGAGTATACTTGTTGTATTAATTCTGGCACCTACTTATACATTAATACATATTCTTTCCCCATCAGAATCCACTCCAACTTTGTCATTTATAACTTAAGTATACGTTGTTTACTAGAAAAAATCTATCGATTTCACATATATCGATAACTAGAAATGATTTTTATCACATAATAGCATTCTGTATATTACAATTTGGCATAATAAATGTTTGTATATTTATGTCTTTTACCAATACCTTTCTTTACAAGGTTATCATTATACCTCCATTAATTGATAAAAAGTTGATATTCTAGGTATACTTTAAATATTTCGTATATTTCAGTTTGTTTAACGAATATAAATTCAATAGAACTTAATAAAGCATCTTATAAACACCTATAAAATGATTAATCGATATGCGTAATACCTGAGAATATATGCTATGATGAGCATATAGTAAAGGGCTACTATCAAAATTTTTGTGAAAGGAGTGTATTTTTATGAACACCAGTCCAACTATTGGTAGTAACAACAGTTTTTGGAATCGTAAATTTAATGTAACGGAGCGCGGTTCCACCATTAAACGAGAAATCTTTGCAGGTATTACAAGTTTTCTCTGTGTCTCTTATGTATTAGCAGTTAATCCTATTATTTTAGGTGCCAGCGGTATGAATGAGGGGGCTGTATTCACCGCTACTGCTATCTGCGGTATCATCATTACTTTATTATTAGGTATTTACACAAATATGCCTTATATTGGCATTTCAGGGATGGGGATTAATGCGTATTTTGCCTACACTGTGGTTATCCAAATGCACCACTCCTTTATGTTTGCTTTGACTGCTGAACTGATTGCTGGTCTATTGATTTTACTCATTGCACTTACACCTATTAAGGATTACATTTTTGAGGCTATTCCACACAATTTAAAATTAGCAGTAACCGCCGGTATCGGTTTATTCATCGCTTTAATCGGTCTTAGTAGTGTGAATATTGTTATAGCAAATCAGGGAACGATTGTGGGATTAGGTAGCTTTACAGATCCAAATGTCATCATCGCCATGATTGGTGTCATTTTAATTACAGCAATGACCGCTCGTGGCATAAAAGGAACCATGTTCATCGCTATCATTGCCTGTGCCATTTTAGGTGTTTTTTTAGGTGTCACTAAGATTCCAGATAGCATTCTATCATTGCCACCTAGTATGGCTCCTGTTTTTATGAAGTTTGACTTTTCTGAATTAGTAACAGCAGATATGTTCTTCGTGGTTTTCACCTTCTTATTTGTTAACTTATTTAACATCGTAGGTGTATTGATTGGCCTCAGTGAACAAGCTGAAGTTCCAGAAGCGGATCGTCAACGAGTGAATGGTAATTGCATGAAAGTGGCTGCTTTAGGCACTACTATCGCTGGTTTATTTGGTGCTTCCCCTCATATTGTGGCAGTAGAATCAGCTGCTGGTATTGCTGAGGGTGGGCGTACTGGTATTGCCGCCATTACATCTTCTATCTTGTTTGTAGTTGCTTTATTTTTTGCTCCATTATTGATGGTGATTCCAGCAGCAGCCACTGCACCAGTTTTAATTGTTGTAGGCTTATTCATGCTTATGTGTATTAAAGCAATTAATTTTGAAGATATCACAGAGGGGATTCCCGCATTTCTTACAATTATTATGATGCCATTTACCTACTCTATCGGTGTTGGTATTGAATGGGGACTGGTAAGCTATGTGGTGGTTAAATTACTAGCAGGTCAACAAAAAGATATTTCCGCCATTATGTATGTTCTAGCATTGATTTTTATTTTAAAAGAAGTTATGCCTTTTATTATTTAATTAGAAAAGGAGTCTTTTCATGATTAACTATAATTCCTATGCTCAAATGTCTAATGTGGCATTGGGCAAAGAAAAAGCAAGTTTAGTATTAAAGCATGGCACAGTGTTAGATGTATTTAGTGAAAAGTGGGTTCAAACAGATGTGGCTATTGAAAATGGTGTCATTGTAGGTCTTGGATCCTATGAAGGTAAAGAAGAATTAGACTTACAAGGAAAATATATCGTACCAGGCTTCGTAGACAGTCATCTTCATTTGGAATCCACACTAGTTAATCCAT
Organism: uncultured Veillonella sp.; assembly: GCA_963526885.1. Lineage (GTDB taxonomy): Bacteria > Bacillota > Negativicutes > Veillonellales > Veillonellaceae > F0422. The sequence goes on along the minus strand of CAURQH010000015.1, from coordinate 4,570 downwards.
CAGAGTTAATTCATCAGGCCCTACAATTTGGTACTACTACTTTCATTATAGACCCTCATGAGGCTGGTAATGTAGCGGGGCTTGAAGGGATTCAATTTATCATTGATGAAACTAACGATGTAGAGGGACATGTGTATGTAATGGCACCATCTTGTGTTCCTGCCATCGCTGGTGAAGAAACTGGTTGCATATTAGAAGCGCCAAAATTAAGCGAGCTTAAACAAAACCCTCGTATCTTAGGATTAGGCGAAGTGATGGATATTCCTCGTGTCATTAACGGAAATATTCCTATGCTGAAAAAGTTAGAAGTTTATGAGGATCGTGTTATCGATGGTCATATCATTGGCGTAAGTGACAAGGAACTGCAAGCCTTTGTATTGGCAGGTGTACGCACAAATCACGAAGCTGGATCCTATGAAGAAGCAAAAGCTCAAGTCATGGCGGGGGTACAAGTTTTAATTCGTGAAGGTAGTGCAGCCCATAACTTAGAAGCCATTGTAACAGGCATGATTGAAGATGGTGTTTGTTGCGATAAATACTCTTTCTGTACTGATGACAAGCACATTGAAGACATCATTGCTAAAGGACATATCAGCTATAATGTTAAACGTTCTATTGAACTTGGTTTAGATCCAATCCAAACCTATAAAATAGCATCGTATAACTCATGTGTCGCTTATCATCTTCGTGACCAAGGCGCCATTGCTCCAGGCTATAAAGCTGACCTTATCATTTTAGATGATTACAAAACTGTAACTATCCATGATGTATTAGTAGGAGGCAAAAAAATTTCTCGTGCCTATACACACGATAAGAAGACCCCTACTCACCTATTACATACTGTCAACATTGGTGAATTTAAGCCATCTCAACTAGACTTATCTGTCACTGGTCCAATGCCAATCATTAATTTAATCCCTGGTACTTTGCTAACCAAAATGACACATGAAGAAGTACCTGTCTCCAATGGTCTTTTTATGGAAAATAGCACGTTTAATAAAATTACATGTATTGAACGTCATCATGCAACAGGTCACAATGGTGTAGGGATTATCAAAGGCTATGATATTAAAAATGGGGCTATCGGTACTTCTGTAGCGCACGATGCACACAATGTCATCGTAGTGGGAGACAATGATAGAGATATGCTATTAGTTATCGAGCGTCTGAAAGAAATCGGCGGAGGTTATGTCATTGCTAGTGAAGGAACAGTAATAGCAGAACTTCCACTTGAAATCATGGGGCTTATTACAAATGAAAGCCATGAAGTCGTCGATGCTAAGGTTGCTGAAATGAAAGAAATTGCTTATGCCATGGGTGTAAACCATGGATTAGATCCATTTATTAATTTAAGCTTCCTATGCTTAACAGTGATTCCAGAAATTAAAATTACCACAAAAGGAATTGCTATTTTTGGTGAATGAAACAATATATTTCCCATGATATTTACTCATTCAATATATTATGACATGCAGAAAAGCAGCCCTCACAAGGACTGCTTTTCTTTTCATTGTATATGGTTAGGTTGTAATAGATAGTTATTTAGAACATGCATCTAATAGGTATGCAATACCAATAAATGGAATGCCTGCACGCTCCCCTAAACCAATTTCACAGGTAGAGCTAGAGCTTACCCCTAGTGTTGCCCCATACTCTTTCACTTCATCTCCCAAATCCCGTGTAGCGGAATGGTTTAATTCTGGGGTGAAGAAACCTTTTTGCCCTGCGAAACCACAGCATGCAAAGGATTTAATATTGAATACTTCATCAGTACATGCTCGTGCGATAAGTTCAATATATTTTTCCTTACCAGCTTTTTTGATTTTACATTGCTTATGTACGATAACACGTTCTTTACATTTCACAATCTCTAATTTTGGAACAATATGTGTGTACAAGAACTCAGATACATCAAGGATTGTAACTGATTTAATGTGTTTGAACGCATGAGAAAAACATGCAGAATGGTCAATGACAACTGGATACACTCCACCACAGCTTGCTTCTAATAAAGCATTTTCTAAATCACGCAATGCGCGTTTATCAATATCTTCATAGTTTTCAAAGCTCAAACCACAGCATAGATTTTCAATATGGCGTGGATAGATCACGTTATACCCTGCTTTTTTACATAAGTTTTCCATTACTTGTTGTAAGCTACGAGTATCTTTTTGGCCTTGATTTGGTTTAAATGCACGGTTTGCACAAGTACTAAAATATACCACATTATCATTGCCTACCGTATTTCGTTGGTTTTTCAATGTATGACGGTTTGCTTTTGGCAATGTTGTTGGTGCATATGGTGTCACTCCCGTTAATTCATGGGCACCTTTTGTAATTTTAGAAATCAGTTTATTTGTAATTACTTTACCTGCTGCACCACCTAAGGTAACACCCATCCGAGCTGCTGCTAAGGTAGCTGGGAAATTGTTATAAATGGCTTCTGCAATACCATGACCTTTTGCCGTCACTTTACGAACAGATAAAGCAATTTGTGCAGTATCAATGCCTAACGGGCAAAGCATGGAACACATGGAACATGCTGCACATGTATCCACACCATAATATTGGTATCCTTCAGCTAATGCATCAGCTTCAGCATGTTTACCTTCTTGGCGAAGACGAGTCTCTTCACGTACTAAAGAAATACGTTGACGAGGTGTTAATGTTAAGTTTTTAGATGGACAGTTCTTTTCACAGAAACCACATTCAATGCACATATTGAACAATGGATCAATGGCTGCCATGGCTTTTAAATTCTTTTTATATACATCTGGATCGTCAGTAATGATAACATCTGGATTGATTAAATACGTAGGGTCAAATAATTCTTTGATGCGGCGGTTAACTTGGTAAGCTTTAACACCCCACTCTAATTCTACAAAAGGTGCCACCATGCGACCAGTACCATGTTCAGCTTTAATACTACCTTCTACAGCTGCTACACGTTCTGCCATTTCTTTCACAAGACCACTAAAATTATCTCGTTCTCTAGGATCATTCAAATCTGGAGTGATAATAAAGTGAACATTACCACTTAAGGCATGCCCAAAGATAATACCATTGTCCATAAAGTCATAAGTACGGAATAATTCTGTAATAATTTCGATACCTTTAACGAAATCTTCAATTTTAAAGCATACGTCCTCTGTGATTACAGTGGAACCAGATTTACGTTGTCCAGCAGCAATTGGTAATAAGCCTTTGCGGATGTACCACCATGAATTGTATTCTGCTGGATCTGTGGAATATAAGCTTGGAATAATCGTAGGAATATCTTTTAATTGGTCTTTAATATATTCCACTTGTTCCGCCAATTCTTGTTCGTTATTGCTTTCAGATTGGAATAGAATACAGCTAGTACCCTCTGGTACACCACGTACAAAATCAGGTACTTGCTCTAATTTTTGTACACTTTTTAAGCTGAGATAGTCCATCATTTCGGCGGATACTACATATTTACGTCCCATATTCGCTAATGTTACAACAGCTCGAGATGCATCAGATAACTCTTTGTAGAACACAAGACCACAGGCTTTGAATTTTTTATCTTCTACTGTGTTGTACACCACTTTAGATACAAAACCTAATGTGCCTTCAGAACCGATAAAGATATGATTTAAAATATCCACAATATCTTCAAAGTCAACTAAAGTATTAATGGAATATCCTGTTGTATTTTTAATTTTAAATTTACGTTGAATTAATTCTACTAATTCTGGATCATCAAAAATCCATTTGCGTAAATCTAGTAATCCTTTCACAAGGTCAGCACGAGAAGTCATGAAAGCTTGTACACTAGCTGGGTCGCTAGTATCTAAAATCGTACCATCCACTAATACAACACGTACAGATTTCACCGTTTGATAAGAGTTTTCTACAGTTCCACAGCACATACCTGAAGAGTTATTATTGAAAATCCCCCCTACTAAAGCACTCGCAATAGTAGCTGGATCTGGACCAATTTTGCGTCCATAAGGAGCTAACTTTTCATTCGCATCGGCCCCAATAACGCCACAATCGCAACGTAATGCTTTGCCTCCGTCTAATACTTCCATTCGCTTAAAGCCATCATTAGCAACCACTAATACATGTTCACTAGAGCATTGTCCAGATAAAGATGTACCTGCTGCTCTAAAAGTCACTGGTGTACCATATTGATTAGCTAAAGCTAAAATACGAATCACTTCTGATTCATTATTAACTTTCACCACCACTTGTGGTACATAGGAATAACAAGAAGCATCTACACCATAGGCATAGCGGTGTAAAAAATCTGTAAATACTCGTTCAGGGCATACAGCCTGCGCTTCCGTAGAAAAAGAAGCAAAATCGTAACGTAACGGTGCTTTCATAATAGGACCTCCTAGTATTACCTTATGTAGTATCATTTACAAATTTGAACAACTCGTTCAAAAGGGCATAGCTCTCTATGTCTTATCTATAGCTTACCATAGTAGTAGAGTTTAGTAAATTCTATAATTAATTTTTATAATTAGTGCTATTACAAAAAAGTAGTTAGTGTAAAATGTTTGTGGGAAAAATAAAATAGAAAAAGAAGGTCAACCTT
>CAURQH010000014.1:0-52028 GCA_963526885.1 uncultured Veillonella sp. | reverse complement strand
TCCCCCTTGGATAATTAATCCACCAAATGCCTCACCTAGACATATGTACCATGCGTTTTCGTTGCTAAAGTCATATCTAACTCCTTTGGCCTGTAATAGACTCGTCACATCCACATTTACATCACTAATGAGCGCCTTAACAACGGCTAATGTAGGGGCTAATGCTGTATTTGCGTCAGCTTTATCAGATGTCAAAAGTTGTAACAACTCAGGTGCTCCGTCGCCCTTCTTGACGTTGATGCCAGTGTCTGCTTTTGTGACTCCCGTAATGAGGTTATCCCAATCGCCGAAGTACTGCCAACCTGACCACGCATTGTAGAGCACACGAGTTGCTTGTTTAATTGCCTTGCCTTGACCGTAAGAATAAAACGTTTGAGTGATAACGTTTCCATCTGTTTTAGTCACATGAATCTGCCCGTAAGGATATATTTTACTGGATGATGGTGCGTTCGCCCATCCTAGAATGCGCGCATTACATTCGTAGATACCTGGTTTGGTCAAATCATTCCAGTTACTAATGTCGCTTGGAATAGTGGCACCTCCTGCGTATTTGTCTAATCCATGCGCTGCCATATCTGCTTTATGCGTACTAATTAATGTCTCAACATCTGCTCGTGAAACAGATACACCTAAGTCAATCTTAGCCGCTACATTTGTAGAATCACCTACTGCTAGTGCAATTTGCAATGATTGTATAGGTATTGGGCTATTTTTATCTGGAATATATGACGTTAAGCCACTAGCATTTGTATATGCAATTAGCTTTTCTTGCCCATCTTGCCCATTTTTACCGTAAACCCCTACTTCTCTCCAGTAAAATCCCGTTTCTACTTTTTGATTGTCGAACTCAAATTTGAATACCCTTATACCATTTTCTCCATTTGACATATTTGTAATGGTTACATCTAGTTTTGGATTTACAATATTTGTCATTCCTTCAATGGATGATGTTAAATTGCCATCTCCTAGTATAGCCTTTGTCACAATTAATTGATCACTATCTCTACCGCTCGTAGAACGTATAATCATCTGATTGCCTTGTTGAGTTAACCTCAATCCTGGAAACTGTGCCATGATTACCTCCTTAAATAATAATTGTATTTTCAGTGATTGCTAATGCATTTACCATTTTTATTTCTATCGGAATTACTTCATTTCTAAGTGATGAATCAAATCCAATATAGGTGCTTTCCGAAATACACGGGAATATCCCTATCTGAATATCATGTACTGCACTTGATACTTCAATTGCTCTGTATCCTATATGTGCAGGCTTATATGTGTCAATTGCTTCTTTCATTTTGACTAGGTCAAAACACATTTCTTTATTGAACTCTAAATCCATTGTGTATTGTTCATTAAACAAAGATAATCGAGCTGATTTATCCGAAATATATTGATTGGCAATATATTCAAGAAATTCTTTTGTGCTTGCAGAATTGTGATTCAATCGCTCTATGATTCTTGCTCGTCTTACGTCAATTCCATCTGCAGATGTATCTATGCCTACGAATGTATCCCACAGTTTAATTCCATCTGTGGCATTTTGAATATTGAGTTGAGATAACAATTTCAATAACTGTACTCTAATACGTTCGTGCTCCCGATTATCCGCATCATTTGTTGTTTTGAACAATTCATCTTTTGTAATAAAAAACGGTAGATACTTAAGTATATCTACCGTCTTCCAACGAATAAAATCATCCATTGATTCTCACCTCATTAACTCGTGGGAGTTGATCATCTGTGATGTTTATGTTTGTTGTGCCACCATTCACTCGTAATTCAGAATAATCAATAATTCCTGTTTCTGCATTCGCTAAGAGTGCTTTGCCTATATTGGCATAGGAAATATAGTTCATACTAAATGTTTGGCGTTTAAACTCTTCATTCAGTATTCTCTTAACCGCTTCATGGTTAGCATTTCCTTTTGTGACTCGAAAAGAAATCGTTACATCCATAATTGTGGGTGTTGTCACTGTAACTGTAGCCCCAATTGGCGCTTCTTTTGCAATAACCGCTTTCACTCGATCCAATAACGATGCATTAGCAACCTCGTTATTTACATCAACTAATAGCACTTTAACTGTACCAGCTCCATTCCATAGCGGTAACACTTTTACTTGTCCCACACCGTTGACGGATTGTGCCCACTGCATATAATGATATACATTGCCACTGGTGGCTGGCTGTCGCACTTTAAATAGTAAGCGTTGCAATAAATCCGTATCGTTTTCTTCGTCAAATCCATCATAACTTGCTTCTTCGTTGATGACGGATGTTAATCCCTCTACCTTGGTCACAATATCTGTAATCGTACGTGCTTCAACATAACTATGTTTGCCTATATCTACAGATTCTGCCAACACCTTAGCACTACCATTAGGTCCTATGCCTACCGCTTCCACGGTAGTGAATAGATTGCCTATAGCAGTACTCAATGTGGTACCTATTGGGATTGCTGTTCCTTCTTTGCCAATTACCTTTATTAGTACTTTTGACCTAGTCGCTTTCTTACGAATGACCCCATGTGCCTCTGCATGCATAGTTAAATACTGTCCCCACGATGTCTGTGGGAATGCAGCATCTAATATGAGTTGCATTTCTGCATAACTCTTTTCAAACTCTACAGCATTGGCACTTAATGTATCAAATGCGAATGTTCCCTCATGCGTTGACATGCCATTTGTATCAATTGTTTTAAAATCTTGAAGTAATCTTTTTAATACATCTTGTCTAGTTTGTATTTCAAACATTATACCTCCACTCCAATCGTTGTATGACCATATATGGTTTGTAATGCTATATGTAACACTACTTGCTTATGTTCTTGTATGAAATCCACTTCTTCTACTTCGATAATATAAGGATTTACCAACAATGCTTCCTTCACATATTCAAATAAGTCAAAGTGGCTGATAGAATCATTCGTCACCTTGCCTATGAATCGATCTAATTCAATTCCGTAGTCATCAAAGTATGCTCTAAATCGATAGCGCTCTACTCGTAGTGTTTTCCACACCCATATTTCGATTGCCTTATTCCCTGTTACAATTTTTGGCTGCTTATCTTTTCCGTAGATGAAGTTATCTCTGACAAAATCCCAAGCATACTCCTTACATAATGGTAAGTTTCGTTGAATATCTACCGTGGCAATTGTGCCACCTTTCATAAATGGATTAGCCATTTTCATCTAACCTCCTACACTTTCCGTACACAAAGTACTGTTCTGCCGTGGAATTATCATCACCTACGATGGGAATAAGCATAACCTTATCGCCAACATGCCATGTGTCTGTCATAATACGGGTCTTTGTATAGTCATTATGAATCTCATGAGTATGGCTGGCAAACTCTGCATAACCGCCACCGCCTGCACGTGGTTGTGTTTCACTTATAATGTGTCCTTTAGATTCTCTATAGTGACCTTGTAGCCAATACTCATCCACCCATAAGAATGCCGTGCTTAACTCCATACCATTATATGCTACAACTAGATTAGGTGGTGGTGATACAATCGTTCCGATACCTGGCATAGCTTGTCTTCCAGCTGTACCGCCAATATTATGCATCAAGTCAATTACCCCTAAATAAGGATCATTGTTTTTGCTTGCCATGTGTATCTCCACCCCCTTGTTCTTCCATATATTCTAAAGTCAAATCCATTGTATGCACATTACCTTGAAATTTATGCGTATCACTTTTAATGTAGAATTTCCCTTTCAACTGCTCTTCTTCTACATTAATGGAATACCCGGAAATACATTGAATATTTCCTAGCGCGGATATGCTAGAATCATTCTTTACGCCCTTTGGTTTTGCCTTGGCCATAGAAACATTACTAACTGTATTCCCTTTTGGTTTTGGTTGTTGTTTATATATGTCCTGGAAAATTCCGTATCTTTTAATGGATTCCGCATCACTATCTGTAGATATCACATTTCCAGATTCATTGACAGTTTTTACACGGTTTACTATGTCTTCAATTGATTCTGAATGTGAAGAGTTTATAACGTTGTATGAATCACTGGCAATAAACCCATCTATCAAAGTTCCTTTTTCCACAAGATGTATCCCATCAAGTAAATACACCGCCATATATTCTTTTTTAGTATCTGCTTTGATATTGTCATATAACATTTTCATGACTTCCGTACAAGACTTTCCATCTGCTACGAAATTAACAACTGTCCCTATATTAGGTAATGCTGTAAATGGAATCTCTACTTCTGCAGATATTCGTCTGAATGCATCGATTGCCTTTACCTGGTTAAACACTAAATACACCTTTGACTTTGCTAAGTAAATCATTGGGTCGTATGCAGTGATAGACATTGTGAATGCATTTGTATCACGTTTTCTAAAGAATACTCTACCTTCAAATATTTTATGCTCATCGACCGTGATTGAAACCTTATCTCCTAATTCTATTTGATGATTGTAAAAGCTCAAGTCTTTAGGGTTGTATGCGTAGGTCAATTCAACTTTTCTTGCCGCTTCATCTTCACTGCCCGACCAGGTGAAAGACTCTACCAAATGGGTCATATCATGCGTATGGCCATCATGTGTAGTATGTTCTATCAATGTGTTCATAACGGTATTACCTTGCCTTTAATAATCGCATTTTTTTTACTAACTTTTATGGTCGCATTGATTGGATTGACTCCACTTTTGACCATTGCCTTATAGGCTTTAATAGCTTTCTGTCCTTGTTCCGCAATTGGCATCACCTTAGATACCATTTTGTTAGCAGTGTCTAAAAGATGGTTCCCCTTATACGCAACCATCTCTTTTTCTTCTTGCACTTCTGCAATGCGACTATATAACCCTGTAGTATCATTTTTCACTTCCGATGTTGGTCGTATGTACCGATACTCTTTCAGTGAAATACTGTAGTACACATCACTAGTTCCATCGTGCTCATCATAATTAAAGGATTCTATTGTGCATGGCATAGAAATAGCCGTGTTAGAAATAGTTATCTTACACGGCTTTTTCGTGGTTGCAAATCGTTTGATTTTTCTTACTAAATTGTACGGCATCGTATCATTGGTGTCTGACCATTCATATTTCTGTGCTGGGAAAAATCCATCATACGAAATTGTTTCGAGCCCTCTATTGCCAATCATATTGATTTCACCAATAGCATTAATATCTAGGGTACTATTCTTATACGTGTTACTCGCTTTAAATGATTCGGGTGTCACTGGCATGACTACTTTTTCACCTGCACATGATAAAGTGAAAGTACATCCTTGTGGGATTCCCTTTCCTCCAAAAAATGATAGGACTGTATCAAAAAATGACATTATACGGCTCCTTCCATTTTATTAATTGAACGAATCGACATTTCATAATGAATGTGCTCCATAATTTCTTTTGCCAATTCTTCTACACTTTTACCATCGTTGCGTACATTCAAGTTTTGGATGGTGAGTTGTAATCCACCACCTCCACCGTTTCCACTTCGTTTCCCTTGATCGTATGCGCTGCGTAATGATTGCGCATGTGGAATCACTTGCGAACCACTAGGTAAATTGATGATCTCTGCACCACGGTCATGGACCATAGCAGGGCCACCGCTCCAATTATCCGTTCCACTGTATAACATAGGGATGTTTAACGGCCCAAATGATTTTCCACCAACACCTGGCACCCAATCTGGTATATCAAATGAAATACCATTAATGGATGAAATTAAGCTATTGATAGTTGCCCTTACACCCTCAATAACTCCATCAAAAATTGCTGTAATTCCTGTAACAATTCCGGAGAATATTTCTACAACCCCGCTCCATGCTAATGCCCAGTTTCCAGTAAATACGCCTGTGATAAAGTCGATAATCCCACTCAATATTTGTGAAATCCCGTCTATAATTCCTGTAATAGCAACCACTAACCCTGTTAGTATACCTTCAATCGCTGCTACAGCAATGGTAAATCCTAGCACTAAGTGACCAATGGCAACGGCTAATGGTCCACCTATGAGTACGGCGGCAATAGCACCTACTGTATACATAATGAAATCTAACACGGGTGATAACACTTTTCCAAGACGTTGGAACGATGCCATAAGTCGGTCTATGCCTTTCCCAAACGTTTCAGCAAGTTTGGTGACGAATGGTTGTAGGTGTGTCCATATTTTAGCCACCACATCGCCTACATAACTAGCTAACCCCATGAATCCTCTACCAAATGATTCCAATACAGGGCGTACAGTATCCCAATTTTTCCAAATGGCTATGCCAATCAATGCAATGGCTCCGACGGCTAACCCTACAGGACCTGTAAATGCCATTGGTAACATCCTAGCAATCCATGGAATGACTCTTCCTGCAACACTACCCAATAGGTTATACGCCTTAGTGATACCGTGAATGGATACCTCTAACAATTTGTTTTGAATCGGTGAACCCGCTAACACCTTGCCAATATCTGCATACACACGCATTAGACTTCCTACACCGCTTACGACTGGACCCAATATCTTTGTAAGCGCCGTAAATCCAACAACGCTTAGTCCAATATTGACAATCATATCTTTTACTGCAGGATTTAAATTTTTAAACCATGTGGCTAATGTGCCTAGGGAATTTGCTACACTTTTAATCTTAGGCTGCAAGACTTCAGCAAATGAAATACCTAATGCTTCCACCTTACTAGCTAAATCCTTAAATGTCCCTAATAATGTTTGTTTCATTAAATCAGCTTGCTTCTTGGACGAACCGCTAGCGTCATCCATAGCTTGGCGCAACTCATTATAATCTTCCGTACTAGTATTTAATACGGCTAATAATGCGGATGCAGATTCTGTACCAGCAATATCCCCAGCTAGTTTGAACTTCTCTGCCTCGGTCAATCCTTGCATTTTTGAACGCAATTGATCATACACATTTCCTAATCCAACGAATTTACCAGTACTATCAATGGCGCTAATCCCTAACTTGGCAAGCGCTTCACTTGCCTCTTTAGGTGGGTCTACTAATCTGCTTAACATCATCCGTAAGGACCGACCACTCGTACTAGCTTCTATGTTATTATTCGACATAATAGCCATAGATGTAGCGAGTTCTTCTACTTGGATACCTAGTGCAGCAGCTGGAGCACCTGCGTATTGCATCGCTACTCCAAAATCTGCCATACCAAGTTTTGATTTGTTCGCCGCCATTTGGATAACGTCTGCCATGCGTTGTGAGTTTTCTGCTACATTCCCAGTCATTAAGCCCCATGTGTTTAAAGCTCCAGCTACTACATTGGATGTGACTTCTAATGATTCTCCCGATGCTACCGATGCCTCTACGATAGATGGTAATGTGCCCATAATTTGATTAGCATTCATACCGCTAGCGGCTAAACCATCCATAGCAACGGCTGCCTCTGTGGCACTAATTGGAAAGTCATTCCCAAGCCCTTTAGCGACCTCTCTCAGTTGTTCTATTTCTTCTGCGGTAGCACCTGCTTTTGCTCCTGCAGATGTAACAGCACTATCAAAGCCTACAAAGGCATGTACTGCAGCAGCTCCAGCGCCAACAATAGCAGCACTTACAGGCATTAGTTTGTCCCCAATACCTGAAATACCTTCACCGACTTTTTGTACACGCCTACCTGCTCCATTAGCAGCTACTGCTGTATCTTGCATACGGGCATTAATACCTGAAAGCACGGATGTTACACCGTCTTGCAGGCGCATGACTAAATCTATTACTTTACTCATTTTGTTTCCGTGCCTCCTCGTATAATCGGATTTCTTCATCAACAAAGGCACGAAGAATTGTTTTTTCCCCATGCCCCATTTTAAATACATCCGACGGTTTCATATGATGATTGGCAAATAAATAAAATGCCAAGTTCATATCACCATCGGATGTTATTCGTTTTTTGCTTCTTCAACAATATCCTTGACCGCTTCATCACTGTATCCAGATAACTCAAATACTTTTGTTGCCAATAAGTCAATCTCGCCTGGCTTGAATAACTTTTTGATGCAGTCCAACTTATTGGTAACTCCAAATTTTTGGTGTAAATCACGGTCACTTAAATCTGGTGTCACAATCGTTTTAGATAATACGATACATGTGAACTCTCCATTATCTACCACTTTATGTTTTCCCTTACCAGTAGTCGCAAAATTACGCGCTTCCTCAATTTGTTGGAATGGTAATTCTTTTAATTCGACAATGAACGGTTCGCCCAATAATTGTGTTAACCGTGGCACCTCTAATTCTGCCTTTGCTTCCGTTGTAATAACTCCAATATCTGCGGATAATAATTTTTCTAATAAGCTCATGTCTATTCTCCTGTTGCCATATCAATTACTTCAAAATCTGTGAATGTGAAATCTACGGATTCCTCAATAATGCTACCTACTTTCCAGTTAGCTAATGTGAGGGAATCAAATGTCACATCATAAATACTAATTGTTTCTACCCCAACTGCATCAGGGTCATCCACTTGTGCTACTACGTGGCACACTGTGGCACGCCCTTTTTTAATGTTTTCAGCACATTTTTTAATTAATAGGGAAGAAACTTTATTCATGGTAATGTTTCCAGTTCCTTCATACCCTACATATTTGTACTGCTTTGACATTGTTTTAGCTTTTTTTACTTCTTCTTTTGATAACTTGATATTAGCTTTAAATGCTGTTACTTCCGCTACCAAATCTCCGTCAATCCAAACTTGGCCATGGGAACCTGTCATTACCTGTTGTGGTGCAAAATTCTTCATAGTCCCTCCTTATTAAATAGAAATAGGCAATTGAATGTCTTCCATTGCATCTAATGGTCTTACTTTTGCTTTTAAGAATACAATTTTTTTAGTATCCAATCGTTTCACTTCATCATCGGACATTTTCGCCAATTCTTCTTTCGTATACAAGCCATGGGATAATTGATATGTGCGAACCGCTTCCGTATCAATTTCACATGTGCTGTATCCTTTTTGAAGCAATCGTTCCTCTTCTAATTTCTTAAAGTATCCCATAATCGCTGAAATCAATAAGCATTTGTTTTCATAATCGTTGGTGTATTTGCCAATGTATGAATCTTCTGCTGTCTTCTTAATGTCATCGTACATCATATCCATGATGTCAACGATTTTCATTGTTTGGAATCCTTCCAACTTACCTTGACTCGTTGTTACCAGTGAGTTTACGGCGCGGCTCATTTTAAACTTCTCACCATCAAACCAAATGAAGAATTTACCCTCATTGACCATTTGATTCATTTCATCTTGCGTATAACGATCACAATCAACAACCTCATTCAATGGAGCATAGGTAGCAGATTGTGTCATATTAGTGCCTGCAATGAGCCCTGCAATACGTGCTGTATATTCTGCTGGCTTATATTCTCTATCAGCTGTAACAACTTTTGTATTAGCAAAATTTACGACCCCTTCAAAGTCTCCAGGATAATTAGGTAAGACTACTTTAACCTTTTTAAATTTGTTTTCTCGTGCCGTTTTTACCCATGTTCCTAGGTATTCCAATTGTGCCGTTTCGATTGTTGGAATTGCCAAATAATCGAACCGTTCCGTAAGCATTGCTTTTAATGGGTCTTGGAATTTATCCGCACCACCGCCTTGTACAGTTTCCATCATATATACAACAATCTTCAACGGTGGTTTATTGTATCCTTTCAAGGCTTTCAAAATATAATCTTTGTTCTTTTCACTCAATTCACCTGGAATATCATCTACCGTATATACGATAAACGGATTTTTCAAGGCTTCATGTTCATCTGTTTTTTGTCCTAATTTAGTAATTGCAATTTTTGTATCTTCAAGAATTAAACCAACAATACCACGTTGTGAGCGTTGAATTGCTTCTATTCCCGCTTCTACAAATTTGACAACTACACTAGGCATTCCTAATTTTGCCATCTTCTTCACTCCTTAAATTCTACTTCATATCTTACTTGAATGGTGTCCATAGACTCTCCATTCTCTGCTTTTGCTTCAAGAACTCCAGTTGTATCCATGTACGAAATTTCAATTGTGAATTGCATGATATCCTCATCTTCACCAATTCTATCTCCATGGATATCCATAACATCGAAATGCCTATCCTCTACACTTATCCCTTGTTGGAATAGCAATAAAAATCGGTCTGTTATCTCCATGTAGTGTTCTTCATTTTTGTTTTCTTCATCTGGAAAGTATGTGCATATGATGGATAAGTTTCGTTTGATATAAAATTTATTCTGTAATTGTGAATGCATGAGAGATTTTATAAAAAAGCAAGGCTTTTCAAACTCTTCTCGCACCTCATCAGAGTACACATTATTATCAAATTCATCTTCAATCATAATCGCTATACTTTTCCACAGTTTGACTTGTGATACACGCTTAGCCATTACAACTTTCCTTTCAATTGCTTAAATAGATTATCAGCAATATTCTCTGTGAAGCTATCTTGCCTTTTATCTACAGTATTCTTGAAGAAATAGGTGCCTTGCTTGTACCCTAACACCTTCCCTGAAGGAAGCCGCATGACATGTCCCCGTTCGACCAGATGATAGTGTGGTGATGTATTACGTATCGTCGCCTCTTGCGTAGTATCTGTTGAGCCTTTCATACTTAATTTCCAGCTTTTAGATATCTTTTTCGTTTTACCACGGCCTACTGGTGATGCATCTACTAAATCCTTACGCATAGCATTCGCTTCTTTTCGCAAGGCCTTTTTCGATTCTTCTGGATATTCTTTGATGAAAGAATCCATTTTAGAAATAAACTCTTCTATCTTCATTTCTTCTTACCCGCTGTATGAATACTACACATAAGTTCTAGTTTTACATGCCCCATATAGGGGTCAACCACTGTATTGATTTTGTACGTTGTGTCTTGATACTTAATCAACATCCCTGCCGTAATCCCCTTACGATATCGTATTGTGATTTTATGGACTTCTTCTAGCTTTTCTTTGTATACTTCCATATACTGACGTCCACGCAATGGCTCAATTCTTGCCCATATACGATTAGGGATGGCCCTTACTAACACTTGTTTAGTAATGCCATCCTTTTTTTCGTCTTTGTATTGGAATACTTCTACTTGCTTATTTAATCGTCCAATTCCATCCATATTAAGCATGAGTATTCACCTCATCTGTTTGTTTCTTCATATCCACTATTTCCTTAGCCGTCAAATAAGCTTGTGAAAGTGCAATATGTTGAATGATAGGTTTTAGTGTGTATGGCAAATCATGTACAAAAGTTTTGGTGGAGTTAATATCTCGGTTTTCGTACCAATGAGCCACCATATATGTGATGGCTCTATCGTACAATGGATCGTTCTTATATGGTTTTCCTGTCATTTGTTCAATGTAAATTGTCGCCGCTATAATTGATTCTTCTAGATATTGGTCATCATCCGTAATGTCCTCATCAATTCGCAAGAACAATTTTAAATCTTCAAGAATAACCATTTAAAGACCTACCCTTTCTTAGCTAATTTAACCAAAGAATGATACTGAACTGGTTTACCATCGCAAATCATAGTAGATTTACGCACGATATCGTCCGTTTCATTATCTTCATAGGTTTTAATACCTACTTGATAGTTTGTATTTAATACATAGTCTTCAAAACGGAACATGAACGCTACGATGTCTCCCGCTTGCGCTACATCAAAGTTTTTCAAGTATGGTACTAGTAATACAGTACGTCCCAAGATAGTACGTTCTACCTTGCCACCGATGCCAAAGTTAGTACGTGCAATTGGTTGACCTGTTGTATCCACCATAGCAGCAATTTCCATGAATGTTTTCTTGGACATGACCCAAATTGTACCTTGCTCGTATTCTACAGGTAATTCCGCTTCCGCTTTTACCAATGTAGCATAATCAAAGGCTTTCACATCGATTTTTACACCTTCAGTAGCCTCTTTTAAAATGCCTGTAGGTTGACCTGTACCAGTACCATTAATGATAGCAGTTTCGATGGATTTCACCATTGCTTTGGCAATGTTAGCCGTCAACATGGATTCAAATGCAGATAATGCCATCACGGATGTTTCCAAGGATACGGATACACGGCATTGTAATTTGAAATGACTAAATGTTACGTTACCTACTGGTGCTTGTTTTTGGCGGTCTGAACCTTGACCTTCATTCACCCAGGTTGCCACAGGTACTACATTAGATGTAGGGATTGCTAAACCAGATTTGAAAGATGTATTCGTTACCAATGGTAATACCATGCCTACGCTTTCCATCTTTTCAATGATTTTGTTCATGGTTGTTGGTGGAATCACGGCACCAATATCTGTTGTTAATGTATTTTGATTAGCACGATATTCTTGTGGAATTTTAGTGCCATTGACAACATAGTTCATAAATGCTTGACGATACTCTACTGTATCATAGATATCTACCGCTTCACGTTGTTCTTGTGCATGTGGTTTCTCCACTTCTTTTGTTGCTTGTGGTACTTTTTCTAAAATTTCCATACGACGGCGAATTTCTGCTTCTTCTTGCTCCAATTCCCCTAATTCTTTTTCTAATGCATCAAGATCCAAATTACGTTGCTCTGTATCTTCTAATAATGCACGAATTTCTTTTTTACGTTTTAAAATAGCTTCTAATCCCATAGCTCTTCCTTTCTACATCGTTCGTAACTTCAATAATAATCGTTTCCGTTGTTCTTTTTCATATGCCCAATCATTGGATTGCTGATTTCTGGATGCGACCATAGTTCCATCATAAGCAGGATTGTCGACGATAGATACATCATATACACTGTCTACTTTCTCTATGTATCGTGTGTATATTTTATTTTCTCTATCTACTGTTTCTGATTCCTTGGCCACAGTGAATGCAAAGGACATCTTTGATAAGTCACCACGCTTAATGAGTTCATACACGTCATTTCCATTTGAGGTATTGGCCATATCAGCCTCCACCTTTAACCCTCTACTATCCGTAGTGAGTCGCAATGTTCCACTTTGTGTTCTAGCCATCATCATCCCCCCATGATTGTAATTCAATACACAATGGGTGAAGTCAGTATTATCAAAGGCTCCACGCGAAATAACTTCTTTGTAGGTATATCCCGTGTAGTCTGATACATACATAATAGCTTCCTCATCAAATACTGCAGCATATCCCTCAATCGTTCTCGTTTGGGTCTCTTCCGTCTGCTCCAGTGGCATTGCTCGAATCTCCCTCATTCGGTACTCTGTTTTCTTTTTCTTTTTCATTCCCTTCACCTCCTTTCTCATCATCTAATTGATACTGTGTTAAGTCAGAGTATTTTGTGAAATTTAGACTAACAAGCCTATCATCTCCACCTTCGACTCCTTCATAACCAAAGATTTCACGGATTTCATTCACTGTAATTGCCCCCGTAGGTAACAACGTTTCACAAACCTTGATACGACTGGCCACGCTCATGTAGGAAAGCCGATTACTTTCCATGATAATTTCATTGCCATGACCTTTTTCACGGCTAGTGAATAGCTTTTCTGTAAATTCCTGTGTCAACTTAATAGCAATTGGCTCAAGTACGGATTCATAAAATGCAATGTATTCGTCTTCCGTATAATTCCCTGTGATTATTTTTTCATTCAATCCAAAATGCTTATATACAGTATCCCTAGCGAAGTCCATTTGCCCCTTATTAAAGGTACTAATGGTCGTTGTTAACTGTTGAAAGCTTGCCTTATTGTCTAATGTGGCAATACCTGAACCATTCTTGCTACTAGCATAGGTTTCCGTGAACCGCTTCCATGCTTTCTCTTGATCATCTTCACGTAATGTTCCTTCAAAGTTGATAATCCCTCGAAGTGCACTGCCATTCTTTACAGAATTGATGATAGATGACTTGACCGCATGGAGCATATCCAAATCTTCCTTGATAGCCTTTGAATTGTCTTCACCAAATAATTGGTGTGTGGAGAAATGCCGTTTGATGTGAATCACCGCATCATATCTTACTGTAATACTCTTTCCATTTAGAAATTGGAATTTTACATACAAGTCATCGTTACTATCTGTCTTTATCTCTACACTTCCAAAATCAATAGGATACAGCCCTAATACAATTCCATTTACATCGCGTTGAATATAAATAAAAGCATTATTGTAGTTGTAGTACTGTGCTACTACTTTTTCTAAGAACTCTGTAGCCGTCATCATTGGATTTGGTCTTGTAGATAGCAAATAATTTAATGCTGCATTCCCTTCTGCTGTTCCATTGGCTGTTTTTCGGACGTGCTTTAACTTCATTTTCCCCAAGTGACGTGCAATGGAGTCAGTGCAATCTCTAAAGGTTGCATCATCATATGGCACTCCATGAAATGGTGTGAATACATTCGTATATCCATCTAGAAACTCTGCATTCTGCAAGCTCCTTGGTTCATCTATAAAGTATCCAAATATTTTATTGAATAGCCCTCTAACATTCATTGTCTCACCTCCTTTATATGATGTTATGGTAATCTTCCTGGCAACGCTCATATTGCACGTAGGCATCTAAGAGCGATGCGAAACCATCTATACGTTTCTTCGCATGAATTGATTTGACCGGTTGTATATTACCATTACGGTCTATATCTATCTCTACGTTAGCCATACACCACTTTAGAACAGGGTTATTGCCGTAGTTAATACGTTTACCCTCTAACTCTGCTCCAAGGGCCTTCATGGGGCCACTAAGCGTTTTTTTGCCCTGTATAACCGCTTCCATGACGGAGCGACCAAACTCGTTTTTCATATCTTCCACAAAATACGCTGCGCTCCAGCCATCATATCCACATTTGTATAGATAAATATCATCCTCTTGTTGTAGCTCCGTGAACCAATCTACAATCAATCGGTAATCGATTCTATTACCAGGTGACTTACGTATAAACCCTCGTTTATACCAAACATCATAGGGTACTTTATCTTCTGCCACTCTCTTATCGAATACCTCTTCTGGAATCCAATACATTTGCTTGACGTATTTCACAGGGTCATTAGGCACCATGAATAACATAGTGGCACAAGTAAGGTCAGTGGTAGCTGATAGGTCAATACCCCCAATTCCATACCGTGGCTTTAATTCTCTTATCTCAAACTCACTTGTATTGTTTAGTTGCTCGAATGTAAGGAATGCTTCGCTCGATGTTTCTCGTACATTAAAATCTTTGGTCAATAGATTTGTGACGTAGATAGGATTGTTCTGTGCCGTCTTAACCTTATCTGCCAATTGTTCAATCTTTTTAATTGTTCCTAGTCCAGGGTTAGCTTTTTGCCAACAACTTGGGTCAGTCCATTCTTTCCGCTGGTCTAACTCATAGACGATTGGTAAGATTCTTTCATTTTGGTATCCTTCTGGGTCGTCATAGCCATCGACCACTTGGCATGCCTCATCATACTTAATGTCATAGATGTTTTCACGCACAGTCCCTGCCGTTGATGTAATGACTGTCAATGGCTGTTCACGTGCACTCATACCATCTACGATAACGTCATATAGGTTCTTATCTGTGATGGCGTGTAACTCATCTATCAATGCGCCGTGGACGTTCAATCCATCAAGGCTATTTGATTCCGAAGATAGTGGTATGAACTTTCCTTCATTGGTGCTACTGATTATCTTGTTTACACGAATACTACATACTCTACTCAGTGACTTTGACTTTTTAATCATATTGGCTGATTCTTCCCATATAATTTTGGCTTGGTCACGTTTCGTAGCAGCGCTATAGATTTCTGCACCCATTTCACCATCAGCAATCAGCAAATATAAGCCAATAGCAGCAGATAATGTGGACTTACCGTTTTTACGTGCCACAATTAAAATAAGCTCCGTATACTCACGAAGCTTTGTATCTTTATCTATAAAACCAAATAAGGCACTCACTAATGCTTTCTGCCATAGTTCCAATATAACAGGCTTACCTGCCCATTTCCCCTTAGAATGCTTACAAAACATTTCTATAAAATCGACTGCAAGCGCTGCACGGTCCTTATCATAAATGTATTGTCCTGGACTCTCCAGCTTTTCGACTAAATGCTTATACACTCGTCTCACTCTATCCGATGTGACTACCTCACCATCGACGATAGCGTTGTAGTATTCTCTAATAGGGTTCATCGATTGCCCACCCGATTCAATAAGAACTCTTTAAATTCATCATCTTCATCGACTTGTGTAGTGCGTGGCAATTCAGCGAGCAGAATTTTTACGACCGCCGTGTAATTCTTCATTAGCTGGTTATATGCCTTGGATTCTGTGCTTTCTTTTTTACCATATTGGTTATTACCGTTTTGATATTCTTCAACAAATCCGACTTTTTCAAGGGCCATTTGGAGCTCATCCAGTTGAAACTCCATGTGTACAGCCTGTTCGATTGCTTTTTTTATCAACTTCTTCTTTTCTGTTGATATATCCTTGAAAATCTTGTTATATTCAGATATTCTCTTCTTCTTCGCCTTAGCTTTGTCATCGTTTGTCAACCGTCTAAACCTCCTTTCCCTTAATTGTTAACTACACCCCTCACGTGCGAGACCTGTATGTTCTACGAATCTGCGGCCCCGGCGTGCAGTTTTTGATTATTTAGGCTGCTTTATGGGGGGGCGTTCTCATCTATTCTGTCAATATCTTCTATCACAATGACATCACCATTCTCATCAAATGATACCTCACGTCTACGTCCTCGTAGTAACTTAGCACCACTAGTCAATGCTTGGTGCTTACTGTATGTATCCATCTCATGATGAATGGCGTTGTGGCATTCAATGCATAAGAACATAAGGTTGTCCCAACCATACGCAAGGTTATCGTCTTGTATCGTCACGGCATCCATTGGTTTTTTATGGTGCACTATCCATCGTTGCCGAGTACCGTCCTCCTTAGTCCCTGTTTTATATCCCCCACATCGTTCGCAAATATGTAGCTTTGATTGTGCATAGGCTTTTGCACATCGTCTCCAACGCCTGGAGTTATAAAAGTTTTTAAAAATACCCTCGCTCATTTTTATAAGCATACCCCTTTTTTGAACGCCTACCCTTATTTCAATACATCGCTTGGTCCTTGTTTGTATCGTCCCGACCGCTTCACTATGTTTGTGTTCTTCTTGTTAATCAATGACGATGCAGGAGCATATGACTTACACATGCCATCCACGTGTATAGCTTTAGCCTTGCACCATCCCTTGCCGTTATTTAAACATTGTTTTTTATTACAGTGTACATCCGTCATATGCTCACCTCTTTCCATGCAATAGAAAAGGACGCCCTTCTCTAAGCGTCCTTGTTCCTTATTCCGTTTCTAACATACGTTTGGCTCGTTCTTTATCTTTCTTTACGATTTGCACAAACTCTTTAATTAGTTCCCATTCGTCTTCATGGGCTCGTACTTGCCGTTGCTTCCGTTCTTCAGAGAATCCTTTTCTCCATCCAACCTTGCGACCTGCTCCTTCACGAACACCACCCCAACCATTATTCTTTTCAGTCATTGCTTGTAATTCTCCTGTTACAACTATCACTATATAACATTATTTTTAACGTTTCATGTCATATAGTTTTTTTGCCATTAGTGCTAAATACAACACACCAAAAACTGTTGCTATCCAACCAAGCCACCCTTGATTTTCATAGTCTCGTAATACTAAGCTAATGCCGATACATATGGAAAACACAATTTCAAATTTTGTCATACCTTGTACATATGTTATACTATGGTGGAAAGATTAGGGGAGCAAGCTCCCCTTGCCGTTACTTCATTTTCTTTTTAATCCATCTAATAACTCCGAATGTTACTGTGATGATGGTTATTAAATCGGTTATGAAGCTAACGGCTTCTTTTATTTCTTGGTATAGTTTCCACCATTCCATATGTTTACCTCCTTTCTTTACCTTATGTCTATATTATATACTATCTTGTTTATTTTGTCAATATAAATAATTAACTTTTTTAAACTTTTTGTTATAATTATAGAACACTAGAAAGGAGTTTATTATGAGTTTTGATACTATAGAACAAATGAGTGGCGGACAATCTAAACCAGTACAACGTCCAGATAATCCACCATCTCCACCTGTGGTAACTACTCCGTCTCCATCGAAGTAGCTACCTTTTTTATATCAAATGTTTTTGAAAAAAATCCTTTAGGGAAATAATACTCTACAATCTCTATATTATGAGTTGCATCAATGTACATACATTTATGTTGAAAGTGTTCTTCCCATCTTGTATTTTCTAGCCACTCGTCATATACAGGGTGGCTATTCACTTTGATAATATAACTTTCATCATCTTTTAATGTGATTCCTTCAAACTTTCCTAAAGCTATTCGGTTCCCATTTCTAATTACTTCTATAAAATGTTCATTACCATCCATAAGATTGCTATCAATCAGTGTTTTTTCTTGTACATATATATACCCAAATCTTCGCACTGTGATCCAATTTGCTAATTTTTGCATATGCTGTTTAATATATAATGCCCAACAAGCACCTGTTATGCATCCACTTAGTACTATGGTCATCATATACACAACTATGTCTAGTATTCCCAATGGTAAATTCCGTATATCATATCCAAACACTGCAATCATGCACACCGTAGGTATAACAGTAAATATGCTATATAAAAAATATCCCAAGACTTGTTCCAATGTATTTGATTGAGTTTGTATATATCCTAATAATCTACTTATTTCTTTGGCAATGAATCCAGGTGCTAACATTATAATAATCTGTATGTAATTCTCCATGTTTCTCCTTTCTTATATCCGCTTCATCTATTGGCATATCAACTCTATATACACCAGTATTTAATTCCGAATACAAAAAATGACGCCCAGCTAATGACGTCATTTCTTTGGATATATTTTTTTGAAAGTAGGTGTATTGTTAAACCTTCACACTACTATTATATCATTTCGTTTTGCCAACTATGCCAACTCGTGCCAACTCTTCTTCAAATTTTTTTACAGCAATTGGATGTATTTTTTTTCGTAGCCATTCACGGCTAACTCCTATCATACCTGCTATATCTCTCCAGTTTTCATGGAATAGATACCGTTGCCGTATGACGATAGCATAGGTCTGTTCTGGCATACCATCTAATATGTCGTTGATGGTTTCTAAAAATTCATACAACTCTTTTTGTAAGGCGATTAATTCTAATCGTCTTTTTTCTATTCTATGAATCCTGTCTGCAATATCTGTTGGCATTCCACCGTCGATATGACATGCTGAATAATCCGTGGCTCGTAATCCATCTATTTGTGCTTTCATCTGCTGTAATTGTTTATACACATAGTCGATATCTCTGTTTAAATTTTTAATCTTTGTCAGCATTTCCTGTATATTCAACATATCACCTCGATTACTTCTTTACTCTCTAATAAAATTGCCTTCCGTATCATATTGTACTCTGTAAGGACAATCCTCTGTATCTTCATGAACCATTGGCACCGACATATTAATGAGTGCACATTTTAGTTCACAGGAATTGTGGTCTTTTCGTTCGCACTTGATACAGTTCGCTTCAAATGCCTTTTGCGCCAGTATGCTAACCCATTCATCTTCTTCGCTTTCCTTGTCTTTGCGAGTGAATATATTCGATGGCACAACCTCAATCGTTTTATCATGTATTAACCGCAACATCTGTGCTCTTTGGTTATCATCTAAACTCTCCATGATTTCCCCAAAGAGCGTATTCGCATGCGTGCTTATGGTGGATGCCTTTTGTTTTTGTGCACCATCTAACTTTAGGCTTTCACTGATATTTTTTGTTTCACTGGCCATTAGTGCCAATATCAGTAGATGAGTTTTATTTTGCTTATTTAGATATCGTAACTTCATGTAATCAATCCCAGATAATTGCTTGACTATAATAATCTTCTAATTCCCAATATTCGTATTCGCTTATAAACGGTCTTAGCTTGACTAATAAATCCCACGCCTTATCCATTACCTCTTTGAATTGCTCATCATGCTCGCCTGGCCAATAAGCCATGGTCATTATTAAATCTAAGGCTTCTGCTTTCAATTCTTCTATTTCATATTCTGTCATGTCTAAACTCCAGTGCTTCCAAATCTGCCATGGCCACGCTCTGTATTTGATAGCAACTCTACCGCTTCAAATTCTATTTTTGGAATTGGCACAATGATTCCTTGTGCCACTCTATCCCATTTCTTAATGAACTCTGCACCATTTGTATTCTCATACAATGCGTGAATCGTTCCACGGTAATCACTGTCAATCACACCAACGCTGTTTGCCATGCGCAAGCCTGTGTTTTTTCCAATGCTCGACCTTGGAAATAATAACAATACATGACCTTCAGGAATTTCCATAGCAACCCCTAAATCAATTGCTGTTTGAGTCTTTTCTGGACTAATGCTAATCTCTTCTGCGCTATAAAAGTCAAATCCCCCTGATCCGTTAGTAGCGTATGTTGGAATCTTTCCATTAGGATGTGTTTTTTGAATTTTTACTTTCATTTTTTCTCCTTATTTCTCTAGTTCCTGTACCAACCACTCTAAATACTTCATGGCTTTTTTGGCATCTTGTACCGCATCATCTTTTTTACCTAAGCGGTGTAGATACTTCATTGCGTTTCCTTTTAACCAGCCTTGAAATTCTTCGGTGGTTAGAGTGGCTTTAATTACATCAACTGATTCAATGTCCAACCCTCTTAATTTGTAGTGCTTTGGACTATTAACCATATCTTCTTTGACTTCCTTATACATGTTTTTCTTTGCTATTTCCATTGTTTCGCTTCCTTTCATTTCGTCTTTTTTCGTTATATTTCATGCAGTATTGTCGTTTACCTTCTTTTCTACACTCTTGTGAGCAATATTTCCCTAAATGACTTGTAGCCATATAATCCTTTCCACAAAGCACGCATTGTTTTGGAGTCTTTTTCTCTTTTGTGGCACGTAAGTTGTATGCCCTTTTTTCTTCTTTCGTTTCTATCTGTTTCTTATGTTCTGCTTTACGTTCTTCAATTTCCGCTTCAGTCAGTTTCTTTGGATAACCAACCCCTTTTGCACACGATCTGCACCGCATCATCGAATAGTTAGGAGGGGTGAATGTCTTATTACATCCCTGGCATTTCCTTTGCATGTTGATTCTCCCTTATTCTTCGTAAAATTTCGTCATAACTTTCAATGATTACATCAGCTACTATTTTCGCTTCATCTTCTGTCATTTCTACATCCTTTAATAACTCACTGCAATGTTTGTTCCATAAGTAGCTAAACATCGGTAGATTCATTAATACTTTCCCTCCTATCTACGATTCCATGCTTTAATCGTTTGTAAGTATTGCGGGCTATCATGAAACGATACCGTGACTCCACATAAATCACATACCACCATGTTATGCTTCATTCCAGCACCTACACCCACAATGGTGCGTACATCTTTATTGTTACAAAATGGGCATGGTAATAATCCATTCTTATTCTTTTGTGTGCACTTCATATGATTTCCTTCCTTGCTTTATAACTTTTACATGTGTCACATTTATTGGCCAACACAACATGCATTCTGCCTACCATCACATTGTGAATGTGGTGAGGGCATTCCATCGTTGTCCTTACGATACCTTTTTCATTCATACCGTGACTATGGATGCATGTCTTAGCTTTCTTATATTCTTTTTTCCGTCCCATGTTTCACTCCTTAAAATGGTATTTCCTCTCTACGTTCATCTGCGAAGGAATCAAAGTTTCCGTTTCCATTTCCTTTATTATTGACAAATGGCGCCACCATGACGTTCGATGCTTGTACATGCCATGTGTAAATTGTCCGTCCATTCTTTTCGTATGATCCTGTGCGCAACTCTCCAGTTACTAACACTGCATCACCTTTTACTAAGGCGCCCAATTCTTCTGCTTGATTCCATGCATTCACTGGAATATAGGCTACTATTTGTTTTTCTTCCGAAATTCTTTTATTGGTGGCCACCACAAATGATGCCACTGGTTTCCCTGTTGTCGTATATCGCAATTCAGCACTTTTTACTAGGTGCCCTGCCACTGTTACCTGATTTACGTTTTCCATCTGTTCCTCCTTGGGTCAAGTTTAATGAGTCGATAGAACCTATAGGGGTATCCCTCTAGGTTTACCCCTTCTACTAGGCTATCCTTATCTAAGTAATATCCATCTGGTACATGAATGTCATCACGCCACCGATTGGATACCAATGTTTTTGTGCTCTCCTTTGGCTTTTCTAAATTGGTACTTGCATACCATCTCCGTTTGAATACCTCTAACTTTTCAATGTTCTCTGTTTTTGTTTCCTTTAACAAATATGCTGCCAGTGCTGTGGCATCCTCTGCCTTACCATGGTACACTCTCATATCTACATACCCATGTGCCCATAGGCTTTCTATCATTTCTGTTGTAATTGGAAATGCATTATTGATGAGCATGTGAAAGTGTACCCTGTTCACACCTTCCACCACGTAGATATATTTTAAGATGGCTCCATTCTTCTTATATAACCTCTGCATACGCTTTATCATATTTTGCATATGGTGTTTCGCCTCTGCAAATGTCACCCTATCTTCAAATGTGAACGTCAAATACCAGTCCATCGATGTAAAGTTTGTATCGATTAAAGCACATAACTTTATCTCTGCTCGTTTAGCATTATATTTTTTTATCGCTTCGGGAGTTACATTTTCTTTTTTCCTCCTACCCTTTCCTTTGACGTAGGATCTACCTGTAAGATAATCCCATGTGAATTTCATATTTCTTGTTGTAATGGTCTTTCTCTTACGCATAGTATTTCCTTATGTCCGAGTTAATAATATATACTATCAAGTTATAAATAACGGCTTGCTACCGCTATCTATAGCTATTTTTGCAAACATATGGTATACTATACATGAGTTGTTTTGTATGACCATATGTCTGCAAACGGATAGAGCACATGCGTGTGCTCTATTTTTTTTGCCTAATTAATTGTTGCAATACTTTTTGTATCTCTTTTGCATTGGATCCGTGCGCCCTGGTGTGATGACATTCCCAACATAAGCAACATAGATTATCCAAATCATTGGTACCACCTGCTGACCGTGGCACAATGTGATGAATTTCTTGATAGGGTTGATAACAAAATATACATCTGTCTTCATCCCTCTCTCTCACTAATTTACGCATACGATTTAATTCTTTTTCATACTCCGTCCCTTTCTTACCTCGTTTGGCTAATGGCGTATACCGCTTTAATGGCGTTCGTGCCCTTAATCCTTTTCTTGGTCTCATTCCTTTTATTTCACCTCGTTCCATTCTCTCCCCAATTGTGCTTCTACAATGCGCAACTCCAGTTTTCTTACATTGATGGCTTCCTGGGCGTTAATATATAACACTTTGGCAATATCTCGTTCTTGTCGTAATTCACTAATAATAGGGTCCCCCAGCACGATATCATTAATGACCGATACTGGTGTTTTCTTTTCACGTTCACATAATACTAATTTTCCTTTGGCTACTTTATAGGTAGCCTCTTTTTCTGCCAAGTCCATTCCTCGTTCTTTGGCAATTCGTAATGCTTGATTCATACTCCTACGTAGTTCATATAGTTCGATAAGTAAATCGCTCATTGCTTAGGCATCCGAATTTTAATAACCTGTCCTGCATTCAAGGTGTTTTGTATTTTATTATCTTGTTGGATTTGATAGATGACCTGTTGCGCATTTACCGATTCCCCCATCAAATCTTTCACAATCGACCACAATGTATCACCCTCTTCAACCTGGTACATCACAGTAATTGTTTTCTTCTGTGTTTCTACCGAAGTGCTTTCACTAAATACTTGTACACCTCCTATGACCAATGCCAGTACAATGATAATTGCTCCGATGATTCTTCCCCATCGTGGCTTAAAATTATTGGTTTTCATGTGTATTGCCTCCTTCTTTATATGTGCAGTGTGTACTGCCCCTTGATGTGTATCTGTACCTGCAATGTTCACAGTGCTCCATGCAGATTGTTCCTTGATGCATAGCACAGCGCACATATGCTCTTGTTCTCTTATTCTTTTCATCGCAAATTCTACATGTCTTTTTATAAGTATTGGAGCCTTCGGTCGAGTGTTTTAACTTTTTCATCTACTCCCCACCATTCCTTAAACTTATGCCAGTAGATATAATATGTGTACGTTTTGCCATGCATCTGCACAGCATCACCCCATTCCCATTTATTGGCACGTAAACCGCACCGAACAAATTGAGCTGAGACATTCATAATCTCAGCAATATGTGCTGGTGTTACCTTCATAAAATTACCTCCCTAAACTAATTGTGTTATAATCACCTTGAAAGGGGCTGATTATATGATTCCTTACAATCAACTAACTGCTATTGATGTGAATATTCTGAAATACTTACTAGCCAATCGACATCGTAAAATTCATTTTCACGAAGTATTAGAAGAGTTCAACTCTTTTAAATCTATTGAATTTAGAATGACATTATTTTCTACTCCTGATCGCAAACCATTTCCGTATGGAGCTATTCCTAATAGTTCTTATATTCGTTTTGACTATGAAACTATTCGGAGTGACGAAGGGATTTCCAAAACTCACCGAACTCCTTTTATTTCTATTACTGAACTCGGAATCAAAGCCATTGAAGATTATGATTTTGATTATGCTGAACGCCGTAAAATGCGTATAGAAGATAGAATACTTAGAATTGTCCCTATTGTTATTTCTCTAGTAGCTTTGTTCTTTTCTGCCTATGCTTTATTTCGTTGATATCATTACCAGAATGATTAAGCTAATAACTAGGCAAATTATACTTGCTCCAAAGGATATTCCTAATAAGATATTGTCGATTTTGTCTGTAATATCTTGTATTAAAGATCTTCTAAAATCTTTGTCATTTAAATACATCTAACCACCTCCTTCTTTCCTTCTGTGCTATAATCACCTTGAAAGGTGGTGATTATATGAAACGTAATTTAGATTTAATCAGGACTTTATTGTTAGAAATAGAATCAATTGATGATATTTCCTTCGATTCTAGTAGGTTAACTCATTTATCTGAGCCTATAACTGTTTACTATCATATTCACTTACTATATGAGGTAGGGTTTATTGAAGCACTGCCATACTCTTCAAACGCTTGCCCTATTCCTATGTATAAAATTTTATGGATCACTAACGCTGGACATGATTACCTTGACTCCATACGTAATAGTAGTGTTTGGTCTAAAACAAAATCTTTACTTTCTTCTTCTGGTACTAACTTAGCCTTACATATCGTTCAAGATGTTGCTACTAAAGTCCTTTTAAGCTCATTACATATTTAGATTCTTTAAGATATATCTTTTCTATTTTCATTATGAGTTCTTTGTACTCATCTTTTAATTCCTCACTGCAAGTCAATACTATGCATCTGCTTAGTATGTTCATAGCTTCCATTAAATTCTTTTGATTCTCCATCATACAGCCAAATGAAATATTTTCATCATTCACGTTGGTTAATTCTCTTTGTTCTTTATCGCAATCCATGTTCCCACCTCCTTGTCCCTTCTGTGTTATAATCACCTTGAAAGGGGGTGATTAAGTGACCAATAAAAAATGTTTTCAATCTTTGCCGGACTCTATTAGTCGCATTAATGCTGCAACATCGCATTTTAATGAATTATTCACGAGCATCCAAAAAGTTTCTCAGCCTGTAGATTTGTTTTCCACTAAATTAGAGGATAAACTCTTTAAGTCTTTATCTTATTTTTTAGAATATTCCTCTACAATTCGACTGCAACAATTATTAAATTCTTTAGAAATAGAACATCTATCACAAGAAATTCAAAGTTTTGATGCAGATTATTTACATGATTTTATAGATGATATTATAGATATTCCATCTGATTTGCTATGCGAACTATCTTCCTATACCTCTCAAATAATGACTGATTCATCACCAGAGGAGATCCCATTCCCAAGCAGTTTGCTAGAAAACTTTTCTGAAAAACTTCAATCACTGTATAAATCTAATAAAGCTGCCTTTATAACAAACTTAGTGGCTATTATCTCTATAATAGTTGGTGCTTGTACCGGGTATGTTGCTCATCAAGATGCTCAACAAGCCCACCTCGATGCTCTACAAGCTCATCAAGATTTTATAGATTCACAAAATAGAAGCAAGGCTAATACTAAGTGCGAAACAACAGCAAGTGATAATAATCCATAAAACACTAAGTCACTATTAGGGATATTTAAAAATGCTAAACCATATCCCAATATTGTGACCACAATTTGGTTTGCTATCATGTATAAATCTTTTTTTGTAACGAGCCTCTCTTGTAGGGGCTCTTTTTCTTTATTCATTTGCCATCTCCACATTGGAATTGCTATTTACTTTTTCTTGCAATTCAAGTAACTCTTTCATCTTCTTAATCGCTTCATCTAGTTCAGTGGTATCCACTGAAAAAGTGATGATTAATTTTGCTTCTTTCTGTAACATTGGTTATCTCCTCCTTCTGAAAGTCCGCTTCACCTGGTTGCTTAACTAGGCAGGTTGTTAACGGTTTAACCGTAATAACTTACAAAAAAATAATATCTGAAAAGGTTACACTAAATAACCTTTCTATTTTCATAATATTAGGGACATCTGGGAACGTTTTTTTTCGTTCCCAGTTTGCCCAGGTTTCTACTGAAATTTCTAGCTTTTCAGCTACCTCTGCTTGTGTCCAATTTTTATTTGCTCTTAATGCTTTTAATGTATACATATTGCTCCCTTTATACTCCCCAGCATTTAAAGATCCAGCTAGTTATTGTGTATGCCCCAATACCCATCAACACAAGAGATACCCAATACCATATATCTTTTTTCATTGCCATCAACTCCTTGTATATGTTATAATACATGCACAATAGTTGGGGCTTTCGCCCCACCCTATTAATTAAATAGCTTTGTAATAATTGCAGTTGCGACGCCGCTTATTACAGCTATAAAGACTTCTCTTACAGGGGAAGTCTTTTTTTCTTTTTCTAATACTACTATTTGTATTAGCACTCCATGTTTGGGCTTTAGCTTTCTCATGTTTTCCTCCTTCCTTTATCTTATGTATACATTATAATACGGTTTAACCGTTATTGTCAATGGTTTTTCCGTAATTTTTTTATTTTTTTATTGATTTTTTTACGGCTATATCGTAATATCTTATTATAAACATATTATTTATTAAGCAAGGAGGTACATTGTGAGTTCACTTGGAAATAAGGAAATTATGGCAAAAAACATTAAGTACTATATGGAACTATTTGGAGTTGATAGACGAAAAATTACCTCAGACTTAAATATAAAATATACTACTTTTTCTGATTGGCTAAATGCTAAAACATATCCTCGTATTGATAAAATTGAACTAATGGCTAATTATTTTAAGATATCAAAATCTGATTTAGTCGAAGATACCCATAACAATTCCCTATTTATAAATTCAGAATCAACTTCTTTTCTTTCTTCACAAAATATAAATTTCGCTAACAACCAGAATTATTCATCTTACACCTATATCCCTATTGGTGTTTCTGCTGGAGCCTTAAAAACAATTGAGGGTCTTTCAGAATTACCAACCATCCAATTACCTGATTGTATGATGGGTAACTATGCTGGCAATACTGATGTGTTTATTATGCATGTCAATGGGGATAGTATGAACCGGTTATTCAATGATGGTGATACAATTATGTGTACCCCGCTTCCCTCTTTCTCTCATATAGAAAATGGTGATGTAGTGGTCGTTGAACTACATGGCGAATATACGGTAAAACATTTCTTTCACGATCAAACTAACAATCGTGTCATCCTTCGACCTGACTCTACTAACCCTATTCATACGGATATAATTCTTTCCTATGAACAAGCTGAGGATTTGCAACTCATTGGTATTGTTGTCATGTGCTGTAAATATATTTAGTGCTGAAACCGCTTCATTTACTGATGAACAATATGACAAACTCTTTGACTATATTAATTTCCTTAAACTCTCTAAGTCTTCTTAGTGTATATAAAAAAAGAAAAGTCTTGGATCTTATCCTTAACTTTTCTTACAATCAAGTTTTCAAGTTACTTGACAATTTGTTTAGTCTTTATAATTTCTATCACTCTTTAACTATTTCATATGCATTTATTATGGAGTCATACTATGAAAATCACTAAATTAGATATTCATTCATTTCGATTATTTAAAAATATTTCAATTACGCTAGGTTCTAGAATCACCGTGATTACAGGTACTAATGCGGTAGGAAAATCTACTATTTTAGGGCTATTAGGAAATTCTAGCGAACTAAAAAAGAAACAAGGAGTTCCTATTTTAAAACCTCAATTCCGTTGTGAGTTTAGTGAAATTTTTAAAATGTCACAAGAATTTGACAAAAAAGAGTCCAAGGCTGCAACTGTTACCTTTGATACTGGTAAAGAACTCTACTATCGTATATCTTGGCAAAAAAATAAAGGGAAAGATACAAAACGTGGGCGTTTAATCCCTAACTCTGAAATAGATGGGTCAAAAAGCAGTGCTAAAAATAAATGGCCTGTTTTATATTTAGGCTTAACCCGTCTTTACCCTCTAGGAGAAGCTATACTTTCTACCAATAAAAATAAGCCATTTAAAATATCTGAGGACTTATTAAATACATACTCTGACATTTTATCTCTACATGAAACGATTGAATATACCAACGAAGTTCATCTAACAGATATTCAAAAAAAGGTTTCCTTTGGAGTTAATACCTCGACCTATAATTACATTTCTAACTCTGCAGGTCAAGATAATTTAGCTCAAATCTTGTTAGCCGTAGAATCATTTGCAAAACTTAAGGAAAAACAGGGTGATGATTACCAGGGTGGTTTGCTACTGATTGATGAACTTGATGCTGCTCTACATCCTTCTGCACAAGTTAAACTTTTCAAATATTTATATAATATTTCTAAGAAACTATCGTTACAAATTGTATTTACCACTCATAGTATTTCTTTACTAGAATATGCGATAAAAACTCGCGATAACACATTACATCCTAATACACCAAATCCCCCTATTCTAGTTCATTATTTTTCACGGGCTAATCATGAAACATCCCCGAAACACTACGATTCACCATCTATTGATAAAATACGTGACCTATTAACTGAATCTATCTCTATGGTTTCTAAACCCAAGGTAAAAATCATCTCAGAAGATGCTGAAGCTCGTTGGCTAATAAAAGAGCTTATCCCAGATGAGTATATTTCTAAAATAGATTTACTTGATACAACCGTTGGTAGTAATGAAATCATATCACTAGCCAAATGTGATAGAAGTTTTTTCAATAATAGAGTGATTATTATTGATGGAGATATTAGAAATGAATCTTCTAAAGTTAATGAAATTAACTCTTTAAATGCTCAAAAATCTCATATTCTAATATTACCTACATCAACCTCTATCGAAAGAAGTCTATTAGATTTTCTATTAAGCGATTCAACGAATATAGCGAATTACTATGAAAATGAAGATACTGATAGTTATAATATTACAAAAAATGCAATCATCAACAAAGCAAAAGAACTCGAAGATTTATGTGCTAAAAAAACTGATCGTGAAGTATATAAAAAATGGTTTAATGAGTATCTAGACATATTCCGAGAAACACACTTGATAGAATATTGGAAACAAAAATATGTAAATGAAGTTAATGATTTTGTTGAATCTTTTACCGCTGCTGTAGATGAGTTATATTAGTATGCTTTTTATATATTGGCCAACACAACTAGTTCTGAGTTATCCTTAGATAAGGAGGTGAAATTATGTCACATACAAAATCTATTTTACGGTACCCAGGTGGTAAATCTAGTCTCTCTAAGTTCGTATCTCATCTATTAACAATTAATCATCTAGATAAAGGAATTTATTGTGAACCGTTTTCTGGTGGAGCAGGAATTTCAATAGACCTTCTCCTTTCCGATACAGTAAAATCTATAATCCTAAATGATTTAGACATCAGTATTTTCTCTGTTTGGAATGCTGTACTGAATGAAACTGAACACTTAATTGATTCTATCATCAATACACCTGTGACAATTGAGGAATGGCACAAGCAACGAGAAATCTACTTACAACATTGCAATGATGCAAATTATAGCTTTGAACTTGCCTACGCTACTTTCTTTTTAAATCGTACTAATAGAGCCGGTATTATTACTGGTGGTCCTATTGGTGGTCTAAAACAGACTTCAAAATATTCCATCGACTGTCGCTTTACAAAGCAGACTTTAATAAAAAAAATATCTCAAATCGCTAGCAAAAAAGATAAAATCCATCTATACAATTTTGATGCCTCTGAGCTCCTAACTTCTGTTATTAGACATATACCGCCTAATGAACTATTTGTATTCTTTGATCCACCTTATTATAGGCAAGGTAAAAACCTCTATAAAAACTCTTTTACTCATCAAGATCATGTATCGTTATATCATGCTATCCGAAACTTTGATGAGTACAATTGGATAACAACATATGATAAAACTGATGAGGTATATGAAATTTATAAAGATCTTCCAGCTTTTACATATTCATTACAATATTCTGCTAATGTGACAAGGCTAGAAAAAGAATATTTATTTACTAGTCCTAACTTAACAGTTGAATCACATAAAAATATTCAATTATATCCAGTTAATAATGCTTTTTAAATATTCATTCTTAGCTTTCTAATAATTGTTCATAAAGTTGTATTATATACCATCACACTTATTGACGAGTACCTTTTTATTAAGTATACTTTTACCTGGGAAATTGTGCTGACCTTACTAGCGAAGTACACCACTCGTCAACTTAAGGATTGGCGAGTTTTTTTTGTTACTATCTATTGATATATTTTATAGACCTATATATAATAGAGAAAAGATAAGTGCAGATGCTTCCTCAGGGGACCTGTATGGAAAATAACCTTTTCTATTATATTCGTTAATAGAGGGGGTTATTTTTTTGTTGTATTAACCTATTTTTCACTTCTTTTTACTTGACTTTATACCGTATATACGGTATAATATAAGTATAGAGAGGAGGTGAAGTAATGAACAACGAATCATCAATCACTGATTGGATTATCGCAATCTCAGCGGTAATACCATCAGCACTACTCTTAGAAAAGAGAATTAAAAAAGCCCTCAAGCGTCGTCGAAAACACAATAAGGGCTAAAAGCTAAAGGGGGAGGGAGCTCCCTTCCCCATTTTTACTATACATGAAAGGAATGAAAAAATCAATGAAAAAGAAACTGTTCTATCAATGGATCTCCTTACTTCCTATTATCTATTTATATTTGCATACAACAGATACTTTTTTCACCATTGTACTGGCGTGTATTACCGTCATTTGGGGTATTGCTACAGTATCTTTATTTATTAAATAATATGATTCACATAGGAGAAATGAAATGAATGCACTAGATGAAGTATTAACACTAGAAGAAGCAGCCGAGGCGTGGGGAAAAACTACGGATTCACTTCGCCAAGCCTGTATTAGTCGCAATGGTAAGCCTGCACGCTTTCATATCGGAGTAGAGGCGCGCCAATCCAAACGTATTTGGCTGGTAACAAAGTCAGGTATGATTCGCCTATATGGCGAACCGTCTCACGATAAATAAAAAATACCTCCCTAGCATGAGCTAGAGAGGTACATTCTGAACATACCTAAAGGGTGGTACATCCACATATATTCAACGTAAATATTGTACCATCTTTTAGGTGTATTTGCTACACATGAAAGGTGGTTATTTTTATGGCATTAAAACGCTCAAACGGATCTGGCTCCGTTTACAAGATGAAGCATAAGAAATTACGCAAGCCATTTCGTGCCGTCATCACGACTGGATGGACTGACGAGGGCAAGCCAATTCGTAAAACCCTAGGCACGTATGCGAGCCAAAAGGAAGCCTACGAGGCATTGGCACTATTCTCCAATGACCCTAGCGCATTGGAGAAAAAACGAGTGATTACTGTTGAGCAGTGCTTTCAATGGGCTTTTGAAGAGGCCGAGCGCAAGGGGCTTTCAAAAGGTCGATTAGAGGTAATTCATTCTGCTAAAAAACATATGGAGCCATTGTTGCATATGGACATTACCATGTTACGTGCAGCACACGCACAACCCATATTTGATAAGTTTACTTATTCAAAGTCATACCAACAACTCATAAAGTCATTGCTGATTAAAATTTGTAACTTGGCCATTAAGAATGAGATTATAAGCAAAAATTATATGAATGACATCATCATTAATAAGAATGCGGATGCAGTGAAAAAGGCTACACCATTTAGAGAAGAAGACCTTTACACTTTGTGGCAACACCAGGATGAGCAGATTGTCCGCATCATTCTTATCTATATTTACACTGGAGTTCGATTAAACGAACTATTAACTATGAAAGTGGATGATATTCACTTGAAGGAACGGTATATGGTTGGTGGCTCAAAGACCGATGCAGGTCGTGAACGAATTATACCAATTGCAGAATGCATCGCTCCATTCATTCAGGAATTATACTCTACTGCCAAATTTAAGCACTCCACGTGCTTAATGGACGGTGTTATTGGTAGCCACGTATATAGACGCCAATTAACAGCCATTTGTGAGCGATTGGGAATGGATAGGCGGAAACCTCATGATACACGTCACACCTTCATAACGTTATGCAGTGATTATGATGTACCAGAAATTTTAATCAAACACATCGTAGGACATTCTACATCAGATAACATCACTCAGGGCGTTTACACGCATAAGACAATTTCACAATATATCGATGCTGTGAATAAACTTCCATATGGTGATACCCTCAAAAAGGTTGAGCAACGGTTGAGCAACCGTCTCGAAAATGCCTAAAATTAGAGTACATCGAAAATGAGAAAACCCCGTAAACACGCATGTTTACGGGGTTTATAAATTGTCTTTGTTACTCAGCTGTGATTGTTGCTACTGGGCAAACGGATTCGCAAGAACCGCAATCAATGCAAGTTTCATTGATTTCGTATTTAACTTCGCCTTCAGAAATTGCTCCTACTGGACAAACAGAAGCACAAGAACCACATTTAATGCATGCATCACCAATAACGCGCATGAGACACCTCCATAAAAAATAGAAATTCGCTAACTTTATGATTATCATTTAACTAAGGTACTTACCTTTTTACATTCTCATTATTGCACGTTTTTTTGGAGTTGTCAAATACTTCTGTATAATTTTTGTATCCCATTTTTACAAACAAGGTTGCATTTTCTGTATTAATGAACCTTTCTGTTAAGCTATTTGATAGGGTTTATCATTTATGTCGAGCCATATATACAAAGAACACCTATATGTCCTTATATTCTCAATTGTTTTTTCTCAATATATTTTTGATAATAATTATATTATCAATTAGACTCTATGACACAAACTGGACCCTATTTGGTTAGTGCAACTGATTTGATTCATATCCCATAACCCGTTGCTTGATCTTGTACATCCGTACCCGTTGGTAGTCGATTTCATCATGACACACCAAGGTGGCTACATCCACCCGCAAGGTCTTAGCAATTAAATACAACACCTGCACCGATGTCCCTAACGAACCTTTAGCTCCTTCAATTTTTGCTAAATAGCTTGGACTAATGCCACATAATTTAGATAATTCTTTCTGTGAAAGTCCCTGACACCGCCTAACCCAAGCAATCTTTCTGCCTAAACAAATACAAAACTCTTCATACTCCGGCATAGATTCCATCGATTGTAAGTGAGTCCCCATATCTATACACCTCGTTTCCAAAAGTATATAACCGAACTGCTCTACTCACATTATATATAGGCAAAATTCATAAATCAAGAGTATATCATATAATATTCTTTTTTCAATATATCCAAGATACCGAATATGACTATACGACGAACAATCTGTACTTTTTAATGCCATCTATACCAATACAAAGTATATATACTCTATGATTGTGTCTGTAACTCTATTTGTCCAGACCGGAGAATGTTAGCCTCAGTTTTACTGTTATCTTCCCAAGTAGATTGAGATGTTATCCCTGTATCGGTAATTTTTAATTCTTGCTCTTTGCGCACCGATGGCTTACCTTGGCTTAATTCTTGATGATATAGATTTTCAAGTTCTATCACATCTTTTGTTTCCATAAATTCACCTGGCATCAACGTAGATGGTAATTTATACCCCGCTTTTGCTTGTATAGGTTCATCCCCCTTCTCAAGCTCTTGGCTTTCTCTTTGCTGAACAGTTGCATCACTTTCATCTGGCAAATACTCCAGAATATCTACTAAGTGTTTCAACGATTCTATACTATACTTTTGGATATCATCATAGGTGAAAGTAATCACATAGCGATGCGTAGGGTCTTCTTTCAAAATCATATCCACCGTAAAGCGCACTTTCGGACCTTCTGCTGTCATTTGCACAGATCGGTCCCAACGAGCCGCCGTCATCTCTTCTCTCCACAACAAGCCCCCTTCGATTTGTGTGTATTTTTCAGATAGATGCGGATCTTCACGTCGCCAAATTGCCATATACTCCTCATCGGTCATTCCTTGGATCGGTTGGTCATACCAAGTTGTATTCCATCGCTCCTGAGAAACACCTTGCATTGGCTTGTTATCTCGTCTCGTGATCATCATCGTCGTATTTTCGTCAAAATCTAGCAAAAACCCCTCTATATGTCCGCTATCTGTAGGAACAACCTTATCAATCCAATGAATATCTTTCACAGTGCCGAACATAGACACCCGAAAATGAGCTGGCTTGTGACTAATATACAACCCCATTTTCTCTGGTGTAACATTCCCCTTTTGTAATACGAAGTGTTCCCCATCTATTCCTTGAGTATCTACTGTTTGTACACTACCTAACTCCTTTGTGAAAGTCCTCACCGGTGTTCCCTCTATAGCATACGCCATACTTACAACACCGGTGAAAGTCGCCATAGCCATGCCACATGCCACAACTTTCCACCATGCATTTACAATTAGTTTGCTTTTCATTCGTTGATTTCCTTTCTTAGTAGTACCTCTATACACTTGATGCCAAGTCTTATACTCCTCTAACGTTGACCTCATCTCAATATCTATATAGTCACCGTAGTTTTTTTACTGTGTCATCCTGTTTATATCTAATATAACTATATATCTAGTATACCATAAAATAGCTTATTACAAGCGTCTAAGTACTACATCACACCGTTTCTGTATGATTTTGTGTATCCACAAACCAATATTCATACATATCAGCACCAGTTCCGACAATCCTCCCTCAATCACTATAAAATATACTTAGTGGCAACTGTCCCCCCCGAAGATAGTATAAAACTTGTCCATTATTGTCTGCACAAAAAGAGAACCCACTACTGTGAGTTCCCTTATATAGTATTATATAGTTGCTATATCTTACAGTTTATCCAATGCTTGTGCTAAGTCAGCAATGATATCATCTACGTTTTCAATACCGATAGATACACGTAATTGTTCTGGTTTTACACCTGCTGTCAATTGTTCCTCTGGGCTCAATTGGGCATGTGTTGTACTTGCTGGGTGGATAACCAAGGATTTAGCATCCGCCACGTTTGCAAGGTTAGAGAAGATTTCAAGAGCGTCAACAAATTTGATACCTTCTTCTTTACCACCTTTGACGCCAAATGTGAAGACTGCACCAACACCATTCGGGAAGTATTTATCAGCCAATGCTTTATATGGGCTGTTTGGTAATTCAGGATAATTTACATACGCGATTTTTGGATGGTTTACTAAGAAATCTACTACTTTACGAGTATTTTCTACATGGCGTTCTACACGTAAGGACAATGTTTCAATGCCTTGGATAATCAACCATGCTGCTAGTGGAGTAATGGATGCACCAGTGTCACGCAATAATTGAGCGCGTACTTTCACAGTGAAAGGAATTGGAAGATCCCCATATACTAAACCATTATAATGTACGTCGCCTTCTACGAATCCAGGATAACGACCACTTGCTTTGTAGTCGAACTTGCCACTTTCAACGATAACACCAGCGATAGTTGTACCATGACCGCCTAAGTATTTTGTGGCAGAATGAACCACTACGTCTGCACCATGTTCAAATGGACGGAACAAGTATGGAGTACCAAATGTATTGTCCACGATCACGATGATACCATGTGCATGAGCGATTTCAGCAATCGCTTCTAAGTCCACAAGATTAGCCCCTGGGTTACCAACGGATTCTACATAAATCGCTTTTGTTTTATCATCAATCGCTGCTTTGAACTCATCTAAGTTGTCTGGGTTTACGAATTTTGTAGTAATACCGAAACGTGGCAATGTAGCACTGAACAAGTTGTATGTACCACCATATAATGTAGATGCTGCAATGATGTTATCCCCTGCAGAAGCTACGTTTTCAATAGCATATGTAATCGCTGCGGATCCAGATGCTACAGCGATTGCACCAGCACCGCCTTCTAACGCTGCTACACGGCCTTCCAATACGTCTTGAGTAGGGTTGCCTAAACGAGTATAGATAGGACCTGCATCAGTTAAAGCAAAACGACCTGCTGCTTGTTCTGCATCTTTAAATACATAAGAAGTTGTTTGATAAATTGGTACCGCACGGGAACCTGTTGCATCCACTGTATGACCTG
Source organism: uncultured Veillonella sp. (assembly GCA_963526885.1). Taxonomy (GTDB): domain Bacteria; phylum Bacillota; class Negativicutes; order Veillonellales; family Veillonellaceae; genus F0422. The sequence goes on along the minus strand of CAURQH010000014.1, from coordinate 15,416 downwards.
CGTGTAATTGTAATGTTTCAAATTTGTAATTGCTCATGTTACTTTCCTCACTATTCTTAAATCTTTACTATCTATGAACTAGGATTAAATCACCCAGTCTTGTATATATGTTTCTTCAATCGGTCTCGATTGCAATTCACTGACCTCATATGGTGTTTCTTGGTATACATAATAATTTAACCAGTTTGTATAGAGTATAGTCGATGCCGAACGCCATCGTATTATCGGAGTCTTAGTTGGGTCATCCCCAGGAAAATAATTTTCTGGTATATCAATCTCTAACCCTTGCTGTCTATCCCGATCATACTCTTGGTATAAGGTATCTCTATCATATTCTGGATGTCCAAAGATAAATACATGTTTATTATCATAGGACCTGGCAATACCAACACCTGTCTTATCCGCGCGGACTAGCACTTCTAACTGAGGGTGCGCGTTGATTTCACTTTCACTCACCGTCGTATGCCGTGAATGAGGCATATAGAAGAGTTCATCTAGACCACGCATAAGCATGGGTTTCGTGTTCTGCACTTCTTGTTCGTACACACCGAATAACTTATTAGGTAAATCTTCCTTGTGGATACCAAAATGCTTATAAATCCCTGCTTGAGCTCCCCAACAAATATAGAGCGTGGAACACACATGGGTTTTACTCCATTCCATAATCTCTGAAAGTTCATCCCAATAATCCACTTCCTCAAAAGGCATTTGCTCTACCGGAGCACCTGTAATAATCAAGCCATCAAAGTATTGATCTTTGATTTCTTCGAAAGTCCTATAAAAGGTTTCCAAGTATTCTTGACTTGTATTACTCGCCGTATAGGACGCGGTATAAAGAAAAGTGACCTTCGTTTGCAACGGTGTATTGCTCAAAGCACGAAGCAATTGAGTTTCCGCCGTCTCTTTCCGTGGCATCAAGTTCACAACCACAATGTGGAGTGGTCGAATATCTTGCGACTCTGCCCGTTCTGAATCCATAACGAATATATTCTCTTCTGAAAGTCTCCCTATAGCAGGTAATCCTTTCACTACTCGTATCGGCAACCCATTCACCTCTCTTTCCTACAAAACCTATCGATTAACGATGAATTAAGTATACTAGGATGTCCATCAGATGTCAACAATATACGCACATTTATCCTTATACAGGATACATATTATTATATATAGTCATTACCTATAACAAAATAGAAAGTCCATAATTTTATAAATACCCCCGCGCATACTAGCCCCTTGTCACGTTTACTTATGTCACAATTACATATATTTCAGAAGAATAAGTGGTATTTTCTCTAGAAATATGTTACAATATAGACGTAAATAAGAAGAGTCATCAACGTGTGAACGGCGTTAGGCTCATCTCAGAAATTAGGAAACTGAAATAGCCTAACGTGTTAAGGTGTACAAGACCTTATACGTTAGGCTTTTTCATTGGTTATTTAAACAACTCAATGAGTTGTACTATTAATTTTAGAATTAAAATCAATACTTCGATTTTTCTAAACTTTTTCATAGTACCACCTCCTCCCAAAGTAGGAAGAGATGAGCCCAACTCACGTTGATGACTTTTCTATACACTTATTATATCACAAAATTTAGCAAATCGTTTATATTTTGTTGTAATCCTCAAGAGGAACGCAGTTAGGCGTAGCAGCCTTTGTAGCGGTCGCTTACTACCTAAATCACACAAACACAAAAGCCCGTAACATACCCCTGAGCAAGCATAACCACTGTATAGCTTGTGAAGGGGTGTGTTACGGGCTTATTTTGCCAGTATTACGATATGCGACCGCAACAGTCTGCATAGCGTTACAAGAAACGTCCTTATCCAAAATATGAATCCACTAATTCTTGCATGGTTCCCGCTTTTGCATAAGGAATTGTATCCACCTGTACAAAGTGATCTCGCTTCACACTTTCACCAATAGGACCAAAGATAAAATTCATAGCAATTTTATAAATAATCGTAGATGGTGCAAATCCATATACTTGATGTTCCAGAATATGTGCTAAGCGGTCTTCATCATTGGGGAACTCAGCTTTCATCATAGGATTATTATATAAACGTTTCACAATTTCAGCGATATATAATCCAGATTTCATATACAAATCAATAAATGTTTTAGAAGAATCTTCAAATATATGAGGGTTCTCTTGTTCTAATGCATCCACCATTTGTTTCACTATTTTTTTCGGTGTAAAAATCTGATTCGTTTGTTGTGGTGGAATATAGTCAAAAATATCTTCTTTTGTATCTTCAAAGTAATTCGCTAATTCCACTTTTTTCCGCAAAAATTCTTGAATAGATTCATTAAAGGTTGATGCATCAAATAACTGTCCTGCGAAACCTTCACCACCATCTCGCAAGTACCGAAACTGTTCTAATGTAATTCCTGTTACCTCCAAGAATACATCTTCATCCACATAAGTATCAAAGTTCTCTAAGGTAAGATTTTCATCACCGTAAGCCATCAAGAAACTTGGTATCGTTCTCGCAAATCCACGCAAATGGCCACGAATTTTTTCTTCGTCACCATTCACCCGCTTTTGTAACACTTCTTCCTCTTGTTGACGGATTAATTGTTTCGGCAAGTTTTCCAACGTATTCTTTAGATTATCAGCTAACTTCTCTTGATGTTCTTCTTCTATTGCACGAATCGCTTCCTCACGCTTGATTATAAGAACTTCTTTTTCCGCTTCACTAGTTGCATCATGTATCTTATCAGTAAATTCCCGATGTGTATGGGCAATAGCTATCTCTTGTTCAGCATCATTTTTACGAACCGTATCTTCTATGACACTTTTTACCTCTTTTTCAAGGCGTTGTGTACTTCTATGTTTCAGACCGTAGGTATCTTTCATTTCTTTAACAATAGGTGCAATATAAGGATTCGTAACCTGTCTAATAATCTCTTCCGCCGTTGGTTTCGTCTCCTGTTGACGTACAGTCGTCTCAATATGCTCGATAGAGGAGCGCAATCTATCCCCAAATAGTTCATCTTGTCGATTTACCACAATTCCCTCTGGCACTACTGGACGATTATCCTCATCCAATTCCACACCTTCAATGGTAAGTTCTTCTCCCATCGTAATTTTACCTTGGTCAGCCACTGGTAATTCTTCCAAAATATCCAAGACAGCTTGCGTTGCTCGGAATACATTGGCCATGTTATCAAACAAGAAATTCGACATAAATCCCCGTTTCACAACCTCTTGCGCTTTAATTTGTCGAGGTATGGTCAACACTTGCGTAGCATCGATTTCCACCATGCGACCATCTGTATCCTCTGCAATGACTGGGAAAAAGTTCAATAGCTCCCCAATGTTTTCTTTTCTATCCGAACTCGTGCCAGCCCCATTAGCTGTAGTAGACCTCAAATCATTGGCAAATTGGTCATATACTATGAGAGTTCGTTCCGGAGCAAAATCAAACACATAGGCTCGTTCTTTACGATAATGTACACCTTTCTCTACCCAAGAATAGGGATTTTGTGCTCGGAATGCCGCTTGCATATATAAGGCAGGCGATTTCATATTACACAACATCATGACACCCGTCCATTCTGGCACCGTCACGCCTGTGGTGAGCTGACCTACTGAAAGTGTTATCGTCCGAGGATTATCTTCAATCGCTGTTCGTACCGCTTCCAAAGAACGAAGATTTTCATTCCCCTCATCCGACGTATAGGCATTGCCAGAACCTGCGGCTAATACAATGCCATAATTTTCAAAGGTAGGATGTTCTTCCAATAATCGTTTCAATGCTTTTGCGGAGTCTACTCGATCCAAGAGCCAGAATGTATGCTTTAACTCATTTCGTAGCTCCTTGGTGGAGAAAGGATACTTTTCATTCCTAGTTAATGTATCTAACCAAGCATTCACCGCATCCACATGTACAAACTCGCCATTCTCTTTCGTAGCGAAAAACTCATTCAAATCAAAAGCAAAATCATAGGTCTCCCCATCAATATGAACCCCTTCACGCACCACATCTGTAATCATATGTGACATTTGATAGGTAAACATGTTTAACTCTGGTAAAGCTTCATAAGGATTTTCGCTTTCACTGTGAGGATCCCAATCTTGTTTCGCCCGTTGCTCATCCGCATAGGACCAATGGTAAATTTGGTCCTCTCCAAAACGGCCTGACCCGATGGATTTAAAAGGAGTACCCGACAAATGCAGTGTCCATCTTCTTTGAATTTGATTAAATGCAAAATCAGTTTTCCAAGTATCTACACCTTCATGAGATTCATCAATAATGACTAAATCCCACAGTAAATCAGCAACCCATTCTAGCTTTTTATGTTGACCGCCAAAATAACTAGAACCCTTTAAATCTTGCAAACTAATAAATGCAATTTGACCAATGTCTTCACAATCTTTCGCACAATTTGTAAATTCATCTCGACTCATCGCCGTTCGATGTTGCAAAGAATCCGTACTGCTAACAAACTTATACTTCGTATTCCCTGCAATAAACTTATGAAAATCATCATACCAAGAATTAGCCACAGCAGGACGATTGGTGAGGACCAACACATTTGTCACATCTAAACGCTTCACTAAATCATAGGCAGCTAAAGTTTTACCAAACCGTGGTTTCGCATTCCACAGAAACTCCCCTTGTTCATGAGACTGAAAATAGGCTAACGTCTTAACTACCGCTTCTTCTTGCTCCCTGCGCAGCACATATTCACATTGTTGCCCAGGTTGGTATCCCGACACATCGTGACGAGTAAACTTATGAAAGAGTTTCTCTGCCTGTTCTGGATGTCCATTAAAATAAAACCATTCCGTTCTCGGCTTACGTTTCACCTCGTGATATTTCAAAAACTGGTGAAAGTCATGATCTTTAAAGTTAATCCCTTTATGGGGTTCTTCCGTATATTCCGCAGCATGATGCCACAAAATATCCGCATCGACCCCAGACGTATGGACTTGCTCATTCACACGAACCTGCACCTCACGCTCCGTATAGCCAATCTTAATCCACCCCTCATGACTCGGCACAGCGGGCAATGTATAAGCATAAATCTTTGGTTCCACTTGCTTTTTCGTTTGTATGGTCGTTCTCATTAGTCCATAGCCCTCACTTTCGATTCAATAAACTCTATCTCCTCTTGTGAAAGCCCATATTTGCGATATAACTGACGGTCGATATCTTCAATCGACTGTGACCAGTCGATATCAGAATCGACCGTAAAGTCTTGGAGGGGGACGTTTATCCATGTTTCTTTATGATTATGCTGAGTTACCTTCATAGTTCCCAACATACTTCTTAAAAACTTAGTTTTTATATACTTCAATACATGCTCCGCCTCAATTTTATTATCAAATGCTCCAAATGAAATAAACGTCTGAGTATACCCGATTAGGGGTTCCCCGATTAGGGGTGTGGATAACACTTCGCCTATAGCTCCACTACCATTTGATGCTGGTAAAATCACTTTATATTTTTCTAGGTTTTCATGTTCTTCTAAATATTGTCTAGATATATACTTAGAGACACGCTTATTATTAATTAAACCCAAAATTTGTATATCGTTATCTCCTCTATTTTCCTTAAACACTGGAAGTTGAGTGAAAATACCTGTAGTTAACCTTTTTTCTCGCCCTTGGCTTCCTATAATTTGATTATATTCTGGAAAGTCTTCATATAACTTTACTAAATTAAACTTATTCTGCAAAAATATCAATGGAGTAATATTTTCAAACTCTTTATTTGCTACAACTTTATGATATATGCTATTTAACTCCGGAAATGCAGTAAACGTACCAATCTCTCCAAACTCTTGCGCTTTATCTGTATATGTAATAGCTACTCCACCTTTAATATCTGTATTAGGAAATACCTTTGATGAGTCTTGTTCATAGTACAACACTTTAAAATGAGGATCGTTCAACTTTTTACGATTCCATTCTTTCGGTGTTTTTCCCGCATTAAACAAAAATCTAGCTGGCGTAATTAAACACACCGTATCTGCCACTTCTTCGGCTCCATCCATCATATAATTATAGATAGGCTTATCGCTTGTACCTTCTGTTTGTTCCTGATACGGCGGATTCCCTATGACAACATCAAACTTCATCTGTCCCTCTCCTTTGCTGATACTCTCTATGGTGACTAATTCTTTCTGCTTCCAATCTTTCACAACGGTCAGCATATCATCTTGGGGCGCAGGGGTACCATCTGTTTCTGTATCAAATAAATTCATTTGCACTTCTTTCACAGAGTGATCCGAATATGGCGTCCGTTTCGTCAATCCATTCATTTGAAATACATTATAGACGATGATATTGGCAATAGCTTTCACCGTCTTTATAGTAGGCAATATGCCAAATTTCTGTTCATAATGTTCACAGAAGGATAGCAATAAATTTTCTCGTGCTAATAGCAAGGAATCTCCTTGTAGTTCATACCCATAGGTACTTTCATAGGCAATCTTTGCTAGTTTGATAAATTCTTTTTCAGAAGTCACCTCTTGGCTAATTCGTTGTAGTTTTCTATCCAAATATCCCACTCGTTTCATCACGGGAATACAATCGCCCGTCACCGAATCATAGCGAGTCACGATATACGGCGCTTCACCGCAAGCAAGTTCTAACCAACGAAGAGCCACCCACTCTTTCAAAGGCACATCTTTCCATTCCTTTAGCACAGCGGACACCTGTTTGTCCACTAGCCATGGTGGCGTAAACACCTCACCGCTAGAGCGTGTTCGTTGCTCTTGCTTGCGCGCATGCTTTGCCACCCTTGGTTGTATAATAGATTGGTGTTTCCCCACTAATAGATTCCGCCGAATCGGTTGGTCGCTACAAAAGGCCTTTCCCATTCCCTCATAGGATTGAGATGCCCAAACAATATTCCGTTGTGTCGTTTTATCTGTTAACAGAGTCTTTAAAAGACTATCTATATCTTGAGCTGTCTGATCAATCCCAAGCTGCGTAGTTACTATCTGCATCGCATTCCCTTTACATACATTGCAACATACAAGTATCTTTCATATAATTACCTTTATTATAACACAGAGCTCACATGATAAAAGAGCCATACCTACATTTATCCGAGATACAACATATCCTATTCCCTCTCGCTAAGGAACGCAGTTAGGCGTAGCAGCCTTTTGGCGATCGCTTACTACCTAAATCACACAAACACAAGAAGAGCACAGTGTGCCCCACACCCAGAGGAACGCAGTTAGGCGTAGCAGCCTTTGTGGCGGTCACTTACTAGCTAAATACGATAATCCCAAGAAGAGCACAACATGTTCCGGAGCAAACCTAACCACTGTATCAGTTTGCGGAGGAATGTGTTGTGCTCTTCCCTTTGCCCAATTAAGACCGCCACAAGCTGCATAGACTAGCAAGTAGTATTTTATCTGGAAGTATGCTAGAATATAGACATAAAAAGAAGAGCCATCAACGTGTGAACGGCGTTAGGCTCATCTCAAATATTACGAAATATGATGATGCCTAACGTGTATAAGTGCTGGTAACACTTATCTTTTACGTTAGGCTTTATCATTTCTAATTAAAGAAACGATACAAATCTATAATTAATTTTAAAAATTTTACTAATACAAGTAACTTTTTCAAAAATTTCATAGAAATCACCCCTCCCATGATGGGAAGAGATGAGCCCAACTCACGTTGATGACTCTTTAATTGTATTATAGCACAAATCACACACAACGTTGATAATAATTACCAACTATTTCAATGATATAATCTGGTAGAGTAACCCACTACATCCCCCACACTCCTCACACTGAGGAACGCAGTTAGGTGTAGCAGCCTTTGTGGCGGGTCTTACTGACTAAATACGACAAGACCAAGTAGAGCACGACATGTTCCGGAGCAAACCTAACCACTGTATCAGTTTGCGGAGGAATGTGTCGTGCTCTTCCCTTTGCCTAATCAAAGCCGCCATTAGGCTGTATAGCGTAACAAGTGAGTAATCTTTAATTATATCGCGCTTTATTCTCCGCTTATATACCATTAGAAACAACTAGCATATACATTACATTTTTCAAAAGCCATATGCCAATTTGATATTTATGAGCAATTTTGACCATTTTATTGATGACTTTTCTCATTTCTTGATTTATAATTCTAATCAAGAAAACAAGCGCTTGTAACAAAAACTATCACTCCATGACGATTCGTAAGAATAAGGAGGTGGTTGCCAAATCGAAAATAATGGATACTACATCGACTAGTAAAACAATGATAAGTCCTTTCTAATAAGGAGGTTATTATGGCAAAATCTTTTATTTCGCAAGGTCTTCAAGACGCGTGCCCTGATTGCGGAGAAGATTCTTATACCGATGAAGAGCTAGTCGCCTTAGCACAAGCAGGGCATACCTCTGCTACCGTCATTTTATGTCATCGTTACGTACCTCTCATTACACGGTACTCTCATGTACGTCAACTTCGCAGCATGGAAAGCGATTTAGAGGCTACATTATGGGAGACGTTCTTAACCGCTATCCAAACGTACGACCTGAACGGGAAAGTCCCCTTTGCAGGATTTGTAAAATCACGCATCCATTATACGGAGATGAACCTTTTCCGCAGTAGCGTTCAGCAATGGAATCACGAATCTTTGCTACACGAAGATGATGATACAAACCCTATCATCCACATTCCCTCAGAAGATGATACAGAGGAGATGGCCCTAGCCAACCTACAAATTATAGCATTGAAAGATGCTCTTTCACGTATCGATACGAGCCACGCAAAATTGCTAGAACAAATTTTATTTCAAGGTAAATCGATTAGCGATATGGCTAACATATATGGAATGAGTCGACAAGGGATGCACAAAAAATATAAAAAGGCTATCGCTTTGGTACAACAAGAGTTAGAACGATCTAAAGATTAATTTAACTAAGGACTAAGGACTTATCATAAAAAACCTGAATCTCCACTTCTGAGATTCAGGTTTTTACGTTTCTATGATATAGCCTTCTCATCATCACCACCATGTTTTTTTAGATATCTTATCTAGATATGTTTTCTAGATATGCCTTCAGCATAGGGCATAACAATAGCCACCCAGTTATGTGTTAGCTAGGTGGCTACGGTAATCCTTGGCACTAAGTCAAATATACTATTGCTTTACATATACCTCTGTAGTATGTGGTTCACTACTGTCTAAAGGTCCTATCCCATCTTATCGTTTCAACCACTTATACACCCAGAAGGCAATTCTAATTAATTTTATCGCTTTTTCAATCTTGTCCATACTACGCCGCCAACGCAATTGCATTATTGCGGACAACACCCACCAATGGGTACGCATATAACTTGCCTAATGCGTCGCCTACGGTTTTGATATCTTCATCGGATGCTGCTTCGTTCACATAGGCAAAATTGGCTACTTTTACATTGTGGGCACCCTCACCCTTTTTAAATTGTAATTGTAATTTAGTCACCATTGTTGTTGTCATATTCTATCCCTCCTTATTCTACCACTGTGGATTCTGTAGTCACTAATGTACCATGTTGAAAGCTGGTTAAGCGTTGATCTTTACGACCACGAAGTACATCTTTTTCTACCATAAGTTGTCCTACTGTGTCGATTTCAGATTTTGTTACCCCTTCTTTTGGAAATCCTACTACAATACTTACTTCTTCCTTAGATGTGTCCATAAAGACTAAATGTAATTCTTTTTTCACTACTGTACTTGCTGCCATATTCTTCTCCTTTCTTAGTACCAAGTCCTTACACTTAGATACATTCACAAAGAGAGATGATGTCAACCAAATAAATTTACTCATCAAAGATTTCAGTAACACCAATACATATTACAGCTATCCATGCTGCAATTACACATTCTATGATTGCATATCATATTTTTATATCCGTTCATAAATAGCACTTATATGATATAGCCACACCCTATAAGATTTAAGACTTTATTATTATTTTACTTATTCCTATTCATTTGATATACTATGTTTGTCGATGTGATACTCGACAGGAACTATGAAACCTCATATGTTCCAGCCTTTCAAACTACTTACATATGTGATAACGGTGACTTCCCATACACACCTATAGTTATCACAAACAAGCCACCTACTCGGCCCCATACGAGTTAGGTGGCTTTCACCTTTATAAACAATCTTATAAGGAATGTTATTACTCTGTTCATCATTGCACCATATATCTTATATCTGTAATAACATTATTTTATACACGCTTTTATACAAACGCATGCTATAATTAAAATCAAGTATATACTGATACTATCTAATCAATAGCATCACATTATTTTCTCTAGTAATATAAAAATAATACATCATATGCATCGTCACTAATATAGACAACAAAAAGGAGTGATAGTATGAACAAAATTATTTACCTAGGCGGCGGTTGTTTCTGGGGCGTTGAAAGCTACTTTCAACGCATTCCAGGTGTTGTAGATACTGAGGTAGGTTACAGCAACGGCACCCAGCCAAACCCTAGTTATGAGGACGTATGCCATGGCAGTGGTCACGTAGAAACTGTAAAAGTCACCTATGATACATCCGTGATCTCCCTCTCTAAAATTCTACAGTATTTCTTGCGTATCATCGACCCTTTCAGCATCAATAAACAAGGTAACGATGTGGGTGTCCAATATCGCAGCGGTGTATATTATGAACACCCTGAAGATAAAGCCATCATCAATTCTACCTTGGAACGTGCTAACAGCCACTACAAAGAGCCCTTTGCCATCGAAGTCTTACCCCTAGCATCCTTTTATCCAGCTGAAACCTATCACCAAGATTATTTAGACAAAAATCCAAATGGCTATTGTCATATTAATGTGTCCAAAGCTTATGAACCTTTAATTGATGAAAACGACTATGAACGAAAATCTGACTCCGTTTTACGAGAAGAACTCAGCGACTTAGCCTATTCTGTAACACAACAGAGTGCTACAGAACGACCTTTCTCTCATGGATATACAGATGAGTTTCGTCCCGGTATCTATGTAGATGTTACCTCTGGAGAGCCTCTTTTTATCTCTGCTCAAAAGTTTAATTCTGGTTGCGGTTGGCCTAGCTTTGCACAGCCTATCAACAGCGATGTCATTCGATACTATCAAGATGATAGTTTAGGACACCGTCGCATCGAAGTGCGCAGTCGCATTGGCGATGCTCATTTAGGGCATGTCTTTGAAGATGGGCCCCAATCTATGGGCGGCCTCCGCTATTGTATCAACGGCGCTGCCTTGCGCTTTATCCCTTTAGAAAAACTTGAGGAAGAAGGATATGGTAGTTTGCGTAAGTTCGTAGAACGTAGTGAAGCTCTATCTCAAGATTCTTAAGAACATTACCATACAATAGATTGGTATATGTCCAATATCATTTTTACAACTACAGTTCATCGCAACTGACAACACAAAAGACTGTAAACTTAGGGCTATATTCCCATGTGTTTACAGTCTTTTATTGTTATATAGATACTATATGATTATGTATTCTGTCTATAGCGATAGAACTAGCATTCTTGAACACTATGTTTATACTGCTAAAGTACGTATATCCCTATAGATTATGCATATGCTGTTGTATATCCATAAAGTCTGTATCTTTCAAGTGCAGAAATTTAAACACGCCAAGAAATCCACGCAATAGTATCCGTTGTGTGGTTTTCCAATTTACCATCTACTGCTTTAGCAGATAAAAATTCACGAATTTCTTCTTTAATCGTTTCTAAGTCACCACCTACTTTACGATGCACACGTAAGCAGAAATAGTCCACTGCCTCATCGACGGTTAAGGTTTCTACTTCTTCTACTGTTTTGTAAGTAATGTTTACATCTTTTCCAATTTCGTTAACTGTACCCAAACAATCTTGTAGCATAGATTCCCATGGGCTTCCACTTACACCATATCGCTCAGAATAGATGGCATCTAAGTATTCATCCTTTCGATCTGCGAACATGATACACAAACAATGTTTACGACTAGCTCGATGCAAGGCACGTAGATTTGCTGTGTCTGACATAATAGGACAGAAAATGCTGTATACCAAGTCAAATTGTTTGTCCCATCCCAAGGCTTGCCGTGCCTCTTCGGACCATGGTCCTAACCATAAATCTAGTGAAAGCCCTTCACTTTCGCTAATTGCTTTACCACCTTCTAGCATGCCCGTGGACAGATCGACGCCAGTTACTTTTACCCCATTACGAGCGAGTCCCATGGCATAGTCACCAGTACCACAGCCTACATCAAGAGCCGTTTCTCCCTCTGCAGGATGAATCCCTAACTCTTGTAATCGTGCTACAAAATCCACCACTTGTGCCACACGATCCTCGCGCTTGTGCATATTGACGAAGAACTTAGACGTTTGATTCCAAGATTGTTGCTCTTCTTGCCAGCCTTCCATAGAAACAGGCATTGTTGTGATTGTACTCATGAAAACCTCCTTGTAACTGTATACCTAATAGGCTAGATATAATTTACATATATATGACTACTATTATTATATATGATATTTTCAAATTATATATGATAAACATTATCAATTTATGCACTTTAATTATACCATATAACAAGCACATATACTGTGCCTATAGCAACAAAATCTATAAAACTATACAACCTAAACGTTTATACTCATCTATGACTCTAGGATTCCATACATCTATTCTATCATTGCAACAACAAATACCATTATATAAGATATACTATCGTAAGTGTAAATACATATAATATGAGAAAGATACATGAGTTACTAGTCTAGTTGCACTCTTTTGATATCCATATATCTGTATAAGAATTATTAAAACACAAAAAAGCGACCTTACGGTCGCTTTTCGTATTTAGAATCTAGGATTCAATTATGCTTCGATAGCTGTAACAACACCAGCGCCTACTGTATGGCCACCTTCGCGGATCGCGAAACGTAAACCTTCTTCAATAGCGATTGGAGTGATAAGCTCGATGTTCATAGTGATGTTATCACCAGGCATACACATTTCTGTACCTTCTGGTAAGTTGATAACGCCAGTTACGTCAGTTGTACGGAAGTAGAATTGTGGACGGTAGTTGGAGAAGAATGGAGTATGACGGCCACCTTCTTCTTTTGTCAACACGTATACTTCTGCTTTGAATTTAGTGTGAGGTTTGATGGAACCTGGTTTAGCCAATACTTGACCACGTTCGATGTCTTTACGGTCGATACCGCGAAGAAGTGCCCCTACGTTGTCACCTGCTACTGCAGATTCCAAGATTTTACGGAACATTTCAAGACCTGTAACTGTAGTGCTGGATGGTTCTTCTTGAAGACCAACGATTTCTACTACGTCACCAACGTTGATTTGACCACGTTCTACACGGCCAGTTGCTACTGTACCACGACCAGTGATTGTGAACACGTCCTCTACAGGCATCAAGAATGTTTTGTCTGTGTCACGTTCTGGAGTTGGGATGTATTCGTCAACTTTTGCCATCAATTCGTTGATTGCTTCAACGTATGTAGCATCGCCTTCTAATGCTTTCAATGCAGAACCTGCAACAACTGGGATGTCATCGCCAGGGAATTCGTAGCTGGAAAGCAATTCACGGATTTCCATTTCTACTAATTCTAATAATTCTTCATCGTCAACCATGTCTTTTTTGTTCATGAATACAACGATAGCTGGTACACCAACTTGGCGAGCTAACAAGATGTGCTCACGAGTTTGTGGCATAGGGCCGTCAGCTGCGGATACAACTAGGATAGCGCCGTCCATTTGAGCAGCACCAGTGATCATGTTTTTAACATAGTCAGCATGGCCTGGGCAGTCAACGTGTGCATAGTGACGAGTATCTGTTTCGTACTCTACGTGTGCAGTGTTGATTGTGATACCGCGTTCACGTTCTTCTGGAGCTTTGTCGATCATGCTGTAGTCTTGGAAGTCAGCTTGACCTTTTTCAGCAAGAACTTTAGTGATTGCTGCTGTTAAAGTAGTTTTACCATGGTCAACGTGACCGATAGTACCAATGTTAACGTGTGGTTTATTACGTTCAAATTTTGCTTTTGCCATTGTTACAATAGCCTCCTTCATTACAAAAAAACTAATTACCTTTATTATATATGATTACATTGATAAATACAAATACCCTACTCTTATTTTATAAAGATTTTAACACAATATTCCAAGATACATTGAACAACCCAAGATGCTAGCAATAATAAAAAGGCCTTCATTTTGCTGCTTTCAATCACTCGAGCCATAAGGGATATATTCATATAGAAAATCCAGATAGTCACCGCAAAGAATGCTCCTATAAGTCCCATACCGTAGTTCGGTACTAGGAAAGACCAGGACCAAATGTACGGAAATAAGAGCAAGCCTAATACGACACCATACACATTGGTGATGACCTTGCCGTAGATGAATCCTTTCACCACATCTGTCCATGTTGCTTCGCCCGTTGTCAACTTATACAATCCATAGAAAACTGCACTATTCAGCAAGATGGACACCGCTTGAAATAGGAAAAAGACGATGGCCAATCCTATGATAATCGCCGACCCTAAGGCATCAATCTCACGATAAAAGTAAGGCACGAAAAAGCCCACTAGCGGTAACACTAGCGTAGCTATCAACAAGCAGAATACCACTTCCAAACCAAAATAGGTAAGTAAACCTTTCTTTACCGTCCCATGCTCTGCAATTTGATCGAATCCCCTGCTCTTAGGGTGCCAAATTAACTCTTTTAAATCATTACTCCATGTTGTCATATGCACCTCTTATAGTTAATACCTGTAGTCCACATCTATCACTTTAGCCATAGAGCCACTACATTTCTATACTCTCATTATACAAATTCAATGTATGGATTTCAATGGATAGCTAACTAAGTTAAGAAAATAATTCTTAATCCTCTGGTTTATCTTTATCTAATATTCTGATAAAATAAAGATATAATTATGATAATAAGGAGGTGTTTACTATGATTCATATTCGCCCAGTCTCTGATTTACGGAATAAATTTCCTGAAATCGAAGAAACTGTGATCAACTCAAACTCACCAGTATTTCTCACAAAAAATGGATATGGTACTATGGTACTGATGAGCATCGAGCAATATTCCACACTGACCATGGATGTAGAGGAGAAACTTGATGAAGCAGATACATTAGCTAGAAGTTCAACAGCACGACTTTCTAAAGCTGAAGTATTTAAGGCAGCAAGGAGCTATATCGATGAACAAACCAAACTATAAACTAACGTTTCTTCCTATCTTTGAAAAAGATTTAATAATACTATTCACAGACATATAAAGATGGGGGATACTCTTACATGAGTATCCCCCATCTGTATTGCTCCTAATTTCAGGCACAAAAAAATCCCCACCTAAGTGAGGTTATTGGTGGCGGCACACGGATTTGAACCGCGGACACACCGGGTATGAACCGATTGCTC
>CAURQH010000013.1:0-53553 GCA_963526885.1 uncultured Veillonella sp. | reverse complement strand
GATTTTGCATTACGAATGAATAATACAACACCTAGCTCATCTTCAAGAGCTTTTATAGTACGGCTGATAGCAGATTGTGAAATGTGAAGATTTCTTGCGGCCTTGCTGAAACTTTTTTGATCCGCCACTTCTACGAAGTATTTTAAGTGATGAAAGTCCATAATGCACCTCTTAAATATGGTAATAACAAAAGTCCTCTTTTTTAGTATGCTATTTGAGCAACAATGCATGTATAAATGTAAATTGATAATCGCATAATTAGCAATGCATCATAGTCTATATGGTATTGCGAAGTTATCGTTCTCAATGTATAATGAAACCATAAGGCTATATCAATTTGTTCACGAAGTAGATTAGCTACTTCACGAATTTGCAAAGAGGTACTATATAACTTATATATTATTACATTTTTGCAACATATGCAATCTTTTTAGAAATAAATGATTCATATTTCAAAAACAATTTGATACTCAAGAGGGGAAGACTTATCCGGCGAGTGCTTGGATATGAGTCTGTATACATCCCCCTATTTTGTATGTAACTACAAGTGTTAATTTTTATTTGCTTTAAGGAGGCTATTTTAACATGCGTAAAATGAAAACTATGGACGGCAACCAAGCTGCAGCTCACGTAGCGTATGGTTTTTCTGAAGTGGCAGCGATTTATCCAATCACTCCATCTTCTCCAATGCCAGAACATGTGGATGAATGGGCAGGACAAGGTCGTAAAAACTTGTTCGGTCACACTGTACAGGTTGTTGAAATGCAATCCGAAGCCGGCGCTGCAGCAGCAGTTCACGGTTCTTTACAAGCGGGCGCATTGACAACTACTTTCACATCTTCTCAAGGTCTATTATTAATGTTACCTAACTTGTACAAAGTGTCTGGTGAGTTACTTCCAGGTGTATTCCACGTAGCAGCTCGTGCTATCGCGGCGCAAGCATTGTCTATCTTTGGTGACCATCAAGACGTTATGGCAGCTCGTGCTGCTGGTTGTGCTATGTTAGCAGAATCCTCTGTACAAGAAGTTATGGATCTTGCTCCAGTTGCGCATTTAACAGCGTTAAAAACTCGCGTTCCTTTCATCAACTTCTTCGACGGTTTCCGTACTTCTCACGAAATCCAAAAAATCGAAGTATTAGAATATGATGAATTAAAACCTTTAGTGGACCAAGACGCTTTAGAAGCATTCCGTCAACGTGCGTTGAACCCAGATGCTCCTGTAACTCGTGGTACTGCTGAAAACCCTGATATCTATTTCCAACATCGTGAAGCTTCTAACCCATTCTATTTACAAGTTCCTGAAGTAGTAGAACATTACATGCATGAAATCAATAAAATTACTGGTCGTGATTACCAATTATTCAATTACTATGGTGCAGCTGATGCAACTGACGTAATTGTAACAATGGGTTCCTCTGCACAAGTAGCTACTGAAACTGTAGATTACTTAAATGCGCAAGGCCGTAAAGTTGGTTTCGTACAAATTCACTTATTCCGTCCATTTGCGACAGATCGTTTTGTAGCGGCTCTTCCAAAAACTGTAGAACGCGTAGCAGTATTAGACCGTACAAAAGAACCAGGTGCTTTAGCTGAACCTTTATTCTTAGACGTTCAAGCAGCACTTGTTCAACACAACGTCAATGCTAAAGTATTCGGCGGTCGTTATGGTCTTTCTTCTAAAGACGTAATCCCAGCTGACCTTGTAGCAGTATTCGATAACATGTTAGCAGAAGCTGGCAAACGTTTCTTCACATTGGGTATCAATGACGATGTAACTAACTTGTCCTTGAACCGTGCTGAAGGCGTATCTGTAAAAACTGAAGGCTTAACTGGGTGTAAATTCTGGGGCTTCGGTTCTGACGGAACTGTAGGTGCTAACAAATCTGCTATCAAAATCATCGGTGACCATACAGATATGTATGCACAAGCATACTTCGACTATGACTCCAAAAAATCTGGTGGTGTGACAATGTCTCACTTACGTTTTGGTAAAAACCCAATCAACAAACCATACTTGGTAACTGAACCAGAATTCATTGCTTGTCATCGTCAATCTTATGTACATGAATATGATCTTCTTCGTGGTATCAAACATGGTGGTACATTCTTATTGAACTGTACTTGGGGTCCAGAAGAATTAACAGAAAAATTACCTGCGAAACTTCGCCGTACGATTGCTGAAAAAGAATTGAACTTCTACATCATCAATGCAGCGAAAATTGCAGCTGAAATTGGTTTGGGTGGCCGTATCAACATGGTTACACAAGCTGCGTTCTTCAAATTGACTGAAGATACAATCATTCCTATCGACAAAGCAGTAGAGTACTTAAAAGACTCCATTGAAAAAACATATGGTAAAAAAGGTGCAGACGTTGTTGCCATGAACAACCAAGCCGTTGACCAAGGTGTTGGCGCTCTTGTAAAAGTTGACGTTCCAGCAGCATGGAAAGATGCAAAGGATTCTGAAGATACTTTTGAAAAATCTTCTTGCACAACTTGCCCAAGCTATGTGGCTAACATTGCTAAACCTGTTAATGCACAGGCTGGTTATGATTTACCAGTATCTGCTTTCACAGGCTATGAAGATGGTACATTACCTTCTGGTACAGCTGCATTCGAAAAACGTGGTGCCGCTTTATTTGTTCCTCACTGGATTAAAGAAAACTGTATCCAATGTAACCAATGTTCCTTCGTATGTCCACATGCGACTATCCGTCCTGTATTAGCGACAGCAGAAGAAGCAGCAGCAGGTCCAGAAAACTTTGAAACAATTCCAGAAATGATGACTAAAGGCGAATTGCAATTCCGTATTGCAGTATCTCCATTAGACTGCTTAGGTTGCGGCAACTGCGTAAACATCTGTCCAGCTCCTAAAGGAAAAGCAATCGAAATGCGTCCTATCGATGGCGAATTAGAATTTGCTCCAGCTTGGGATTATGGTGTAGCATTGCCAACTAAATCTCACCCAATGAAACAAGAAACTGTAAAAGGTTCCCAATTCAAAACTCCATTGCTTGAGTTCTCCGGCGCTTGCGCAGGTTGTGGTGAAACTCCATATGCGAAATTGATTACCCAATTGTTCGGTGACCGTATGATGATTGCCAATGCAACAGGTTGTTCCTCCATCTGGGGTGCATCTATGCCAGCATCTCCATACACTAAAAACCAACAAGGACAAGGTCCTGCATGGGCTAACTCCTTATTCGAGGACAATGCTGAGTTCGGTTATGGTATGTTCATCGGTACTGAAAAAATCCGTACACAATTAGCTGAAACTGTAGCTTCCATTGCTGAAACTGCTGATGAAACAACTAAACAAGTTCTTGATTTGTGGTTAGAAAAACGTCTTCAAGGCGAAGGTACTCGTGACCGCGCTAAAGCTGTAATCGACGCTCTTTCCAAAGTAGAACAAACAGAAGCTGTAAAAGAAGTATTGGCTAAAAAACAATACCTTGTTAAACGTTCCCAATGGATCTTCGGTGGTGACGGTTGGGCATACGATATCGGTTTCGGTGGTCTTGACCATGTATTGGCTTCCGGCGAAGACGTTAACGTATTCGTATTCGATACAGAAGTATACTCCAACACTGGCGGTCAAGCATCTAAATCTACTCGCGTAGGTGCGGTTGCTCAATTCGCTGCACAAGGTAAACGTACAAACAAAAAAGACCTTGGCATGATCGCTATGACATATGGCAACATCTATGTGGCTCAAGTTGGTATGGGTGCTGACATGAACCAATTGATGAAAGCATTAGCAGAAGCGGAAGCATATCCAGGTCCATCCCTAATCATCGCTTATGCTCCATGTATCAACCATGGTATTAAAGGTGGTATGGGTAATGCACAAGCTGAAACTAAACAAGCTGTTGCATCCGGTTACTGGGATCTATACCGTTACAACCCAGCATTAAAAGCACAAGGCAAAAACCCATTCAGCCTTGACTCCAAAGAACCTGATTATGAATTATTCGATTCCTTCTTAGGAAAAGAAGTTCGTTACACATCTTTGGGTAAAGCAGTTCCTGCAATGAGCAAAGAATTGTTAGAAATCAACAAACAATTAGCTAAAGAACGCCGTCAATCCTATGTTCGCCTACAAAAAGGTTTTGAAGAAGAATTGCAAGGCTAATCAGTAGCTAAGCTAATACGAAAAGGCTCTCCTTTGGGAGGGCCTTTTTACTGGAGTTGTATGAAGGTATTTTTTACTGGAGTTGTATGAAGGTATTTTTTACTGGAGTTGTATGAAGGTATTTTTTACTGTATAACCTGTTAGTAATTTATGCAAAGTATATTGCTTCAAAGTTATAGATAATGGTTAATTGTATAATGAAATTGAACAATAGAATATAAAAAATCCATAGTGATTTCGTGGTATGATTATAGTGCTAAATTACAAGATATCACGAGGTAATCACTATGGATAATACTAATCATAACACAGAAACACGGACAAATAAACATCTTTCGTTAAAAGAGCGATTTTACATTGAAAGACGCCTTCGACTAGGAGCATCAATATCTTCTATTGCCTCTGATCTACAACGGTCTAGAACGACTATTTATTACGAAATAAAGCGTGGTACAGTCGACCAGATAAAAAAGGATAAACTAGTTAGCCTATATTTTGCCGAAACAGGACAACTAGCATATGAAAAAAGTAGAGCAGGATCATTTTCTCGCCTAAAAATTAATAATGCTAGTGCATTTCTAGAATGGGTAAAATATAAGATCCAAGGGGCCGATAAATGGTCTATTGATGCTTGTGTTGGTATAGCACGTAAAGAAAAGTTATTTACATCAGATATGATGGTTTGCACAAAAAACTTGTATAACTATGTACATGAAGGTCTCTTTCTACCCATCCTTGACTTTCCTTGTATCGTCAAAAGAAAACGAACCAAATACATCCAGCGTGCTCGTAAACGTAATCTTGGGTTAAGCATTGATGATCGTAGCCCTGCAGTAGATGAACGTACGGAATTTGGGCATTGGGAAGTGGATACAATTCGTGGGAAAAAGGGAAAGCAGGAACCTGTGCTGGTCACATTGGCTGAACGAAAAACTCGGTTTAATGTACAACTGCTTGCAGATAGTGGTTCTGCTAACGACGTAACACAAGCTATTACTGCATGGTTAGGCACTATGGCAATGGGTTCAGTAAAGAGCATTACTTCAGATAACGGTAGTGAGTTTGCTAACCTTACAGAGGACTGTAGAGTCGTCTGCCCAGTATACTTTGCGCATCCTAATTCACCTTGGCAAAGAGGAACCAATGAACGCCACAATGGATTGTTAAGACGATTTATACCAAAAGGTAAAGCATTGAGTGATCTTACTACAGAAACACTTGAAGTTGTACACAATTGGATAAACCAATTACCAAGAAAGCTTCTTGGATACAAAACACCTGAAGAAATGTTTATAGAGGAAATGTCGAAGCTATTAAGCTAGTATTCTTGTAACTTTATTATGTGATGTTAAATTATTTATATCATAGTGTTCAATTTCTACTTGCAATTTAAGAGTTATAGATAATATATAAAGTTAAAGGGATAATCCTTGACAAATAGGTCTTAATACCGTATACTAATTATGTATTAACAAGTAGAAGCCATCCGCTTCTCACCTAATGTCATGAAATGTTGGGTACAGATAGTTACAAACTATGCTCGGATGGCCTTGTGCCATCCGATTTTTTTATCCCTTTGGAGGTGACTAGTATTAGCAAAGATACACCGCGTATTAATGAAGAAATCCGTGCTCGCGAAGTTCGTGTCGTAAGTGCAGATAATGATCAGTTAGGTATTATGTCTGTTCGTGATGCCTTAGCTATGGCAGAAGAACAACATTTAGATCTAGTAGAAGTAGCCCCTAATGGTAAACCACCAGTTTGTCGTATTATGAACTATGGTAAATACCGTTATGAGCAACAAAAACGCGAAAAAGAAGCAAAGAAGAAGCAAAAAACTTTCACGTTGAAAGAAGTGAAGCTTCGTCCTCACATCGAAGATCATGATTTTTATGTAAAACTTAAAAATGCAGCTAAATTCTTAGGTGATGGTAATAAAGTTAAGGTAACGATCATGTTCCGCGGTCGTGAATTGAGCCACCCAGAATTGGGGCTTAATGTGCTGACTCGTTTTGCTGGTGAATTAACTGACCAAGCGGTTGTTGAAAAAGAAGCGAAACTAGAAGGCCGAAACATGACAATGATTTTAGCTAAAAAAGGTAATTAGGAGGAAGAATAATGCCAAAGATTAAAACTCGTCGCGCAGCGGCTAAACGTTTCCAAGTAACAGGTAGTGGTGAATTCAAACGTGCAAAAGCTTTCAAAAGCCATATCTTAGAGAAGAAATCCCCAGCACGTAAACGTAATCTTCGCAAAGCTACATTGGTTAGCAAATCTGACTACAAACGCGTAGTAAAATGCTTACCATACGCATAAGATTAAAACATTTTAGTAATATATAACGATATTGGAGGAATACAATAATGGCAAGAGTAAAAACAGGCGTAACAGCGCATGCACGTCATAAAAAAATCTTAAAATTAGCTAAAGGTTACCGCGGTACACGTTCTCGCTTATTCAAAAAAGCAAACGAATCTGTAATGAAAGCATTATACTATGCTCGTCGTGACCGTCGGGCTAAAAAACGTGAGTTCCGTAAATTATGGATCGCTCGTATCAATGCAGCAAGCCGTATCAATGGTTTATCCTACAGCCGTTTCATCGCTGGTTTAACAAAAGCTGGTGTGGAAATCAACCGTAAAATGTTGGCTGACTTGGCAGTACATGATGCAGCTGCATTCGCGAAATTAGTAGAAATCGCTAAAAACGCGTAAGACAAATAGATATTGACCTATAGAATAGGTTGCGTATAGAAGAACAGTCCTTTGGGGCTGTTCTTTTTTGTAACTAGTTTTTAGGTAGAGTGATTAGGTATTTGGTAGTATATGTTGTAGGTGGATGATGCTAGCAGATAGCAACCTATCCATAAAAAAATACCCTTGAAAGTGATCCTTCAAGGGTATTTTGCTCTATTCATATGGAATGATCTAACATCTATTCCACTAATACCGATATTCAATTATCTAAAGAATCGTCCCACCACAGGTAATCGAGCTCCATCGTTTTTATTTAAACCTTTCAGCACAATCATGATAGCTACATAGATAAGTGCACCTATGATAGCGGTAATCATGATATTAATGAATGTTGGGATACTTCCTTGTAAGAGTGGATAGAAATAATACATAGCCACACCCATGATGGAGGCGGAGACGATGTTTTTACCCAATAAGATAAGGTCGATAAAGTAGCCTGTATGGCGATGAATCCAGATAAGATTCAATAGGGCAGCAAAACCAATGTCGGCGACAGTGGCATAAGCAGCACCACCAATACCTAATGCAGGAATAGCCGTTAATTCCCAGTTTAAGATGACTTTCACAATGGCAGCAATCCCCATGTTGATTACGGGAATGCGCGGTTTGCCGAGCCCTTGTAGGATCCCTGTTGTTACTTGGTGTAGACCTAAAAAGAAGATGGCCCACGCTAGGATTTGTGTGGCTTCTGCTGCACGTGGTGCGTTATAAATGGTGGATACAACAGGTTCCGCCAAAATGTATAGCATCACTGTGAAAGGAATGGTTGCCACGAAGGTTAACCGCATGGAGCCTGCCGTGCGATAGTAGACTTGTTTGATATCCTTAATAGATACGGCGTTGGAAATGGCGGGTACAATACTGGTCGCAATGGCAGCAGTAATGATAGTCGCCAGGTTAATAAGAGGTACGGCCATACCGGATAAATAGCCGTATAATTCCGTAGCTTCGTGCAGCGGATAACCGATGTCAATTAATCGTCTTGGAATGATCGCTACGTCTAACATGGCTACGATAGGTAACATCATGCTGGCTAATGCGATGGGAATGGACAAGTTGATTAAACGATGAATGATAGACTTGGAACTTTCAGGGGGTTCTGTAGTCCTTATGGGTTCATCTAATCGTTTTGGTAGGCGATAGTAGTAGTACATCAGCACGACTAAAGCACCGATGGCACCGATACCAGCGCCTAGGCTAGCGCCACCAGCAGCTACATCTAATCCATAAGGAAGTAAGATGTATGCCGCTCCCAGCATGACTACAACACGTAGTAATTGCTCCACGATTTGGCTGATTGCCGTAGGTGTCATCATTTGCCATCCTTGTAAGTAGCCACGATAGCAAGAAATAAGTGTTACAAAGAACACCGCTGGCGATAGGGCGATTAAGGAATAGTACGCCCTTGGGTCTGTAATGAAATTAATATCAATAAGCCATTGGGCAGAACCGTAGACGGCAATACTGAACAATAGGCCGAGAATAAATAGCATTTTAAAGGAAATAGAGAATACTTTTTTAGCTCCTAATAAATCATATTTTGCTAATTTTTCCGCGGTCATAATGGAAATGGCAATAGGGATTCCTGCGCTGGATAGCTGCAACGCTAATAAGTACGCTGGAAATGCCATTTGGTAAATACCGATACCCTCACCACTGAGGACTCGAGATAAGAAAATCCAGTTCAAGCTACCAATAGCTTTCACCACAAATCCCGCAATCGTCAAGATGAGCGTACCCTGTAAAAATCGATTAACCATGATATCTCCTATACTGAAAGATTCGATTGAATCTATGAAAGACTTACTTTTAATTGTACCATAGAATAGGCGTGTTCTCAATCATATTGACAAGCTTTGAGAATATAGATTTTTCTTGAATCGCTCTAGTAGATACGGTATAATAACAATATATAGTCATTAATAATGTATTTAATTATATATTACAAGGAGGCCCATTATGCCATTAGTATCTACGAAAGAGATATTTGAGAAAGCCTATGTTGGAGGCTATGCCATTGGTGCGTTCAATGTAAACGATATGGAAATTATCCAAGGTATTGTGGATGCGGCAAAGGTAGAGCAAGCTCCATTGATCTTGCAAGTATCTGCAGGGGCTCGTAAATATGCTAAGCCTGTGTATTTAACAAAATTGGTGGAAGCTGCCTTAATCGATACAGATCTTCCTATCGCTTTGCATTTGGACCACGGTGATGATTTTGAAATTTGTAAAGACTGTATCGACAGTGGTTTTACGTCTGTTATGATTGATGGGTCTAAACATCCTTTTGAAAAAAATGTAGAGTTAACTGCGCGTGTAGTGGAATATGCTCACAAACACGGTGTTGTAGTAGAAGGTGAATTAGGCCGTTTAGCAGGTGTGGAAGACGATGTCAACGTTAGCGAAAAAGATGCGTTATTTACCGATCCAGAAGAAGCGGCTGAGTTTGTTCGCTTAACTGGGGTAGATTCTTTAGCCATTGCCATCGGTACAAGCCATGGGGCGTATAAATTTAAAGGTACTCCATATTTAGATTTCGGCCGTTTACAACGAGTAGGCGAATTGTTGCCGAATTTCCCAATCGTATTGCATGGAGCATCCTCTGTACCACAAGCATTCGTAGAAAAATGTAACTCCTTTGGTGGCGCAATCCCAGGTGCACAAGGGGTGCCTGAAGAGATGCTCCGTAAAGCAGCCACAATGGCGGTATGTAAAATTAACATCGATACAGACTTACGCTTAGCTATGACGGCAAGTATCCGTGAAGTGTTAGCAAGCAACCCTGCTGAGTTTGACCCTCGTAAATACTTGGGACCTAGCCGTGAGGCTATCCAAGCTATGGTACAACATAAAATCAAAAATGTATTAGGTTGCAACAATAAAATTTAATTTGATTTGAGAAAAGCTGGCATGCTCTTGGAGTGTGTCAGTTTTTTGTTATGGAATTTTATTAAAATACTCTGGTAATGGTGCTTGCAATGTGATCCACTCTTGTGTCATAGGATGGATAAAATGTAGTTCTGTGGCATGGAGGCATTGTTTGGTTTGCCATGTTAAGGAGCCTCCGTATAAATCATCCCCTGCGAGTGGGTACCCTAGAGTACTAAGGTGAACTCGGATCTGGTGAGTCCGTCCTGTGTGCAGGTAACAGCGCACATGAGTATGATGTAGATGTTGTCGAACTACAGTTATATCTGTATGGGCAGGTTGCCCTAGTGGATGAGTACAACGTTCAATAATGCTACCCTCTAAGCGAGCAATAGGGAAATGAATGGATAAATTACTGACAGGAATAATACCATCGGTTATAGCATCGTATACTTTTTGGATGCGTGAATGCTGCTTGGTGAAAGCATGTTGAACCAAGGCATTCTTAGCAATGATAACGAGACCAGAGGTGTCCTTATCTAGTCGATGAATAGGGTGAAAGCTAGCGTTCATACCTTGTTTTTCAAAGTATGCTAATACGCCGTTGGCAAGTGTGTGGTATCTTTCAGAGGAAGTAGGATGCATAAGCATGCCTGCAGGTTTGTTAATCATTAATAAGTGCTCATCCTCGAATAGGATATCCAAGTCCATAGGAGTAGGGTCGATGTGTGATGTTTTAGTGAGGTGAACTTTTATGGAATCACCTGGATGTAGTAAGGTATCCCAAGTGGCGGGTTTGTCATTTACAAGAAACGAGCCTTCACGACGAAGACGACGGCGCATAGCTTGTGATACCTTTTGCTCTCGTATAGCTTGATTCATGGAGCATGGAGTATGATTTAATGAAAGTGTGAAATATAAAATAGGTTGCATAGATGTCCTTGTAATTGAGTAAAGTATATATGTATCCAAATTGTAGATTATATAATTTATCATATCATAGAAAGTGATAATATGGTCAATGATTACAAAAAATATATACATACTCCGTCTTATAGACAAAAGTTGTATATCGACTTTTTTATGTTTATATAATTCTTTCAGGAACTTTACTAATAACCACTGTTTATAT
This sequence comes from uncultured Veillonella sp., assembly GCA_963526885.1. Classification (GTDB taxonomy): domain Bacteria; phylum Bacillota; class Negativicutes; order Veillonellales; family Veillonellaceae; genus F0422. The sequence goes on along the minus strand of CAURQH010000013.1, from coordinate 42,663 downwards.
CTAGCTAATTTCAATGTTTAGGGGTATAATGAGGTATACAAATGTCTATTCCAAATGGTAGTAATACTGGAATATGCAAAATTGAGGAGGGATTATGATGAAACAAATACGCTCGCTATTAGTAGCAAACCGTGGTGAAATCGCCATTCGTGTACTTCGTGCATGTAACGAAATGGGTATTCGCACGGTAGCTATTTATTCTAACGAAGATGCACTTTCATTACATCGCAATCAAGCGGATGAATCCTATTTAGTAGGGGAAGGCAAAAAACCAGTAGATGCATACTTAGATATTGAAGATATTATTCGTATTGCCAAGGAACATGATGTAGATGCGATCCATCCAGGGTATGGATTCTTATCTGAAAATGCTCATTTTGCACAACGTTGTGAAGAAGAAGGAATTACTTTCATCGGTCCTAAAGTAGAACATTTAGTGATGTTCGGGGACAAGGTAAATGCTCGTATTCAAGCCAAAAAAGCAGATATACCGATGATTCCTGGCAGTGATGGTCCATTGAAGGATTTTGCAGAATTAGAAACATTTGCTGCGAAATATGGCTATCCGTTGATGATCAAAGCCGTTAATGGCGGTGGCGGTCGTGGTATGCGTGAAGTGACAAAATATGAAGAACTTCGCGATGCCTATGATCGTGCGAAATCCGAAGCTAAAATGGCCTTCGGTGATGATGATGTGTACGTAGAAAAATTAATTGTAGAGCCAAAACATATCGAAGTGCAAATCATCGGTGATGAACATGGTAATATTGTGCATTTACATGAACGGGATTGCTCTATCCAACGTCGTCATCAAAAAGTAGTAGAAGTAGCGCCAGCATTTGCCTTATCTCGTGACTTGCGTGACCGTATTTGTGCAGCAGCGGTGAAAATCATGAAACACGTGAATTATGTCAGTGCTGGCACGGTAGAATTTTTGGTAACTGGAGATGGAAACTTCTATTTCATTGAGGTAAACCCTCGTATTCAAGTAGAACATACAGTAACTGAAATGATTACAGGCATCGACATTGTGCATACGCAAATTCGTATTGCCGAAGGTCATGCATTGCACAGTGAAGCGGTAGCTATTCCTGCACAAGAACATATTCGTTGTGAAGGGGTAGCCATCCAATGTCGTATTACTACAGAAGATCCTAACAACAATTTTATGCCAGATACAGGTAAATTGATTACGTACCGTAGTTCTGGTGGTTTTGGTATTCGTTTGGATGGTGGCAATGCTTTCACCGGTGCTGTCATTACCCCATATTATGATTCCTTGCTAGTAAAAGCTACATCTTGGGCATTGTCTACAGAAGAAGCTATCCGTAAAATGTTACGTTGCTTGCGGGAGTTCCGTATTCGAGGTGTAAAAACGAATGTGCACTTCTTGGTGAATGTATTAGAACATGAAGTGTTCCAATCTGGGGATTACAATGTTCATTTTATCGACGAACATCCAGAATTGTTTAACTTGAAAAAAGATAAAGATAGAGGCACAAAACTACTTCGCTACATCGCTGATGTAACTGTGAATGGTTACAATGGACACAAAGAAGAAGTGCCAACATTTGAACCTATCATTATGCCATCTAATATAGCCGGTGCACCAGCAGCGGGGACAAAACAAAAATTAGATGAATTAGGACCAGAAAAATTCTCTAAATGGGTACAAGAACAACCAAAAGTATTGTTCACAGATACCACATGGCGTGATGCTCATCAATCCTTGTTCGCTACTCGTTTGCGTACCGCAGATATGGCCCGTGTAGCGGGTCGTGTGGCTAAAGGGTTACCTAACTTATTCTCCCTAGAATGTTGGGGCGGCGCAACCTTTGATGTAGCGTATCGTTTCTTGCATGAAGATCCATGGGAACGGTTACGTATGTTCCGTGAACAAGTGCCAAACATCTTGTTACAAATGTTGCTTCGTGGCTCTAATGCGGTAGGATACACAAGTTATGCAGATAATGTAGTGCGTGAATTTATCCGATTGGCTGGCAAAAATGGTATCGATGTATTCCGTATTTTCGACAGCTTAAATAGCTTAGATAATATGAAAGTAGCCATCGATGAAGTACGTAATCAAGGTAAGGTAGCAGAAGTTGCCTTATGCTATACAGGAGATATTCTAGACCCTCGTCGTGATAAATATAACTTGGCATATTATGTCAACATGGGTAAAGAATTAGCAGCAGCAGGGGCTAATATTTTGGCTATTAAAGACATGGCGGGGTTGTTAAAACCTCAAGCGGCGTATAACTTAGTAAGCGCATTAAAAGATGCGGTAGACTTACCAATTCATTTACATACCCATGAAGGTTCTGGCAATGCCATATACTCCTATGGACGTGCTGTAGATGCAGGGGTAGATATTATCGACTTAGCATATTCCGCTTTTGCCAATGGTACAAGCCAGCCTAGCATGAGTTCCATGTATTATGGTTTGACTGGACATGATCGTCAACCAACTATGAATGTAGACTATATGGAAGAAGCCTCCAATTACTTTGGATCCATTCGCCCATACTACAAAGGGGTAGACCATACTTCTTCTTATCCAAATACAACTGTATACCAACATGAAATGCCTGGTGGACAATATTCCAACTTGCAGCAACAAGCGAAAAGTGTTGGTCTTGGAGAACGTTGGGAAGATATTAAACGTGTATATCATGAAGTGAGCATGTTATTTGGGGATATCATCAAGGTAACACCATCTTCTAAAGTCGTAGGGGATATGACTTTGTTCATGGTGCAAAATAATTTGACAGAACAAGATATCTACGATAAAGGTGATACATTGGACTTCCCACAATCGGTGGTAGAATTCTTTAAGGGCTATATTGGTACTCCATACTTGGGATTCCCTGAACGTTTACAACAAATCGTCTTGAAAGGTGAAAAACCATTGGATGGACGTCCTGGTGCTATGTTGCCATCAGTTGATTTTGAACTAGTTCGTAGAGAATTAGCAGAAAAAGGGGCAGGCACTACAGATGAAGATGTAATTGCTCATTGTTTATACTCTAAGGTATTTGCTGATTATACTACATTCAAACATGACTATTCCGATGTGAGTGTGTTGGATACACCAACCTTCTTCTTTGGTATGAAACGTGGTGAAAGTGTAGAAGTAACCATTGAACAAGGTAAAACATTGGTGATTAAATACATCCAAATGAGTGAAGCTGATGAAGATGGTAATCGCTATGTTCTATTTGAATTGAATGGTCAACCTAGAACGATTAAAATTCATGATAAACAAATTAAAACAACCGGTGTGGTTCGTCATAAAGTGGACCCAAGTAAACCAGGTGAAGTAGGAGCTACATTATCCGGTTCTGTTGTAAAAATTGTGGCACAAGTAGGTCAAGCTGTGAAAAAAGGTGACGCTCTTGTGGTGACAGAGGCGATGAAGATGGAGACAACGATTACAGCGCCAGTATCTGGTGTAGTAGGTGTTATCCATGTCCGTGAAGGTAGCCGTATTGAAAGTGGCGATTGCTTGATAACTATCGAAGAACAAGCGCATGTAGCTAACTAGCTGATATAATTTATATTGTGCCGGCATGTCAAATATAGACCAAGTTATGGTGCAAATTATGATGTAAGACATAGTTTATAACATGCAAAACAGGAGCAACTCTGTTGCTCCTGTTTATCATATCCGTGGGGGAATTAGTGTGAAGTCTATACCTACTAGGATATCATATACATGGTACATAGTACATAGTTCTTTACTGTATAGTTATTACTATATAATCGTGTAGCTATATGGCAGAAATGAACAGAAATACATAGAAATCAATATAAGATATAAAAGGAGTGATTCTTATGGCATTTGCATTGCCAGAACGGTCCATCAGTAAGGGCCCTAATTTCATTCGAGATGTGTTTGAACGTGGTGCAGGGATTTCTGGGTTTATTAGTTTTGGCATAGGAAATCCTGCTGGTGAAGTGGTGCCAGTAGAAGAAATTCAATCTGCCTTTGACCATATTGTACATACGAATCCTCTAGAGATTTTACAATATGGCCCCATGCAAGGAGATGCCAAGTTAGCAGAGCAAACATTGCACCGTTTGGTACATGTTCATCACATGCCGACAGAAAATCAACAGTTGTTATTGTCCATCGGTGCAGGCCAAGACTTAGGCTTAGTACCTCGTACAGTATGTGATGTTGGCGATGAAGTGTACATGGATGCGTATACTTTCACCAGTGCTATTAATGCAGTGCGCAGTGTAGGTGCCAAAGCGGTGGGCATTCCTACCGATGGAGAGGGTATGATTCCAGAAGCCCTAGAGGAGGCCGCAAAATCTGAAAAAGGTAAATATATTTATCTGATTCCTAACTTTCAAAACCCTACAGGTATTACTATGCCTTTAGAACGAAGAAAAGCCATTTATGAGATTGCGAAAGCTTACGATTTGTTCATTTACGAAGATGATCCATATGGTGAAATTCGTTTCGCTGGCGAACGAGTGCCGACATTTAAAGAAATGGACACGGATAATCGCGTGCTCTATGCAGGGTCCTATTCTAAAACGATTTCTGCAGGGTTACGAGTGGGATTCTTATATGGTCCGAGTGAAGTGATTCAAGCTATCCAAGTGATGAAGAATAATTGTGATGGTCAAATGCCACTAGTCACACAACGTGTGGTAAGCTATTTGCTAGAACATATCGATTATGATGAGCAGATCCAAAAAGTGTGCAAGGTGTATCAAGAAAAATGCCGAGTTATGTTGGATACATTCCGTAAATTTGGTAGCTCTAAAGTGCAACTAACAGAGCCTACTGGTGGTATGTTTGTATGGATGACCTTACCAGACTATGTAGACTGCGATGCTTTTTTTGAAGAGGCTATTGTTCGCAAAGTAGGTATTGTAAAAAGTGGTGCTTTTGCAGCAGATGGAGTTCCTTATGGACAACATTTCCGTTTAAGCTATACTGTGCCATCTTTGGAAGATATCCGTAAAGGCATGCAAATTATTGGAGAATTGACACGTGAGTATTGTGGGGAATAAATACTGACATAGTTAATAGCGTGTCATAAGAAGAGTGGTAAAAATAACCTCCTCGATTACGCGATAATTGAGAAGGTTATTTTCATACAATTCCCCGGAGGGATGATTGCATTTATCTTGTTTCTATTATAGGAAATAAACTATAAACGGTTAATTATAATTTACTAACTTTTAGGCGCTCGACTTTCCTGTATCCTATGTTATAATATATATACCTATAAATATATAGGATATACATGCGTTCACAGGTGTGAATGGCATTCATTGTTATGGTAGAGAAAGTTCTGAGAACTTTCAGACATATAGAAAGAAGGTTTATTATGGCATGTGGAGATAACGGTGGTTGCAGCGGTTGCGGCTCCTCTAGCGGATGTGGTACGCAACAACCAGTAGATGTAACAGTAAAAACGAATGATAGAAGTCATGTAAAAAAGGTGATCGGCATTGTATCCGGTAAGGGCGGTGTAGGTAAATCCTTAGTGACAAGCTTAATGGCGGTGAGCCAATCCCGTAAAGGCAAATCTGTAGGGATTCTTGATGGAGATATTACTGGTCCATCCATTCCAAAAGTGTTTGGTTTGAAAGACAAAGTACGTAGTGATGACGGAAAATTGATGTATCCTATTGTGTCTAAAAATGGCATAAAAGTCATGTCTGTAAACTTATTATTGGATGATGAATCGGATCCAGTCCTTTGGAGAGGACCTATAGTAGGCAATGTAGTAAAACAATTCTTCTCCGATACAGTATGGGGCGATGTAGATTACTTGTTCGTTGATATGCCTCCAGGAACGGGTGATGTAGCAATGACAGTGTTCCAATCCTTACCATTAGATGGAATTATTGTGGTTACATCTCCGCAAGATTTGGTGTCCATGATTGTGGAAAAAGCGGTAAAAATGGCGGATATGATGCAAGTACCTATCATTGGTGTGGTAGAAAACTTTGCGTACTTCCATTGCCCAGATAATGGAAAAGATTATAAAATCTTTGGTGAAAGTCACATTGATGAAGTGTTGAAAAAATACAATTTATTGTTGCTAGGTCGATTACCAATCGATCCAAAAGTAGCAGAATTGTGCGACGCTGGTGAAATTGAAACGATTACAACAACAAATTTAGAATCAGTAGGCTTACCAGAGTAAGCGTGGACAATACCATAGTGTACGTTGTACCTATGGTATTTTTCATAGGAGGAATTATGTGTGAACAAAACGAAGTAACAGCTATGTATGCTGACTTTTTTGAGTATATTGAAAGCTCCACATCACCGTATCATACGGTGGAGGAGTCTTATCGACGACTAGAAGAACAAGGCTTTACGCCTTTATCCATGGATGAAGAATGGGACTTAACTGCAGGAGATTATGTGATTGATGTATATGGTACCACTTTGGTGGCATTCCATATTGGAGAAAACCCTAGAGAGATATTGCGTATTGCGTCTGCCCATACCGATTTTCCAGGATTCCGGGTGAAGCCAAATCCGATGATTACTGACAAAGGCTATGGTAAGCTTAATGTAGAAAGCTATGGCGGATTAATTCAATATACTTGGTTTGATAGGCCATTGTCCTTAGCTGGTGTAGTAGTGACAAAAGGCGAAGGTCTAGAACTAGAGACGCACTATGTAGATATGGCAAAACCGGTAGCTACTATCCCTAGTTTAGCTATCCATATGAATCGTACAGTCAACGAAAAGGCTGTCTTTAACAAGCAAAAAGAGATGTTACCACTTATTTTAATGCGCAGTGTAGGTACAGACTATGAAGATGATAAGACTGTATTAAAAGCTTTATTAGCCGAAGACATTGACTGTGAACCAGCAGATATTTTATCCTATGAGTTGACTGTGTATAATACGGATACGGTGGAAACGGTAGGCTTTGATGCGGAATATATCAGTGCACCACGATTAGATAATCTTACATCCTGTTATGCTTGCTTACAAGGAATTGTAAGTGCCAAAGAACAACAGGCTACGGGGATTCGTATGGCATTCCTATTTGACCACGAAGAGGTGGGAAGTCGTACAAAACAAGGAGGAGCCTCCTTGTTATTACCAAATGTAGTACGCCGTGTGTACCGTGCTTTGGGACTCTCAGAAGAAGCCTGTGAAGCGGATATTGCAAAAGGGTTCATGATTTCTTCTGATGTGGCTCATGGTTATCATCCTAATTACGGCGAGAAAAATGATATTACTAACTATCCAATTTTGAATGGTGGCGTAGTTTTAAAAATAGCTAGCTCTCAATCCTATGCAGGAGATGCGGTGGCACAAGCGATTGTGACAGATTTATGTGAGACTCATGGCATTAAGCATCAAATTTATGTGAATCGCTCAGATATTCCAGGTGGATCTACAGTAGGATCTATTTCTTCAGCACAATTAGTGATGCGGACCATGGATGTAGGTTTACCACTGTTGGCCATGCATTCCGCACGGGAGTTAATGGGTACCTATGATCAAATGGAATTAAATCGGTTATTAACTGTATTTTTAGGGGAGGTATAACATGGTTTCTATGATGGCAATTTTTGTAGCATTAGTATTGAATCGGATTTCTACACCCTTTCAACATATGTTCTATGCACGAACTACAGTAAAAGAACAACAAAAAGAAGAAGTCACAAAAGCATTACAATTGTTGGGTATGATTGTTGTTGCTGTGTATGGGGTGACAGGAAATATTTCCTTATTAGGCATTGATGGTGTGACCATTGTACAAACCGTTCTTGCCATAGCCTTAGGTATAGGGGTTGTGCAAGTGTTTGAAATCGTATCAGTATCTCATTTACGCCCCGTATTAGAAGGACAAGAACCACCTAAGACAGTTTATGATCGCTGGATTTGGGATACCATATTCATCGTAGGTTTATTATCTGCTCATGTACGGTATGGCTTAGAGTTTTCCTATATGGTCATTGCATGGCTATTATACATTCTGATTCCATGTGGCGTTACACGATATAATATGAGCCGTGGCATAGAATTTAGCATTGGGAAAAAAGCCTATAAATGGGGCGCTGTGATTTGGATTTTTGCAGGTCTTATTCACTTGTTTGTATTATGATTCTCACTGAGAACATGATATAATAAGTTAGCATTATGACAAAATGTTATACATATATAACAACGGTTTGAACGAGTATGCTAGTGAGAGCCGTTGTATGTTTAGTAGATAGAAAAGAGGTATTATGAAGTTAAATACAGTTTATGCAGGCTTTCGTGTAAAGCGAATTGAACCTGTTCAAGAGGTGAATGGCACAGCCTATATGTTACAGCATGAGCAATCTGGTGCCCGTTTGTTATACATAGATACAGAAGATACAAATAAAGTATTTCATGTAGCATTTCGTACCCCTCCTCATGATAGCACTGGGGTTGCTCACATTCTGGAACACTCTGTCTTGTGTGGTTCTCGCAAATTTCCGTTAAAAGAGCCCTTTGTTGAATTAGTAAAAGGATCTCTGAACACATTCTTAAATGCTATGACATATTCTGATAAAACAGTGTATCCAGTGGCAAGTAAGAATGATGCAGACTTTCATAATTTGATGGATGTCTATTTGGATGCCGTATTCTATCCTCGTGTAGCTAAGGATCCGATGATCGTTATGCAAGAGGGATGGCATTATGAGTTGGAATCTGCAGAAGATCCATTGACCTATAAAGGCGTTGTCTATAACGAGATGAAAGGGGTTTACTCCTCACCTGACTCTCAATTAGATCATCATAAGATGAAATTGTTATATCCTGACACTACTTATGGGCATGATTCTGGTGGATATCCTGATAATATTACAGACTTGACCTATGAAAACTTTAAAGCTTTCTATGACTCCTATTACCATCCGTCCAATAGTTATATCTATCTATATGGGGATATGAATATTGAAGAAACCTTAGCATTCATTGATAAGGAATATTTGTCAAACTTCCATGCCATTGAAGTAGATTCTAGTATTGCTATGCAATCTCCTTTATCTGAACCAGTAGTGGCATCTTTCCCATATGGTATTGGTAATGATGAAAGTGATAAGGGCAAAGCTATTCATTCTTTAACCTATGTATTCCCAGAGATGACATTTACTCAAAGTTTAGCTTTTGAAGTATTGAATCATGCCTTATTTACATCCGGCTCAGCACCGTTGAAAGAAGCCTTAGTGAAAGCAAATATTGGTAGTGATGTAAGTGGCTCCTACATGGATGGGATTCGTCAGCCATTATTTGAAATTAGTGTCACAGGTTCTGAAATCGAAAAACAAGCACAGTTACAGGAAGTGGTGGAAACTACATTACGTCAATTAGTGGATGCAGGTTTAGATAAGGAATTGTTAGAGGCATCCTTAAATCGCATTGAGTTCATTTTGCGAGAAGCTGATTTTGGAGGGCGTCCAATTGGTCTTGCGTACGGCTTACGAGTGATGGATAATTGGTTATATGATAAAGATCCTATTGAATTGTTACAATATGAACCAGTATTGAAAGCACTTCGTGAAGGATTATCTACTGATTTCTATGAAAACTTATTACGTACCTATATCTTAGATAACACACATAAAGGCTTAGTTTCTCTGTATCCTGAAAAAGGTTTGCAAGAGAAAAAAGAGCAAGAAGAGACTGCTAAACTAGCGGCTATTAAATCAAATATGAGTGAAGAAGAAATTGCCCATATTATTGATCAAACAGCGAAATTAAAAGAAATGCAACAAGCCGTAGATTCTGAAGAAGCGCTAGCAACTATTCCTTTATTAGAATTGTCTGATATTTCTCCTGTAGTAGAAGTAACACCACGTCGTGAAATTGACCATAAAGGTATTCGTGTGCATCACATTGATGTACCAGCTCGTGGTATTAACTATGTGAGCTTGTATTTCAATATGGAATCTTTGCGAGAAGATGAAGTATTCTATGCAGAGTTATTGTCAGATGTATTAGGTAGACTAGATACAGAACATTTTACCTATGCAGAGATAGCAAAAGAAATTAATCTACATTTAGGTGGTTATACGATGGATGTATTGCCAGTCTCTATCCATAATGAACGTGATGCATTTGTACCATTAGCAGTTGTTCGTAGTAAGGCTTTAGCATCTAATATTGGTTATTTAGCATCTATTCTTGGAGAAATTGTAGGACGTACAAAGTTTGATAGCCAAGAACGTCTTGTAGAATTATTAAAAGAAGGAAAAGCTATCTGGGATACAGAAGCATTCCGCCGTGGTAATACGATTGTTACTAACTTGCTTATGGCGAAAGTATCAAAAATTGGTAAATTTAGAGACCAAGATACACTAGGCTATTTCCGTCGTTTAGTTGAAGTCTTAGACAATGAAACATTACTAGCTGGTGTGACAGAACAATTGATGAAAGTACAACAACGTTTATTCCGTAAAGATAACTTGGAAGTATCTTTTGTAGGTAGTGCTGAAGAACTAGAAACTTTCTTAGCACATCTAGACGATATCACTGCTGTTTTAAGTGATGATAGTTGGGAAGCACAGCTAGAGATGACTCAATCCTATGTGAATGAAGGTTTAGCTACATCTGGTAAGGTACAATATGTGGCAAAAGGTGGCAACTTCCGTGATCATGGCGGTACACATACAGGCACTATGAGCGTCTTAGAAACTATGTTGCGCTACGATTATCTGTGGAATTTAATTCGTGTACAAGGTGGAGCGTATGGAGCCTTTGCTAACTTCCATAATAATGGTAATATGGTATTCTGTTCCTACCGTGATCCAAACTTGGAAAATACATTACAAGTGTACGATGGATTGCCGACGTATTTACGTGAATTAGATTTATCTCCACGAGAAATGCGTAAATATATTATTGGTACTATGAGTGGACTTGATGTATCTAATACACCATTCCTACAAGGAGCTCGTGCTATGAGCCTATACTTTGGCAAGACCAATGAAGCAAATATGACTGCTTTCCGTCAACAAGTTTTAGAAACAACAGTAGAAGACTTACGTGGATTAGCAGATGTCATTGAAAAAGTGCTACAAGATAACCACATCGTTGTCATGGGTGGTGAACAACGTATCAAAGATGCAGAACAACTCTTTGATAAAGTTAGCAACCTAGTACAATAATTTCATAAAACGATTGCATGTTAAAAGCCATACCCCATCTGGGAAACCAGAGGGGTATGGCTTTTGTTTGTAAAGAGAATTAATAGTACCATAAATTGTCACGAATAGTATATGTCCAACCTATTCTATGCATCATATATTCAAATATTTTATGGTGTGGTATTACGACAGTAGTATGATCTCTCCGCATTGTGTTGGTATAGTATCTCCACATATCAGTTTTGAATTTTGAGAAATTCCATGTTACTGTTTCAATGACTCGGTTGTGTTTAACTATTTTTACGGATACAGTAATCCATTTTCCCGTAGAGGATGTTCCATAAGAAATAGTATCGTCCATTATATAAAGACTGGTGTTTTCTGAACTACTAATCCAGATATCAGTTGCTTTAACAGTACTTGTAAATGATAAGAATATAAAAAGAACGAAACAATAGGACAGTAATTTTGTTATAGTACGGTTCATAACATACTCCTTTATACACTATCATTTATAAATATTTAGTTAGGGAAAATATATCCATCGATAGCATCGGCTTGTGTAATTTTGCTGTTTACGATGTATGGTTGTTCTACGCCGTGGAAGTTACGAGTACCGATAGTTCCTTCCATTGTGTACCAACTATGTTCTAATAATGGAGTAGTGGAAGAATATTCAGTAGGTAATCCAAATGGAGCCATATCTGCAACGCAACAAATCATTAAATCACGAGCTAATACAAAATCGTTGCCTTGTAATGCTTTGTCATGATAAGAAATATAGCCTGTAGCGGTTACGGTATAACCTTTGTATTTGTCAATATGATTAGACACTTTCAAAATCGTATCGTAATAATTTTTAGATGTTAATGTAATGTGTCGATGGGTGTCATCGATACCATCGCCAATGTTTTTGTAATCATTTGTTGGAACTGGTTCTTTGGTAATGGAAATGACTTGGTCTACAGGCTCTTCTGCTGGTAATGCAAAAGCTTGAGCATGAAAGATGGATGGACTTAATAATAAAGTGCATAATCCGTACAAGATAGCATTTCGATACGATGAGCCATAGGATCTACGGAATATGTTTTTACTAGCTTTGATCGTGCTCCATAACAGTAATAATGTCAAAGCCCATAGTAAAGCGATGATATAGGAATTAGGAGCAATTAAACGATAGATAGAGCCTGTTGTTAATAAATACAACAAGGATAGGCTACAACTAGCAGAGGCCACGATTTCTACGGCGGCGTGAATGTTGATGGTAGGAATATATTTCATAGTGCATAACCTCCTATGAGTGAAAATAGGATACAGATAATCGTTGTTCCTAGAATAATGGAAAGACTATATACTTTCACAAAGGAATTAGGGAACAGATTACGTAATAAAACGTAGTTTTTGATATCTAATAATGGTCCAAAAATTAGAAATGCCAAAATTCCAGGTAAAGGAATGACGTTCATAAAGGATCTGGCAATAATGGCATCTGCAGTAGAGCAGATGGATACGCAAAAGGCGAGTGCCATCATACCAAAGATAACTAGAATGGATCCAGATAAGGATATATCTTGCAACCATTGTTTAGGTAAAAATAATTGTAACCCACTACTTAGTATAGACCCAATTATGATAAAGGGCAATAGGCGTAAGGTTTCTTCTTGCAATCTGCCGAAAAATCCTGCGTCTTTTGACAGCGATTTTACCAGTGTTAATTGTTTCCATGGCGGAAATGCATCAGTACGACCGTAAATACGGGGCCCGCAATATTGACTCACTATGAATGCTAGTACTATTCCTAATAAGGGTCTTCCCCAAAGTATTAAAGGCTCTTTTGGAAAGGCGTAATAGGTGGAGAGTAGTACAATGGGGTTTAACAAAGGGCTAATCATCGTAAAGAATAAGCTTACCTTAGGGGCTAGACCTTGACGAGTGAGACTTCGTAAAATAGGGATGACTGCACAGTCACAGAGAGGCATTGTACAAGCCATGATAATCGCTAGTACATAGGCAAACATAGGAGAACGATGTAAATATTTTTCTATGCGATAGGGAGAGGCGTATTGCTCTACGACAACAGAAATGCCAGTCCCTAAGAGTAAGAAAGGTATCATCTGTAATAAGATCGCCGTCGTCATGGTCACCCAATTTGGCTGCGCATAAAACATGTATCCCAAAGCTAAGAGGATAGGGACGATAGCGTATTGTTTCCATTTAGGTTTAGCCCTTTGTATTGGCTTGGTAATAGGCCATTGTTTCACATCTTTGCAGGCAATCCAAGTACTATTAGGCGCTAATTCAGTATACTCTTTAGAATTTTCTTGTGTAGTGTTACCAAGTATGATGGTATCACTATAACGAATTTGTGAGAGCGGAATTTCGCCTAAATAAGGTAGTTGAGCCTCAATCCATTGTGGGTGAGTCACATAATAGATATGTTTAATGTCTAACATATCTCCTAAGGGAGAGCGAAGGAAAAGTTCTTCAAAACTTTCTAAGGAGCCCATGCCATTCCATTCAATCCAAAGTTCACGATATTGGTGATCTTTTAATACTTGCTGACAAACAGAGATAGTGTTCTTGGGATCATCGTCGATGGAGAAAGTATGCACTCTTTCGTTGGAAAGAGCAGGACTTTGTAAGCCCTGCTCAAATTGAAAGAGAAGAACATTTGAAATTTTATGACTTTCAATACCAGCAGTGATGGCGCTTGTCTTTCCTGAGTTAAGAAAGCCCATCACTACATAGGTGGGGATAGTTTTCATAGGTGTTACATTGTTCCATTAATAAAAGACTGCAACGCATCATTGTTCAAAGAAGGACCAATGATGGTTAAATATGAATCATGTAATGTGGTAGGAGTAATCTCTAAACCAGTTCCATTGTATTGTACCAAAGCTTGCCCACCTGTGGAAAGAGGGATACATCCTTTCAAGCGTAAGATATGACCAGTTATATTCGTTTCGATGAGGGCTCTCAAATGATCTTGCCATTCATCGATGGTGCGAGGCAAGGTGCATTCTATAGTACATGTTAAGAAAGCATCTTTGGCCTGTGCGTGATGAGCAATGTGGTCATGGTGAGGAATCTCAGGGTGATTCCGAGCTGTATGATGACCTTTGTGATTTTCAATATTCTTGCTAGCTGACAAAGAAGAGATAGCTTGTTCTCGAGGGTACATAGAAATATATTTCGAAAGCTGAATCTCTTGCCATACCGCGATATAGATAGGTGCTGATGGATTTAGGTGACGAATAATTTCCAAGGTTTTTTGTAACAGGTCCTCATCCTCTTGATGGCTAATAAAGACTTGGCTGGAGTAAGCGATTTGATCTTTAAAGAAGACGCCAAAGTTTTTATAATACATAGGAGCTCGCATGGCATCCACAATGGATACACAACCAGTGAGTTCTATGCGTTTAGCAATGGATGAATCCTTACAAATGGCGAGGATGTCCGATAATTGGCTAACCCCAGAAGGTTCAATAATAATATAGTCCACATCTTGAGTGTCTAAAATATCTACTAAAGCTCTACGGAAATCTCCTGCTAAACTACAACAAATGCAACCAGATGTAAGTTCACGAACAGTATATCCTTTTTCTCGAAGAATGGCTCCGTCTAAGTTCACTTGGCCAAAATCATTCTCTAATACTAAAACTCTTGTTGGATCTGGCAATTCTTGTATGAGTTGCTGAATAAATGTTGTCTTTCCAGCACCTAAAAAGCCAGAGACGATATACACTTTTACCTTATGAGAACTTAGATTTTGTTTTGCTCGGGTAAAAGCACGACTGATTAGATTCATCATACATCTCACCTCCAATGTGTATAATGGTATATATAATAAAATTAAAGTTCTTGCATAGATAGTATACTCTCTTTTAGTAAGCTATGCATGAATGATTGAGCATTTCAGTCTGTGTAACTTATATTTGTTATCAAAATGCAAGTTAAATGATAAAAAATCGAAAAAAATAGAAAAAGAAGATTGATTTATTTCGATTTGTCTGATATAATGAAGTCAAGATATGAGAACATATCGATTTTAATTTAGTTTATATAAGTGTATATGAGGTATAAAAAGATGAATCAAAAAGTAGCACAAGCTCTTAACGAACAAGTAATTTTCGAATTTAATGCGGCATCCACATATTTAGCTCTTTCCTTAGCTATGGCCGATGCTAACTTCAAAGGTTTCTCTGCATGGTTGCGTGCACAATACCAAGAAGAAGTAACTCACGCTTTCAAATTCATTGATTACTTACAAAGCAACAATGAAAAAGTAACATTAGGTGATGTAAAAAATACGGCATCTGCTTTGACTAATCCATTAGAAGTAGCAAAAGCTGTATTGGCTCATGAGCAAATGATTACTGGCAAAATCCACAACTTATATGCATTAGCATTAGAAGAAAAAGATTATGCAACAGTATCTTTCTTGAACTGGTTCGTAGAAGAACAAGTAGAAGAAGAAGCAAATGCAACTGATTTAGTAGATCAATTCACATTTGCACAAGATAGCCGTTCTGCACAATTATTCTTGGACTCCAAATTAGGTAGCCGTCAATAATTGATACACTCACTCTTACAGTGAAGTAAGAACTTTCTATCTAGCTTAACACACATAAAACACACAAAAGCCTAACACACATATAAAACACACAAAACAAAAACCTAACACAAAAAATATAACTAGGTATAAAGTTGATATTTGTAAGAGTGATGTTGTTTGCTAACATAAAAAAATGGGTAGCCTTTCCGATGGAAAGGCTACCTTTTTGTGTGTTAATGTATAGTGAGATGAGGTATGATAAATAACATTTTATTTTATTTTTTAGCTAAATAGTCAAAAAGTCAAAAAAGTGTTTGACAAAGGTCAAAAAGTCAGATATACTTTAACCATAGAAAAGAACAAAAAGTCAAATCTAGATGTTCTGTGTATATAATGACTGATGATGTGTATGTACAGGGTAGTATTATAGTAGATAGTACATCATAAGTGGAAGAAATGAGGTTATATTATGAGCATTTTAGCAGATAAGATTGAACAGTTTATACTGACGAAATTATTAGAAGAACAGGAAGGTATTACGCTGAGAAGAAATGAACTAGCGGAGACTTTGGATTGTGCGCCATCACAAATTAGTTATGTGTTAAGTACACGCTTTTCTAATGACAGAGGATTCATTGTTCAGTCTAGACGGGGCTTAGGAGGCTCTATTACGATTACTAGAGTTATGAAACCAGTAAGAACGCAGGTCCTGATTCCCTTGGAACAAACTCCACAACGTAATGAAGAAGAACCCGTCATTACTATTGGTCATATTGACCAGGTATTGTTTCAACATATGAAAGAAGCACGCATTACAAAGCGTGAAGCAGCTATGTTACATGAAGCATTTGTTAGAATTTTACAAGATGTACCAGTGGAACGTAGAAAAGAAGCAGCGGAGCGTTTTTATCAATCCATTATGAACATTATAAATGAGGAGGTGTAGACTATGAAATGTGATTCTTGTGGTAAAGAAAATGCAAACATTCATATGACATCTATTGTGAATGGAGCAAAAGAGGAGCATCATTATTGCCAACAATGTGCCAATCAAAAAGAGCAGGGAGGTGGAACCATGTTTTCCTCTATGTTTGATGATAGCTTTTTTAATAATCAGTTTTTTGCCAATGTGATGTATCCACAAAGTGC
Source organism: uncultured Veillonella sp. (assembly GCA_963526885.1). GTDB lineage: Bacteria > Bacillota > Negativicutes > Veillonellales > Veillonellaceae > F0422. The sequence goes on along the minus strand of CAURQH010000013.1, from coordinate 25,841 downwards.
GCTAGGTAACAGTAAATTGAACGCGTGCCCACAATGTGGAATGACTATATCGACGTTTAACCATCAGGGCCGATTAGGTTGTGATAAGTGCTATGAAGCGTTTCAGCCGCATTTAGTGCCTTTAATTAAACGTATTCAAGGATCTATTTCTTATGAAGGTCGCATTCCTCAACGAGGGGCAGCGGACTTGAAAGTAGAGCAAACTATTAAGCAACTACGAAATGAGCTAATTCAGGCGGTAAAACAAGAGCAATTTGAAAGAGCTGCACAAATTCGTGATGAAATTAAGTCTTTGGAACAGTCTAAAGCATCAAATTAAGGAGGGTCTATGTTACATACTATTTTAGATGAGGCGTTGTCGCCTTGGATGAAAGAAACCGGCTTAGATCATCGTATTGTGTTATCTAGTCGTATTCGATTAGCAAGAAATTTTAAAGGTATACCTTTCACGAATCGAGGGGATATCAATTCTTTAACTAAGGTTGATGGGTATATGCGGTCTATGATTACACCCTTGCAAACAGCCTATGGTAAAAGCTTTTCAAAAATTAACTTAGAATCTTTAAGTCCTATTGAACGAGATGTGTTAGTAGAAAAGCATTTAATTTCCCCAAATTTAGCTAATCAAATTCAAGAATGTAGTGTTATCATTTCTGAAGATTCCCGTATTTCCATTATGGTTAATGAAGAAGATCATTTACGGATTCAGTCGATGGAATTAGGACTGCAATTAGAAAAAGCCTATGAGCGAGCTATCGCTGTAGATGATGTCATTGAAAGTAAATACGATTACGCGTTTTCAAAAGACTTTGGATATTTAACTGCCTGTCCTACCAATGTAGGAACGGGGATGAGAGCATCTGTGATGGTCCATGTTCCAGCTTTGTCAATGACGGGCAAATTACAGCGTATTATTCGTAGTATTATCCGTATGGGTTATTCTGTACGAGGTCTCTATGGTGAAGGCTCTGAGGGATTGGGCCATGTATATCAAATCTCTAATCAGCAGACCATGGGAATTAGTGAACAAGCAACAATTGAACAGCTTTCACAGATTGTACAAGGCGTTGTAAAAGAAGAAGAAAAAGCACGGTCTGAATTATGGACTACAGATAAAGAAGGCGTTGAAGATAAGGTGTGGAGGTCCTATGGTATTTTGACCCATGCACGCCGTATTTCAGGAGAAGAAGCCTTGGCCTTATTGAGTGATGTGCAGTTAGGCATAGATATGAAATTAATAGATGTGACCATGAACTTTCATGAAATGCTAGTCATTACAAGACCTAATTTCCTGGCCAAATTAGTAGGAAAAGAGTCGATGGGCTCGCAAGAACGTGATAGTCGAAGGGCACAAGTGATACGAGATACCTTATTACGAGGTTCAAAAGGAGGAAGAAAATGATAGAAAGATATACAGAAGGGGCAAAACGCGCGTTAGCAATTGCCCAAGAAAAAGCAGTTGAATATAAACATAATTATGTAGGAACTGAGCATTTGTTGTTAGGTCTTGTAGAAGAAGAAAAATCCGTGTCTGCTCGTGCGTTGCTAGCCTTAGGAGTAGAAGGGAAGGCATTAGAACAAGAAGTGATTCGTGCAGTTGGTAAAGGTACGCATAGTGGTGGGCAATTGCAAATGACACCGCGTACAAAACATGTGTTGGACTTAGCACAACAAGCGGCCAATAGTCGTGGGCATAACTACATCGGTACAGAGCACATTTTATTGGGCCTATTATACGATGGTGGTGGGGTAGCCATGCAATTATTGGCAGCAAAAGGAATCCGACCAGAAGATGTAGTAGAAAAAGTAAATGCTATTGTAGGTGGAGAAGAACAAAGTTTTAATCAAACACCAACTAGTGATTTAGGCGGAATTTCTGACTATGCTACAGATCTTAATGAAAGTGCAAAACAAGGAAAGATCGATCCTGTCATTGGTCGTGATACAGAAATTCAACGGGTAATTCAGATTTTAAGCCGTCGTACGAAAAATAACCCGGTCCTTATCGGGGAACCTGGGGTTGGTAAAACGGCTATTGCTGAAGGCTTAGCGCAACGCATTGTCAGTGGTGATGTACCGGATGTATTACGAGATAAGCGCATTATTTCGGTAAGCTTAAGTTCTATGTTAGCTGGAGCAAAATATCGTGGTGAATTTGAAGAACGCTTGAAAAAAGTGATGGATGAAGTACAAGCTCATGATGATATGATTGTATTTATTGATGAAATTCATACTTTGATTGGAGCAGGCGCTACAGAAGGGGCTATGGATGCGGCGAATATCTTGAAGCCAGCCTTAGCACGTGGCAATTTCCAAGTGATTGGAGCTACTACATTAGATGAATATAAAAAGCATATTGAAAAAGATGCTGCCTTAGAACGCCGTTTCCAACCGGTACAAGTGGGAGAGCCGAGCGAAGAAGATGCTTTATCTATTTTGAAGGGCTTACGTGATCGCTACGAAGCATTTCATAAGGTACAAATTACAGATGAAGCCTTGGCAGCAGCTGTACATTTATCAAGTCGTTATATTGCAGATCGATTCTTGCCAGATAAAGCAATCGATGTCATGGATGAAGCAGCATCGAAAGTGCGTATGGCTGTGTTTACGGCAACTCCAGATGTGAAAGCCTTAGAAGATGAGTTAGTGCAAGTACAAAAAGAAAAAGAGGCAGCTGTGACAGCCCAAGACTTTGAACGAGCAGCTACACTTCGTGATAAAGAAAAAGAGTTAGAATCTGACATTGCATCAAAACAAGAAAATAGCAAAAAAGATAACGAATCCAAGTTAGTGGTTACAGAATCTGAAATTGCTGCAGTAGTGTCTGAGTGGAGTGGAATTCCTGTTTCACGTGTGGCAGAGGAAGAATCAGAACGATTGCTACGTTTAGAAGAAGAATTACATCAACGTGTCATCGGTCAAGATGAAGCTGTAGTAGCTGTATCAAAAGCTGTCCGCCGTGCTAGAGCGGGATTAAAAGATCCAAAACGTCCAATTGGTTCTTTCCTATTCTTAGGTCCTACTGGGGTTGGTAAAACAGAATTAGCTAGATCCTTAGCATCCAATTTATTTGGCGATGAAAATGCTATGATTCGTATCGACATGTCGGAGTATATGGAAAAACATGCGGTGAGCCGTTTAGTGGGAGCGCCTCCAGGCTATGTAGGATATGATGAAGGAGGTCAATTAACTGAGGCTGTTCGTCGTCGCCCATATAGTGTGGTTCTCTTTGATGAAGTGGAAAAAGCGCATCCAGACTTCTTTAATATCTTATTACAAGTCTTGGATGATGGACGTTTGACAGATAATCAAGGTCGTACAGTCGATTTCAGAAATACAGTGATTATTATGACAAGTAACTTAGGAGCGAAGTATCTCAAAGAAGATGCGGCAGCTATGGGATTCTTAGCGGCTAAAGGAGAACAAGAAAGTGGAAAAGATAAAGAGTCTATGAAAAAAGATGTACTCCAAGCTGTGAAATCTCACTTCCGCCCAGAGTTTTTGAATCGTATTGATGAAATGATTGTATTCCATGCTCTAGAAACAGAACAATTGCAAAGTATTGTGCGTATTTTATTGCAATCTGTGACAACACGATTACATGAACAAGGTATGGAACTAGAAGTATCTGATGAAGCTATGGAGAAAATCGTAGCAGAAGGAACTGACTTTGCTATGGGGGCAAGACCTTTGAAACGAGCTATCCAACGGTTAGTAGAAGATCCAATTTCTGATGCTATCTTAGAAGGTAAAGCTGGAGAAGGTAAAACAATTCATGTAGTAGTAGAAAATGATGATATTGCGATTACTGTAAAGTAATATAAGAAACGAGCTATACTTAGTTGTTATGAAGACAACTGGGTATAGCTCTTTTATGTTCGACTTTACTATACTACGTTAGGTATTAGACATAGAAATGAGAAGGCTATATTGGAGTAGTGTAATCCATTAGTGTGGGAAGAGATTGGTTAATGACTTATATTTATTTTACAGAACACCAATTTTAATTTACACTATAGATAGGTATGTTCTTAATTTAAGTATGAGGTATAACATGAAAGAGATTATTCTAGTCACATCTTTTGGCTCTACTGTGGACAGTGCGAGAGAAAATCAAATTTTCCCAGTGGTAGATGCCATTCGTAAAGCAAATCCGAGTCATGAAGTAAGGTTGGCCTTTACATCACGTATTGTCATTAAGCGTTTGAAAGATAGAAATATTGTATTCCAAAATGAAATTGAGGCTATGGAATCGATTGTGGCAGAAGGCTATGAACGCATCATTGTGCAGCCTACACATTTAGTAGGTGGTGCAGAGTTTGATAAGCTTCGAAAAAATATTATGGCGTTCAACGGAAAAGGCTCTGTACAAGAAATTGTATTTGGCAGACCGCTTTTGTATTTTATGGGACAAGAGGAGGAGGTACCAGACGATTACCAAATTTTGATTGATCGCTTTATTAAGGCCTTAAAGGTTCCTGCTACAGAAGATTTACTTCTAGTAGGTCATGGTGGGTTTAATGTAGGAAATGCATCTTACGCAGTACTACAATTGAAATTACAATATGAAGGGTTCCGTAATACATCCGTTGCTACATTAGAAAATTTCCCAACACCTGAAGATATCTTAGCACGATGGGAACGAGACGACCACGAATGTAAAAGAGTACATTTACACCCCCTATTATTAGTTTGTGGTGACCATGCATTGAATGATTTATTCGGAGAGGAAGAAGATAGTTTACTTTCTGAATTAACAGAAGCAGGCTATGAAGTGGTACAATATGAAAAAGGTCTTGGAGAATACAAAGAAATTCAAGATATTTATGTGGATCATTTGGCAGATGCTATGCAGGGGTTATATCAAAAAAGATTATAATGTTATGATTCATGATAATTTGATGGTTAAGGGATTTTTCAGTAGTGTATAGAAGAGTATTTCGTGTACATTTATGGGTAATCATGATATACTAAACAAGTTATAGTAGATTAGAAGTAGTAAATCTTACTAGTTCAATGTTGATAGATAAAAGAGGTGTCCTGATGAAAGGTAAATTATATGGTATCGGTGTAGGTCCTGGGGATTCTGAGTTGATGACTGTAAAAGCTGCTCGTATTGTGGGAGAAGCAGATGTTATCATTACACCGAAAACAGAAAAGAAAGATGGCTCTGTAGCGTTACATATTGCAGAACCATATATTCAAGAACATACAGAAATCGTACCTGTTGTATTCCCAATGGTATTGGATGATAATGAACAATCTAAAGGTTGGGAAGAAGCGCGTAAAATAATTACTGGATTACTACAAGAAGGTAAAAAAGTTGTATTCTTAACATTGGGAGATCCTATGTTCTACAGTACATATATGTATGTGTATCGCTTGGTAGAATCTGCTGGATTTGAGATTGAAACAATTCCTGGTGTAACGGCATTCTGTGCTATTGGATCCCACTTGGGGTACCCAATTGTAGAAAAAGAAGAAGTATTAGCAATTATTCCAGCCACAGCACCAAAGGAAAAAATTGATGCTGTACTTGCCGTAGCTGATGATGCGGTTATTATGAAAGTGTATAGAAACTTTGCGGAAGTACAAGAGACACTTCGCAAACATGATATGGCAGATGAAGCGGTAATGATTTCTCGTGTTGGACTGCCAGAGGAAGAGGTCTATCGTAATGTAGATGCTTTGCCATCTGATACAAAACTAAATTATTTATCTACAATTTTGGCGAAGCGTAAAGATCGCTAAGAGGTATATTATGAACACTGTACAACGACCAAGAATTGTCATAGCAGGCACCAACTCAGGTGTCGGCAAAACAACCATTGTAGCAGGGCTTTTGGCGGCTTTGACAGAGCAAGGCAAAGCAGTACAGGCATTTAAAGTAGGCCCGGATTATATTGATCCGGGCTTTCATAGAATTGCTAGCCAACGAGAATGTTACAACTTAGATACCTGGCTTGTGCCACCACATAAATTGATTCCTTTTTTTGCAGGACAAGCAGAAACGGCAGATATTTCCATTATAGAAGGCGTAATGGGGCTTTATGATGGGGGACGTGAAGGTGTTAGTTCCACTGCGCAAGTAGCCAAAGATTTAAATGCACCAGTGGTGTTAGTAATCGATTGTAAGGCGATGGGAGAAAGTGCGGCAGCCATTGCTAAAGGCTTTCGGGATTATGATCCAGAGGTACAATTTGGTGGGGTTATTTTAAATCGATTAGGGTCAGATAATCATGAACATATGATACGGACGGCGATGAAGAAATTAGGTGTTCCCGTACTAGGTGCCATTCGTCGTGACGAACGCATGCAATCACCAGAACGTCACTTAGGATTGACTCCGGTGACAGAAATTGATCCTACGGATGCTATTGCTACCATTCGAGAAGCTGTGAAAGTCATGGTGAATTTGGAAGCCTTAGTGGAGTTGGCTCAAAGTGCTCCTGATTTAGCAGTTGAGGAAGTAGAAACGGTAGCGACGATTAATAAACGAGCGCGTATCGGCATCGCCATGGATGAAGCTTTTTCCTTTTATTATCCAGCTAGTTTAGCAGCACTAGAAGCGGAAGGTGCTGAGCTGCATTATTTTAGTCCTCTAAAAGATCAAATTTTACCAGATGTAGATGGAATCTTTTTTGGCGGCGGATTTCCAGAGATGTTTTTATCTCAATTGGGGCAAAATGAATCTATGAAAGATAGTATTCGTAAGGCCAGTGAAAAAGGGATGCCGATCTATGCGGAATGTGGTGGTCTCATGTATATGACAGAAGCAGTGACTGATTTTGAGGGGAACACCTACTCTATGGTGGGGCTTGTGCCAGCTACCTGTGAAATGCAACAAAGCTTACAACGAGTGGGTTACGTAAGTGCCACTATGCTAGAGCCAAGCATTTTAGGATCTGTAAAAGATACCTTGCGGGGACATGAATTTCATTTTTCCACCATGACCCCTACACAAAGCCCATTTCCTTGGGCCTTTGAGTTAGTAGGTGGACGTAAGCCTAAAGCTTACCAAGGCGGTTATGCACATAAAAATATATTAGCGTCCTATTTACATATCAATTTCTCTGGAAGCGAAGAAGCGGCAAGGAAGTTCGTAGAGTCTTGTGAAGTATATAGTCAGCGAAAATAATAGGGAGAGTATAGGCTGATGTTAAAATTGTAACTTTACTTTGCGTTTTAGGTATACTATAAAAGGTAGAAAAAGGTTGACATTTTTTTTGCCTCTGTGTATACTAATATCGTTGACGAGCCGGAGTGGCGGAATGGCAGACGCACTTGACTCAAAATCAAGCGGGTAACACCGTGTGGGTTCAAGTCCCACCTCCGGCACCAACGATTAGCAGATACTGTGTAAACAGTATCTGCTTTTTTATTTTTTGAGGTGAAAAAAGTATGCACCTACCTTTGTAAGTTAGGGCTAAGAGTAATATAAAATTTAGTACTGCTATTATGGATACTTTTCAATAAAAAAGCTTTAATTATTAACTTTCTATGATTATTTTATATAACTTTCATGATGAAAAATAATTGACGTATTGTAGAAATTTATATATGATAATCACAAAACAAGTTGATAATATATCGCAATAAGTTGCGAGAGTAACATATAACTAGGAGGTCCTAGAGAGAGGTTGTTTATATACAAAAAGAAAGGAGGTACCCTATGTCGGGCGATCTTAAAAGACTGTGTATAAGAACGTATGGAATTAATAGGAAATCGAAAGAGGAAGACCGCTATGGATGGATACGAATATACATTGGATAAAACGGGTTTTTACAAAATCCTTTTTAGCACGTCTTTGACAGTAGCCAAGGAACAATTGCATACGGCGTTAACACCAAAAAAATTAGATGGTGCAGTTGATTATATGTGTATGCTCTGTACATGTATGAATTTGGCTATTGACCAAAACCAACTAGAATGTAGCAAGTTTAATGATGGAATTGTAGAAGAATATGTGAGCTTGGTGGATGTTATTATTAGTAATGATGGCTGCATTAACTATGTGAAGGCTGCCAAGATCGATGAATTATTCATAAAATCAGCTGAGTTAGTACGAGCTTTATTGCAAGGCGTGGTATTGACTGAACAGTTACGAGAGTTACAACGGTCCTATCATTGTTGGTATATGAAGCAGCGACTATATAGTTCACAGAAACGAATCATTCATTAAAGGAGAGTCTTGGATTTAACGGTATAAAAAACTTGCACCATCCCTAATAGTCTTGTAAAATAGATGTATAACAACTTATATAGTACAAGAATTATTAGGAGGAATTGATTATGGCAGTGAAGATTGGTATTAATGGCTTTGGTCGTATTGGTAAATGCGTCATGCGCGCGGCTCTTAACAACCCAGATGTGGAAGTAGTAGCCATTAATGATACTGGAGATATTGAAGGATCTGCTTTGCTGTTCAAGCATGACTCTATTCATGGTAATTTGAGCTGTGATGTAACAATAGATGGTGACTACTTAGTAGTAGATGGTAAACGTACTCGTGTATTCTGTGACCGTGATCCAGCGAATATCGATTGGTCTGGGGAAGGTGTAGAAGTAGTGATTGAATGTACTGGTGTGTTCCGTTCTCGTGAAAAAGCAGCGGCTCATTTGGGTGGTACTGTTAAAAAAGTAATCATTTCCGCACCTGGTAAAGATGAAGATAAAACAATCGTTATGGGCGTAAATGAAAGCGAATATGATCCAGCTACACATCATGTAGTATCTAATGCAAGCTGTACAACAAACTGCTTAGCTCCATTTGCGAAAGTATTGCATCAAGAATTTGGTATTAAACGTGGTATGATGACAACAGTTCACTCTTACACAAATGATCAACGTGTATTAGATGCACCACATAAAGATTTACGTCGTGCTCGTGCAGCAGCGATGTCCATTATTCCTACTACCACAGGTGCAGCGAAAGCAGTTGCTTTAGTATTGCCTGAATTGAAAGGTAAATTAAATGGTTTTGCTCTTCGTGTTCCTACGCCAAATGTATCTGTTACAGATTTAGTAGTAGAACTTGAAAAAGAAGCAACAAAAGAAGAGATTAATGCAGCATTCCGCAAAGCAGCTGAAGGCGAGTTAAAAGGCATTCTTGGCGTATCTGACTTGCCATTAGTGTCCAAAGATTTCAATGGTGATGCTCGTAGTTCTATCGTTGATGCAGATTTAACAATGGTGATGGAAGGCAATATGGCAAAAGTAGTAGCTTGGTATGACAATGAGTGGGGCTATTCCTCTCGTATTGTTGACCTAGCTGTGTACATGGGCAAACGAGGCTTATAATCTGCCGGGGACTACGAGAGTAGTCCCTTTTTGTCATGTTTATTGCAAATAGATAGGAGACAGTATGAAACTTTCACTAGCAAACATGAATGTAGCGAACAAAACAGTATTTGTTCGAGTTGATTTTAATGTACCTTTGAAAGATGGTGTTATTACGGATGATACACGGATTCGTGCCACATTACCAACATTACGCCATTTAATTAACCAAGGTGCCAAAGTAGTGATCGCATCCCATTTAGGTCGCCCTAAAGGAGAGCGTAAACCAGAGTTTACCTTAGCTCCTTGCGCCAAACGATTAAGTGAACTGTTAGAACAACCAGTTCGTTTTGTAGAAGATTGCATCGGGGACATCCCTGCACAAGCGGTAAGTGAGATGAAGTCCGGTGATGTGGTGGTATTGGAAAATCTTCGTTTCTACAAAGAAGAGGAAAAAAATGATCCTACCTTTGCAAAAGCCTTAGCTGATTTAGCAGAAGTGGGTGTTAATGATGCCTTCGGCGTGTCTCACCGTGCTCATGCCTCTGTAGAAGGAATTACGAAATACTTACCTATGGGAGCTGGTTTCTTATTAGAAAAAGAAATTCAATATGTAGGTGGTGCTGTTGAACATCCAGAGCACCCATTTGCAGCTATCATTGGTGGTGCAAAGGTAAGTGATAAAATTGAAGTTATCTCTAATTTGCTACCAAAAGTAGAAGTGTTGATCATTGGTGGTGGTATGGCGAATACCTTCGTAGCAGCCCAAGGACATAATGTAGGTACTTCTTTAGTGGAAGCGGATAAATTTGAACTAGCTCGTGAATTAATCGCTCGTGCGAAAGAAACCAATACAAACCTATTATTACCAGTAGATTTCGTTGTGGCTGATGCTTTTAGTGAAACGGCTAATCACAAGGTGGTGGATGCGACGTCTATTGAAGATGGTTGGATGGCGCTAGATATTGGACCGAAGAGCCGTGAGTTATTCGCAGAGGCCTTGGCACCAATGAAAATGATCGTTTGGAATGGTCCTATGGGCGTATTCGAAATGGAAGCTTTCGCAGGTGGTACGAATGCGGTAGCAAAAGCGGTAGCAGAGGCGAGTGCAACCACGATTGTAGGTGGCGGTGATTCTGTAGCAGCTATAGAAAAAAGTGGATTAAGCCACGAAATTTCTCATATTTCCACTGGTGGCGGTGCATCCTTAGAATATTTAGAAGGAAAAGTATTGCCAGGTATTGCAGCTTTACAAGAGGCGTAGGAGGTTATCATGCGACAACCGATGATTGCAGGAAATTGGAAAATGCATATGACGAATACGGAAGCCACTGTATTCGTTGAACAATTGAAAACCTTAGTGGCGGATGCTAGTTGTGAAGTGGTGGTATGTCCTCCGTTTACAGCCATCAGCACGGTGGCAGATTTAGCGGAAGATACCAAGGTCCGTGTAGGGGCACAAAATGTATTCCACGAAGAATCTGGCGCCTATACAGGGGAAGTATCGCCTTCGATGTTGACAGATTTAGGCGTGTCTTATGTGATTGTAGGACATTCTGAGCGTCGGTCTATTTTTAAAGAAGCAGATCGCTGCGTGAATAAACGTGTGCGCATCGTTTTACAACATGGGATGAGCCCTATCCTTTGCGTAGGTGAAAGCTTAAACCAACGTGAAAGCGGTGAAACGGTGGCGTTCATTCATTCTCAATTAGAAATGGGGTTACTTGGGGTACCAGCGGAAGAAATGACTGGGGTTGTCATTGCCTATGAACCGATTTGGGCCATTGGTACAGGGCGTACTGCTACAGCGGAACAAGCTGGTGAAGTATGTCAAAGTATTCGTGAGAAAATTGCCACAATGTATACCCCTGAGATTGCAGAACAAGTACGCATTCTATACGGTGGCAGTGTAAAACCGGAGAATGCGAAAGATATTTTAGCCCAAGCCCATGTAGATGGTGCGTTAGTGGGCGGTGCTTCCTTGGAAGCAGAGACTTTTACGGGAATTATTAATGCCTGTTAACATAGGTTTGAGGTAGCGTATGGCAAAATTAAAAGGACCAGTGATGCTAACAATCCTTGATGGATTCGGTATTGGGGATGGTCAAGACCCAACCAATGCGGTGGTGCAAGCGAACCCCCGAACATTTTTAGAATTATGGGATAAGTGCCCTCACACTCTATTGGACGCATCTGGTATGGCCGTAGGTTTGCCAGATGGACAGATGGGAAACTCTGAAGTGGGCCATTTGAATATTGGCGCCGGACGTATTGTGTACCAAGAATTGACGCGCATTACGAAAGAGGCGCAAGAAGGGACCTTATTTACTCGTCCTACCTTGGTGAAAGCCTATGAAGAAGGAAAACAACAAGCCTTGCATTTAGTGGGCTTGTTATCTGACGGAGGTGTTCACTCTCATATTGATCACTTGAAGGCATTACTTCGTGGCGCTAAAGAGGCTGGTGTAGGAAAAGTCTATATCCACGCTTTCTTAGATGGTCGTGATGTACCACCACAAAGTGCGTTGGCTTATATTGACGACATTGCTCACTACTGCAACGAGTTGGGTCTAGGATCGATTGCGACGATAGGCGGCCGTTATTATGGCATGGACCGTGACCAACGTTGGGAGCGCGTGCAACTAGCTTATAATGCCATGATCTGTGGTAGTGGTACTCCAGTGGTGTGTGCTCATGAAGCAGTGGAACGAAGTTATGCTGATGAAACGACAGATGAATTTGTCATTCCATCTGTGGTGAAAGGGTACCAAGGTATGCAAGATGGCGATGCAATCTTGTTCTTTAACTTCCGTCCTGATCGGGCTCGTCAATTGGTGCGTGCCGTGGTAGACCCTAATTTCAATGGGTTTGAACGGAAACATGTACTGCAAGGTTCCTATGTGGCGAGTATGACTCGATACGAAACGGACTTACCAGTACCTGTGGTGTATGATAAAGAACTCTTAATAGATACCTTAGGAGAAGTGTTATCCAAGGGTGGCTATCGTCAATTGCGCATTGCAGAAACCGAAAAATATGCTCATGTAACATATTTCTTCAATGGTGGTAAGGAAGATATATTCTCTGGAGAAGATAGAATCTTGGTGCCATCTCCAAAGGTGGCTACTTATGATTTGCAACCAGAAATGAGTGCCCCAGAGGTAACGGAAAAGGTAGTGGCTGCTATTCGCAGTGGTGAGTATGATATCATTATCTTGAATTATGCAAACCCAGATATGGTAGGACATACAGGTGATTTTGAGGCCGCAAAACAGGCCATTTTAGCGGTAGATGCGGGACTTTCAGAAATCGTGAAAGCCATTCAAGATATGAATGGTCAATTATTAATTACAGCAGACCATGGAAATTCTGAGGTTATGGTGGACCATACCACAGAAATTCCGCACACGGCACACACCACAAATCCGGTGCCACTTATTTTAGTGGGAGCCCCAGAGGGTGTGACCTTGCGACCAGGTCGGCTTTGTGATTTAGCACCAACCATGTTGGCATTAGGTGGCATCGAGCAGCCTGAAGCCATGAGTGGTGAAAGTTTGTTAGTACAATAAGGAGAAGTAACAATGGCAGTAATTACTGATGTATACGCAAGAGAGATTATGGATTCCCGTGGCAACCCAACAGTAGAAGTAGAAGTGTATTTAGAAGATGGCACGATTGGTCGTGCAGCGGTTCCATCTGGAGCATCCACTGGTCAATTTGAAGCGGTGGAATTGCGAGATGGCGAGTCTCCTCGTTATTTAGGTAAAGGCGTATTGCAAGCGGTAGCAAACGTGAATGACATTATTGGACCTGCGATCTTAGGATTTGATGCGTCTGAGCAAGTGGCGATTGACCGCATTATGATTGAATTAGATGGTACTCCTAATAAGGCAAAATTAGGTGCCAATGCAATTTTAGGTGTATCTATGGCGGTAGCTCGTGCAGCGGCTGAATCCTATGATTTACCATTGTTCCAATATCTTGGTGGTACAAATGCAAAAGAATTGCCAGTACCAATGATGAACATTTTAAATGGTGGTGCTCATGCAGATAACAATGTGGATATCCAAGAGTTCATGATTATGCCAATCGGTGCTACAAGCTTTATGGAAGCATTACGCTATTGTGCAGAAGTATACCATACATTGAAATCTGTATTGAAAGCAAAAGGCTTGGCTACTGGTGTAGGTGATGAAGGTGGTTTTGCTCCTAACTTAGGTTCCAACGAAGAAGCTTTACAAGTGATTACAGAAGCGATTGAAAAAGCAGGTCTTACAGTAGGTAAAGACATTGTATTTGCTATCGATGCGGCATCTTCTGAGTTCTATAAAGATGGCAAGTACCACTTAGCTGGTGAAGGCAAAGTGAAAACAGCGTCGGAAATGGTAGAATACTATGCAGAACTTTGCGAAAAATATCCAATCTACTCCATCGAAGATGGTTTAGCAGAAGAAGATTGGGAAGGCTGGAAATTATTGACAGATCGCCTTGGCAAAACTGTTCAATTAGTAGGTGATGATTTATTCGTAACGAATACAGAACGCTTATATCGTGGTATCAAAGAAGATACAGCGAATGCGATCTTAATCAAAGTGAACCAAATTGGCACATTAACAGAAACATTCGATGCTATTGAAATGGCAAAACGTGCAGGCTATACAGCAGTTATCTCTCACCGCTCCGGTGAAACAGAAGATTCCACCATTGCTGATATCGCAGTAGCAGTGAACGCTGGTCAAATCAAAACTGGTGCGCCAGCTCGTTCTGAACGCGTAGCAAAATACAATCAATTACTTCGCATTGAAGACATGTTGGCAGAAACAGCACAATATCGTGGTAGCGATGTGTTCTATAACATCAAACGATAAAATATGTGAGAATAAAAAAAGGACCCTGTGGGGTCCTTTTTAATTAGCAACCTATATGTATTTTCCGTATACTGTAGGAAATTCTTGTAAGAATAAACTATAATTAGGTGCTTGGCGCTGGTTTAATACCGCAAGAATAGTAACAGTATGATATAATTCGTTGATACTATAATAAATATCATATTTCTCAAAAGAATAGATATGATATATGTTTTTAGTATACTTAGATATCTCTAGAATGCGATATCGATGTGGTAGATATGACAAACTTTTTATAGCCTCATAAATTTTATTTGAAGTGTGTTTAGCAGTTTCTACTGAGAACGATTCAGCCATATAACAATAAATATTTAATACATTGTATTCCGCAAATGATGAAAGTTGTACATCATAGGTTTCCATAATTACTCTCCTAGTAAAGTAGTGAAAAATTCTTTGGCAGAACGTCCATGACCGTGGTTTGTTTCCTCAACACCACGAGATAAAATCTCTTCTAATTCGGAAGGGCTGAAGTCAGTTGTACTAAGAGGTGGTGTATTTAATTTCAAATCAAAAGGCAGGCCTTTATGTAATATAATTTGTCGGTAAAATAAATCAATAGCGACAGCGCGACTAAGGCCAAGGTCTTCTAAAATAGCTTCAGCATGTTGTTTCACATTTTCATTAATTCGAACATTAACACTAGCAGATTTCATAATAATCTCCTTTCTGTTTAATATATTAATTAAATTATAAACTAATGTAGCGCAATATGCAATACAAAATTATAAAATAAATTAGTAACGGCAGGTTATTTTTATGATATAATAGAAAAGATTAATGCTGAATGCATTCTATAGAATTTTAAGTAAAGGTGAAAGGATTAGGAAAGGAGGAGTAGGGTGTACAACAATTTTGAAGTGATTGGGGCATTTGCATTGTATTTAGGCCTCATGATGTACATTGGGGTATATTATTACCGCAAGTCTAATAGCTTAGACGACTATATTTTAGGAGGTCGCCAGCTAGGCCCCTGGATCACGTCCATGAGTGCGGAAGCATCAGACATGAGCGGATGGATGTTGATGGGTTTACCTGGATTTGCCTACTCAACAGGGATATCGGCGTTATGGATTGCCATTGGTTTGGCATTAGGGACTTGGCTGAACTGGGTGTTCGTATCGAAACGATTACGCAACTACACAGAGGTAGCGAATAATAGTTTAACTATACCGGATTATTTGAAAAACCGTTTTCATGATACATCAAGAATTGTGCCGGTTGTGTCTGCTATCTTCATCGTTATTTTCTTCTTAATTTACACATCTTCTGGATTCGTGGCAGGGGGTAAATTATTTAATACTATCTTTGGCTTAGATTATATGACATCCCTCTTTATTACAGCAGGGGTAGTTATTTTCTACACCTTCTTAGGCGGTTTCCTAGCTGTAAGTTGGACAGACTGCATTCAAGGGATGATGATGTTCTTTGCCATCTTGCTAGTACCTGTAACGGCAGCCATGTATTTAGGCGGTCCTGCAGAAACGGCTCAATTAATTGCTACCGAGTTTCCTGCAGGTTTGTCCATTTGGGGACCGGAACAAGATACTTTCACCTTGGTAGTAGGTATCATTTCTAGCTTAGGATGGGGTCTTGGTTACTTCGGTCAACCGCACATCTTAGTACGTTTTATGGCAATTTCCGATGCGAAAGAGTTGAAAAAAGCAACGAACATTGCCATGATTTGGGTAGTTATCTCCTTGTTAGCTGCGGTGGCTGTGGGTCTTGTTGGTAAAGTATACTTAACAACGCCTCTAGTAGATGCTGATGCAGAAACAGTATTCCTTGTGATGAGCGAGCATTTGTTTACTCCATTTGTGGCAGGATTAATTTGGTCTGCTGTATTGGCAGCAATCATGAGTACTGCGTCTGCGCAATTATTGGTAACAGCCTCTTCTGTGTCGCAAGATTTGTACCGCAATGTGTTTGCTCGTGATGCAGGAGATCGTGAACTAGTTATGGTCAGCCGTGCTACGGTATTGATCGTATCTGCCATTGCCATCGTGATGGCAGTGAATCCACAAAGCTATATCTTGACGATGGTTGCCTATGCATGGGCTGGGTTTGGCGCTGCATTTGGTCCTGCTATCTTGATCTCTTTGGTTTGGAAACGCATGACTCTGAAAGGTTGTATCGCAGGCATCTTAGTGGGTGGTATCACCGTTCTTGTATGGAAACAATTTGGTTGGTTCGGCTTGTATGAAATCGTACCGGGCTTCATCTTGTCTACCATTGCTATCTTTGTAGTTAGCTTATTAGACCATGAGCCAAGCAGAGAAATCCAAGCGGAGTTCGATGCATCAGAACAAATGCATATTTTATAATTACATACACATAGTAAACGAAATGTTGGGGCTACTCCTGCGGGAGTGGTGCCAACATTTTTTTTGTAAATGTATTGGACTATGTATCAATACGTATTGTATAAAGAGCGTAATGGCATGATAATAGTAATATAGGTAGATAGGTTTGCGCCGCAGACCATTATATCAAGTGAAGAGTATAATAGCGTCGTAACAGTAGTGTAAGTGAATGCGGTAACAGTATGTTTATCCTAACTATCTGATAGTGATGATGGTACAATGAAGAAATAAGTAAACGAAATATCTATGAATCAGAAGTGCTCTTATATAAGATGAATAATTAGTATGGAATGGCACTTAGTAGAGGAGGACTATCATGACAAATGACTGAGGAAAAGAAAGGATAGTTCTAGTTTAAACAGTTTATACTGTTTTATAAAAATGGTATAATAAATAGATACGATTCGATGAACGTACTGTTAGAGAGGAGGAAAGACATATGGATGCTAGAGCATTACGAGCATTGCAACATTTTTATGGATATTCCAGTTTTCGTCCTGCTCAAGAGGTACCTGTTACAGCTTTATTAGAGAACCAAGATGTGCTAGGGATTATGCCTACGGGGGCAGGTAAATCAATTTGCTTTCAGATTCCTGCTATGTTAAAGGCGGGCATTACCATTGTTTTTTCTCCATTGATTTCCTTGATGCAAGATCAAGTGGATACTTTGAAAGAGCAAGGTATGCCAGCAGCTTATATGAATAGTACCCTCAGTCGAGAAGAACAAAATAAAATTCTCTACTACTTAAGGGAAGGACGGATTAAATTATTATACTTGGCGCCAGAAAAATTAGAATCCGAAGGGTTCTGTGAGTTTCTAAGAGGACTACCGATTAGCCAAGTGATCATTGATGAAGCTCATTGTGTGTCACAATGGGGACATGATTTTAGACCCTCTTTCACGGCCATAGGACCTTTTATTAAAAGCTTGCCTCATAGGCCTGTGGTAGGGGTTTTTACAGCCAGTGCTACAGAAGAAGTAGAACGTGATATGAAACAGCTCTTAGGATTGGAGAATGCTCGTGTGCATATTACGGGGTTTGATCGTCCTAATTTGGCCTTCTCGGTCATCCACGAAAGTAAGCGTATGGAATATGTACGGGATTATGTACTACACAATCCGAATGATGTGGGGATTGTCTATTGTGCCACTAGGGCGAATGTGGAAAAAGTATATCGTGAGCTGTTGCGATACGGCGTGAAAGCAGGCTATTACCATGGGGGCTTATCGGATGAAGAACGTAAGTACCAACAGAACCGGTACGCCTTTGACGAAGTGCAAGTTATGGTAGCCACCAATGCGTTTGGCATGGGTATTGATAAAAGTAATGTACGGTATGTGATTCATTACCAAATGCCACGAAATATGGAAAGTTATTACCAAGAGGCAGGCCGTGCTGGTCGGGATGGAGCTCCTGCAGATTGTATTTTGCTTTACAATGGGCAAGATGTGGCAGTGCATCAATATATTTTGAGCCAAAGTGATTTGCCACTAGAACGACAACGAATTGAGCGGAATATGCTCCAAGCTATGATCGATTATTGTCATACACCTATGTGTTTGCGCAAGTTCATGTTGTCCTATTTTGGTGAACAAGTGCCGTGGGATCAATGTCATCATTGCAGCACTTGTGATGAACCGCGAGTAGCTGTGGATGTGACAGCCGAGGCGACTGCCGTATTACAGACGATTTGGAATACAGAAGAACGATATGGAGTGACTATGATTGCGGATATCTTATGTGGGAATCGGACAGAACGTATTGAGAAGTTTCGTTTACACCGGTTATCCGTATTTGGCAAATTAAATCGCTGGGCAGATAAAGATGTAAAGGGATTTATTAAGCGTTTAATGGCGATGGGCTATGTTACTTCTTCGGGAGGGCAATATCCGATTCTGTCCGTTACGGAACAGGGCCATGAAGTATTGGCTGGACGTGTAACGGTAAAAGATGTGCCTATAGAAGTCGGAGAGCATCGACCATTACAAAAGCGTGGAAAGTCTAGTGTAGCTGGCGTGGCGAAAGCTACTAAAGAAAACTCCTTATTTGAGGCCTTACGTGTGCATCGATTGGAACTTTCAAAAACAGAAGGGGTAAAACCGTTCATGATTTTTTCAGATGCCACCTTATTGGACATGGTAGCAAAAGAGCCGTTGACCTTAGGTGATATGGCAAATGTAAAAGGTGTAGGAGATATGAAGCTGCGTAAATATGGCAATGAATTTTTGAAGGCCATAGCCAAGTTTAAAGGTAATATATAGCTACAGATACACATGTTGATAGATACAGATACAAATGTAGAGATACATTTATAGGCAGATAGTAATATAAATAGAGTTTAAAGTATTTCCACATACAAGGAGGCATAGATGAGTTTAGCAGATACGCAATATTTACAGATTATAGAGAATATATTAGACCATGGGTATTATGCCAACAATCGTACAGGCATTGCGACCTATAAATTACCGCATCAAGTGATGCAGTTCAATTTAGCAGAAGAATTTCCAATTTTAACTACGAAATTTGTGGCTTTCAAAACGGCCATTAAAGAATTACTTTGGATTTGGCAATTACAATCTAATGATGTGCGCCAGTTGCAGGCCATGAATGTAAAAGTTTGGGATGAATGGATGCGTGAAGATGGTACGATCGGTAAGGCCTATGGATACCAAATTGCCAAATATAAGCAGTTAGATAATTTATTGGATATGCTACAAAAGGACCCTCAAAGTCGTCGCATGATTGTGACCTTGTGGAATATTGAGGACTTGCCAGATATGGCATTGCAACCATGCGCTTATGAAACCTTATGGGATGTCACTGATGGTCGCTTAAATTGTATGCTTGTACAACGTAGTGGGGATATGGGATTAGGTGTACCTTTTAATACGGCTCAATATGCTGCATTAGTGCATATGATTGCCCAAGTTTCTGGATTACAGCCAGGACAATTCACACATGTCATCAATAATGCGCATGTGTATGAGAATCATGTAGAAGCCTTGCGTACTCAATTAGAGCGTAAGCACGAAGCCTTAGAGGCTCCGGTGTTACGATTAAACCCGGATATTAAGGATTTCTATGATTTCAAACCAGAAGATATCACCTTAGAAGGTTATGAGCATTTAGGGAAACTATCTATGACAGTGGCTGTGTAAGGAGTTTTATATGTTAGTAATGATTGTAGCAGTGGCTGCGAATGGCGTTATAGGCAAGGATAATCAACTGATTTGGCGCATTCCAGAAGATTTAGCATATTTTAAAAAACGCACTAGTGGGCATGTTATCATAATGGGACGGAAGACATTAGAGTCTTTGCCATTTTTGTTGCCTAATCGTGAACATTGGGTCATTACGTCGCAATTAGATTACATACCACCCTATGAAGGTGTGAAAGTATTCCACAGTCCAGCGGATGCGGTTCAGGCGGCGAAGGACTTAGACTTGGCGTACTGTATCGGAGGCGCTCAAGTGTATGCTAGCCTAGCGCCCTATGCAGATCGTTTGTATGTGACGGAATTACACCGAGCTTTCACAGGAGATGTGACATTTATGGAGCATACAAAGCCAGAATGGATAGAAGTAGAGCGTATACCAGGCGTAGGACATGAAGGATTGTCCTATGATTTTGTGACGTATGAAAGGCGGAAATAGAATGGAAATACATGTAGTGATAGCCCAAGAATTAGGGGTAAAACCGCATCAAGTAGAAGCGGCCATCACATTATTAGATGAGGGCAATACAGTACCCTTTATTGCACGGTATCGAAAAGAAGTGACTGGTGAGTTAAAAGATGAACAATTACGTGACATCGAAGAGCGCACGAAATATTTGCGTAATTTGTTGCAACGTAAAGAAGAAGTGACAAAATCCATCGAGGAACAGGGCAAATTGACGGAAGAATTGTCCTTAGCCATTACGAAAGCTATGAAATTACAGGAGTTAGAAGACTTGTATTTGCCGTTCCGTCCGAAAAAACGAACTCGTGCTTCTATGGCGAGAGAGAGAGGTTTGGAACCATTGGCACAGGCATTGTTCACAACGGCTACAGAAGAAGTGTTACGCCAACTAGGAGCAGAGTATCTTACTGAAGAAGTGCCGACTGTGGAAGATGCCTTACAAGGAGCGATGGATATTGTGGCGGAAGACGCTAGCGAACGAGCAGATATTCGCCAATATTTGCGTAAAGCTATGTGGGAAACAGGCCATATGAAAACAGAGCTTGTAGGGGAAGAAGAAGTAAACCAAGGATTCTTACAGTACAATGAAGAATATAAGGAACCGATTCGTCAAGTTCCATCTCATCGCGTATTGGCTATGAACCGAGGGGAAAGCTTGGGAGCCTTAAAAGTTAGCTTTGTGGTACCTGATGAAACGTTTATCCAATATATGGTAGACACCGTACAAGGTGACACTAGGGTAGAGCATTCGTATATTGCTGAAGCTATTGCTGATGGATATAAGCGTCTATTATATCCATCCTTAGAGCGTGAAACTCGAAATACTATGACAGAGCAAGCGGAAGAGCAGGCTATTAAAGTATTTGGTACGAACTTGCGCAATCTATTGCTGCAAGCGCCTTTATCTGGACATGTCATCATGGGTCTAGATCCAGGATATCGTACAGGTTGTAAAATGGCCATCATCGACAGGGAAGGTAATGTCCTAGATTATGGAGCTTACTATCTTACGATGAGTGATAAACAAGCAGAGCGTGCCAAACAAGAATTAGCTAAAAAAATTCGCCAATATGGTGTTACCTTGATTTCTATCGGTAATGGGACGGCGTCTTATGAAACAGAGCAATTCACATCTGCCATGATTGCGGAAGAAGGATTGGATTGTCATTATATTATCACCAATGAAGCGGGCGCCTCTGTATACTCCGCTTCTAAGTTGGCTATTGAAGAATTGCCAGATTTAGATGTATCTATTCGCGGCGCTGTATCGATTGCGCGCCGTGTACAAGACCCATTGGCTGAATCTGTGAAAATTGACCCAAAATCGATTGGTGTAGGTCAGTACCAACATGATGTGAATCAAAAACAATTGGGTGCAACCTTGGATCAGGTGGTAGAAACGGTAGTAAACCATGTAGGGGTAGAGCTTAATACAGCCTCTCCAGCCATATTAAAACATGTGTCTGGTATTTCTAGTACAGTGGCGAATAATATCATTGCTTATCGCAAAGAACATGGAGCGTTTACATGTCGTAAGCAATTGTTGAAAGTAGCTCGTTTAGGTCCTGCAGCCTTTACACAATGTGCAGGTTTCTTGCGCATCGGTAAAGGGGAGAACCCTCTAGATGCGACGCCAGTTCATCCAGAGTCCTATGAGATTGCCCAAGGCGTGCTCACACAATTGGGCATGTCCTTAGAAGATTTGCGAGATAAAGCGACGTTGGAAACGGCAAAGGCGAAACTGCAAGCGGTGGATGTAGAAGAGTTGGCGAAACAGCTAGATGCAGGTGTACCTACGGTACGAGATATTGTAGAAGCCTTGCAAAAACCAGGTCGTGATCCACGGGAAGATTTACCAGCACCGATGACTCGTAAACAAATTATGAGTTTGGAAGATATTCAAGTGGGCACCGTGGTAAAAGGAACCGTCCATAATGTGGTAGACTTTGGTGCCTTTGTAGACTTTGGTGTAAAAATCAATGGCCTTTTGCATAAAAGCGAGTTTTGCGCCTACCATGAACACCCATCTGATGTATTGGCAGTAGGAGATATTATCGAAGTGGAAATCATCTCTGTCGATGCGAAACGCAATCGTATTGGTTTATCTATGAAACGAGAAAAGCCAAAAGATCCAATCCGCCAAGGTCATAAACGTAATGGTGCTGGAAACACTCGTCGAGATACACAAACTAAGAATGGTCAGCAACAAAAGGGAGAAAGACAAGAGTCTAGAAATACGAAAAACTCAAAAGGGAATCCTATGCGAGATAGAAACAATCGTGGAATGCGTCGAGAAAAAGAACAGGACTTAGGCGCTTTATTACAACAATGGGCTGATCGTGGAGGACGTAAACGATGATCTATATCATAAGTATATTGACCTTTGCCCTTGATCAAGCAGCAAAATGGTATGTACGCAGCCACTTTCGATTAGGTGAATCTGTACCAGTTGTACCTGATGTATTTCATTGGACCTATATTGTGAACCATGGAGCAGCTTTTGGCGTGTTGATGAACCAACGATGGATATTGTTATTGGTCGTAGTGCTGTTGCTAGGCGCCATGTACGTAGGTCGTAAGAAATTAGCTAGGGCACCGTTATATGCGCGAATTGGCACAGGGACGCTCTTAGGTGGTGCCTTGGGGAATGCCTGGGATCGTTTGTACTTAGGTGGTGTGGTAGATTTCTTTGATTTCCGAGTATGGCCTATCTTTAATATTGCAGATATTGGTATTTGCATTGGTGTGCCTTTGTTGATTCTATATTTTTGGTCCTATGAAAGCCAGAAACAGTGAGGTAAATGATGGAAACAAAACAATATATAGTAGAGGCTCAAGATGAGGGTACACGATTAGATGTGTACCTCACGAAAGAACTTGGTCAGTCACGTAGCTATGTACAATCCTTAGTGAAAGAGGGGCATGTACAAGTAAATGGCAAAACAGGGAAATCGAATTTGAAACTATCATCATCTAGCGAAATTCTTGTGACCATCCCAGAGGCGCAGGAAGTAGAAGTAGAACCAGAGGATATTCCACTAGAGATTCTGTTTGAAGACTCCCATATGATTGTCATCAACAAAGCGCGTGGTATGGTAGTACATCCAGCGGTGGGTAACTATTCGGGAACCTTGGTCAATGCGCTTCTATTTCATTGTAAAGATTTATCTGGTATTAATGGAGAAATTCGTCCTGGCATTGTGCATCGCTTAGATAAGGATACATCGGGTGTTATGATGGCAGCAAAGCATGATGAATCCCATTTGGGGTTAGCAGAGCAAGTGAAAGAGCACAGTGCTACTAGAACCTATTATGCATTAGTACAAGGGAACATTGCAGAAGAAAAAGGGACTATCAAAGCACCTATCGGTCGTCATCCTAAAGATCGTATGAAAATGGCGGTGGTTTTTGAAAATAGTAAAGAAGCAGTGACCCATTTCCGTGTACTAGAACGATATGGCAAGCATACATTAATAGAATGCCAATTAGAAACAGGTAGAACGCACCAAATTCGTGTACATTTAGCCTATATTGGACATCCTGTGGTGAATGATCCATTCTATGGGTTCCGGAAAATGGACTTCCCTATTGTCGGGCAGGCTTTGCATTCTAAAACTTTATCTGTAAAACATCCTATGACAGGAGAAGCGTTACACTTTGAAGCGCCATTGCCGGAAGATTTCTTGGCATGCATTGAGTATGCAAAAGAGCATAATCGATAAGGAGTGATACTATGGAAGAACGTATCTTAATTGATGAAGCAGGTATGATGCGTGCCATTCGTCGTATTGGGCACGAAATTTTAGAACGGAATAAAGGATTATCCAATGCCTTAATCATTGGCATTGAGCGCCGTGGCGTATACCTAGCAAAACGATTACAAGCTCAAATTGAGGCCATCGAAGGGATTCAAGTCGATGTGGCAACAATGGATGTTTCCCTGTATCGAGATGATCGTGGAGAAACGGCAAAGGAAGGAGTTCCTTTCACCATGGATACGACAGGGAAGGTCGTGATTCTTGTGGATGATGTGTTGTTCACAGGGCGTACGATTCGTTCTGCTTTGAATGCTCTTATGGATGCGGGTAGACCGAGTGCGATCCAATTAGCTGTATTAGTGGATCGAGGCCATCGAGAACTACCTATACGAGCTGATTATGTAGGGAAGAATATTCCTACGTCCCACTTGGAAACGGTGCAAGTTCGTGTGCACGAGGTAGATGGGGACGACAGTGTAGTGATTTTTTAGAAAGATGAGGAACAACCAATGCATGGTATGGGAACCATCCTTAATGTGGTGTTAATTATTTGTGGTAGCTTATTAGGGCTCTTTATTCGACACCGTATGAAAGATAATTTAAAAGAAACGCTCATGATGGTGTGTGGCATCATTATCCTTTTGTTAGGCATGAGTGGTACTATGCAATATATGCTAGTGATCGTCAGTGATAGCCTTCATACAACGGGC
The DNA here is from genome assembly GCA_963526885.1 of uncultured Veillonella sp. GTDB lineage: Bacteria > Bacillota > Negativicutes > Veillonellales > Veillonellaceae > F0422. The sequence continues at coordinate 1,137 of CAURQH010000013.1, read as the reverse complement.
CCCATGATGATGATTATCTCTATGGTACTAGGGGCTATTATTGGAGAGCTTATCGACTTTGATCATCGCATTACTGCTATTGGAGAATGGTTAAAGTTGAAAACCGGTAATAGCCGAGATCCACAATTTACGAATGCGTTTATTACGGCATCCATGACATTTACCGTAGGAGCTATGGGTGTCATTGGGTCTATTCAAGATGGTTTGACTGGTGATTACAGTACGATGGTTGTCAAAAGTATTCTAGACGGTATTATTGTGATGGTTATGGCATCCTCCATGGGAAAAGGGGCACTGTTTTCCTTTTTACCAGTGGGGATTACCCAAGGGATTATTACGGGGTTAGCGCATTTGGCGGCCCCTCTTATGACTCCAGAGGCGATTGATAATTTATCCTACGTAGGCTCTATCTTAATTTTCTGTGTAGGTATCAATGTATTGTGGCCTAATAAAATTCGAGTAGCTAACTTGTTGCCAGCTATTTTTATTGCTATGCTGTTAACATTTTTGCCGATTACATTATAATGTATGATCTGTAAGATAACAGACGAATGTTGCGCGCAATTTTCTTGGATGTTGAAAGTATGAGGTACTGTGTATGAATGAGTTAAACAGAAAGGCAACAGGAGTTGACGAAAAACGATTGTTAGAATTAAAAACTGTGCGCCGCATGATAGAAATATATTGTCATGGACATCATGGTACAAAATCTAGAGAGCTTTGCGAAGATTGTGCTGAGCTTATGACGTATGCAGAGGCTAGGGTAGAACATTGTCCTCATATGGAAGCGAAAACCTTTTGCTCTATGTGTAAAACACATTGCTATGCACCGACCTATCGAGAAAAGATTCGACAAGTCATGCGTTATAGTGGACCGCGTATGTTGTGGAGAAATCCGATTATGACTATACGTCACTTGTTGTTGGAACGAGGTATATTAAAATAGGGAGCCATAGATAATACAAGAGTGACAGCTTTCACGCAAAGAATAACAGAATGATCATACTAGAAGGTTGAATTGCTCTAGTATGGTCATTTTCCTTTTAAATAGTAATTGTTCATTAGAACTTTAAAGAATAGGACTTCAAATTTCAATTTGTCGCAGGATTGAGCAAAGTCAGCAAATAATGATTGTTG